>NZ_LT629701.1:2710000-3427500 GCF_900103775.1 Allokutzneria albata | reverse complement strand
CCGACGTCGAGATCAACCGCTTCGACGCGCACAGCGGCCAGATCGTGGTCAACGGCCGTCGCTTCCGGCTGGTCTCCGCGACGCACGGGCCGATCCACCTGGTCGAGGTCGACGGTGTGACGCACCGGATCAGCCGTGACGAGGGCGGCGTCGTCCGTTCTCCCGCGCCCGCGCTGGTGGTGGCCACGCCGCTGTCGGTCGGCGACGAGGTGGACGCGGACGCGCCGATCCTCGTGCTGGAGAGCATGAAGATGGAGACGGTGCTGCGCGCGCCGTTCCGCGCCAGGGTCCGCGAGTGCCCCGTGTCGGTGGGCAGCCAGGTCGAGACCGGCGCTCCGCTGATGCGGTTGGAGCCGCTCGCCGACGGTGCCGCGGCCGAGGAGGCCGAGGGCACGGGCGAGACGGTCGAGATCGACCTGCCCGAGCAGCCGGAGCTGCCCGCGGCCGAGCGCGTCGAGCGCGGCCTGCAGGACCTGCGCAACCTGTTGCTGGGCTTCGACGGCGACCCGCAGGACCGCAAGCGCGTCCTCACCGACTACATCGCCGCGCGCTCGGAGCTGGACGGTCGTCCGACGCCGGGCGAGCTGGAGCTGTTCACGGTCTTCGCCGATCTGCTGGAGCTGAGCCGGAACAAGCCGAACAACGAGCTGGAGGTCGAGCCGGGCAGCCCCGTGCACAGCCCGCGCGAGTACCTGCACAGCTACCTGCAGAGCCTCGACGTCGAGCGCGCCGGGCTGCCGGAGGGCTTCCAGGACAAGCTCAAGCGCGTGCTCGGCCACTACGGCGTCGCCGACCTGGACCGCACGCCGGAGCTGGAAGCCGCGGTCTTCCGGATTTTCCTTGCGCACCAACGGATGTCGACCGATGTCGCGGTCGTCTCCGAGCTGCTGCGGCAGTGGCTGGCGGGATCGCCGCCCGTCGAGCCGCTGCGCGAGCGCGTCGGCCTGACGCTGGAGCACCTGGTGCAGGCCACGCAGGTGCGCTTCCCCGCGGTCTCCGACCTGGCCCGCGGTGTGGTGTTCCGCTGGTACGCCCAGCCGCTGCTGCGCCGCGCCCGCGCCAAGGTCTACGCCGCCGTGCGCAACGACCTGCGCTACCTCGACCGCAACCCGGACGCGCCGGACCGCGCCGACCGCATCCAGGCGATGGTGGCCAGCGCCGAACCGCTGGTGCGCCTCATCGGCCAGCGGATCGGGCGCGCGGGCTGCGACCAGGCGCCGCTGCTCGAAGTGGTGACCCGGCGCTACTACGGCAACCGCGGCCTGTCCGAGGTGATCGCGCTCGATGCCGCGGGCTGCCGCTTCGTCACCGCCGAGCACACGACCTCCGACCGGGTCACGCGCGTGGTCACCACCGCCGTGGACATCGCCGCCCTGTCCGACGCCATCGGCGCGGTCGGCGCCTTCGCGGCCGACGTTCCGGAGGACGGCCTGGTCGCCGACCTCTACCTGACGTGGGAGGACCAGCCGGACGCCGACGCGATGGCGGTGCGGCTCGGGGAGATGCTCGCCGAGCACTCGCTGCCGGTGGGCGTCCGCCGGATCACCGCGACCGTCGCGGGCACCAGCGGCGCGGTGATGCACCACCACTTCACCTTCCAGCGCAAGGGCGAGGAGGACCGCCTCATCCGCGGTCTGCACCCGCAGATCGCGCAGCGCCTGCAGCTGGAGCGGTTGCGCGAGTTCGACCTCACCCGCCTGCCGTCCTCCGACGAGGAGATCTACCTCTTCAAGGCGGTGGCCAAGAGCAACCCGGCCGACGAGCGGCTGTTCGCGCTCGGCCAGGTCCGCGACCTGACGCCGCTGCGCGAGACCGACGGCCGCCTGGTCGCGCTGCCCGCGGTGGAGGACGCGATCAACGCCGGCCTCGACGCGATCCGCAACATCCAGGCGCAGCGCCCGCAGAACAAGCGCTTCGACACCAACCGGATCATGATGTACGTCTGGCCGGCGACCGAGCTGACCACCGACGAGCTGGACACGCTGGTGCAGCGCATCCTGCCGACCACGGCCGGCGCCGGACTGGAGGAGCTGCAGTTCATCGCCCGCAGGCGCACCTCCACCGGTGAGCTGACCGAGGTCGCCGCACGCGTCACGCTCGACCCGGGCAACGGCGCCACCCTGCACGTGGGGGAGCCGCCGACTGAGCCGGTGCGGCCGCTGGACGACTACCGCCAGAAGGTGTTGCGCGCGGCGCGTCGCGGCAACGTCTACCCGTACGAGCTGACCGACATGCTCGCGGGCCCCAACGGCAGCTTCGTCGAGCACGACCTCGACGAGCACAGCGTGCTCGTCCCCGTGGACCGCCCGAAGGGCAAGAACACCGCCGCGATCGTCGCGGGTGTCGTCACCACCCCGACCGAGCGGCACCCCGAGGGCGTGACCCGCGTGGTGCTGCTCGGCGACCCGACGAAGGCGCTCGGCGCGCTGTCGGAGCCGGAGTGCGCGCGGATCATCGCCGCGCTCGACCTGGCCGAGCGGATGCAGGTGCCGCTGGAGTGGTTCGCGCTCTCGGCGGGTGCCCGGATCTCGATGACCTCGGGCACCGAGAACATGGACTGGGTGGCGGCCGCGCTCAAGCGGATCGTCACGTTCACCCAGGACGGCGGCGAGATCAACATCGTGGTCGCGGGCATCACCGTCGGCGCCCAGCCGTACTGGAACGCCGAAGCCACGATGCTCATGCACACCAAGGGAATCCTGGTGATGACGCCGGATTCGGCCATGGTGCTCACCGGCAAGCAGTCGCTGGACTTCTCCGGTGGTGTCTCGGCCGAGGACAACTTCGGCATCGGCGGCTACGACCGGGTGATGGGCCCCAACGGCCAGGCGCAGTACTGGGCGCCGAACCTGGCGGGTGCCCGCGACGTGCTGATGTCGCACTACGACCACACCTACGTCGTCCCCGGCGAGGCGGCGCCGCGCAAGGCCGAGACGAACGACCCGGTCACCCGCGACGTCTCCGACTACCCGCACGCGATCGTCGGCAGCGACTTCACCACGGTCGGCCAGATCTTCTCGGCCGAGCACAACCCCGACCGCAAGAAGCCCTTCGACATCCGCACGGTGATGCGCGCGCTGTCCGACCAGGACCACCCGGTGCTGGAGCGCTGGGCCGGCATGGCCGACGCCGACACCTCCGCGGTGCAGGACGTGCACATCGGCGGCTGGCCGGTCTGCCTGATCGGCATCGAGTCGAAGTCCGTGCCGCGCCGCGGTTTCCCGCCCACCGACGGTCCGGACACCTACACCGCGGGCACGCTGTTCCCGCAGTCGTCGAAGAAGACCGCCCGGGCGATCAACGCGGCGTCCGGCAACCGGCCGCTGGTGGTGCTGGCGAACCTGTCCGGGTTCGACGGCTCGCCGGAGTCGATGCGCAAGCTCCAGCTGGAGTACGGCGCGGAGATCGGCCGGGCGATCGTCAACTTCGACGGGCCGATCGTGTTCTGCGTGATCTCGCGCTACCACGGCGGTGCGTTCGTGGTCTTCTCCAAGGCGCTCAACCCGAACATGACGGTGCTGGCGCTGGAGGGCTCCTTCGCCTCCGTGCTCGGCGGCGCCCCGGCGGCGGCCGTGGTGTTCTCCGGTGAGGTGAACAACCGCACCGCCACCGACCCGAGGGTCACCGAGCTGCAGGCCCGCGTGTCGGCGGCCAGCGGTGCCGAGCGGGCCGCGCTCACCGCGCAGCTGGCCGAGGCCCAGTCCTCGGTCCGCGCGGAGAAGCTCGGCGAGGTGGCGTCGGAGTTCGACCGGGTGCACAGCATCCAGCGCGCGGTCGAGGTCGGCTCCGTCGACGCGATCATCAGCGCCGCCGAGCTGCGGCCGCGGATCATCGAGGCCATCGAGCACGGCATGAAGATCTGACGCTCGTTCCCGCGAAACCGGCTGTGCCCCACGGTGCGGCCGGTTTCGTGCTTTCTGCGGTTGTAGGGTTCGTCCATGGGAATGGTGCTGTCGTTCGTCCGCGTGACCCCGAAGCAGTTGGACCAGGCGCTCGAGGATCCGGAGCTGGCCGAAGAGCTGGCCGAGGACGAGGACGCCGCGTCGTGCTACCTCGACAAGGCCTGGGCCGGGATCCAGTTCCTGCTGGACGAGGCCGAGGTGCTCGTGGACATCTACGAGGACGGCGAAGCGCTCGACGAGGAGGCGACGCTCTTCGGGTGGGACCCCGATCAGGTCGCGTACGCGGCGGAGGCCTTCGCCGAGATGCCCGCGGACAAGCTGGCCGAGTTCTTCGACCCGAAGAAGATGAGCGAGCAGGAGGTCTACCCGCAGCGGCACCTGTGGGGGGCGGATGATCGCGACTACCTCGTGGAGAACTACCGGCAGCTGGCGGAGTTCTTCAAGGAGTCGACAGCCAAGGGCGCGGGGCTGATCCGGGCCTTCAGCTTCTGACCCGAGGGTCGCTACGTGTGCGATCGAACTGCTCGTGCGGCGGGCGCACGTGCCAGGCGCGCTACTGCCGACAACAGCTCAAGGACCAGACGTGATCACATGGCGCAGGCTCGGCTCCGACGACTTCCCGCTCGTGGCGCGCTGGCTCGCCGCGCCGCACGTGCACCGCTGGTGGTACCACGAGTTCACCCCCGAAGCCGTCGAGCGCGACTTCGGTCCCTCCGCGCGCGGTGAGGAGCCCGGGGAGGACTGGCTGGTCTCCGTCGACGGCGAACCCGTCGCCCTGATGCAGCGTTCGCGGATCGCCGACTACCAGGAGGACTTCGACGAGCTGTCCGCGGTCGTGCCCGTGCCCGACGAGGCGGTCACCCTCGACTACCTCATCGGCGATCTCGGTCAGGTCGGCCGCGGCGTCGGCTCACGGATCATCCGGTGGGCCGTCGAGCGGACGTGGGCCGATTTCCCGCGCGCCACCGCCATCATCATTCCGGTGGTGGCGGCCAACATCGCGTCATGGCGCGCGTTGGAGAAGGCCGGGGCGACGCGCATCGCCGAGGCGGATCTCGAACCGGAGAACCCGATCGACGAGGCGCTGCACTACATCTACCGGTTCGACCGGCCGTCCTGAGTCAAATCGTTCGCGCTCCGCTCGCCCGCGGGGATACGGTAACGCTGTGGAGGACGGCTACTTCGGGGAAAGCGTCGCCGCGGGCTATGACGAGTCGTCGGCGGAGATGTTCGAGCCGGGCGCGGTGAACCCGGCCGTCGACTTCCTGGCCGCGCTCGCCGGTGACGGGCGCGCACTGGAACTCGGCATCGGCACCGGCCGGATCGCTTTGCCCTTGGCGCAGCGCGGAATCCCGGTGCACGGCATCGAGTTGTCACGAGCCATGGTGTCTCGATTGCGGGCCAAGTCCGGCGGTGACGCGATCGACGTGACGATCGGCGACTTCTCCGCGACCCGCGTGGCCGGGACCTTCTCGGTGGCTTACCTGGTCTACAACACGATCATGAACCTCACGACGCAGTCCGCTCAGGTGGACTGCTTCCGCAACGTCGCGGCTCACCTCGAACCCGGCGGCTGCTTCGTTGTCGAGGTCTGCGTCCCTTCGCTGCGCAGCCTGCCACCCGGCCAGAACGTGTTCCCGTTCCACGTGAGCGCGACCGGCTGGGCGTACGACGTCTACGACTTCGCCACGCAGGCCATGAGTTCCAACTACGTTCGGGCCGGTGGTGAGCTCCGCTCCATTCCCTTCCGCTACGTGTGGCCCGCCGAGCTCGACCTCATGGCCCAGCTCGCCGGACTACGGCTGCGCGAGCGGTGGCAGGACTGGACGCGCAAGCCCTTCACCGGCGAGAGCACCAGTCACGTGTCCGTCTGGGAGAAACCCGCGACGGCCGCCGAGGTCGTGGAGCACGCCAGGTAGTTGCTGACCTTGTGGAAGTCGAACACGTTGATCGACGTCTCCAGGTCCGCTGCTATTCCGTCGAAACGGCTCGCCAGGCCGCGTGGGATGGCCACGATGTCGCCGGGGTCCGCGATGTTGATCCACCGCTCGACGTTCGGCGGCCGTCGCCCCTTCCCCTTGTCCGGCAGGGGCTCCAGCTTCTCGAAGATCACATCCGGCAAGCCGAGCGGCGAGCCGAGGGTGATCAGCATGTCCACTGTGGACTCTTGTCGGCTCCACAGTGCTTCGTAGGCCAGGACCGAGCCCAGCGAATGCGCGATCACCACGTTCGGCCGGTGCTCGGCGATTCGGTTGGCCACTTCGTCCCGTGCCGCTGATCTCCTTGCTGTGTCTTCGAAGTACGTCCTCACCTCACGGCAGAACACGCTCACCATGATCCGCACGAGCCCGCTGTCCAGCCCGAACTTCCTCGCGATCCAATCCGCCGCTCTGCGCGCCGGTGCCGTCAGCCGCCCTTGCGCAACGTCCTCCGGCGCTCCGAGATGGCGCGCCCAGTCCAGCAGCAGCTGTTGTTCTTGCGCATCAAGGCTTTCCGGTCCCTGAGCGATGCCCCGCGCAAGGTGGTGGGCGTAGTAGGCAACCCGCATGTCGATCACGGCTTCCTCGGGAAGTCCGCGCCGCAGCGCCTTCTCCCACCGTTGAGCCAGGTTCTCCGCCGCCGCATCCGGTTCGAGGCCCGGCCTGTGGTTGCCGATCCCGTGCACGCCCAGAAAGCGCGTCACCACTTCTCCTTACGCTGCAACACAACCAGGTCACTGTTGACACCCACGAGCAGGCGCCCGTCCGGCAGCAGCTGGGCGGCCTGAACCAGTCCTGGCAGCGGAATCTCGTCGAGCACGCACTCGTCGACCAGGTCCCACAGCCACAAGGAGGTCACCGGACGCTCTGCCCTGCCATCGACAGTGCTTGCCACGAGTACTTGGCCGCAGCAGGCCAGAACTGTCGCAGACAGGTCCGGCAGAGGTGTGGCCAGCACTTCACCGATCAGCGCGTCCCTCAGCTCGATTCTCTCGCGACGCAGGGGTGAGACGACCACGACCGCCGGTCGCCCCGCCAGGTCGATGCCCATGATCCGGGGCCAGATGCCGGTCGGAGCGCCGCTGGAGAAGCCTTCACCCACCGGTGTCAAGTTGTGGATGTCCCAGATCCGGACGAACCCGCTCTTGTCCACCGTCGCGACAACAGGCAGATCGCCGATCGAGAAGCAGGCGCACGCTTCCAGCTGGTTCGCGGAGAAGTGACGCAGGCTGGCGACTCTCCGCTCAGCCGCGAGGTCCCATACCCGGAGCACGTCACCGGCGTTCCCGCCGACCTCCGTCTCGGCAGTGATCATGAGCGGCCGGCCTCCGACCCGGGTGAGCGCCATCGGCCGCTCCCCCGAGGAAGCGAGGAGGTGTGGTCCCCCGGGCTTCTCCGGCAGGGGGTGCCCCGCGCTGTCGCGGGTCAGGTCCCAGCGCGTCAACCGGGGACGCGGGGACAGGCTGGTTTCTTCGGCGAGGGTCATCGCAACGGGATGCCCGTCGAGGGCGGTCGCGACGAAATCAGCCCGGAACAGGTCGACATCGATCGGTCGCCGGACGGATTCACCCGAGGCCAGCGCCCGGACGCGCAGGGTGGTCCCATCGCTTGTCAGGGCGAGCATTCCGGACGGCGCTTCGACGCAGGCGATGCGGAGGATGCCGAAGACATGCCCCTCCTGTTCCGGTGCGACGAGATGAGTGGCGACATCCCAGAGCTGGATCCACCGTCCTCGGCCGACGACGATCGTCGGCCGGTCGGCGATGGTGGTGCTGCTCACCCGATACGTCTCCAGCGACGAGTCGGACAGCGTCCGCCTGCCGACAGGGGTCCGCTCGACCACGTCCCACACCTGGAGCGTGTCGAAGTGTCGCACGACGACGGCAAGAACTCGTCCCTCGTAGGTCATGCAGTGGATCTGGTCCACCGGGTAGACGTGGGCATCGACGAGTTCGCCGACCAGCTCACCGGTCTCCAGGCTGTGCATCCTGACGTTTCCGTCGGGGCTGCCCGCCATGATCACCGATCGGCCGCCGACGTCGGCGATGGCAACCGCGGACGTCGAGGACAGTCTTCTGGCAGGGCCGGACATGGCGCTTGGAGCGGGCGTCGGTTCCGCGGTCGTGGCGTCCCAGACCGTGATCCCTTCGCCGGAGTCCACGGTGATCACGATCAGTCGCTCGTCCCGCATTCCGATGGTGGCGGCGAGAAGCGCATGCTCGCTCTCGATCAGGGGCCCGAACGGGGCGCCGGTGTCCAGGTCCCACGTCCGGACCGCGTTCTTCGTGGCCAGCGCGCCGATGGTGCGGCCGTCTCGCACGACGCAGCTCAGACCGAGGACATCCGTCGGTCCCTGGGAGCTGCTGTCCACGTGGTGGTGCCGAAGTCGTCGCAGTGACGGAAGCTCCCGAACCTCAAGCGTGTCGTGCCCGCTGGAGATCACTGCGACCGGCCGGCCGTGCAGTGTCGTGCACCTCACGTGAGGCCGGCCGGCAGCGAGCCCTTCGATGCCGATCTGCTCGGTGGTCGCGAGGTTCCACGCGCGGACGGACTGATCCGAACAGACAGCGACAGCGAGCGGCAGACCGTCGACGATCGCGCAGTCGATCTCGTAGATCTGACATTCGGGCTCGACGGCGAGTACGGCTCGGATCGCCGGGTTGGTGTGGTTTCCCGTGGCCCACAGGGGCTTCCAGGTCGTGGCGAACTCCCGGCTCAGCTCGCTGTCCTGGAAGCGGGCGGCGTCGACGGCGAGGATTTGGCGTCGTGAAACGGAATCTGCGTCGAAGTGCTGGTCTTGGGAGTTGCGGTACACCATCGCGAGGCGGCGGGCGCGGCCGGACCGGGCGTGGTCGAGGTCGATCCAGTGGGGATCGGCGTGGACGAGGAACTCGGGGTCCTCAAGGAGCTCATCGGCGCGGCCCGCGTCGGCGGCGTGCTGGAGTGCGTGCCGGAGGACGTAAGGCGTTGCCTGGTGCCAACGCCGGGACTCGACGAGGTGGTCGAGCAGGGCGCTGTGGTCGCCGGTGCGGAGGTGGTCGACGAGGGACTGGTGGAACAAGCGGTAGAGGGTGGTGCCGTCGCTGTCGGGCTTGGTGCGCAGGTAAAAGCGGGCCCGGCGGAGGGCGTCGCGGACGTCGTGGGCCGTGGGTTCGGAACCTGCGAACACTGTGGCGAGGCGACGGATGACGTCGGAGGGCATTCCGGCGCCGTGGGCGTGGGCGACGGCGATGAGGACGGGGCGTCCCCACGGGCCGACGCGTTCGGGGGCGATCTCGGCGGCAAACAGGTCGGGCAGGGTCAGCGGGAGAGTGGCCTTCAGCCAGGCATCAGCGCCGGCCGGGGTCGCGGGCATCGCGGTCTTCAGGGCGTGGTGGGTGATCATGCCCGCGAGGAGGAACCCGCCCCACGGCCCGTCTTCCTCGGCGAGTGCGGCGCCGACGCTTTCGGAGAACAGGGTCCTGATCGACGGGTAGGGGATGTTGCTGAACTCAAGGAGTTCGGCGACGTACTGGGTGAGTTCCGTGCGAACTCGTTTCGGGGGAACGGCGTCGAGGTCGATGAGCACGTCCGCGGAGGAGCGCGGCACGGAGAACTCGTCCCACGGGCGCATCGCGAGCAGCAAGCGGCAAGCCGGGCGCAGCACCATCAGCACGTCCCTGAGGACAGCCTCCGGTGCGATGGCCTCGTCGAGCGCGTCGACGACGATCACCGGGCGAGCGTCGCCGATCGCGTCGAGAAGCTTCTGCGGATCGGATGTCTCGGCGATTCCGAGCTGCCGGGCCAGCGACGCGGTGAGCTCGCCGACGCTGCACTGGCGGGCGTGCACGGCGATCAGGTTCTCGGTGCGAGGCGGTCGGCCCTCGACGTGCCGCCAAAGGCCCGCAGTGGACTCTCGGAGCTGCGGATGCGCGGCGCAGACGAGGATTCCGAGCAACGCGGACTTCCCGGTGCCGGGTGAGCCGGTGACGACGCAGAGCCCGCTGTCGCCGGAGAGCCACTGCGACAGCTGGGACAGCTCCTCGGCTCTGCCGGTGAAGCAGCCGACGCGGATCCTGTCGCGCAGCGGTCCTCGGCCGGAGGCGCGATCTTGGAAGTGGGCGGCGTCGAGCCGGACGTCGACGAACGGCACCACGGCGGTGTCGAGGCGGGAGATGGCGCGGCGGAGTGGATCGTCGTGGAAGGCGGGGTTGGGGAAGAACGGCAGTTCTGGGTATTCGCCGTCGAACGGGGTCGCGGTGACGCGTTGGCCGTAGCCGTCGCCGGTGAGGCGGTCGACCTCGCGGCGGATGCTGGTGATCACGGTGCCGAGCGGAACGTGTTCGAGGCTGGCGTGGATGTCGAGCCCACCGCTGCGGATCGCGGCCAGGACGTTGGTGACCGCAGTGGAGAAGCGGCCGTCGTAGGCGGGCTCGCTCGCACCGGCTGCGGCGATGACCCAGGCGCGGCGCTCGTCGGGGCTGGTGACCTCAGGATGCCGCGGCAACCGTGTGGCGGAGCCGGAGTGGCAGAGGTCGAGCAGGAACAGGGTGAACGGCCGGTCGGGGAAGTCCTCTACCGCGCTGAGCCAGGTCTCGACGCTGCTGGCCGGATCGTGCGCCCCGTCCGCTCCGATCGCGTACACGCCGCTCGAAGCGAGGTGGCCGTGACTCAACACGTGCACGACCAGCACATCGCGCGATCCGGCAGAACGAATCGCGGCCTGAACACGCCCGCCGAGCTCCGCGGCCGTCAATCCATTGGCATCCACCTGAACGCAGCGGTAGCCGTGCTCCGCCAACGCTGTCCGCACTGCCTGGACGCGATCGGCTGCGAACGGCAAGGGTTGCCACGCATCCAGATCGGGCTCGTCATCCCCGTCCTCGGAGAACGCTCCGACGCCGAGGCACAGCGCCCGCCGCTCCGCACTCATCCACCACGCCCTCCTCGCCCCGGATGATCCACGCTATCGCGGGCGGGGGGAGGATTCAGGTGAGGCGGGACGTGAGGAGGGGCAGACCGGGGCCGGTGAGGTCGGAGAGCGCGGCGGAGCGGCCCGCGATGGCCATGAGGAGCGCTTCGCCGGGGCCTCGCACCTCCGGGCCGGAGCCGTGCGACCACTCCAGATCGGTCGCGGTGAGGCTGAGGCCGCGGACCTGCTTGCCCGCGCCGAGGGGCGGAGCGAACAGCGCGAACCGGAGCGCGACGAGCAGGCGGTCGTGCGGGATCTCCCGGGGCAGGCCCAGCGGACGGCGGATGTCCTGCTGGTGGATCATGCCGTCCACCAAGGCGATCCTGCCGCCGAACGCGGTGGTGAGGCCACGCGGGCGCGCGTAAGTGCGCAGGAGAGCGACGAGGTCGGCGCCCACGTACTCGTCGACGCCGATGGCGTTGCTCTTGTCGAGGCTGAACCGCCCGCGCACCAACCGGCCGAGGGTTCCGCGCCAGCCGAGCACGTCGTAGCTGATCACGTGCGCGACCACGTCGCGGACGGTCCAGCCCTCGCACAACGTCGGCAGGTCCCACTGCCCGGGCGTGAGCTTGCCGAGGAAGTCCGCGAAGTCGGCGCGTTCCCGCATGGCGAGGGTCATCGCGCTGCTCATGCGGCAGCCTCAGCGAAGGCGGTCAGCGTGCCGGTCCAGCCTCCGGGCGAGTCGAAGACCGCGTACATGGTCTGCGCCTGGTCGCCGTAGCGCTCCAGGTGCCGGTGCCGCAGCTCCACCAGAGTGCCCCCGGAAGCGGCCTCGGTGAAGATCACCTCGACCTCGGTCTCCAGCTCCGGATTGAACTTCCAGTCCGCGCCGAGCTGCCACAGCAGCACTACGCGGTGCGGCGGCTGCCACTCGCCGACCCGTCCCCAGTCGCATTCGCTGCCGTCGGTTCCCCTTTCGTACCAACGGCCCCCGACGTGGGGTTCGACGACGACCCGGTCGAGCGGCGAGGAGCCGATGGAGTGCTCGCGCGGCCAGAACTCGGTCATCCGCGCGGTGAACAGGGCGAAGGCCCGTTCCGGTGCCAACGGCACGTTCACCGAGCGGTGGACCTTGATTTCCGTGCTCATCTCAGCTGTCTCCCTTGGCGGCCTCGGCCTCGGCCAGCGCCGCGAAGTTGTCCATGGTGGTCGACCAGAACCGGTCGAAGTACTCCCGGACCACGTTCAGGCCCGCCGGGTCGACCCGGTACAGGCGGCGCGTGCCGACCACGGACACGACCACCAGGCCAGCCTCCTTGAGCACCCTCAGGTGCTGCGACACGGCCGGGCGCGAGATCGGGAGCTGGTCGGCGAGGACGCCGACGGGCACCGGACCGGCGGCCAGCCGTTCCAGGATCGCTCGGCGGTTGCCGTCACCCAGGGCGTCCAGCACGGTCGCGGCGGAAGCAGTCACTCGGTAAGTCTGTGCTAACGGTAAGCCACTGTCAACCGTTCGTCCGTGCTTACGGTTATCAGAGCTGCCGGATGAGGCGCGCCGGATTGCCCGCGACGAACGTCCGCTCCGGCACGTCGCGGAGGACCACGCTGCCCGCGCCCACGACCGCGTTCGCGCCGATGGTGACGCCGGGGCAGACGATCACGCCGCCGCCGAGCCAGGCGTTGTCGCCGATGGTGATCGGCAGGGGCCGCTCCCAGCCCTCGCGGCGCATCTCGTGGTCCTCCATGGGGTGCAGCGCGGTCAACAGCTGCGCGCGCGGCCCGATGCGCACGTCGTCACCGAGCGTGATCCGGGCGTCGTCCATGAAGTACGCGTCGTTGTTGACGAAGCTGTTGGCGCCGATCGTGATCAACGAGCCGTAGGTGCACAGGAATCGCGGGAGGACGCGCGTCCCGGGACCGAAGCCGTCGAGCAGTTCGGTGAGGATCTTCATGCGCTCGGCGTCCTCGTCCGTCGGGGTCGCGTTGAACCGGTCGAGCAGGTGCCCGCACCGCCGCCGGTCTTCTGCCAGGTCAGGCTCGTCGAGGTACCACTCGCCGCCCAGCATGCGTTCCTTGTGCTCACCCACGCCATCCGATCATGCCAGCGTCGCGGGATGAACTCCTGAACAACCGCGTTACCGCTTGTCGAGCCCGCCGCCGTGCGCTCTGCTGGAGGGCGGGGGAAACACGTGGGACACGACTTTGTGCTGCTCGATGGCGTGGGGGTCCGTCACCGCGGTCGCGAGGTGGACGTCGGGCACCCGCGTCAGCGCTGCGTGCTGGCGATCCCGGCGGCGGAGCCGAACCGAGGGGGCCCGGCCGGCGACCTGATCGACAAGCTCTGGGGGGAGCGGCCACCGCCGAGCGCCCGCGCCACGGTGCGGAGCTACCTGTCCCGGCTGCGGGTACGTCCTGGCGGTCGAAGCGGACAGGTCGACCTCGCGAAGTCTTGAGTTCGCGTGGGGCGCGGCGCACGCGCACCGGGCGCTCGCCGACGCCTGTGCTCGGGTCGGCGACTTCGAGGACGCTTTGCGGCACATGGACCTCGCACGTCGACCCAGCCTTGGCCACATGATGGCGGAGGCTCACTACGACCTCGCCGTCATCTGCGAGAAGCGAGGCGACTACGACGCCGCTGTGGCCCACGCGACGCGGTACCTGCGAGCGCACCAGGGCGCTGGCGGGCTGGTTGCGCATCCATCTCGGCGATGTCGTTACCGCGCAACGCCATTGCGAGGTGGCGCTCGCCCGCAACGTGCGGCTGGGGGATCGCGAGCATTTCACCGCGTCCCTTGGCATTCTCGTCGACGAGGTGGACAACGCGTACCACGCCGCGGACGTTCAGGGGGCAGTTGCCGTAGACGAACCACGGAGCCGGGCGCGGGAACCCACACGCCGTAGGACGCCCGGCCGTTGCTGCAACAGGTGATCGAGCGCAGGTGTCCGGAGTAGACCCGGCAGTGGCCCTCCCAGCGGGAGGGGTTGACCAGCCGGATGCCTTAGAACTCCTAATTCGATGAGAGGCGGAGTCGGCGCCAGCAGATGATGCCGCAGGCCAGGTTGAGGAAGGCTTCGTGGATGTCGTCGCGGATCTCCCGGCGGATCCGCAGGCGGCGGAACCAGTGCAGCAGCGCGAAGGTCTGCTCGATCACCCAGCGGTGTATGCCCAGTCCGGAGCCGTGTTCGGTGCCGCGGCGGGCGATCAGTGGCTTGATACCCTTGCCGCGCACCAGTCGCACACGGGCCGGCTCGCTGCGGCATGATCGGCGGCGCGGTCGCACAGGTTGGCGCGTGCGAACTCGCGCCCGCCCGTCGAAAGGGGCCGCGAGTGAAGCCGGCCGCCGATATGACCATGCCTCTCCCCGCGGCCGGCACTGAGCGTCGGACAACCTCACTCGTCCCTGACGGCGTAGCTCTCAGCATCATCGTTCACGAAGTAGTAAGCGAGGTCAGCCCTGTCGTGGTTCGGATGAAGCTTGATGAGCTCGCCGACGCAGCCGTCCTCGCTGTAGAGGTAGAGCGTGTAGCGGTCCGATTTGTTCCTCACCGAGCTGATCTCGTTGTCACCGTTCCAGCCATGAATGTCGTGACACCCGACGACCGCCGGCGCATCGACGTAGAGATCTCCATCATAATTAATGTCTTCCCACATGCAGATCTGATGCTGGCACTGCCCGCTCCCCTTCGCCAGGGCGGGAGTCGCGCTGAACACCGCCGCACCCGTAACCACAAGAACCACCGCAGCAATACGAGAAAATCTTTCCCTGACCACAGGTCTACCTTTCCAGTTCCACGACCAATCACCCGAACGCTAGAGGCGCCCAATGTGAGAGCACATTCATTTCAGGGGCAGTTGAAAAGTGAAAGGCTTCTGGGTGACATTCAGCGCCGGGGATCGGCTGCGACACCGGTGGTGACGCGGCCGTCGGCTTGGACCTCGACGAGCGCTCCGCCGCCGAGCGGCTGGAGCCACAGGGTTCCCGAGGCGGTCACGATGTCCAGCGCGTGGCGCACCACCTGCTCCGCCGAGAACACCGCGATGGGCAAGGAGGTCGTCCACACCACGGCCACCCGACGGTTCTCCGCGACGTGCGGCGCCATGGCGGAGGCCACGTGGGCGGCCACCTCGTCGTCACCGGACGCCGAGTGCTGGGCCAGGAACGCGTGGACCTCCCAGTCGATCTCCGCCGAGCTGGCCGGCGTGAAGAGGCGGAGGCCGGTCAGCTCACGCCCGGCGGAGTCGTCGAACAGCTCGACCGTGCCCTCGGCCGGCATCAGGCGGAGGAACTCCGGCAGACCCTGGAGCCAGCGGCCGTACCTGCGCCGCAGCTCCGCATCGCTCAGCGTGCCGTCCACGAGCGGACCCCACAGAGGACTAAGAACTCCTAACAGAATGATCTTGGAATACTGTTGATCATTGGTGTGTTGACCTTGGTGTGAGGAAGGGTGAGCAGCTTCCGTGGATCGTGTCCGACGAGTTGTGGACACGGATCGAGCCGTTGCTTCCGGTGGTCCCGCGTCGTGCGGACCATCCGGGACGTAAGCGGCTTGATGACCGGAAGGTGTTGTGCGGCATCTTATTCGTGCTCTACACCGGCATTCCGTGGGAGTTCCTGCCGCAGGAATTGGGCTTCGGGTCCGGTATGACCGCGTGGCGGCGGTTGCGGGACTGGCACCAGGCTGGCTTGTGGCAACGGCTGCACGAGAACCTGCTCGCGGAGCTCAACGCCGCGGACGCGCTGGACTGGTCGCGGGCGGTGTTCGACGGCTCACACGTCCGCGCCCTCAAAGGCGGCCCAAAACCGGTGCGAGCCCGGTCGACCGCGCCAGAACGGGCTCGAAACACCACCTGATCACCGAAGGACACGGCATCCCGCTGGCCGGGTCCTGGACCGGCGGGAACCGCAACGACGTCACCCAGCTGATGCCGCTGATCGACATGGTTCCGCCGGTGCGCGGCAAACGCGGCCGTCCCCGGCTCCGTCCCGTCACGCTCTACGCCGACCGCGGCTATGACCACGACAAGTACCGCGACCTGGTGCGCGGCAAGGGTATCAAGCCACTGATCGCCCGCCGCGGCACCGAACACGGCTCCGGAGTGGGCATACACCGCTGGGTGATCGAGCAGACCTTCGCGCTGCTGCACTGGTTCCGCCGCCTGCGGATCCGCCGGGAGATCCGCGACGACATCCACGAAGCCTTCCTCAGCCTGGCCTGCGGCATCATCTGCTGGCGCCGACTCCGCAACCTCTCACTGAGTTAGGAGTTCTTAGCACCTGGCTGCCGCGACGGACGGGTTCTCCACCTCGACCCCGGGCGCGGACGCGCCCGCGGTGGGCAGTACGGCACCCGCGGCGAGTGCGGTCGCGACGATGAGACGGCGCGTGGTGTTTCCCTCCCCGACGTGGTGGCGGTGAGGGTTTCGGCTGCCCGGCGGCGTCGGACGGGCGGTGGGCGACGCCGCCGGGCTGGTCTGTCAGGGCAGTGCCGCGTTGATCCCGGGGCCGGGGGTGAGGATGCGCGCCGGGTCGTAGAGCTTCTTCGTCCGCACCACGTCGTCCCAGGTGTCCCCGTAGTGGTGGCGCCAGTCCTCGTGGGTGAAGACCTGGCTCCCGATGGGGTAGACGAGTCCGCCGACCCGTCGCGCCGCGTTCAGCCAGTTCTGGTTGCGCCGCAACATCTTCTCCGCGAACCCGGGGTCGGGGTCCGGTGCCGAGGAGGTGAGCACGTCGAACAGCCACACCCAGTCGTCCGGGTGGTGCCGGGGCACCCGCAGGCGAGGACGGCGGAACGACCCCGTGCGGTGGGGGAACAGCAGCACGAAGCCCTTCGCGTGCGGCAGCGACCAGTCGTCGGTGGTCATCTGGCCGAGGATGTCGCCGACGAAGGAGTCGATGACGGAGTCGGCCTGCCAGACGTCGAACCACGGCTTCACGCAGTCGTCCCAGCGCTCCTCCTCGCGCCAGCGGTCCATGATCGCCGAGTACCTGGTGACGTGGGAGACGTAGTCGAGCCGCTCGTCCTGGACCGGACCCTGCGGGCGCAGGCCCTCGACGAGGTCGTCGCCCGCCCGGCCCTGCTCGTCCTCGTAGCGGGCGAGGTGCACGAGGAACGTCGGGGCCTGGGCGAGGGTGCCCGGCGGCATGACCATGCAGTAGACCTCGTCGAGTTCGCCGCGGCCGAGGACCTCGCGCATCGCGGCGAACGCCGCCGCCGGGTCGGTGTAGGGCAGGATCCAGGACCGCACGGCCTCGGGCAGCCGGGTCACCTTGAGCACGGCCCTGGTGATGATGCCGACCTGGCCGATCCCGCCGAGCGCGGCGTTGAACAGGCTCGGGTGCTCCCGCTCCGAGGCCCACACCACGTCGCCGCGACCGGTGACCACCTGGATGCGCTCGACGGAGTCGATCTGCGCTCCGTTGTCGTAGTCGGGGCCGATCCCGCCCGCGCTGAGCGTGCCACCGACGCTGATGGGCACGTAGCCGGTCAGCGCGCCCGCGAACCGCTTCCCGGCCGAGGCCAGGATCGTCAGCAGGTCCGACCAGAGCATCCCGGCGTCCACGTCGACCCAGCCGGGTCCGTGCCCGCGGACGGTGCGCAGCGCGGTCACGTCGACGGCCAGCCCCGCCTCGACCAGCCGCTGTCCCTGGGTCATGTGGCCGGTTCCCTGGGGGGCAACGGGAATCCGGTGGTCGTGGCAGAACCGGACGACCTTCGCGACGTCCTCCGCCGACCGCGGCCGGAGCACCGCGTGCGGCTGGCGGCTGACGATCCGGCCCAGGTCGCGCGAAGCCTCCCGAACGGCGTCCCCTGCGACGAAGAGATCCCCGGTGAGCAGTGAGGCCGCCACGGCCGACTCCGTCACCTCAGTGGCCCAGTCGCGGGTCGGCCGACGCCAGTACAGGGCTTGATCAGTCATCAGGTCTCCGAAGGTCGCCGCGGCTTCACCCCGGATCGTGGCGTGATCACCGGGCACGCACATCCGTGATCACCGCACAGGTGCGAACGCGGCACACGTACGTGTGCGGACCCGTGTGTACGTGTGCCTGCCCTCCGCGTGACCGCACGGGGCGAGTTCCCTACAGTTCCGGAATTGTGGAACTAGCCGGAGTGGGTCTGACCAGCCTGGTGGGTCGAGACGAACTGCTGGGTTCGTTGGCCGGGACGGTGCGCCAGGGCGCTCGGCTGGTCACTCTCTCCGGTGCGGGCGGGGTTGGCAAGACCCGGCTCGCCCTGGCGCTGCTGCACCGGATGGCCGACGACTTCGACCTGTCCGCCGTCGTCCACCTGGCGGACCTCAACCCGAGCGAGGACGCCACCACCGCGGTCGGGCAGTCCATCGTCACCGCGCTGGGCGTCGCCGACCACCAGTCCCAGAGCACTCCGGTCGAGGTGCTGCTCGACCACCTCCAGGGCAAACGTGTGCTCCTGGTCCTGGACAACGCCGAGCACATCCTGGACCCGGTCGCCGACGTGGTGATCGCCCTGCTCACGGAAGTGCCGCAGCTCAGCGTGATCACGACGACGCGGCACCGGCTGGACCTCCCGCCGGAGCGCGTCGTCGCGGTGCCCCCGGTGAGCATCCCCGAGGCCAACGCCACCCCGGAGCAGGCCCGCGGCAGCGAGGCCATGGAGCTGCTGCTGGACCGCGCGGCCGCCACCGGTTTCCCGGCGGTCCGGGAGGGCACCGCCGCGTGGGAGGCCGTGGTGGAGCTGGCCAGGTGGTCCGGCGGGCTGCCGCTGGTGATCGAGCTGATCGCCGCGCAGATGGGCGTGCTCGGACCGGAGAAGACGTTGCAGCGCCTGGACGGCGGCCGGTTGCTGGCCACCACGGCGCGCCGCGCGCAGCCGCACCACCGCACGCTCACCCAGGCGCTGGACGTCTCGTGGGACCTCTGCAGCCCCGAGCAGCGCCGCCTGTGGGCCCGGCTGGCGGTGTTCTCCGGCGGCTTCGACCTGGAGGCCGCAGAGGAGGTCTGCGGCGAGGACGTGCTGCCGCTGCTCGCGGGGCTGGTGCGGCACTCCGTGCTGACCGTCGGCGGTGACGGCCGGTACCAGCAGCTGCAACCCCTGCGCGGCTACGGTCTGCGCCACCTGGACGAGTTCGGCGAGACCGACCAGCTGCGCGAGAAGCACTGCCACTGGGTGCGGCGGCTGGTCGCGACCGGCGCCGCGGAGTGGTTCGGCTCCGGCGAACTGACCTGGCTGGCCCGCATCCACCGGGAGCTGCCCAACATCCGCGCCGCGGTGAACTGGTGCGTCGCAACCAAGGACGCGGAGACCGGGCTGGGCATCGTCACCGACGTCATCCGCACCCGCGCGCACTTCTTCGCCGCGTTCCAGCGCACCGTCCTCGCGTGGGCGGACGACCTGCTCGCGCTCGAACCCGCCGAGCCCACGCTGACCAGGATGACCGCGCACACCTCGCTGGCCTTCACCCTGATCGCGCTGGGTGACAAGGAATGCAGCGTGCACCACCGCGACCGGTACTGGGAGCTCGCCCGCGGGCTCGGCGCCGAGTCCGCGCCGCAGGTGCTCTTCGTCGAGGGCTGCCACCTCGTGCTCAGCCTGGGCGACACCTCCGGGTTGCCGCTCCTGCGACAGGCCCGCGACGCGTTCCGCGCGGTGGGCGCGCGCGGTGACGGCCACATGGCCGCGCACCTGCTCTCCGCGGGCGCGGGCCTGCTCGGGGTGACCGAGATCGCGGACGCCGCCTCCGCCGACCTGCTCGCCGACGCCGAGAGCCACGGCGCGCCGTGGGCCCGCACCTGGGCGCTGTGGGTCCTCGGGCTGCCCGCGCACAGCAGGCCGAGGTACCTGCTCCACGAGTGCCTGCCCGCCCAGATCGAGATGGGGGACCGGTGGGGGTCGACGTGGACGGTCGAGGCCAGCGCGTGGTGGCGGGCCCGGATCGGCGAGCCCGAGGCGGCGGCCCGGCTCCTCGGCGGATGCGTCGGGCTGCAGCAGCGGCACGGCGTCGGCCTCGGCGGGCTGATCCCCTTTCAGCGCCAACGCCAACAGGCGGAGCGGCGCATCGTCGCGGCGATCGGTGCCGCGGCCTTCCGCGCCGCGTACACCGAAGGCACCCGGCTCACCGCGGAGGAGGTCTACGACCTCGCCCTGCGGCCCATCGACGCCCCCGGTGAGCTCCGGGCCGACGTCGTCGTCGCGCCGCTCACCGCGACCGAGCAGAAGGTGGCGAAACTGGTCGCGGCCGGGAGGAGCAACGGGCAGATCGCCGAGGAGCTGCACGTGTCGAAGCGGACGGTCGAGACGCACGTGGGGCGGATGCTGGCCAAGCTGCACTTCACCAATCGCACGCAACTCGCCACGTGGTACGGCACCCAGGGGTCGGACGGCTAACTCGTGTCGGTTGTCCTCGTGGGCTGGGTTTCCGGCTTTCGTGGGCTGGACTTCCAGCTTGCGTCGATACCAGCGTGGGTCGGCTTGACCTGGGGCCCCTTGCGCGTGCCCGTGGGCCTCACGGGGGCACGGGATGAAACTCCGGCCCTCGCGGGAAGCGTATGGCACGCGCACCCCAGGTAAAGCCTCAGCTGGCAGCCCCGGCTTGCGGTGGCTGGAACCTGGTTTCCCTTGCCGCGTAAGGGAAAGTTCACTCCGTAGAGCCATGATCCACTATTTGCAGACGCTAAAATAGGGGTATGGCCCCTGCCGATATCGAAGACGACGTCGTGGCCGCCTACGCCGCTATCGGTAAGGCCGTCGCGGGCTTCGCCTCGACCCTGATGAAGCTCTATGACGACCTCGACCCGCAAGCGCAGCAGTATGCCGGGGATGTTCTGATGCCCCTGCTGCGTGTCTCTCAGGTCAAGGGCAACAAGCTGATCGACCGGGCGATGTCTCTGGTGGAGCACCCGGTGGTGTTGGAAGCGTTGTCGGATGGGCGGATCGATGAGGGCAAGGCGTTGATGATCATTGATCAGGTCAGTGTCCTCGACGCCGCCAACCAGGCGATCGCCGAACCGGTGCTGATCGCGCATGCGGCATCGCACAACTACACCGCCTCTCAACGGTATGCCCGGCGCTATGTCCTCAAGCTCGATGCCGAGGCGGCGTTGCGGCGTCATGAGGAGAAGCGGAAGCAGCGGTTGGTGGAGAAGTTCAACCTCGACGACGGCATGTGCTCCCTGCGCGTCGTCCTGCCCGCCCTCGACGCGGCCTTGGCCTTCGATCGGATCGACCGGATCGCCCGGGCTTTGCCGAAAGATGACCGCACGTTGGACCAGAAACGGTCCGACGTCGCGGCAGACCTGTTGATGGGTAAGGAAACACCCGCCCCGCAGGGGGAGGCGTGCGTGAACCTGACCATGCCGATCACCAACATCCTGGACTTGACCACAGACCCGGTCATGCTCGCCGGATACGGGCCGCTGCCCGCGGAGATCGTCGCCGATGTCGCGGCGAACGGGATCTGGAAGCGCATCCTCACCGACCCCGCCACCGGGATGGCCGAACACATCACCACCTACCGGCCCACCCCGGCACAACGCGAGCTGATCAACGCGCGGTATCCGACGTGCACCATGGTCGGCTGCAACCAACCCGCCCACCGCTGCGACCTGGACCACTGCTGTCCCTTCGATGGGACCAACACCACGGTCGCGAATCTGCGGCCCAAGTGCAGGCATCACCACCGGATGAAGACCCACTCCCGTTGGTCCTGTGAGAACCGGCCTGATGGGACGCATGCGTGGACCACGCCGAGTGGCAAGGTGATCGAGACCGAACTCGAACCCATCGCCGAACCCGCGCCCTTCTAGGGCTCGGGATCGTCAAGGTCGAGCGGGCGATCGTCGTGCTTGGCCGCGCTGCCTCATCGGGCACGTCCTAGGCGTGCGCCGAGATCACGTGCGAGCCGCAGGGCGTCCGTGTACTCGTTCTCACTGCGGTCGACCTGTTCTGGCTGTGTGCCCAAGGTCAGACTGGTGGTGATCACGGTGACCGCCATCCCCATCTCCTCGCCCAGGATCAGTTCCAGGACAGGGGTTGCGTGGTCGCGGCCCTCGTTCACCGACCCGTCGTCGTAGTCACCGCCCCTCGTGGTGACCAGCACCGCCGGTCGCCCGGCGAGCGGAGCACCGGAGATCGCCGATGGCGCCGTCGTTCCCGGGACGTGGATGTGGTCGAGCCAGGCCTTGAGGCTGGAGGGCAACGAGTAGTTGTACAGCGGGAAGCCGATCAGGAGCACGTCCGCGCTCAGCAGCTCCGCGACCAGCCGCCGCTGGAGGTCCTCAGCGGCCTGGTCCGGACTCGCGTCCGCCTGGCGCAGACCCTGCGCCCAGTGCAGGCTCGCATCAGGCAGGTGAGGCAGCGGATCCGCGTGCAGGTCGCGATGGACCACCACATTGCCCGGCGCAGCAGCACGGAACGCCGAAGCGAAGGCCGCGGTGATGGCCCGCGATCGCGACGTCGAGCGCTCGGCCGAGGAATCCAGGTGGAGAAGCGTGGTCGGGGGCAGTTCCGTCAAGGCATCCGCCGCGGCGTCGCGGACGGCCGGGACCGCGTGGTCCGAATAGGACTTGATCACCGGTCGGACAGCCCGATCCCTGGTGCACGCCAGGATGCCGAAGACGTGTTCGAGCAGGTTCGGTGCGAGGGACGGCATCCGTTGGACGAGCGGCATGACGAGCTGTGACGGCGGATCGCGGTGGGGGAGTCCTTCGCCGATCGCATGCAGCGCCTCCTCGGTCACGACCGGGTCGTGGTCCCTGAGGACGAGATCCACCAGACCGGCGATGACTGTCTCGGCGGCGCGCGCTTTCAACGCGTTGCCGCGCAGGAGGTCTCCCAGCTCCGCCGCGGCCAGCTCGCGCTGCCTCGGCTCCGGGTGGGCGAGCCGGGTCAGGGCGGCCGGAACGACGGGATCTGCGGTCACAAGTCGCCAGCATAAGCTCGAGGGCACGGGGGCCTCCTGGCTCGGAACCCACCCGGCTGAGCGAGCTTGACCATGCCGTGACGGCACAGTTTCTACTCGGTGGAGGACATGCCCACGGCCTGTCCTCGTTGACCGCGGCGCCGGGGTGCGTCGCCACAGGAGGGGAACCATGCGGAAAACCTTGCCCATCGCCGTCGCCTTCGCCATCGCGGCGACCGCGGTGCCGGGGCTCGCACAGGGGGCGACACCGGGCTCATCGGTCAAGTGGGGCGAGTGCCCGGCGGGGGTCCACGCGCCCGGCATGCAGTGCGCGAACCTCGACGTACCGTTGGATCACCGGAAGCCGGACGGGCAGAAGATCCACGTCGCGATCTCCCGCCTGGCGAGCAAGAACCCGGCGAAGCGCCGGGGCGTGCTGCTGACGAACCCCGGCGGGCCGGGCGGGTTCGGGCTGGACTTCCCGGCGCTGCTCGCGGCCTTGGGACTGCCGCAGAGCGTGCTGGACAGCTACGACATCATCGGGTTCGACCCGCGCGGCGTCGGCCGGAGCACGCCGGTGACCTGCAACCTGACGCAGGATCAGCAGTACCGGGGCAACGTGCCGCCCTACGCGCGCGATGCCGCCGAGGTCGCGAAGCACGCCGAGCAGGCGAAGATCTTCGCCAAGCAGTGCGCCGAGTCCAAGACGGCGTACATGCTGCCGCACACCACGACGGCGAACACGGCGCGCGATATGGACCGCATCCGGGAAGCCTTGGGGGAGAAGAAGATCTCCTTCATCGGCTACTCGTACGGAACCCACCTCGGCGCGGTCTACGCCACGTTGTTCCCGCAGCGCGGTGACCGCGTCGTGCTCGACAGCAGCCTGGTCCCGGCCGGTCTGGACGCCGAGGGCGGGCGCCTGTTCGCCAGGGGACTGGAGGACCGCTTCCCCGACTTCGCCACGTTCGCCGCCGCCCACCCCGAGTACGGCCTCGGCTCCACGCCCGAGCAGGTGCGGGCGAAGTACTCCGACCTGGCCGCGCGCCTCGACCGCGCCCCGGTGCAGGGCGTCGACGGCTCCGCGTTCCGCCTGCTGACCTTCGGCTACACCTACAGCGACGGGCAGTTCCCCGCGCTGGTCGAGACCTGGCGGGCGCTCGACAAGGACAAGCCGCTGCCGCCGACGCCTGCCCCGCAGGACCTCGACAACAAGGTGTCGAGCCACCACTACGTGATCTGCAACGACTCCCGCTGGCCGAGGTCGGTCGAGTCCTACCAGCGCGACGTCGCCGCCGACCGCGTCCGCTACCCGCTGTTCGGCGCGGCCGCGGCCAACATCCGGCCGTGCGCGTTCTGGCAGTCCGAGCCGCTGGAGCCGCCGGTGCGGGTTGGCGACCGAGGGCCGTCGAACGTGCTCATCGCGCAGAACACCCGCGATCCGGGCACGCCGCTGGTCGGCGCTCAGCAGATGCGGCGAGCCCTCGGTGACCGGGCCCGGATGGTGACCGCCGATCAGGGCGGCCACGGTGTCTACGTGTTCGCGCCGAACAAGTGCGCCAACGATGCCGTCACGGCATTCTTGACCGAGGGCAAGCGCCCGGCCCGCGACATCGTCTGCGCCGCGGAACCCGTCAGCGCATCAGCGGGACGATAAGCTCGCCTGAATCCTTGTCGGCAACAGATTCACGGTAACGCTGCTGCGGTGGGTCAGTGCGAGCCCGCCGCAGCAGTTGCTCGCGTGCCGTCATGTCCCGAACGGAAGTGTGTCCGTCTCACGCGTCTCGCAGGTCGCCGTCACCGCTGCTCTCGGTGAGCAGCAGCACGCGCAGCCGGACCGGCGCACCGGAGACCTCGCCTTCGGCCTCCTCCTCCACGACAGTGCGGAAGGCCGCCGCGTCCGGCACCGCTGCGAGCACCGCGCCGAAACCGTCGTCGCGATCGGCGGTCCACACGTCGAACGAACGCAAGCCGATGTCGTCGTGCAGATCAGGCCCGACGACTTCGACGGGGTCCGCGATCACGGCCAACTCGTGCGCGGCTCCACGGCACTGGGCGGGCAGCATCCACCGCTCCCACCAACCGGTCAGCGCGTCCAACACGAAGCCGGGGAAGGCGTCCGCCGCGTTCTCAGCGCCTTGGTCGGCGTTCGGGTAGGACGGGCGCCCCGCGCGCAGCAGCACGTGATGAGCGCACCCGGTCTGCCCGGTGGCGCGGACCAGCCGGAAGACGCGCATCGCCGAACCCATGCTCAGGCCGTGGACGTGGTCGGGGGACTGATCTCCAGCACGCGTTCATCCTGCCGCAGGGCACCCGTGTCAGCGCCGTGGCGGTCGCGTGTCAGGACCGCCGGTGAGGGTGGTCGCAACGACCGCATCGAAAGGACGACCGATGAGCCACACGGTTCCCGTTCCGCACGGCCTGCCCAGGGAGCGCGACGCGAGCCCCTTCGACCCACCCCGTGAGGTCACCCGGCTGCGCGAGGCCCGCCCCGTCAGCCCGATGATCTTCCCGGACGGTCACGAGGGCTGGCTCGTCACCGGCTACGACGCGGTCCGCCGGCTCATGGCCGACACCCGGTTCAGCTCCCGCCAGGACCTCGGCGTCCTCCACGAGCCGTTCGAGGTCCCGGGCATGCCCGCCTTCACCGAACCGGCGCCGACGCCGCCGGGCATGTTCATCGCGATGGACCCGCCGGACCACACCCGGCTGCGGCGCAAGCTCACCGGCGCCTTCACCGTCAAGCGGATGAAGCAGCTCGAAGAGCACATCAGCGCCATCGTCGAACGGCAGCTGGACGAGCTGGCGCGGCTGGCCCCGCCGGTCGACCTGGTCAAGGAGTTCGCGCTGCCGGTGCCCTCGCTGGTGATCTGCGAGATGCTCGGCGTCCCCTACGCGGACCGGGAGACCTTCCAGGTCAACTCGACCAGGTTCATGGACACCGAGCTGCCGTTCGAGGAGAAGATCGCCGCCTACGGCGCGCTCGCCGGATACCTCGGCGAACTCGTCACGCGCAAGCGCGCCGACCCCGGCGAGGACATCCTGTCCGACCTGGCCGCCCAGGACGACCTCAGCGTCGAGGAGCTGACCGGCATCGGCTTCCTGCTGCTGCTCGCGGGTCATGAGACCACCGCGAACATGTTGGCACTCGGCACTTTCGCGCTCCTGGAGCACCCCGAGCAGCTGGCCGAGCTGCGCGCGAACCCGGAGCTGATCCCCGACGCCGTCGAGGAACTGCTGCGGTACCTGTCGGTCGGCGACATCTTCTACCGCTACGCCACGGAGGACATCGAGTTCCACGGCGAGAAGATCGCCAAGGGCTCGACCGTCATCGTCTCGCTGCTGGCCGCCAACCGCGACCCCCAGCGCTTCGACGCCCCCGACACCCTCGACGTCCACCGCAAGGCGCGCGGCCACATGGCCTTCGGACACGGCGTCCACCAGTGCCTCGGCCAGCAGCTGGCCCGCATCGAGATGCGCGCCGGATTCGCCGGGCTGGTGCGCCGTTTCCCGACCCTCCGGCTCGCCGTCCCCGCGGGCGAGGTGAAGCTCAGGAGCAAAATGCGGATCTACGGCGTCCACGAGCTGCCCGTCACCTGGACGGTCGAGTAGCGAGATCAGGCGACGGTGGTGCGGTGCGGGCAGCCGCAGCTGCGGCGCACGGTCAGCCGCACGGCGATCGGGCTGCCGTCGCGGGGCTCGGCGAGCAACAACCGCACCGCCTGTTGCGCCATCTCCGCGAACGGCTGGGCCACCACCGTCAACGGCGGCACGGTGAACTCCGAGTCAGGACTGCCATCGCAGCTCACCACGGCCAGATCGCCGGGCACCGCGACGCCTGCCGCGTCCGCTGCTGACAAGACGCCGATCGCCTGCTCGTCGGTGGCCACCAGCAGCGCGGCAGGCCACTTCGTCAGCCCACGCATCAGCTCGGCCGCCGCCGCGCGCGAGTACGCGCTGCGCAGCAACCGCCCCTGTGCAGCCGCTCGCCACGCGGCGACGCGTTCCCCGACCGGGCCGTCATCGGTTTCACCCGCGAGGAAGTCGATCCGCTCGTGCCCGTGCTCCCGCAGGTGCGCCACGGCTTCCGCGACGCCCGCACGGTTGTCGCCCGCGATCACGGTCGCTGTCGAGCCCGGCGGCCGGTTGTGCACGTACACGACCGGGGTTTCCGCCGCCGGATCGGTCGAGTCGCCGGTCCACACGATGATCAAGCCGTCGACCCGCGCGGCGAGGAAACCGTCGACGGCCGCGCTCTGCCGAGCGCTGTCGTAGCCGGAGTTCGCGATCACGGTCAGCTTCCCGGCATCGGCCAGCGCCTGTTCGATCTGCCTGCCCAGCGCGGCGAAGTACGGGTTCACCGTGTCCGGCAGCACGAGCCCGACCAATCCGGTCGACCCCGACCGCAGCGCGGCGGCCACCCGGTTGCGCCGGTACCCCAGCTCGGCGGCGGCCGCGAGCACCCGCGCCCTGGTCGCCTCGGCAACCGGCCGCGGCCCGTTGTTGAGCACGTAGCTCACCACCGCGACCGAGGTCCCCGCCCGCCGCGCCACATCGGCCATGGTCACCGCCACCAGAACCTCCTTGACAACGACACCGGCTCCCTCGCAGGATCGACAGTCTAATCGATTAGATCGAGGAGGTCCGAGTGGTGAGTCTGCACGTCGACACCGACACGGGCTCGGACGACGCGGTGGCGCTCCTGCTCGCCGCGCTCGACGACCGGGTGCGGCTGGAGTCGGTCAGCACGGTCGCGGGCAACGTGCCGTTGGACCTCGCGACCCGCAACGCGCTGCTCACCCTTGAGCTGGCCGGTGCCGCCGACGTGCCGGTGCACCCCGGCTGCGACCGCCCGCTGGTCCGCCCGCTCTCCACCGCGCAGCAGGTCCACGGCGCGGACGGGATGGGCGACCTCGATCTTCCGGACCCACGCGGCCGGGCACGCGGGGAGCACGCCGTCGACGTCCTCCTCGGCACCGCGCGCGCCGACCTCACCCTGGTCACGCTCGGTCCGCTGACCAACGTGGCCGCCGCGCTGGTGCGGGACCGCGATCTGCTCAACCGCTACGCCCACGTGTACTGCATGATCGGCGCGCCGGACGCGGTCGGGAACATCACCGCGACAGCGGAGTTCAACGCCTGGGCCGATCCCGAGGCCACCGCGATCGTGGCCGCCGCGGCCGAGCCCGGGCAGGTCACCTGGATCGGCTGGGACGTCTCGCGGCTCGACGCGGTGATCACGCGCGAGGAGCACGAGCACCTGCTCGCACTCGGCCCGATCGCAGAGTTCGCCGGTCGGATCAACCGCACGGTCGCGGACTGGGCGGTGGAGGTCACCGGCCTCGCCGGGTACGACCTGCCCGATCCGGTCGCGATGGCCGTGGCACTGCGCCCGGAACTCGCCACCGAGACCGAGCACGCCAGCGTCCGTGTCGCCCTCGGCGACGAGCTGCGCGGCCAGACCTCCGTCGACCGCAGACGCATCGCCCCACCACCGAACCTCACGCTGGTCCGCCGCGTCGACGAGCCGGCGTTCAAGCGATTCCTCTTCGACACCTTGGAGACTCGATGAACCGGATCGAGCTGCACTGCCACCTCGACGGTGCCGTCCGTGCCGCCACCGTCGCAGATCTCGCGGCACAGCAAGGACTTCCGTCACCAGGTCCGGTCGTGGCGCCTGCGGACTGCGGGAACCTCATGACCTACCTGAGCTATCTCGACCCGGTCCTTGAGGTGTTGCAGACCCCGGAAGCGCTCCAGCGGGTGGCCCGCGAACTGGTCCACGACTGGCACGCGGACGGCGTGGGCTACGGCGAGGCCAGGTTCGCGCCGCAACTGCACGGCCGCCGTGGCCTGAGCCTGGACGACGCCGTGGAAGCGGTCGCCGCCGGTCTCGCGGAGGGGAGCGCCGACACTGGAGTCCACTGCGGATTGTTGTTGTGCTGCCTGCGACAGCAGTCGCCGGACATCAGCGAGCAGGTGGTGGACACGGCCATCCGGCACCGCGTCACCGGCGTCGACCTTGCCGGCGACGAGTCCAAGTCCGGTGCGCCGCACCTCGCCGCGTTCGAGGCCGCGCACGCCGCCGGTCTCGCGGTGACCATCCACGCCGGTGAGGCGGCCGGGCCCGCGAGCGTGTGGGAGGCACTGGACGTGCTCGGTGCCGCCCGCATCGGTCACGGTGTGCGCTCCGCGAGCGATCCCGCGTTGCTGGAACGGCTTCGCCGCGACCGCATCGCACTTGAGGTGTGCCCACTGTCCAATGTGCACACTGGAGCGGTCGCGAGCCTCACGGAGCACCCGGTGGATCGACTGCTCGCGGAGGACATCGCGGTGACCATCTCCACCGATTGCCGCACCACCTCCCAGACCACGTTGACGCGCGAATTCGCGACGCTCACCGAGGAATTCGGCTGGACCGACGATCACGAGCGACGGTGTCAGGACAACGCGCGGGAAGCCGCCTTCGCGCTATGAGGATTGCCGGTAGCGCCCCGCCCAGGGCGTAGAGCGCGGTGAGCACGGCTTTACCTCGTGCGTTCTCGACGATGTGCCCGGCCGTGAGGTGGTCGCGGCTCGCGAGCGAGACCAAGGCCAGCCCGACGGTCGCTCGCCAGAACCCGAGCCGGTCGAGCAACCGGTCCTGAGGCTGCTCGTCCACCGCGGGCTTGAGCGGGAAAGCAGCGGTGTGTCACGGCAGGAGCAGGGCCAGCGCGTCGTCGCTTCCCGCCGCCGTCATGCTGCTGTGCTGGCATCTCCCCGCAATGCCACCGGTGCCGCGCCAGCTTATCGATCTTTCAAGCCGAACCACGCGGTGATCGCTTCGCCGAGCCCCTCGGAGCCTGCCCATGCCACGTAACCGTCCGGGCGGATCAGCAAGGCGTCGGCGGGCGGGTCGTCACAGCGCGCCCTGACCACGTCGATCCAGTCGTCAGTGCCCTTGTCGAACGGTGTGCCGCCACCGAGATCCAGCACGACAGGACGGGCCTGGCGCACGAGTTCGGCCACGCGCCGCGCACCGGTCTCGGTCGTGAGCGGCAGATCGGGAACCAGGCGGCCGACCAGGGGATGATCCGCTGTGCCGTAGCGAATGTCGCCGCCGTGCAACAGATGGGCGAGGTGCCGGGACGGCTGCTCGTAGGCGAAGACCTCGGTGAGCAGCGCGCGCAGCGCCTCACCGTCCTCGCCCTCCAGGCGGTCGAGTGCCGCTTGGGCTCGGGTCTGCATGAGGGCGCGTTCGGCGGCGGGGCGTCGCTCGGACTCGTAGGTGTCGAGCAGATCCGCAGGACCGCGGCCGTTCAGCCGGGCGGCGAGTTTCCAGCCGAGGTTGATCGCGTCGGTCATCCCGATGTTGAGGGCCGAGCCTCCCGCGGGGAACAGGTGAGCGGCGTCCCCGGCCAGGAACACCCGGCCCGCCCGGTAGCGCTCGGCCAGCCGCGCCTGGCCGACCGTGCTCGACATCCAGATGGGTCGGCCCAGCGGCAGATCCCGGCCGAACACCCTCCGGACGGCCGCCTCGAACTCGGCGAGCGTGACCGGCCCCCTCGTGGTGCGGGTTCCCTTCTCCCGCACGCCGACGATGTGCACCCCCGGCTGGAGCGAGGTGACGATCAGCCGCCCGTGCTGAGTCCGGTTCCAGCCCGGGCGCAGCCCCGCCACGTCAGGGCGGTCGAAGACATCGGTCGCCGCGTCGGCGGTGAAGTGGCCGAGCCGCACCACCTCGTCGTCCGTCGTGCCGGGGAAGCCGATGCCCGCCAGTTCCCGCACCCGGCTGCGGGCTCCGTCACTGCCCACCACGTAGCGGGTGTCCACGCGAAAGCCCTGTCCTGCAAGCGTGACGCCGCTCTGGTGCTGGGTGAGCGAGGTCAGCTCGTGGCCCCATCGGATGCGCACGCCCAACTCGGCCGCGCGCTCGCCGAGCAGCCGCTCCAGCCGGGGTTGCCGGATCATCAGCATGCGCAGCGGGATGTCGTCCACTCCGGCGAAGCTCAGCGGGACCGAGCCGAACGGGAATCCCGGTGGGGTCCCGCAGAACGGGCTTCCGGCGCTCAGCCGTTCCAGCAGTCCGCGGTGGTCCAGCAGATCGACGATCTGCCCGCCCAGCCCGTTGGCCTTGGGCGCGTCGCCCGGTTCCGCTCGCTTGTCGAGCACGACCGGCTGCGCGCCCGCCAGGCCCAGTTCGCACGCCAGCATGAGCCCGACCGGGCCCGCTCCGATGATCACAACCTCGTCCATGCCTGTCAGGCTAGGTTGACAGAATCTCCGCCGTCAACCTAGCCTGACATCGTGGAGCTGCAAGAACTGTTCAAGCGCATTCGGTCGAACGACCCCGCCGTGGGGCTGCGCTCGGTCGGCGCACTGCACCGGCTGGCCGAGCAGGTCGAGGCCGTCTCCGTCGCGCTCGCCCGGGAACAGGGCTGGACCTGGGAACAGATCGGCGACGCGCTCGGCATGTCACGTCAGTCCGTGCACGCCAAGTACGGGAAATGAGGGATCGCCATGTTCGGAGCGGAGAAGAGCCCGTTCGCCGTGGCCGTGAAGGCCGCCGCCGAGGAAGCCCGGCTGCGCGGTGATCGGCGCATCGGCACCGAGCACCTGCTGCTCGGCCTGCTCACCGCGGCCGAGTCCACCGGCGCGCGCACGCCAGGGGCGGACGTGCTCGGCGTGGACCTGGCCGCTGCCCGAGCCGCACTGGCCGAGCTGGACGCGGCCGCACTGCGCGCCATCGGGCTCGATGTCGGCCAGGCACCACAGGCCAGGCCGCGCAAGCACCCCGCCGTTCCTGCCACCGCGCTCACCACGAGCGCCAGGGCCGCCGTCAACCAGGCGATCAAGACGACAAGCCGCAAGGACAGGAACACCCAGGCCAACACTCAACTCCTGCTCGCGTTGCTGGCGCACAAGCGGCCGGACCCGGTGGCGGACCTGCTCGACCACCTCGGTGTGGACCGCGCCGTCTCCCGGGCGCGCATCGAGTCCCGCCACCGCTGAGGCCCACAACCACGGCTCAGTGGTCCCGGCCGGTGATGAGGGCGGTCAGCGCGGACAGGTCCGCCGTCACGTCCGGGGCCGCGTCGATCTCGGCGAGGGCGTGCCGAGCCGCCTGGGCGTAGCGTTCGGCTTCCCGCAGCGCCCAGGCACGGCCGCCCGCCGCTTCGACCAGGTCCGCGGCGCGGGCGGCCTCGGCGTCGGTCAGGGGGCGTTCGAACCGGTACAGCGAAGCCAGTTCCGCGGCGGCGTCGGTACCGGAGGCGAGCGCGGCCACCACGGGGAAGGACTTCTTGCGGTTGGTCAGGTCGCTGCCGACGGGCTTGCCGACGGAGCCGGGATCACCCCAGATGCCAAGCAGATCGTCGACCACCTGGAAAGCCATCCCCAGGTTCTCGCCCATCCGCTGGAGCGCGGAGACCTGAGCGAGGTCGCCGCCCCCGGCCAACGCGCCCAGTGCGGACGCACAACCCATCACCGCCGCTGTCTTGCCCGCGGCCATGTCCTCGACCTCGGAGATGCTCACCCGATGGCGCAAGGGGAAGTCGGTGTCCGCGCTCTGGCCGTCGATCAGGCGGCACAGGGTGAGCGTCATCGTCCGCACGGTCTGCGCCGACGTCGCGCCGTCGCCATCGGTGAGCAGGCGAAGCGCCAAGGCCCACAGCGCGTCTCCGGCCAGGACCGCTGCCGGGACACCGAAGGCCGCCCACGCGGTGAGCCGATGCCTGCGCGTGCGGTCGCCGTCGATGATGTCGTCGTGCAGCAGGGAGAAGTTGTGCACCAGCTCCACGGAAGCCGCAGCAGGTACCGCGTCCTCGACGCCGCCCCCGACCGCCCGAGCCGACAACAACGTCAGCGCGGGGCGGATCATCTTCCCGCCGTTGTCGTCGGCGACCGGCCGGCCGTGCTCGTCGAGCCAGCCGAAGTGGTAGCCGGCGACGCGGCGCACCGGAGGCGGCAGAGTGTCCACCGCCTCGCGCAACACCGGCACGACCGTGGCGCGGCACTCCGCCAGAAAGGCGAGAACGCCGTCCCCGCTTTTGGGGGCAAGGTCGGCCGTGTCCGTGTGCCACACCTGCTCTTCCGGGTTCGCCGTCATCCACCCAGGCCCTTCTGCAAGCGGTGGGTCCGTTCAAGTGCGCTCCACGAACGCCCAGGAAGGGCGCACGAGCAGCCTCACGGATCACCTCGCGGACGCATAGCGTGTCTATCCGTTGGCGGAGGGACAAATCGGGATGTCCGGATGAGACCTCCCCGTTCGTCGGTTGGGCATGGGTGTGGAGACGTTTGTCGAGATCGGTGCGGTCGAACTGGCCGTGGAGACCTTCGGTTCCCGGCAGGACCCCGCGGTGCTGCTGGTCGGCAGTGGCTCGATGCTGTCCTGGGATGACGAGCTGTGCGCGCGGCTGGCCGCGGGAGGCAGGTTCGTCCTGCGCTACGACCTGCGTGACCACGGCAGGTCGGTGACCTACCCGCCCGGCGCGCCCCGCTACGACCTGCGCGATCTCAGCGCCGACGTCATCGGGGTGCTCGATGCCTTCGGCCTGCGGAAAGCGCACATCGCGGGCAGGATCGTCGGCGGGTGGATCGCACAGCTCACCGCTCTGGACCACCCGGAGCGGGTCGCCACGCTCACCCTGGTGTCGACCAGGCCGACCGCACACGGCCCGAACAACCCCGACCTGCCCGAGCACTCGGCCGAGGTGATGGCCTACGTGACCGGTACCCCGCGCCCGGACTGGTCGGACCGGGCCGCGGTGGTGGAGTACCTGGTCGGGGCGGCTCGCGCCAGGTCGCCGGAAGGGGAGCACTTCGACGAGGCCGAGGTGCGTTCGGTCGCGGAACGGACGTACGATCGGGCCGAGGACATGGCGTCCTCGTTCAACATCGCCGCCACCGAACCCGGGCGGCGGTGGCGCGAACGCCTCGGTGAGCTGGAGGTGCCGACGCTCGTCGTGCACGGCACCGCCGACCGGTTCTTCCCGTACGGCAACGCACTGGCGCTCGCCGCCGAGATCCCCGGAGCCCGGCTGCTCCCGCTCGAAGGAGTGGGTCAGGACCTGCCGAGGGCCGCCTGGTCAGCGCTTGCCTCCGCGCTGCTGGAGCACACCGCGGGGTAGGTGGGCGTTCGTTGCCGCCGCCGTCGCGAGGCGACCGATCCGCGGTGCGAGGACGCCGCCCCAGCCGACCTGCCGGGGCGGTGGTCTCGGGTCCCCGGCGGTGCAGTGATCGGATGAGCAGCGCCGGGACGAGGAACGACACGGCGTCGATCGCGATCGCCGGCAACCAGATCGGGGATCAGCGCATTGGTCCCCGTCACGTAGGTGATCTCCGCGCAGCCCATGAGCAGTGACAGGACCACCAGCGCCGCGATGGTGGGCGTGCCGAGCGCCAGGAGCACCGCAACAGATTTTCGCACCGGCTATTACCTTTCGAGGCAAGGAAAACGCCGGCCCGAGCCGCTGCGGCAATTGTGAAGAACCTGGTGGCGACCTGCTTGACTTCGATGACTGCGGCCGATGGGCGAAGTCAGGTCGGTGAAGCCCGCTGGTCACCCCACGCCACGGGATCGCCCGCTGCGCCGACGCCGAACATCAGGCCGCTGATCTGCGGAATGCAGAGCAACGCAAGAAACCTGCACGACCCCTCCGGCAAGGTGTCCCGCACTTGCTCAGAAGGGGAGGAAGCAATGAGGAAGATTCTGGTGACGGCCACGGCCGCCACGATCGCCGCCGCGACACTGCTCGTGCCGGGGAACGCGTCGGCGCAGGAGGCGGGTGCGCTGGCCACGTGCGACCCGGACAAGCACGTCCGGATCAGCGTGCAGAAGCGCGGCAACTTCATCGACGGGCTCGGCGGGTTCTTCAACTGCGACCAGGCGACCACCGGCTACACGATCAAGCTCCAGGAGAAGCGGTTCATCGGCTGGTACGACCACGTGGTGCGGTCCGGCGTGTGGCGGACCAACCACTACGCCGTCACCACCTACACCTGCGAGGGCACGAAGTCGAAGACGTGGCGGGCGCTCATCAACAGCGGTATCGGCACCAAGGCGTGGGTCAAGACCTCCAAGAGCATCACGGTCCCGTGCGGATGATCGCGTCCGCCGAGGGGGAGGGGAACTGAGATGAAGGTCTCGCGTGCGGTGGTGCCCGTCGCGCTCGCAGCCGGGCTGCTGGGAGGACTCGCCCAGCCGGCGTCGGCGGCCGTGCTGACCCACCGGTTCAAGCTCGCGGGCACCAGCGCGTGCCTCGACGCGGCCTTCGGCGGCGGCCTGGACAACGTCCGGCTCGCCACCTGCGGGCCGGGCAATCGGCAGCTGTGGCGCTGGTCGAGCCCGAGCACCCACACGGTGCTGCACCACGTCGGCACCGGCACCTGTGCCGGGCGCATCCGCGCCGGTGTCGGCCTCTCCGGCTGCGACGGTGCGGTGTCGAAGCGGTGGAAGGTGACCGGCACGCCGGCCAGCCTGCTGATCAAGGCGGCCGACACCGGCCACTGCCTCAGCAGGACCGGCTCGGCCACCGTCGGGACGAGGCCTTGCGACGGGACCTCCGCCCAGCAGTGGCACCGCGCCTAGTGCGGGTCGACTGAACGATCGTTTAGTATCCTGTCCATGCGTTCAGTCGACGATCTCACCGCCCGGGCACGGATCCGGGACGCCGCCTTGGAGCGCTTCGGCTCCGACGGGGTGGCCGCGACCAGCGTGCGCGCGATCGCGGCCGCCGCCGGTGTCTCGCCCGCGTTGGTGCTGCACCACTTCGGCTCGAAGGAGGGCTTGCGACAGGCGTGCGACGAGCACGTGCTCGCCGCGATCCGCTCCGGCTCCGGCGGGGACGGGGTGATCGAGCAGGGCGCGCTCGGGGAGCTGCTGCGCGCGGCGACCCCTGCGCGGCGCTACCTCGGCCGGGCGCTGCTGGACGGCTCCGAGGCGGCGAGCACGCTGTTCACCGAGATCGTCGACGGCACGCAGCAGTGGCTCGCCGATGGCGAGGAGCAGGGATGGGTCACGCCGACCAGGGATCCGCGGGCGCGCGCGGTGACCTACGTGGCCTGGCTGCTGGCCCCGTTGGTGCTCAGTGATCAGGTCGGCCGGTTGCTCGGTGGTGACGTCGCCGAGACCGAGACCTCCCTGCGGGGAGCCCGGGCCGGGCTGGAGATGTTGACCGGCGGCCTGTTCACCGACGATCGCTGGCTGTCCGCGTTCACCGCCATCGCGGGCGAAGGACCGGCCCGGTGAAGGCGCTCCTGGTCACCCACGGCACGCGCGGCGACGTGCAGCCGTTCCTCGCGCTCGCGGTGGCTCTGCGCGGTGCAGGGCACGATGTGAGCTTGGCCGCGCCGGAATCCTATGCCGCACAAGCACAAGAGCACGACGTGGAGTTCGCGGCGCTGGACGAGGGGCCGAACCGGTTGCTGGAGGACCCGGTGGTGCGCGAGTCCATCGGCAACGGGTACCGGGGCCTGCGGGGCAAGATCAGCGCTGTGCGCACGGCGCGGCGGATCAAGCCGTTGATGAGCGCTGTCCTGCACGACCTCGCAGCTGTGGCCCGTGATACCGCTGACGTGGATGTGGTGGTGCACTCGCCAGCGCTACCCGCGCAGCACATCGCGGAGTCGCTCGGCGTGCCCGCGGTGCTCGCGACGTTGCAGCCCGGGTGGGTGCCCAGTTCGCTGTTCCCGTGTCCGATGCTGCCGTTGCCGCGCGTGCCCAAGGCGCTCAACCGCGCGACGTATCTGGCGGTTTCGGCGACGCTGCGCGCCCAAGCCGGAGCCGCGAACACCTGGCGCGCCACCGAACTCGGCTTGCCGGCCCGGAGGGGCGGCCACGACCTGTTGCACGACGCCGGCGGCGCGCATCGCTTGGTGCTGCAGGCTTTCAGCCCCCACGCGGCACAGGTTGACCCGGCGTGGCCGGAGCAGGTGCGTACCACCGGGTTCTGGTTCCTGCCCGCAGCCGAAGCGTGGTCACCCTCGCGGCGGCTGGCCGCGTTCCTCGACGCCGGACCGCCGCCGGTCTACATCGGCTTCGGCAGCATGGCCGGACCACAGGCCGACAGAACCGGCGCGATCGTCATGGAGGCCGTGCGCCGTGCCGGGGTTCGTGCCGTGCTGGCAACAGGATGGGGCGGGCTGGGCGGAACCGAGTCCTCGGGCGAGGTCTTGGTGATCGACCAAGCGCCCCACGACTGGTTGTTCCCGCGCATGGCCGCGGTGGTGCACCACGGCGGAGGTGGCACCACCGCCGCGGCCCTGGCCACAGGGCGTCCGCAGGTCGTGTGCCCGTTCGTCGCCGACCAACCGCACTGGGCGCAGCGCATGCACATCGCCGGAGTCGCACCCGCGCCCGTGCACCAGCAGAAGCTCACCGCCGAGCGCCTTGCCGCCGCGATCACCGAAGCGACTTCCAGCACCCCGATGCGCGAGAGCGCCGCGACCCTCGGCGCGCTGATCCGCGCGGAGAACGGTGCGGCGGTCGCCGTGCGACTGCTGGAGGAACACCTGACCTGACAGGAAAGGTGTAGGGTTCGCCGCCTTCCCGGCCCGACGAACCACCGCCTCTTCAGCCGGTTCGGGTTCCTCAGCACTCCCTTCGGGCTGCTACTGGCGTTGGGCACAGGGTGAGCACGGCAGGCACGCGGTCATGAACACCGCGTCGTCGGGGGACCAGGCGGCGACCCGCAGATCGGGCCAGTTGGCGGCACCGTGGGAGAAGCCCCGATCCGGCAGCGGTCCGGTCAGAGGTTCGCTCGAACGTGAATCCGGGCGGGCTTCACGTGGCCGAGAGCGGTCAGCGCACGCGGGTGGGCTTGGCGGAGTCGAGTTCGAGGCGGACGGCGGTGGGGAGGCGTTGCACGCCGAGCGCGGAGCGGGCCCGGGAGAGCACGTCGGCGTCCAGGGTCTGCCAGATCCGGCGCACGTCGGTGCCTTCGGCCAGCCACAGGTACAGCCGCAGCGCGGGCTCCTCGGCGGTGCCGACGAGGCGGGCCTTGGCGCGGCTGACCCCGGCGAGTGCCTCCGCGTCGGCGCTCACGGCGGCGGTGACGGCACCGGAGGTCACTTCCAGCCTGCCCGCGGGGGAGTTGTCCAGCAGCACGTCGGGCTGGTGTTCGGGTCGCAGGGCGCGCACCGTCCACATGAGACCACCGAGGAGGAGCAGCAGGCCGAGCGCGATCCCGATCAGCTTCGTCCACTGTGGATTCGTGCTGATCCAGTCCGCGAGCAGCGGGTCGAGCACGGGCCGTTGCGCGCGGAACGCGCCGAGCCAGCCGAGGCCGACCGCGATCGCCGCCCCGCCCGCGGCAACGGCGACGAGGCCCAGCAACGAGGTCAGCACCCGCTCGGTGCGGGCGGACCGGGCGATCACGGGGCCTTTCATCGCGTCTCCCTGCGGTTGTTCGGCGCGGTGACGGCCACGCGCACCGCGGGGTGCCTGGGCATCGGCAGGTCCGCGACGGCGCCTTGGACCAGTTCCGTCAGCTGGGGCCGGAGTTCGGTGGACCTGCCGGTCGCGCGGACCTTGACCTTCTTGCCGGTCGCGGTGACCGTGGCGCCGCTGACGCCTTCCGCTGCCCGGACGCGGACGCCGACGAGCCGGGCCAGCGACCGGGGCGAGGTGGTGACGACGACGTCGTCCGCCGGATCGGACAGGCGCACGTCCCTGCGGCGCGCGGTCGCGGCCACGAGCAGCAGGAGCAGGCCGAGCGCGAGGACACCGCCCGCCAGCCAGAGAACCGGCGCCCGGGACCACGAGAAGGACCCCGCGGTGGTGAGCCACTGGCGCCACGGCACGAGGAGTTCGGGTGCGCCGGGCCGCGCCAGCGACCAGGTCATCTCGACCACGAGCACGGCACCCGCGGCCGCCACCGCGAGGCCGAGCACCGTCGAGAGCAGTCGGAGCAGCAGTCGCATGATCCTCACTCCACCCTGGTCCGCCGGTCCTGCGGCAGCAGGGCGGACACGGTCACGTCGACCGCGCGCACCCGGCGCCCGGTGATCCGGCCGACCTCCTCGACGAGCTTGGCGCGCAGCGATTCCACGGCTTCCCGCACCGGGGCGGGGTAGCGCAGGGCCAGCTCGACGGCGATGTCGACCTCCTGCGCGTCGCCGGTGACGCGCGCCGTCGCACCGTGCTCACCGCCGAGCCTGCCGCGGGTGGGCACGGTGTCGGGGGCGTCGTCGGCGATCTTCTGCACGAGCTTGCGCAGCACCCCCGGGTGGATCTCCAGGGTGCCCCGGTCCTCGGGCTCGGCAGGCGCCGCGCGTTGCCGGGGGACCTCGACTTCGGTGGTCGGCGCGCTCACTTGTCCCGGCCCCTGCCCAGCAGCTCGCCGAGGTCCAGCTCGCCGTCCAGGACGCGCCCGATCACCAGCCCGAGCACGCCGACGGCCAGCGAGATGATCACGGCCGAGAACCCGCCGAGCGCCCCGGCGGCACCGAGGACGAGCCCGGCGAGCAGACCGATCTGGGATGTGTTCATTGCTTGCCTGCCTTCTCCAGGACGGGTGTTCTCACTGCACTCGGGGTCCGCGGCGGCGCCGTTCCCGCCAGCGCTGGACCAGGCCCCGCACGCCGCGCCGCCGGACGACGAAGACGACCTCCTCGGCACCGGCGGGCGCCGGGGGACCGTCGAACCCGGCCCGCAACCGGGCCAGCCCGGCGACGAACTCCGCCGGATCGCCGCCGACGTCGGGGTGGTTGGCGCGGACGAACTCGCGGATCGCCGCGCGCCGTTGCCGGGCCGGGTCAGTCATCCCCGGCCAGGACCACGTCGGTCACGGTGACGTCCACCGGGACGTCACCGGCCACCTCCCGGACCCGCGCCCGCAGGTCGGCGACCACCTCGGGCACCGGGCCGCCGAGCTTGAGCACGACGCCGATCTCCACCGGCTCGCCCGGCCCCGCGGCCCGCACCCCCTCCACCCGGCGACCGGGCAGGTAGGAGGCCAGCGCGCCGAACGGGCCGGGGTCGAGCCGGTGCACGGCGGGGTGGGCGAGCACGGCCTCGGCGACGGTGTCGGCTAGCGGCGCGGTCATCGCTACTCGACCCGGGACTTGCCCGACTCGCTCGCCGAGTCCTCGTCGCCGTCGGGCAGGTGGATGTCGTTGACCGAGATGTTGACCTCGATCACCTCCAGTCCGGTCATCCGCTCCACCGCGGTGATCACGTTGCGGCGCACCGCCTGCGCGAGGTCCACGATGGACGCTCCGTACTCCACGACGATGTCCAGGTCGATCGCGGCCTGCTTCTCGCCGACCTCGACCGCGACGCCGGTGCTGACCGAGGTGCCGCCGCCGGGGATGCGCTCGCGCAGGGCGCCGAACGCGCGGGAGACCCCGCCGCCCATCGCGTGCACGCCGGAGATCTCCCGCGCCGCGATGCCCGCGATCTTCTGCACCACCGAGGAGGCGATGCTGGTCTTGCCCTGCGAGGTGTCGTCGGCGAGCCGGGCGGGCGCCGAACCCACCGTGCGCTGCGCGGGGGCGGTTGCCGACTCGGTCTTGGTGGGGCTGCTAGCCATGGGTGGTCCCTTTCCGATCACGCCTGGAGGTGTGGTGGCTGTCGAAGGGGTGTTCGTCAGTCACATCGGATCGGATGCCCCTCGCCCGCAGATCATGCCGGTTTGTCACTCGAACGGGGGGAGACGAAGCTCCGGTCGGGGTGGGAGCACGTCGACCACCTCGACGGCCGTCCCGGGTGCCACCGGGCCCGCCGACGCCCGCAGCCGCTCCTCGAGCCCCCGGGCCAGCCGGTCGGCGACCTCGGTGGCCGGGATCCCGTACCGCACGGCGATCTCCACCCGGATCACTCCGTCCGCCGTGGACAGACCGCGCAGGTGCACACCGGGCAGATCGAGCAGCAGGTCCGCGACGTGCCCTCGGGCGAGCGCCAGCAGCGCGCGCCCGCTGATCTGCAGCGTGCCGCCCTCCTGGGCCATCTCGGCGGGCTCGGCGAAGGCGTTCTCCCGCATCCCGCGCACCACGCCCAGCACCCGGGACAGCAGGCCCTCCGGCAGTTCCACCGGGGCGGCGGCCGCCGCGCGCACCGGGCTCCAGCGGTTCTCCAGCGCCGCGATCTCGGCGCGGCAGTGCTCGCAGTCGCGAGCGTGCGCGGCCAGCGCGGTGTCGCTGGGCTCCAGGCCGCCGTCGACGACCAGGCCGAGCAGCTCGACGGTGGTGTGGCCGCAGGGCAGCGTCGATCCGCTCATCGCAGCTCCTCCAACTTGGCGAGCAAGGCCACCCTCGCCCTGTGCAGCCGCGAGCGCAAGGCCGGGACGCTGACCTCCAGCACCGCGGCGACCTCCTCGTAGCTCATGCCCTCCAGTTCCCGCAGCACCAGGGGTACCCGCTGGCTCGGCTCCAACAGGGAGATCGCGTGCAGCGCCGCGTCGACCTTCTCCCGCCGGAGCGCGGCCTGCTCCGGTGTCGGTCCCGCGTCGGTGAGCGCGGCCCCGGCCTGGCCCTCCGGCTCCAGCGGCACGGTCGGCTTCCGCCTGCGCAGGTGCGCGAGCGCGGCGTTGGTGACCACGCGGTAGAGCCAGGTGGTCGGCGCCGCCTCGCCGCGGAACTGCGCCAGCGACCGCCACGCCGAGACCCACGCCTCCTGCACGACGTCCTCGGCGTCGGCCGGGTCCCCGACGATGCGGAGGGCGACCCGGTAGAGCTTCGCGGTGTGCCGCCGGACCAGCGCGTCGAACGCGGCGGCGTCGCCTGTCGACGCGGCCGCGACCAGGGCCAGGTCGTCCCCGGTCACCGTGTTCGCCCCGACCCGCCGCGCGGCACCGGCGCGTCATCCTCGTGCAGCACTAGCACACCGTCCACATTGGACAACGAAGCTCCTCGCGCGGTCGACCTCCTGCTCGTCGAGTATCGGCCACGCGCGGACCTGCCGCAGTCCTCAACGCGTGGCCATCACGGTGAGGTAGTGGCGGTCGCGGTGCGGAACGTCGTCGTCCCGCTCCGAGTGGTAGAAGAACGCGTACACGTCGGCGGGCCGGGTGCGGATGCAGGACTGGTTGCCGAAGGTGAGCTCGTCGTGGACGTGGTGCTCACAGCCCGCGGCGTCGAGGGCCGCGGCCAGGTCCTTGCGGAGCACCGGGGCCTCGAACGACTCGGATCCGGGCAGCACGAGCGGGGGGAGCGAGGCCGACGACCCGGGCCAGAGGTCGATCCGGATGCCGCTGACGATCCGCTCGGTGACGACGAGGCTCAGCCCGGACCAGTAGTAGGGGTAGCCGTCGATGGCCGGCCCCTTCATGACGATGGCCGGGTGCGGGCGCCCGGGGCCGAGGAGGTCTTCGGCCTCCGTCAGGGGCATCCCGCGGCGCAGCGGTCCGAGCCGACCGGTTCCGGCGAAGTCGACGAGCACGTCCATCAAGGTCACGCCGGTGACTGTGGCACGCTCCCGTCCGGTTGACATGTGGATATCGGCGCACGTCGCCCCCTGAGCAGCGGGACCCGGTTGCGGATCGTCTCCCCGTGCTCCCAGTACTCCCAATGCCACTCGGCGAGCGCGCTGTCCTGCTGGGCCAGTCACGTGTCCAGGAACGGCACAGTTGGCGGAGGCGGGTCGCCCTGTTCCTCGTCGAGCCCGTCGAAACCGATGCCGGGGTAGGACAACGCCCCACCGGAGAGCCGAGGAGGTGCCTGGCACGATCAGCGGCAGACAGTCCTCGATCCCCGCCGGAGCCGCTGATGGGTACGGAGCACGCTGCCCGTGTTTCCGCTTTCGCCACCGTGGGAGCGCGGCTGTCCCTGGTCAGCGACCGCGGGCTCGGGGATGCCGTCGCCGCCGCGCCGGTGCTGGGTTCCGGAGTGGGCGGCAGGTCGGCGGAGATGGACGTCGAGGGGGTCCGCGTCTTCGTCAAGCGGGTTCCGCTGACGGACATCGAGTTGCGGCCGGAGCACCTGCGGTCCACCGCCAACCTGTTCGAGCTTCCCCTCTTCTACCAGTACGGGATCGGCTCGGCGGGGTTCGGCGCCTGGCGTGAGCTGGCGGCTCACATCATGACCACGGGCTGGGTGCTGAAGGACGAGTACGCGGGTTTTCCCCTGCTGTACCACTGGCGGGTCCTGCCGGACACCCCTCCCGCCGAGTTCGGAGGTGTCGAGGAGGCCGTCGCGCACTGGGACGGTTCGCCTGCCGTGAGACATCGGCTGGAGGCCATCGGCAAGTCCACCTTCAGCCTCGTGCTCTTCCTGGAGCACGTGCCGCGGACCCTTGCCGCCTGGCTTGAGGGCCGGTGCGGATCCTCCTACGCGTGGGTCGAGGACGAGTTGCTGAGGGGGACCGAATTCATGAGCACGCGCGGACTGGTCCACTTCGACGCGCACTTCGGCAATCTGCTCACCGATGGCCGACAGGTGTACTTCGCGGACTTCGGGCTCGCGCTGAGCCGCGAGTTCGACCTCTCGGCGGCGGAGGAGGCATTCCTCGCCGATCACCTCGTGTACGACCGCTCCTACGCGCCGGCCCACCTGCTTCGCCACCACCTGCCCGACGACATCCGTCGCGGCGACGAGCACGAGACCTTCCTCCGTGAATGGGTGAAGGGCCGCCGACGCGAGGGCGTTCCGCCAGACATCGGCGCGATCATCGATCGGCACGCCCGGCACGCCGTCGTCCTGGACGACTTCCACCACCGGCTCCTCACCCGGAGCAAGCGCACGCCGTTCCCCGCGGCCGAGGTCCGGAGGTCCCTGTGAACCTGAGCGAGCTCATCGTGAAGTACGACGTACCGGGCGCACAGGTCGCCGTGCTCGCGGACGGGGAGATCCACGACGAGGCCGCGGGTGTGCTGAGCCTGCGCACACGCGTCGAGACCACGACGGACTCGGTGTTCAAGGTCGGCTCGATCACCAAGATCTGGACGGCCACGTTGGTCCAGCAGCTGGTGCACGACGGTCTGCTGGACCTCGACCGCCCCGTTCGGGACTACCTACCCGGTTTTCGGCTGAGCGACCCGGCCGCCACCGCAGCCCTGACCGCCCGCCACCTGCTCACCCACACCGGCGGCGTCGACGCCAACCACTTCACCGATACCGGTCGCAACGACGACGCGATCGAGAAGTTCGTCGCCACGCTCGCCGACGCGGATCACCTTCTCCCGCCCGGCACAGTCCTCTCCTACTCCAACAGCGGGTACGTGGTGCTCGGCAGATTGGTGGAAGTGTTGCGCGGCAAGCACTTCCACGACGTGCTCCGCGAGCGCCTGGTGGCACCTCTGGGGCTGGACACCGTCGCCACCGACACGTACGAGGCGATCCTGCACCGCGCGGCGATCGGCCACGGCGAGGCCGGTGTGCCCACGACGAAGTGGGCGGTCTCCTACTACTCCGCGCCCAGCGGATCTCATCTCGCGATGAGCGCGCGCGATCTGCTGCGGTTCGTGCGCCTGCACCTCACCGACCGAACGCTTGCGGCACTTCGCGAACCCCAGCTCGAATCCGTCCCCGACTTCGGCGGCGGTGTCGTCGGCTGGGGGCTCGGCTGGATGCTCTACCAGGACGGCGTCATCGGCCACACCGGCGTCTCCAAAGGGCAGAAAGCCTTCCTCCGCGTCGTTCCATCGGCAGGCGTGGCGGTGGCCGTGATGACCAACAGCTCGGGCGGTGAACCCCTTGCCCACGAGATCTTCGTTGCGGTGCTTGGAGATCTCGCCGGCGTGGAGACCGCGCCACTACCCGCGCCACCCGAGAACCCGACCGTCGTCGACGCGGATCGCATGTGCGGTACCTACCGCAGCACCCTGTACGACATCACCCTCACCGTCGAGAACGACCGCGCTTTCCTCATTTACCGCCCCCGCAACGAACTCGCCGAGTCCTTCCTCGGCAAGCCCGAGGACCGCGTCGAGGTCGTCCGCCTCGGCGACAACGCGATCATCACCGCCGAACCGAAGTTCGACGGCCACAAGGTCCTGTCCCTGATCGGCTCCGACGAGCACGGCCGCGCCCGCTTCCTGCACAACGGCGCCGCCGCCCACCGGATCGCCTGATCGTCGACGTTCCCAGGTCATCCGAGCAACTTGACGCCGACGCTGAAGATCAGTGTGACCGCCACGCCGAGGAACACCCGGCGGATGAAGGTGGCACCCTCGCGCACGGCGATCAGAGTGCCCACGACACCGCCGATGATGTTGCACGCTGCCATGGCGATGCCGAGCCCCCAGAGCACTGTGCCCGCCGGGACGAAGAAGAGGAGAGCGCCGGCACTGGTGGCGACGTTGACGACCTTGGCGATCGCGGAGGCGCTCAGGAACGAGTAGCCTGCGAGCCCCACCAGGAGGAAGACCAGGAACGACCCGGTTCCCGGTGCGCCCAGCCCGTTCCAGAACCCGATGGCAGCACCACCGAGCGCCGCCACACCCGGTCGCGCGCCGCGGGCGTGCCGTGGCCGCTCGACGACGCCCAGGTCGGGATTGCGCAGGGTGTAGCAGACGACGAGCAGGAGAGCGACCAGCACCACGACGTTGAGCGCGCTGCCCGGCAGTGCTGACGCGCAGGCGGCGCCGGCCATCGCGGCGGGGAAGCCCGCTGCCGACATGCGCACGACGGTGCGCCAGTCCATCGGCGTCTTCCGCGAGTAGGTGAAGCCGGTCGCCGCCGCGCCGACGGTCCCGACGACCTTGCTGGTGGCGATGGAGTGGATGGTGTCGCCACCCGGCATGATCACGAGCATGGCGGGCAACTGGATCAGGCCTCCACCCCCGACTATCGCGTCGACGGTTCCCGCCAGGAGCGCTGACGCGCACAGGAAGAGCATGCCGATCGACGAGACGTCACCGAAGTCGGCCCACGCCCAAGCCAGGGAAGTCATCCAGTCCGCCTGCCGCAGCTGAGAGAAGGTGCCGGGTGAAGGGTCAGGCGACGGCCGTGCCCTGCACGCGGTCAGCCAGCGCCAACAGCCGCTGTGCCGCCGTGTGGATCGCCGTCTCGTCGATCCCCAGCCGGGTCATCGCCCGGAAGCTGGTCGCGGTCCGCTCCGCCAGCAGCACTCCCTCCGCGGCGGCCGCGCGCACGAACGCGCCTGCCGGCAGGCCGGTCCCCGACACGTCCACCACGAGGATGTTCGTCTGCACCGTGTCGGGCTCGACCCCGAAGGCCGGATGGTGACTGAGCAGCTCGCCCAGCAACTGCGCGTGGTGGTGATCCTCGGCAAGGCGTTCGACGTTGTGCCGGAGCGCGTACAAGGCGGCCGCCGCCATCACTCCTGACTGGTGCAAGCCCCCGCCGTACGCCGAACGGTAGGCGGTGGCCTTCTCGATGAGATCAGCGGAGCCGACCAGGATGCTGCCGAACGGGGCCGCGAGACCCTTCGCGAAGCACATCGAGACGGTGTCGGCGGTGTCCGCGAACTCCGCCAGCGACACCCCGGCGGCAACGCTGGCGTTGGCCAGCCGTGCGCCGTCGAGGTGAGTGGCCAGCGCGGCGTCGAGGGTGTGGCGCCGCAACGCGCGCAGGCTGTCGTGGGAGACCACGCGTCCACTGTGGAAGTTGACCGTGTTCTCCACGAAGACCAGCTTCGGCGCGGCGTACAGCCGCTTCCGCGCCTTGCGCCGCAACGCGAACTCCAGCAACTCCGGGGTGAGGACACCGTCGGCGCTGTCCACGGTGTTCAGCGCGACTCCGGCCAGGCCCGCGCTCGCGGCGCTCTCGTAGTAGTTGACGTGGTACTTCGTGTCCGTGATGACCTCGTCGCCGGGGGAGGTGTGCACACGGAGAGCCAGCTGGTTGCTGAGCGTGCCGCTCGTGGTGAACAGCGCGGCCTCTTTCCCGAACAACTCGGCGCAATGGCGCTCCAGCCTGCGCGTCGTCGGATCCCCGCCCCAGACGTCGTCGCCGACCTCGGCGTCGGCCATGGCCTTGCGCATCTGGGGGGTCAGCAGGCTCAGCGTGTCGCTTCGCAGGTCTACCCGCGCAGACTCAGACAAAGAATCCGTCCTGACATGGTGATGGATGAGCCCGGACCAGGGCGACCGCTGACGGGCGAAGGAGCGGAAGCACAGATCACCGGAAACCGTAGGGGGTGTGATCGCCGGCGAACCACGCGGCGGACCTGCCGGACACCGCGCGCGAAAGCGCCGGAGCGGACCTCGGCGTCGGCAGTCGCGGCAGGTGGTCTCGGGGTGGATCGCCGGGGACAGGCGGCGATGCCGCTCCCGCGGCGCGTCACCCAGATGTGGGACAGGCGGGCAGGGGGCCCGCTTGCCGGAGGCACGGGTGGGCAGCTGCCGCGCTCCCCACCCGAGCCTGGGCACCGCGTTCGCCGAAGTGCCTTCCTGCCGCGGTCGGGGTATGCGTAGTCGGGACGAGGAGGTGGCGATGTCGGGTCTTCTGGTGGCGGGCGGCTGGGGCTTGGTGGCCGGTTCGGCACTGCTCATCGGTGCGCTGGTCGGGTACCTGGTCCGCGTGCCGGTCGGGCTCGTCGCCGCTGTGATGGCTTTCGGCAGCGGGGTGTTGCTCTCGGCGGTGTCGTTCGAGCTGATCGCCGAAGCGCACCGCAACGCGGGCCTGCTGCCCACGGTGCTGGGAGCGGTCGCCGGTGCGGTGATCTACACGGTGGCCAACGTCGTCCTGGCCCGGCGGGGCGCGCGCCACCGCAAGCGCTCCGGCGACCAGCAGCCCTCCGAGGCCGAGCAGTCCGGTTCCGGAACCGCGATCGCTCTGGGCGCGTTGCTCGACGGCATCCCGGAGTCGGTCGTCGTCGGCGCCAGCCTCCTCGGCGGCGGCGCGGTCAGCGCGGTCACCGTGGCAGCGGTGTTCATCAGCAACGTGCCCGAGGGCCTGTCCAGCGCCTCCGGCATGCGGCGAGCCGGCCGCGGCCGCGGCTACGTCTTCGGGCTGTGGACGGCGATCACCGCAGCCAGCGGTGTCGCCGCGATGCTGGGCTACGGCCTGCTCGGCGGCGCCGACCCCGCAGTTCTCGCCACCATCACCGCGCTCGCCGGGGGCGCCATCCTGACGATGATCGCCGACACCATGATCCCCGAGGCGTTCTCCTCCGCCCGCCTGTGGACCGGGCTCATCACCGTCGCCGGGTTCCTCACCGCCTTCGCGTTGACCCAGCTCGAAAGCTGACGCGGGGAGCGGGGCATTCTCGTCCGGCTCGCCGATGATCGCCACCGGGGTGCCCGGAACGGACCAACTTCACGCGGTTTCCCCCTCGGGACCAAGCGATGCCGCCGGGGGCTTCGAAGACCGGGAGTACGAAGCATCCGCTTCTCCTGGAGGTCTTCATGCGTTCGTCATCCCGCGTTCTCGGCGCATCCGGGATCGCCGCGGTCCTGGCGCTGGTCACCCTCGCTCCCGCGGCGAGCGCGGCCGAGCCCCACCCGGCCCACCGCTCGTCCGGCGTCGCCATCGGGCTCGACCTGGACCTCGATCTCGACCTGGATCTGGACCTCGGCCTGGGACGCTCCTACACCGCGGCCCTGACCGGCGGGGCCGAGGTCCCCGGCCCCGGCGATGCAGACGGCCGCGGCCACGCCTCGGTCCGGATCGGCTCGACCCGGGTGTGCGCCACCGTCTCGGTCAGCCGCATCGCCACCGCGTCGGCCGCGCACATCCACCGGGGCGTCGCGGGCACCAGCGGCCCCGTGGTGGTCAACCTCAGGGCCCCCTCGGGTGGCCGTAGCCACAGCTGCACCGAGGTCAGCCGCGACCTGGCCAAGGAACTGCGCAAGCACCCCAGCCACTTCTACGTCAACGTGCACAACAGCGATTTCCCGGCGGGCGCCGTCCGCGGCCAGCTGCGCCGGTAGCCGCCACACGGGCAGGGCGCTTCCACACCGAGGGTTGTGCCGGGTGGGCACGGGTATTCGACGCGTGATCACACGTCCGGAGCCGCTGACCGCGGCCGAGCGGAAGGAAGTGGGACAAGTGGGCACGATCACCCAGTCCGTCGACGTGGAGGCCCCGGTGTCGAGGACCTACAACCAGTGGACGCAGTTCGAGTCCTTCCCCCAGTTCATGGAGGGCGTGCAGGAGGTGCGCCAACTCGACGACACGCACACCCACTGGGTGACCGAGATCGCCGGGGTGCGGCGGGAGTTCGACGCGACGATCACCGAACAGCACCCCGACGAGCGGGTCGCGTGGCGGGCGGACTCCGGTCCGACCCACGCGGGCGTGATCACCTTCCACCGGCTCGACGACACCACGACCCGGGTCACCGCACAGATGGACCTCGACCCAGAGGGGTTCGCCGAGCACGCAGCGGACAAGCTCGGCGTGCTCGACGCGCGGGTGAAGGGCGATCTGCGCCGTTTCAAGGAGTTCATCGAGCGGCGCGGCACCGAGACCGGGGCATGGCGCGGCGAGGTGGACAGGCCCGGCAGCTGAGCCGCAGTACCGGGATCACCCGGACTGTCACAATCATGAGAGGTGGAGCAGTGCTGAAGGCGGTCCGAACTCCCTCATCACCTGTCGCGCCGGCCGCTTTCGGCATCGCCGTCGCCGTCGTCGCCGTGGTCGGTGCCACTGCCTCCGGCGACGCGGCGACGACCTACACCGCGCTCCGCCAACCGGCCTGGGCTCCGCCGTCCTGGCTTTTCGGTCCGGTGTGGACAGTCCTGTACGTTCTGCTCGCGCTGTCCGGCTGGTTGTACTGGCGCAACGGTGGGACCAAGGCCGGGCTGATCACCTACGCCGTCGGGCTCGCGCTCAACGCCGCGTGGAGCCCGTTGTTCTTCGGAGCCGGTCTGCGGACCGTCGCGCTCGTCGACATCATCGCCCTGGATATCGTTGTGATGGTCGGCATCTGGCTGTTCTCCCGGCGCTCCCGTGCCGCGGCGTTGCTCCAGATTCCTTACCTGGCTTGGATCGTGTTCGCCACAGCGCTGAACATGGCTCTGGTGGTGCTGAACTGAGGTGGCGCGTGACGACAGGGCCGGCCGCTCCTGTTGGTCTCTGTTGCCGATGCCATCCGAGGACGCCCACCTGGTGTGATGTCAGGCGGCGGGCTCCCCGGTCAGGTGGCCGGGTTACGGTGTAGGTGTTCGATGATTCCCGCCAGACCGAAGGGCGCGATGACCGAGACCAGGGCATCGACCACGCCGCGCACCGACACCGCCCCGCGCCGCCACGAGCTGCTCGCGGGCAGCGGTGAGGCCGTCGTCCTCTGCGACCGGCACGGAACGGTGCTCACCGTGGACGGTCGAGTCGAGCTGCTTCCCGACATCGGCCCGGGAGCCGTGATCGGCGCGCGAGCGGGCACCGGCACGCTGCGCTGGCGCAGGCACGACCTGCCGGACGGGCGCCACCTCTGGTACGTGCGCGACGTGGCCGAGGAGACCGAGCGCACGGACGCGCTGCTCGCCGAACGCGTGCGCTCGGGCTTCCTGGCCTCGGCGAGCCGCAGGCTGGGCCTGTCGCTGCACCCGGCCAGGACGGCGCGCGCGGTGGTGGACCTCGCCGTGCCGAAGCTCGGCGACAGCGCGATGGTGCTCGCCCCGCCGAGCGCGGGCCGAGTGCCGTGGTGGCGCGACGGCTCGGCGGGCTGGGTGCAGCAGAGCCGCCTGCCGGAGCCGGTCGCCGACGCGATGGCGGGGTTGGGCACGCACTGCTCGCCGTGGGTGGTGGAGGAGCTGACGGACGCCGGCTGGTTGTGGCCCGCCGAGCAGCGACCGGTGAGCGCACTGGTGATCTCCTTGCCCGGCAATGGAAATCCCGCCGGAGTCCTGGTGCTCACCCGCTCGACGGAGTTCACCGACGAAGACCTCGCGCTGATCGAGGAGTTCTGCTCGCGAGCGGGCATCGCGCTCGCCGGGGCCGCGCTGTACGCCGATCAGGTGCACACGGCCTCGACGCTCCAGCGCAGCCTGCTCCCCGCGCCGCTGCCGCACGTCGAGGGCATGTCCTTCGGCGCGGCGTACCGCGCCTCGCGCGAGGCGCTGCGCATCGGCGGCGACTTCTACGAGGTCCTGCCGCTGCCCGACGGCTCCGCCCTGTTCGCGCTCGGCGACGTGTGCGGCAAGGGCGTCGAAGCCGCGGTGCTGACAGGGGAGGTGAGGCAGTCCCTGCGCGCGTTGTCCCGATTGGAGCGCGATCCGCTGCGGCTGCTGACGCTGCTCAACGAGACCATGCTGGACGGCAAGCCGATGCCGGACCGGCGCTTCGTCACCATGGTGCTCGGCAGAGCGGCCCCGGCGCCCGGCGGCGAACTGGAGCTGACCCTGGCCGTGGGCGGTCACCTGCCGCCCCTGCTGCTCAGGGGCGAGGCGGGGGTCGAGCCGGTCGACCTGCGGGGAACGCTGATCGGGGTCTTCCCGGACGCGCGCTTCGCCGGGGGAGTGGTGCGGCTGCGCCCCGGCGAGACGTGCGTGCTGTACAGCGACGGGGTCACCGAGGCCAAGGGCAGCAGGGGGATGTTCGGCGAGCGGCGGTTGGCCGACGCGCTGACCGGCTGCGCGGTGATGCCCGCCGGCGCGGTCGCCGAGCGCGTGGAGCTGCTGACGACGCAGTGGCTCGCCGGCCGCGACCACGACGACATCGCGGTGCTGGCCGTGCGCGCGCACCCCGTGCGGGAGACCGCGTGCTGACGGCCGAGCGCGAGAAGTTCTTCGCGCTCCTGGGCGACGCCGACGAGCCCGGTGCTACGCGCTTCGTGCTCGGCCTGTTCGACAACGGCGTTCCACCGGAGCACCTGCTGCTGGACCTGGTGGCTCCGGTGCAGGTCAAGGTCGGCGAGTACTGGGCGACCAACCGCTGGTCCGTTGCCAAGGAGCACGCCGCCACGCACATCAGCGAGTGTGTCGTGGCCGCGCTGAGCACGCGCACGCCGGTCCCGCCCACCCGCGGTCACGTCGTCGTGTCCTGCATGGACGGCGAGTGGCACGCGCTGGCCGCGCGGCTCGTCGCGGAGGTCCTGCGACTGCGCGGCTGGCGGACGACGTTCCTCGGCGCGAGCGTGCCGGCCGCGCACCTGGTGTCCTACCTGCACCAGGAGGGCCCGGACGCGGTGGCGCTCAGCTGCGCGCTCCCGGTCCGGCTCCCGCACGCCCACCGCATGGTCGAGACCTGCCAGCGCACGGGCGTCCCTGTGCTCGTCGGCGGTCGCGGCTTCGGGCCGGACGGGCGCTGGGCACGGGTCCTCGGCGCGGCGGGCTGGGCCCCCGGAGCCCGCGAGGCCGCGGATCTGCTGGAGCGGCGGTGGCCGCCGCCCGACCTCCCGCACCCGGAGCTGGACCACCTCGTCGACGACGAGTACCCGACCCTGGTGAAGCGGCGCGAGGAGCTGGTCGACCTCGCGCTCGCCGCGCTGCGCCGGGAGTTCCCCGCGATGGCGCGCTACGAGGAGCGCCGGCTGGAGGCCACGGTCGAGGACCTCTGCCACCTGGCCGACTTCCTCTCGGCCGCGGTCTACGTGCAGGACTCGGTGCTGTTCACGGACTTCCTCTCGTGGATGTGCACGGTCCTCGCCGCCCGGCACGTGCCGCCGACGTCGCTGACCATCCCGCTGCGCACCTACTGGGAGGCGCTCTACGACTTCCCCAGGGCGCGCGGGCACCTCGAAGCCGGGCTCCGCCTCGTCGAGACCGGGCGAGCCGGTCTGTCCTGAGTGGACGGTCGTCGCCTCGGCGTTCCTCCAGGTTGAGCGGAACACCGCCCGTTCGCCTACGAGCGCGCGGGTGAAGCAGCGCCTGCCGCTGTCGATGACCTGGGGGTCCGGCCCCGCTTCGCGGGAGCGTCGAAATCGGTCGCAGGTGGCCCCCTGGATGCTGCAGGCTTGCCGCCGTGGATCTCTTCTCGCGTTGTTGGACCGCGTTGCGCACGGCGGTCGCCGCGCTCCCTGACGAGGACTTCGAGCGGCCGTCCGGCTGCTCCGGCTGGCTCGTGCGGGACCTGGTGTGCCACCTGGTCATCGACGCCCAGGACGTCCTGATCACCCTCGTGACTCCGGTCTCGGCGGAACCGACCAGGGACGCGGTGACCTACTGGGACATCGTCGACCCCCCGACCGGCGACGACCCGCTCGACGCGTTGATCGTCCGGCTGGCAGCCGCCTACGGGGACCCGGTACTGCTGAAGTTCCACCTCGACGACCTCGGATCGGCCGCGGGACGCGCGGCCGGACTCGCGGATCCGCGAGTCCGGGTCAGCACGCAGGGCAAGGTGCTCACCGTGGGCGACTACCTCTCCGCGTACGTCCTGGAATGGACGCTGCACCATCTCGACCTGATCGCGCACCTCCCGAACGCTGCCGAGCCGCCCGCCGAGGGCCTGTCCCGATCCCGCGCGATGCTGGAGGCGATCGCCGGAGCCTCGTTCCCCACGTCGTTGTCCGACAGGGACGCGCTGCTGATCGGCACCGGACGTCGGCTCCCGACGGGGGCGGAGAAGAGCGAACTCGGTGCGCTGGCCGCGAAACTGCCTCTTGCCATCGGCTGAGATGTCCACTCTGGACAGACGCCGCGCGAGGCGGGGCCGATCCCCGCCGTGTGACCTTCCTCTGAACGCCGATCTCCGGATCAGCGGCGTGCCGACCGTGGCCGTCACGCCAAGGCCGGCGTCTCCGGGCTCCGAGCCGTGGTGCCACACCACGTCGACCTCGCGGACATCCACCTCACCCTGCCCGGGTGGATGAACTCGCCATCGCCGTCATGATCGTGGGGTCGTGGCGAGAACGCTGTCTTCCTCACCGGCCGTGGGCAGTGGTTCCCAGCGGTTGGTCAAGCGTGCTTCGAGCTGGTGCATGGTGGTGTACTCCAGGTCCTCCAGTGCGAGTCGGTGCGGTTCGAACGGGCCGTGGCGGCGGAGGTAGTCCATCGCTTTGTTGGCGGTGGCGCGGGCGCGGTCGAAGGACGGGTCGGCGAACATGTCGCGTGGGCCGATCAGTTTGCCGTCGTTGATCTGGAAGCCGAGTGCGACCACGCGGGGCGGGCCGTCGAATCGGGCGGGAGTGGCTTGTTCCAGGCCGACAGGCATGATCGGGGCGTGGTGCGAGCCGCGCATGCAGCCGGCGACCGAGTGGGGGAAGGCGAAGGGTTCGAGCACCTCGCCGACGGCGGGAAGTCCGGACTGGCAGCGCACGATCATCACCGGGTCGTCCTTGCCCACGTACTTGCCCGCGATGAGCGACAGGCGTTGGGTGGAGGTGGCCGCGGCGGGGATGTCGAGGGTGGTCGACTCGACGCTGTGCACGACGTACCGGGCTGGGGCGCCGATGAACATGAGCAGGTCGTAGGCCTCGCGCGGCGTGTCGAAGACGATGCGCTTGTCCTGGTGGAGGTCGTAGACCTCGAACCGGAAGCCGGCGTGCATCTTCGCGTCGATGACCAGGCCCGCGGTGTTGAACGGGTCGGCGAACATCTTGTACAGCGGGAGGTTCCACGCGCCGGGCTCGGTCTTGTCGGCCAGGAAACAGATCACCGGTTCGCTGGGTCGTTCGGTGAACTCCAGTTCGGCGTAGCCGGGGCCCATGCCGCGCAGGTTGCCGCTGAACGCGGTGGACAGCAGGTCCTGGCCGGCGCCGTAGAGGCCGAGGCGTTTGGCGATCTCCGTGGTGCGCAGGAAGGTCTGCCAGGCGAAGGAGTGCACGGCCTCGGCGTCCGGGCCGTGCTCGTGGGTCATGATCAGCGAGATGTCGTCGCCGCACCGGGCGACCTGACCATCCACCAGCAACCCGTCGCCGATCGCGTCGTGAAGGGCACCGCGGGCTTCGGACAGCATCTCCGGGTGGACTTCGGAGTGTCCGACGAACCCGCCTGTGTCCGCCTTGATGATGCTCAACGTGGTCATGGGTTCTGCTCCCTTCGGTCCGTGCCGCCAGCGTGCGCGGCACCGACCGAGCGGACCAGAGGCGGAGCGTGTTCCTTGTTGGGGTCCAACGGATCTGCATGCCCGGGACGTTGTGCCCGGGGGGCGGCCAGGAGATCGCGGACGGCGCGCGTTCGACCACGCGGGGCCTTGGACTCGTGTTCAGGACTGGCTCGCGTTGGCGGCCGGTGTGCTGCTCGCGCCGTGGTTGTTCTCCTGTTCGGGGAACAACGCGGTCACGTGGACGTCGTGGATCGTCGGGGTTGTGGTGATCGGTTCGGCGTTGCCGGCGAGTCGTGACCCCCGGTCCAGTGCACGGGCAGTCGATCGACGGTCGTTCGGTGCACGTGGCCGGGCGTTGACGGCTGACGTCGCACTGATGGCTCGACGCGGTCCGCGAGCGCGGTGACCACGGCGGGGCCGACGCCGTCGTCGCGGCGGAACTCGTTGCGGCCGACTGCCAGTATCACCGGCCGCAGTGGCACCAGTCCGATGTCTCCAGCGACGATCAGCAGATCATGTCCGGCCGAGGACTCCAGGACCCACGTCGTGCCGAACGGGCCCCGCACTCCGAGCACCGTGCCGGGCCGCGTGTCGTGCAGTGCCCGGCTGACCGCGCCGACATCGCGGACGGTCTGCGTCAGCGAGCCGTTCGCACACCGGCTCCACCCGCAGCGACATCGAGTCGTGTGTCTCCACTCGCCGGTCAGCCACCCGGTAAGGGGTCGGCAGCATGGGCTCGTGATCAGGGCTCACGGGGGTTCGCCCCGGTACAGGTCGAGCATCCGGGCCCGGGTGGTCTGCAACCGATCCAGCAGGACCCGGAAGAACCGGGTGGCCAGCTGGTAGCCGAAGGACGGGTCCTGCTCGGCCATCGCCAGCACCTGGGTGGTGTCCAGCGCGATCGCCGTGGTGGGCGTGATCGCGACCGCCCCGAAGTGCCAGCGGTACGGCGGAACCAACCAGGACCACCCGACCACGTCACCGGCGCCCAACGTCTGCACCACCACCTGCCCCCGGCCGGGAACCGTGGTGTCGAGCGCCACGTGTCCACGCAGCACCAGCCAACAGCCGTTCGCGGGCCGGCCCTCCTCGAACAACTGCTCGCCCGAGGCGAAGCTCACCTCGGTGGCGACGGCGGCCAGCTGGGTCAGTCGGGTGGGCGACATCCCGGCCAGGAGCGGAAAGTCAGCCAGCGTGGTGGGGAGGGACATCGTCAGTGCTCCTTCCGGCGTCCTCGGCGGTGATGTCGATACCGACCGGGCACCAGGCGATGCAGCGCCCACAGCCGACGCACCCGGAGGTGCCGAACTGGTCGTACCAGGTGCTGAGCTTGTGGCTGATCCACTGGCGGTACCGGCCGGCCCCGGTGCCGCGCACGGTTCCACCGTGGAGCCGGGAGAAGTCCAGCTCGAAGCACGAGGACCAGCGCCACCACCGCTCGGCGTGCTCGCCGGTGAGGTCGGAGGCCTCCCACCGCGGGTACTCGCGGCATCGCCGCAGCAGGTCCTGATGGTCGACCTCGGGCATCCTCCGCCCGGGCCGCTCCGACCTGTTCCTGGGTCGCTGCCCGCCGCTGGAGCCGGTCCGGTGCCCGCAGTTGACCGCGATGATGAACGTTGCACCCCGGCGACGGTCATCGGACGAGTCCTGGTGCGTGCCACCCGCCAGCACGGTGTCGAGGATTCCGAGCGCGGCCAAGCCGCAGCCTCGCACGCCCAGGAACGCATATCGGGTGCGTCATCAGTCGCCTGGAACAGGGAATCGAGGCTGTCTCGCTCGATCAGCACGGTAGGAGAGGTGTCCACATAGACTCCCCGAGCGACTCGGATCCGGTCATGTCGTCTCCCGCGGGCACACCGGTCCCGGCCTCGCTCGTCGCGGTCCGCACCGCACCGATGTCGTCGGCCGAGCACGTCATCTCCGACCGCCGAGGGTCTCCCGGCGGTGGCGGTACTCCTCCTCGTCGATCTCGCCGCGCGCCAGGCGCTCGGCGAGGATCCGTTCCGCCTCCCTGCGAGGGGGATCGGCGAGCCGCAGGTGACGCAGCACCGTCAGGACGACGGCGAGCAAGCCTCCCCAGAAGACCACCATCGACACGATCATGAACAGGAACCCGGGCCAGCCCCACTCGGAGTACCCCGGCTCAGGTCCGTACCACGGGCCCATCATGGTCCACCTCCGTGATTCCTCGTCGGCCTTCTCCTTCCACCGTCGCGCTGTCGCGCTCGGGCGCGGAGAGCCGAAAGTCCTCATGACCGCGGCCAAGGTCCCGCCACAAGCACAGGGCGGGCCGCGCGGAGCACGGCGTCGTCGTGGTCGCCGCGACATCCGAGGACGAGCAGCCGCGACCCGGTGCTCGCGGTAGCGGACATGGTGACCTCCGGTGGTCGTCGCGCACATCAAGTCCAGCGCGACGGGAGCCCGTGTGCCAGAGCCGAAAGGCACTTCCTGTTCGAGGGGGCAAGCCCCTGTCGGGCAGCGATTTCCGACCCGTGCGGAGACCCTGTGCCAGTACCGGCACCGGTGGCCTGCTGCCGTCGTCCGGACGACCGCCGTGCTTGAGCAGGACGCTCCGCGAAAGGTGATCGCTGTGGCGGAGTTGCAGGTCGGCTCGGTGGGCGGCAGGGCGCGCGGTCACCGGACCGCGGCGGACGGAATGCCCCGCAGTGGCGACGTTTTCGTTCCGGGTTCAGGTCTTCGGCAGCAGCTTGCCGACGAGGTCCACCAGGCGGTTGGTGTAGCCCCATTCGTTGTCGTACCAGCCGAAGACCTTCACCAGCGTGCTGCGGGCTTGGGTCAGGGTGGCGTCGTAGATGCAGGAGGCGGCGTCGCCGATGATGTCGCTGGAGACGATGGGCTGGGTGTTGTAGCGCAGCACCCCGGACAACCAGCCGTCGGCCGCGGCGCGGAAGGCGTCGTTGACCTCGGTGATCGAGACGCGTTCGGTGAGGTCGACGGTGAGGTCGGTGAGCGAGCCGTCCACGACGGGTGCGCGTACCGCGAGTCCGCTGATCCGGCCGGAGCACCAGGGCAGGACGGTGTCGATGGCCTTGGCGGCGCCGGTGGTGGTGGGCACGAGGTTGACGGCGGCGGAGCGGCCGCGGCGGAGGTCCTTGTGGGCGTTGTCGAGCAGGTGTTGGCCGCCGGTGTAGCTGTGCAGGGTGGTCATCAACCCGTTGCGGACACCGAAGTTGCGGTCGAGCACCGCGACCATGGGGGCCAGGCAGTTGGTGGTGCAGGAGGCGGCGGAGACGATGTCGTGGCTGAGCGGGTCGTAGTCGTCGTCGTTGACCCCGACCACGATCGTGACGTCGCAGTCCTTGCCGGGGGCGGAGAGCAGCACCTTGCGAGCGCCGGCGACGAGGTGTTCGGCGGCGGTTTCGCGGGTGCGGAAGCGGCCGGTCGCCTCGATCACCACCTCGGCACCGGTGGCTTTCCAGTCGATGTCGCCGGGGACGGGTTCGTGGGTGACCCGGATCGGTTGGTCTTCGACGATCATCGTGTGCTCGTCGTGTTCGACCCGGCGGTTCCACGGCCCGTAGGTGGAGTCGTAGCGCAGCAGGTAAGCCTGGGTTTCGATGGTCGCGAGGTCGTTGACGGCCACGATCTCGATGCCGGAGCCGGGGGAATCGGTGACGCAGCGCAGGAACGCCCTGCCGATCCTGCCGAACCCGTTGACGCCCACCCGCACAGTCATCTTGTCCTCCCATAAAGTCGTTGCGTGGCAGAGATTTTTGTGCCGCGTACAGGGGCCTCCCAGTGCCGTGCGAGCCGGTGTCAGCGGGCCGAGGGTCCCGTGGTCAGCTCGCGTTCGGCCTCCCCCGACTCGGCGGTCACCTTGCGCGGCAGCACGAGCAGCGGGCAGTGGGCGTCGCGGGCGCAGGACAGCGCGACCGAGCCGATCAAGGCGGTGACCAGGTAGCCGCGTCCGTGACTGCCGAGCACGAGCAGACGCGCGCCGCGGGAGGCGTCGACCAGCACCTTGCTCGCCGGTCCCGCGATGAGTTCGGCGCGCACAGGGACCTCCGGTAGCCCGGTCGAGGCGCGCGCGATCACAGCGTCCAACTCCTCGCGAAGACCGCGGGTTTCGGCTTCGGAGACGGTTGGTTCGAGCACGGGCATGGGGAGAGTGGAAGGAGTGATGGCGTAGGGCTGCCAAGCCATGACAGCGACGACGTCAGTGCCGGTGGTGTGGGCTTCGCGGATGGCCCAGCGCAGGGCGTGGACGCTGAATTCCGATCCGTCAACCCCGACGACGATGGGCTTGGTGTTTGACATGGCTGTCCTTTCGGTTACGCGAACGGGGTGACGGCGACGGGGCAGGTTGCGCGGGTGATGAGGCGTTCTGCCAGGGGTTCGATGCCGCGGCGCAGGGCGCTGCGGTGGGTGCGCCCGAGCACCAGCAGCCGGGCACCGGCTGCGGCGCGGGCGAGTGCGGTGGTGGGTGGGCCGTGGAAGACCGCGCGGCGCACGTCGACGCTGGGGTTGGCGTGGTGCCAGTGCTCCAATACCCGTTGCAGGTAGCCGTACTCCGGCGGCAGCGGGCTGAGCTGGACTTCCAGGGTGCGTTCGTCGATGTAGGAGTCGATGTCGTTGGTGGTGGTGGCGTGCACGGCGGCCAGTGGCCAGTCGTGGGCGCGCGCGGTGGCGAAGCCGAACCGCAGCACGGCAGCGGCGGCGGCAGACGGTGCGACACCGAGCACCACGTGCCCGGCGAACGGCCGCTCTTCCGGTGCTTGGAGCTGAGGGGGCACGACGACCACTGCGCTCGGTGCCTCGTTGAGGACGCGGCTCGCCGTCGAGCCCAGCCATCTGGCGGCGAGCCGGTGGGTGCTGCGTGCTCCCACCACGAGGATGTCGGCGGGCGTGACCAGTTCCGCGAGGGCGGCTCCCGGCGGCCCTTCCAGCAGTTCCGACCGTACTCGGTGTGCAGGCAGGGTCGCCACGGCGCGCTCCCACGCGGTGGCCGCGATCCGTTCGGCGGCGGTGGTGGGCCGGGCGCCGATCGAGACGATGGGCATGATCGTCCCGGAGGGCGCGGTGGCTTCCCGGGGGGCCTGCCAGCAGTGGCGGATCTCCAGCGGTGCGTGGCGGACCCGTGCCTCCTCGACAGCGAACGCCAGTGCTCGCCAGCCGGCGTCGGTGCCGTCCACGCCTACGACGATTCGATGGACCACGACGGCCTCCCTACGCGGATGTCCTTGCGCCACTTCGATGCTCGGTTCGCCTGCGCGGGTCGGGCAGAGGCGGAAGACCTCCCCGGGCACGGCCGTGTGTACCGAGCACGTCTCGGGTCAGGGCGGCGATCTCGATGTCTTCCCGTGCCCGCACGACGACGACGCGGACCCCCGCTCCGGCGGCCGTGATCTCGCCCTCCGCACCGTGCACCGCGGCGGAGTTGGCTTTCTCGTCGACGGCCACGCCGAGCCAGGCGAGGCGGCGGGCGGCCTCGGCGCGCAGTGCGGCGTCGTTCTCCCCGACGCCGCCGGTGAACACCAGTGTGTCGAGTCCGTTGAGCGCCGCGGCCATTCCCGCCACGGAGGCGCACAGGCGGTGCAGGTACACGCCGACCGCTAGCTCCGCTCGCTCATCGCCGGACGCTCGTCGGCGGGCGATCTCGCGCATGTCGGCCGTTCCGGCGAGCCCGAGCAGTCCCGACTGGTGCGCGAGCCCGTCGGCGACCTGGGCGTGGCCGAGGCGGTCGTGCTCCGACAGCCACAGCACGAGCCCGGGGTCCACCGCCCCGCACCGCGTGCCCTGCACCAGCCCGTCGAGCGGGGTGAAGCCCATCGTGGTGTCCACGCACCGCCCGTCGCGCACCGCGGCGAGCGAGGCGCCGGAACCGAGGTGGCAGACCACCGCTCGGCTCGCCCCACCGATCAACTCGACCGCCTTGCGCGCGGCGTAGCTGTGGGACAGCCCGTGGAACCCGAAACGCCGCAGGCCGAATCGGTCCCGCCACCGGCGGGGTAGTGGGTACTCGGCGGCTTCCGGTGGCAGGTCGTGGTGGAACGCTGTGTCGAAGCAGGCGATCGCGGTCAGCTCGGGACGGTGGCGGCGCACGATGTCGACCGCGGCCACGGCAGGCGGCTGGTGCAGCGGTGCGAGCGCGGCGAGGTCGATGAGCTCGGAGCGGAGGTGGTCGGTGATCACCGTCGCCTCGGCGTGGAGAGCGCCGCCGTGCACGATCCGGTGCCCGACGGCGGCGACGGGCGGAGCCTGGGCGAGCACGGCGGGCAACGCCGCGAGGCCGCCGTCCTCGGGAGCGCGCAGCTCCCGGTGCCACGTCATCCGGTCCTGATCGCCCAGTACCGAGAGCTTGATGCTGCTGGAACCCACGTTCACGGTGAGGATCGGCTCGGCGCTCATCCCTCAACGGTCGCCGCGCGCGACCGCGCCCGGAAGTGGCGACCGGCCCGGAGGCGCAGGGACTTTCGACTCCGTGGCTCGGGGACTCGGGCTCTCGCGGGCGGCGGGGCACCGGCGGTGTGCTGGACGCGGCCGCCAACTGTTCCGACCGGAAGGGAGAGGATCTCGATGACGGCGATCACGCGTCGGCGAGCGCGCGCAGTGCTTCCGGAGCTGAGGGAGCTGTTCGACCGGAGTTGGCTGTTCGGCGCCAACGCGGTGCACGTCGAGGAGTACTTCGACGACGAGACCTACGTGGTCCGGGCCGAGCTGCCGGGCATGGACGCCGAGCGCGACATCGAGGTGACCGCGAGCGACGGCGTGCTGACCATCTCGGCCAGGCGCGAGGAGGACAAGCACGACAAGCGGCGCAGCGAGTTCCGCTATGGCAGCTTCGCCCGCTCGGTGCGACTGCCTTCGGGTGCCGACGTCGACCACGTCACGGCTGCTTACACGAACGGAATCCTCGATGTCCGAGTGCCCGTCAAGTGCGGCGGGGAGCCGCAGCGCGTCCCGGTGAGCACGACGGAGCACTGACCGCCGCGGCGGGGCCGGTGGCAGGGGCCGGTCCCGCCCGGCACCCCCATTCGTCCTGAGTGGACACACCTACGGCCAGGAGGCCCACGGTGAATCGGTGCGGGAGGCCTGGTGGAGCCCACGCCTGGTCCGGCGTGGTGCGAGTTCCCGGGAGGCGACGGGAGCGATCGGGGTCGCGTGCTGCTGGACCGGCCGTGCCAGGTCCGGTCGATCTGCGGGTGAACGGGTTCGCCGGAGCGGACTTCCTCGACACCGATCCCGAAGGCTCCGTTCGAGCAGCGCACGGCCTCGGCCCAGCCTGCCGCTCGAGCCCGTTGGCCTGTCAGGAGAAGCGGATCACGGCCGCACCGGCCAGGACGAAGAAGACCAGGACGACCAGGGTGCCGTTCTGACCGCCGGTCGAGCTCGTCACCACCTGGTCCACGGCTCCGGTCAGGACCACTCCGCAACTCGCGGTGATGGTGTGCCGGCCGGGTTCCGCGCGGGTGAACTCGACGGGGGTGACGAAAGCGCCGTCGGCGTCGGCGACGGCCGTGCCGACGCGAACCCCCTTCGACGTCAGTGTCACCGGTGAGTTCGGGGTGCAGCCGCGGCCGGCCGCCGAGAGCGGGTCTCCGGGGTTGATGGTCGGGCGGTCCAGGACCAGATCGCCATCGGAGGGGGGAACCGTCGAGGTCGGCGGCGGAGTAGTGTCCACTGTGGACGAAGTTGGCGTTGTGGTGGTGGTGACCGGCGTGCCCGGCTCGGTGGTCGTCGTGCTCGGCTTGGTGACCGTGACCGGCGTGCTCGGCCTGGTGGTCGTCGGGGTCACCTCCGGCCGGGTGGTCACCGGCGGGACTCGGGTCGTGGTCGGGGGCACCCGGGTCGTGGTCGGGGTGCTGATCACCGTGAAGTTGGCTCTGGCGGTCACTTTCTGACTGGTGCAGTTTCCCGCGACGACGTGGACGCCGGGTTTGGCATCTGCCGGAACGGTGGTGTTCACCTGACCGCTCGCGGGCGGGGCGGCCGAGGTCGACGTCAGGGCTGCGCCCGCCCACGTGAACGTGATGATCCGGCAGGCGGGGAAGCCGGCCCAGGCGATGGTGAACCCACTGCCGGCCTTGCCGGAGTCGGGTTTCAGGACCACCGTCGGAGCCTGCTGCGCCGCTGCCAGTGGTGTGGTGGGGAGGAGTGCCGCGAGCGCGGCCGTCAGACCTGCGATCAGTCGCATTTTTACCTCTGTCGCGTTAGTCCGGGAACGTCTCGGAGCGCTGTAGCATCCCGACCAGCCATCACCTCGACAACGGGATGTCCTATGAGACGCGTGATCGCGGCAGGGGTTGCGCTCGGCGTGGCCGCTCTTGCCGTCCTCCTCGGTGGATCGCCTGCCCACGCGGCTGAGCCGCTGGGCGTCACGGTTGCCTTTGACGGCAAGGACATCGCGGGGAGCACCGCCACGATCGACCCGGCCAAGCCGGTCGAGCTGACCGTGACGGCGAGCAACAGGGGCGACGCGCCGTTGCGGGTGCGGAGTGTCCGGGTCAAGGGTGTCGCGCTGGCCTTGACGTTCTTCGCGTACGACACCACCTTCCCCTTCGACGTACCGGCCGGTGAAAGCGTTACCAGGACACTGGTTCTGGACTTCGCCGACCTGGCGGGACAGGCGATCGGGTTGCTGCCGACCACCGTCGAGGTCGTGGGGGCGGGGCGGGAGACGCTGGGCGCGGTGAACCTGGTGAGCGAGGTGAACGGCTCGCTGTGGTCGGTCTACGGAGCCTTCGGCATCGCACTGCTCGTGCTGACCGCGCTCGCCTGGGCCACCGCACTGCTCGCCCTTGCCAGGCACAAGCTTTCGCCCAACCGGTGGCGAAGGGCCTTGCGCTTCCTGCCCGCCGGGGTCGGGACCGGGCTCGTCGCGGTCGTTACGCTTTCGGTGCTCAGACTTGTCCCGCCCGAGCCCTCCATCGAGATCCCGGTCGTGCTGGGGGCCGCGGTGATCGGGCTTCTCCTCGGATACCTGACGCCGCACCCGGTTCCCGGGCCGGCCCCGTTCCCGGCCGACGACCCGACGGTCGGCGTGACGACCAGAAAACTGGACGCCACGACCGAGGACGTCGGATGACCGCCCCGCTCAGCATGATCAGGGCGCTGCCGCAGTACGCGGTCGGCGATCGGATCGGCTCCGGCGGGATGGGCGAGGTCTTCGCGGGAGTGCACCGCTCCCTCGGCCGCCAGGTCGCGATCAAGCAGCTGCCGCAGGAGATCAACGACCGGGCCGGCGCGAGCATGCGGTTCGACCGTGAGGCCCGGGTGCTGGCGAGCCTCGACCACCCGCACATCGTCCCGGTCTACGACTACGTGCAGAACCTGCTGGTGATGGAGAAGCTGGACGGCGGCACGGTGTTCGACCGGATGCGGCCCGGCGGCGTCACCGGAGAACAGGCGTGCGCGATCACGCTGGCCATGCTGTCCGGACTGCACGCGGCGCACGTGGCCGGTGTGCTGCACCTGGACGTCAAGCCGAAGAACCTGCTCTTCACCACGGGCGGAGTCGTGAAGGTCGCCGACTTCGGCATCGCGCAGGTGATCGGTGAAGGGGCCACGCTGGTCACGCACGGCGGGGAAGTGCTCGGCACCCCCGCCTACATCGCGCCGGAGCAGGCGATGGGCAACGCGCTCACGCCCGCCGCCGACGTCTACTCGGCCGCCACGGTGTTGTACGAGCTGCTGACCGGTGATCTCCCGTTCGAACGCGACTGCGGCGCGCTGACCATGATGCGGCGGCACATCTTCGCCGATCCCCAGTGGATCCAGGGCGTGCCGGAACCGTTGGCGTCGGTGGTGATGCGCGGCCTGGCGCGGGAGCTGCCCGGGCGCTACCGGGAAGCGGAGTCCTTCGCCACGGACCTGGCCGCGGCGGCGACCACCGTGTACGGGCGAGGATGGTTGGAGCGATCAGGAATTCCGGTTCTGCACCTGGCACCGCGAGTGGTCGCCAGTCTGTCGTCGGGCTCGGGTCGAACCAAGAGCGCGACGGTTGCCCTGCCAGGGGTTCGCGAGGAAACGACGCTTGTCGCGCCTGGGCGGCGACGAGCCGAACCACGGTCCCTCGTGCCCGCTTTGCTCGCGGTTGTCGCCTTGGTGGCTTCGGTAGTGGGCGCGTTGATCGCACCTGCCCGGCTCGCGCATCCCGGACAGGCCGACGTGTCGGTCAACGGTGCGCGGTCGGATCAGGTGGTCACCGTCGACCTGAGCAAGTCGATCACGGTGGCCGGCGCCGGACCGATCAGCGGTCCCGTCCGCGTCGGCCTCTTCGGCGCGACGGTTCCCCTGGCATCCGGGACGAGTCGGCCGGTCACACCGAACAAGAACGGCGCGTTCGCCACCGAGGTGGAGATGCCCGCGCTCGCGCGGTGGATCGTCGGTGGGGCGGTCACCGGTGAGGTCCGATGGGAGCGCCCGGGCCAGCAGGACGCCGTGCAGACGTTCACCGTGTTCACGAAGCAGTACCCGCTCGCGTCCGCGATGGGGGCCGGGAGCCTTGTACTGGGGTTGTTCGCGTTGGCCTACGTCGAGTCCACGGTGCGCACCCTGCGGCGCGGGTACCGGCGGCCGTCGGCCCGCTACACGGCACTGCCGCTCGGTGCTTTGTTCGGGCTGGCCTTGTGGACGTTCGTTTCGGTGATGACCCAGCACGAACTCGCGCTCGGGTACGGGTTGGTTTGCGCTCTTGCCGGAGCGGTCGCGGCGTCGTGTTTCGTGGTGGCCACGGAGCGGTCCTCGCACACGGCGCGGCGGACGACCTGACAGGATCTTCCTGCGACTTACGGGTTATCGCGCGATACTTCGGGGACATTTCTCGGCCCGCGGAACCGTCGCGGTCACCAGGTTTGCGTTTATCTTTTCTAGGTAAATCCACAATCGAAAGCAACCCCGGATCGAGGAATGGCGTACAGGGGCTACGGGCCAACACTCCGCTGGCCCGACGTGATGCCATTCCGGCAGAACTCGGAGGTGCGATGTGTACGCACACAAGACCCTGGTGACCCTGGCGTCGCTGGCAGCGGCAGGACTACTGCTGACAACGCACAACGGCGCCGACGTACGGAATACCGCCCAGCAGAATCCGTTGACCGGCACAGCGATATCGGAGTCAGCCGAGCCCAGGCCTCAGCCGCCGACGACCGAGGAAGGCAACCTGGCACCTCAGCCGGACGAGCGGCTCGCGTCCCCGTGCCCGAACCGCAAGGCCAGGGCGTGCGTCGACCTTTCGACCAACCGGACCTGGCTGCTCGACAACGGCAAGGTGATCTACGGTCCGGTGCCGATCACCCACGGCCGCGCGGGTTACGCCACTCCGACCGGAACCTTCAAGGTGCAGTTCAAGAGCAGGTACCACAGGAGCCGCCTCTTCAACTACGCGCCGATGCCGTACTCGGTGTTCTTCCACCACGGTATCGCCTTTCACCAGGGCAACCTGAGGAACCTCTCGCACGGCTGCATCCGGCTGTCGGCGGAGTCCGCGCAGAAGTACTTCGCCACTCTCAAGGTCGGTGACGTGGTCCAGGTCGTTCGTTGAGCTTGATCTTGATCTCGGAACCGGTGATCCCTACCCGGGTGGTCGCCGCACCGCCGACGCTCACCCGGGTCAGGGCCTTGTCGAGGACGCGCGCGTCTGCTGTGGGCGGACGCCCGGCCAACGGCCTTGAATGCGTCACGGACGTGCGTGTGGAATGCGTTGGATTTTTGTCGGCCTGACGTTTCCGACGGAAGAACTGTAGGGATCACCACGTCACGTACCCAGAACGAACAGCTTCGCCCGCATCTCCACCTCTGCGAAGAACACATCGGCGCGTCACCACCGAGAATGACAACCTCCGCGCCGACCAGCGACATGTCGGCCAGTCCGGTCCTGTCGGTGCTCGTTGGTCGACTCAGGACACGAACTATCGTTCAGGCCGCACCCTGCACCTCTCGATGTCAAGCGAGGATGCCGCCTTGAGCAGCACACCGGATCTCGGTCCCATGCCCCAGCGCATCACGGTCGACGCGGAGCAGGTGCGCCGGTTGATCGGCGACCAGTTCCCGCAGTGGGCCGACCTCCCGGTTCAGCCCGTGGCCAAGAGCGGCTGGGACAACGTCACCTTCCACCTCGGCGACGCAATGGTGGCGCGCCTGCCGAGCGCGTCCGAGTACGCCCTGGCGGTCGACAAGGAACAGCAGTGGCTTCCGGTGCTCGCTCCCCGGCTGCCGCTACCCATCCCGGTCCCGCTGGCGAAGGGACATCCCGGCGCGGACTATCCCTTCTCGTGGTCGATCTACCAATGGCTCCACGGCGAACCTGCGAGCGCGGACCGCGTTTCCGACCCCGTCCGCTTCGCCCTCGACCTGGCCGGGTTCCTGGCAGCTCTGCAGGGCGTCGACGCCGCCGGCGGTCCCAAGCCCGGCAAGCACAACTGGTTCCGGGGCGCCACCCTGCGCACCTACGACCCGCAGGCCCAGCGCGCGCTCACGGCACTGGATGGCCACATCGACCTCGACGTGGCCCGCGAGATCTGGGAGACCGCACTGGACGCCCGCTGGGACGGAGTGGACGTCTGGTTCCACGGCGACATCGCACCGGGAAACCTCCTGCTCGAAAGCGGGGAGCTGGTGGCCGTCATCGACTTCGGGACCTGCGGTGTCGGCGACCCGTCCTGCGACATGGCCATCGCCTGGACGCTGCTGACCACCGAAGGCCGGCAGGCGTTCCGAGACCGCCTGTCCGTCGACGAGGCGACATGGGCCCGCGGGCGCGGCTGGGCCCTGTGGAAGACACTCGTCGCCTGCGCCCAGACCGTGAACCGGGCGGACGAGGAAGCCACGAACGCACGTCGCGTCCTCGACGGGATCTTCTCCGAGTACTCGACAGGCAGTCTGAAAGGCTGAAAGGTCAAGGGACTGCCACGGCGGCCTGGTCTCGGAAGAGACAGGCAAAACACACGACATGGGTCGGCAGCGAAGCCACCACTGCTTGTCTGCGCCAAGCAACAGGAACTCTGTCACGTTCCCTCTGCGGTCGGGCCGCTGGCTCGCACGAACCGGGTGCCCCATTCGCGTAGGTGCGCGGTGAATTCCGGTGGCCCGAGCACCTCGAAGTCGGCGCCGACGTTGCCCAGCGCCTGTGCCGGCCAATCCAGGCTGGCCGAGATCATGGTGAGGTGGCAGCGGTCGTCTCCGGCCGGCTCGACGGTCCCCCATTGGCCGACCACCCGCTGCACCTGGGCCTCGGGCGCGTGGACCAGGACGCGGACCGTGTGGGCAGCGGGAGCGCCGGTGCTGGTGTGCACGAAGGCAGCTGCGTCCTCGGCGGGCAGCTTGCGCGGCAGGAACCGTGCCCCGGTCGGACGGGGGTCGGTCACCCGGTCCAGGCGGAAGCTGCGCCAGTCGTGCCGGTTCAGGTCGTAGGCGACGAGGTACCAGCGTCCACCCTGCGCGACCAGCCGGTGCGGCTCGACTTCGCGTTCGGTTGGCGCGGCACCTCGTGCCGCGTAAGCGAATCGGAGACGTTCCTCGTCCCGGCATGCCTGGGCGACCGCGGTGAGGATGCCGGCCGCGACGATCGGTCCGGCTGGAGATGACGAGACGGTCATGGCTCGCAGCGCGTCGACCCGTGCGCGCAGCCTGGGCGGCAGGACCTGCACGACCTTGGTGAGCGCGCGGACGGCGGCTTCCTCGACGCCGGCGATCCCGCTCTGCGCGGCATCGCCCATGCCGACCGCGAGCGCGACCGCCTCTTCGTCGTCCAGCAACAGCGGGGGCAGGACGGCGCCCGGCGCCAGCTGGTAGCCGCCGTCGGTGCCCCGGGAGGCCTGGACGGGGTAACCCAGATCGCGCAGCCGGTCGACGTCGCGGCGCAGGGTGCGCTCGGAGACCTCGAGCCGGTCGGCCAGTTCGGGGCCCGGCCAGTGCCGATGGGTCTGCAGCAGCGACAGCAATCGCAGGGCGCGGGAGCTGGTGTTCGCCATGTCTTCATCCTGACAGGACTTCAGGACAGAAAGTGGCCGGAAGCCTGTCTAGCGTCCTCCTCGAAGACCGAAACCGACCGAGGGAGACAGAACGATGATCACCCGCGAGATCCAGCTGACCGGCCACATCACCGGCGTGCCCGGCCCGGAGCACTTCACCGTCGCCGAGACCGACGTCGACGGCGATGTTCTGGTGCGCACCGAGCAGCTGGGCCTGGCCACCACCTACCTGGAACTGATGCGCGCTGACTGCCACCTCCCGGTGCCCGCGTGGCAGCCGGGTCAGCGGGTGGGTGTGGCCGCGATCGGCACCGTCGTCCGCTCGGCCGACGACGCGCTCCGGGTGGGCGACCTGGTCCAGTCGATGACGGGTTGGAGCGAGTACTCCGCGGGCTCCGCCCGGTCCTACGTCAAACTCGACCGCGACGCGTTCCCCGACCCCGGCTACCACCTCGCCCAAGGCCCGACCGCCTTCTACGGCATGGCCGACGTCGCGGTCGTGGGCGAGGGTGACGTCGTGTTCGTGTCCGGCGCGGCAGGCGGTGTCGGTTCGCTGGCCGGGCAGATCGCCAAGCGGCTCGGCGCCGCGCGCGTGATCGGCAGCGCGGGCAGCGCGGCGAAGGTCGACTACCTGGTCAACGACCTGGGCTTCGACGCCGCGTTCGACTACCACGACGACCCCGCCGCGCGGCTGAGGGAACTGGCACCCGAGGGCATCAGCGTGTTCTTCGACGTCGTCGGCGGCGCGCAGTACGACGCCGCGCTCCAGGCGGCACGACCGGGCGCGCGGTTCGCGCTGTGCGGCTCGCTGTCCAGCCAGCTCGGCGACGCCGCCGAGCGGTTCCCGCAGCCGGACAGAGCCGAAGCGGAAGCCAGGGGCGTCGTGCTGTCGCCGTTCTCCTGCCACCACACTCCCGAGCAGGTCTCGGCCTGGCAGAAGCACTTCCGCACCTGGCTGGAAGAGGGACGGTTCGTCTACCCGCAGACTGTGGTCGAGGGCGCGATCACCGATGTGCCCAAGGCGTTTCTGGCCCTGCTCCAGGGTGCCTACCGCGGCAACGTCTCGGTGCGGTTGACGTGAGCACGTTGTCGCTTCGCATCCTGAACCGGGCCCTGCTGCAGCGGCAGTTCCTGCTGGCACGAACCGGCCACACCCCGCTGGAGGTGATCGGACGGCTGGTCGCGATGCAAGCCCAGGAGCCGAACTGGCCGTTTGTCGGTCTGTGGAGCCGGATCCGGGAGTTCGGGCACTCCGGGCTCACGACCCTGTTGGAGGCTCGGCGCGTCGTTCGATCGGGACTGTTGCGCAGTACTCAGCACCTCGCGGGGGCCGACGACTTCCGCCGGTTCCGGCCGCTGCTGCAACCGGTGCTCGATCGCACCGCGAGCACGGCCTACTTCAGCCGCACCAGCGCGGGCCTGAACACCGGCGAACTGGTGGCAGCCGGCCTGGAGTTCCTCGGCGACCAGGCGGTGCCCCGCAAGGAGCTGGCCCGGCGGCTGGCGGAGAGCTACCCGGGCCGCGACGGACGGATCCTGGCCGGCGAGGTCGAACTGCGATCCGCGTTGACCCACGATCCGGCCACTGCCGGGTGGGGCGCCTGGGGCACCCGGTCGTCCGTGTCGGTCACTGCCATCGGGGTCGGCGAGCCGGCGAACCCCAGGGAGCTGATCCGCCGGTACCTCGCGGCGTTCGGACCGGCCGGTGTCAAGGACGTGCAGGCATGGAGCGGGCTGACCCGGTTGAGCGAGATCGTCGCGAGCATGCGCGGCGAGCTGCGCCACTACCGGGATCCGCACGGCGGGGAGCTGGTCGACCTGGCCGACGCCCAGCTGCCCGACGCCGATACCCCAGCCCCTGCGCGGTTGCTGCCCGCGTTCGACAACGCCCTGCTCGGGCACGCCGACCGGACCCGGATCATCTCCGGCGAGGACCGGAAACGGATCATGCCCGGCCGGGCGCTGGTCCTGCCGACGTTCCTGATCGACGGCCGCGTGCACGGCAGCTGGTCGCTGTCCGGCGGGGAGCTGCGACTGACGCCGTTCCGGCCGCTGACGGCCGATGACCGGGCCGCCATCGAGGCAGAGGCTCAACGCCTGCTCCCGTTCGTGGCGGCGGAGAGCGTGTCCTTCTCAGCCCGGCCTTGATCGCCACGGCCTGCCTGATCGAGTCCCGTGCGACACTCTCACGCCGCGAAGCGCGTTTGCCGAGCGAAGGGATCGCCGCCGTTCACAGTCGATGTCGAGTTCGTCCTGACCTCCGCAGGCGACCTGGACCAGCTGTGCCGCCGGAACTGCCCGCCGTCCCACGATGGAGACCCGATGAACCAGCAGCAGTTCCTCCCGGCTCCCACCCCACGGCTGGCGTTCTGCCACATGACCACCGACGACCTCGACGACATGGCCGCACTCCTCGGTGATCCGGCCGTGATGCGGTACTACCCACGGCCCAAGGACCGAGACGAAGCCCTGGCATGGATCGAGTGGAACCAACGCCTCTACAGGCAGGAAGGCTTCGGGCTCTGGCTCGTCACACTCCTGCCACCGGGGAGTTCGTGGGCGAGTGCGGCCTGACACCCCAGGAGGTAGAAGGAACCATCGAGATCGAGGTCGGCTACCACGTCCGCAATGATCTCCAGGGACACGGCTACGCCACTGAAGCGGCCGCCGCCTGCCGTGACCTCGCACGCGATGTCCTCAATGCCAAGCGATTGATCGCGATCACCCACCCGGACAACACGCCTTCCCAGCGAGTTGCGGAGAAGATCGGCCTCACCCGCGAACGCGACGCACTCTCCCGCTCCGGCCAACCAGTACGCATCCACGCCACCGCCCTGTGACAACCAGCGGCCCCGACAGCGCACGAGCCGACCCGTTCGGGCGGTTTCGGTTTCCGACATCACCCACCGATGCCGTTGCGAATGCGTCATCACGGGCACGTCCCCACTTGCGTGACGTGGCAGCCAGCACGCCTGGTCCGGCGCAAGCCCCGGTTGGAAGCCGTGGGCGCGGGTAGCCAGCACACATGGCTGACCGCATCGCGGACATCTGGGGCGCGCGCACGCCGCACGCGAAGGACACGCCGTGGCCGGTCCGGGTCGACATGCACCTGGACCAGGGGCTGGCGGAGCCGGACGTGGACCGGTGGGTGCAGTCCGCGTGTGTGTTGTGCAGCAACGGTTGCGGGTGCGACATCGCGGTCAAGGACGGCCGCGTGGTCGGAATCCGCGGCCGCGCGGGTGACGTGGTCAACCACGGGCGGCTCGGGCCGAAGGGCCTGTACGGCTCCTGGCGGCGCGATGACGCGGACCGGTTGACGCGTCCGCTGGTGCGAAGGGGCGGGGTGCTGGAGGAGTCCGACTGGGACACCGCGATGGACGGCGAGGAACCCGACGTGCAGCAGCACACCTGCCAGGTGCTCGCGGAGCGCGTCAAGCGCCAGAGCGCTGCCCTCACGCCGATCGTGGAGCGCTATGGCGAGCACCGGGAGCGAGAGCCCGAACGACTGCACGCCACGGGCCTGGAGAGCACCCGCAGCGGAGCCGTCGGCCTGCTGCGCGACCTCCAGGACCTCTACACCCTGGCCAACCTCACCGACATCACCTGGACCGTCGTCGGCCAGGCCGCCCAGGGACTGCGGGACCGCGAACTGCTCGATGTCGTCAGCTCCTGCGAGAAGGACACCGATCGCCAGCTCGCCTGGCTGTGCACCCGCATCAAACAGGCGGCGCCCCAAGCGCTCATCGCGGCAGGGTGAGCGCCGAACGAGGAGGATCCCATGGCAGACAAGAAGTTCCGCAAGGGGGACGAGGTCAGCTGGTCCAGCCACGGTCAGACGGTGCACGGCGAGGTTGTCGAGAAGATCACCGAGGACACCGAGGCCGCCGGCAGGCAGGTCCGCGCCTCGGAGGAGGAACCGCAGTACCGCGTGCGCAGTGACAAGAGCGGCAAGGACGCGGTGCACAAGCCGACCGCTCTGGACGAGGACTGACGCTGGTGGCGGGGCTGCCGGGGACCTTCGGTGACGTGGGACAGGCCGGCGGCGAGCTTGTCCAGATCAGAAGGAAGGCCCTTCGGGATGACCGGATGTGAACCCGATCCGCCACGGTGCTCGTTGCGTGACGAAGCGGTGGCCACCCAGCTGGGACGCTGAGGGCTCTCTCATTTCCACGGCTTCCCCTTGCGGGTACTCCCTCGCGGGCCACCTGCTCCAAACGGGAGGGTGTGGTGTTGTTTCGCAGCACCCGTGCAATCTGCGTCACCAGCTGGGCGGTGCCCACCGTAGTACTCGGACGGCGGGGTGTCGCCCGCTTTGAGCGAGAACTGAAGTGCGATGACGTGATCTTGTCGAACCGTAGACGCTGAGCAGGGGCCGTAACCGCTTGCCGCCGGCGAGGCCGTTGCCGCGGAAGCTGCCGGGCCGGGATGTAAGCCGCGAGCGTCGCGCGTGCCGACACTGCTGAAGCCGCGTGACTGGATACGTTGACGGCATGATCGCGCTGGCCGTCGTACTCGCCCTGCTCGGAGTGGGCCTGCTCGTGCTCGCCTCACTCAACCCGCGCCGGGTGTGGCGGCGTACCGCGGCCTGGCAGTTCAGCAACCCCGACGCTGTCGAGCCCTCCGACACCGCATTCGGTTGCGGCCGCGTCTTCCAAGTCGTGGCAGGCATCGGGATGATCGGTTTCGCGGGCTTCATCGCCAGCGTAGGCTTCGCCAAGAACTCCGACATCCTGCCGCGTGTGCAGAAGGCCGCAGCCGAACTGTCCACGAAGGACGGTGGCCTGTTGTGGGAGCAGACCGGGCTCGACACGGCCGTGAACCGCGCGCTCGGCGACAACAGCGACCTCGACCAACGGCTCTCCGGAGCGCGCGCGTTCCAGGAGACGACCGTCGTCCGCTACAACGTGACGCTTGAGAAGGGGAAGCAGGCGGTGTGCCTCGTCGTGCGGCAGGGCAAGCTACTGTTCTCCAGTCCCTACGCCGGGAACGTCTACCAGCCGGAGGCTTCGGCGAAGCCCGGTGCCTGCACCCCTGAGTCGTGAACAAGCTGAGCACGTCCACTTTGGACCGCGCCGCAGCCTGCTGGTCGCAACACCACTAGGTGTACTGGCCAGAGATGTCGGGAACGCGGGTGCTTCGCCAGAACGAGTGAGTCGAGCAGGAGGCGGCTGGCTTCGGACGTCATCAGGGGCCCGGGCTGACGGATCTACAGAAGTCCCGCTCGCTGAAACTCACCCCGCATCCCTGGTGTCCACACCTCGTCCGCTGCTTCCCCTGTGTTGTTTCTGTTGGGCGTGGTACGCGCGCAGCACCTGTCGGACGAACGGAGTGATACGAATTTTGTCGAGCTCCTCGAAGGAGAAGAATTTAATTTCCTGTCCCTCTGTCAGTGTGAATTCAGTGGACGGCAGCGTGGTGCGAGTGGTGAACACCGACACCAGGTGGCGGTGGCCATCTCGGTCGATCACCGAGCAAAAGTGTTCGAAATCTCCGAACTCTTCGACCGCCGGGCCGATTTCCTCGGCCAGTTCTCGCCGTGCGGCGAGGATCGGCGACTCGCCCGTCTCCGCTGAGCCGCCGAGAATGGCCCAGTGGTTCGGGTACAAGATCTCGGGCTTGTCATCGCGCAGGTTGAGCAGGACCCGGTCGAACTCGTCCAGGACCATTGTCATGGACGCGTGTCCGTTGAATTCGCCGCGCTCTGCCTCGATGTAGTCCAATTCGGTGAGGAACTTGGCGACGTCCGGTTCGCTCATGGCGTAGCTCCTGCCTGCTTCGATGTCAATGGCTGAAATCTATCTTCGAAATTATAGATTGACAGCTTGCGGGCGTTTCCTTCGCCTCGGGATTCCTGCAGCCACGCCAATCACAGGTGTCACCGGGGCGGCGGTTCAGTCGTCCGTCTGGGAACCGGTCGAGGTTGCGGTGGGCCCAAGTCTGGGCGAGCCAGGTCTTGCCGATGCCTCCGAGCGCGGAGACCACCACGCGTGAGGGGATGGGCGCCCGACCCGCTCGGCGCCCCGGCGACCCCGTGACCAGGGGGACCCGAGGGTGCGGTCGGTCCTGGGCATGTCTTGGTCGCCCTGCGCGGTGCTCTAGGGTCAGCGGCCTTCGGGCTCGGTGTTCACCGTCCTGCCCACGATGGCGCCGATGCCGGCGAAGGCGAGCATCAGCAGGATGTTCTCTTCTTTGGCCCGGTACGCGTGCACTGCGGCGGTGATCACGGTGAGGGCCGCAGTGGCGGAGGTGACCATGACCATGAGTGCGCTCAAGCCGGCGAAGTGCGCGTCCGTCGCCTTCCACATCACCACGATCGTGGCACCTGCCAGGGCGGACAGGACGATGACTCCGAGGCCGAGCAGGGTCCGGGGCACCGGGAGGTCCGCGAACTCGTCGCGGATCGTGTAGTAGGTCTTGCCTGACTTGGACCTGCGGCGTTCGTACACGCGGAGGAATCCGACGACCCACAGCGTGCCGGTGATCGCGGTTGCCAGGAGCAGTTTGGACACGGGGCCCAGCGCTGTGAGCGTGGAGGCGTCGGGGTTCGTTCTGCGGCCCTGGTGGACTTGGATGACGGCTGCGGTCGTCTGGACCAGGGTGGCGGCGATGACGATCCACTTGATGACATCGGAGTCGGGGGACATCTGCGGATGATCTCGCGGTCGAGGCGCACGGCGCCTGGGATTGCGGGGTGCGCGGCCGTGGCAGTCCGGCTACCACCTGAACGGAGCAAGCGCGGGAAGGTTGTGAGGTGTTCGAGTGACTGTCGGCCGCCGGTATCGGCCGGGGGTCGTCTGAGCGGCGTGGTCCCCGAGCTCCACCACGAGGTGATCTTGCACAAGATCCACGCTGAAATGACGAGAGGCCGTCTCACCTCAGCGTCTAGCTGTGTGAGACGGCCTCTCGGTGACCGTCGGGATGACAGGATTTGAACCTGCGACCCCTTGCCCCCCCAGTCGTGGCGGGTCGTAGCGGCGTGCTCCGGTCGGTTTTTCGAGGTCAGCTTCCAGTGTAATCGGCCGCGTAGAGGAGTCTGTGCTGTCACTCGGGTGCGCCTGCTGAACGTCCACTATGGATGATGTCCACCGGCCCGATCAAAGAGCCGCATTCGTGATCGCCGTGCTCGCTCTGGTCACCTCGGTGGCGTCGCTCGTTTGGAACATGGCGTCGTGGGTCACGATGGGCGGAAGCGTGATGTCGGTGCAGAGCAGTCCGACCGCCAGTGTCAGTGCGACACCGGAACGGGAAATCAGATTAAGTTTGTTCTTACTCGCTTGAGTGTCAGAACTCGATGATGTCCACGCCCAGGTTGGAGATGCCGCCGCCGGCCGGCAGTTCGAGCCTCGACGGCTTGTCACGGTCGGCGGGGATGCCGTACTCCGTGTTGCACTGGACCCGGCAGTAGGTGACCGAGACCCGGTACAGCTTGTAGGTCGAGCACGTCGCCTCGGCGTAGGTGGAGCCGTCGTGCCATCCCGTGCACCCCGGCGGGGGCGACTGGATCGACATCTCGCTGGCGACGGCTGTGCCCGGTGCGCTCACGACTCCGACCGCGATCGCGGCGACGGCCAGCAGACGCGTGAATCCACGCATGGTTCTTCCTCCCGATGCATGCCGAATACGACTGATTCTGGCAGAAAGGGCACTTGTTGCGCTGTGCGTGAAATCGCTCGGTACTTGTCCTCGGGTGTGGTTGCGGCTGACATGCCCTCGCCTGGACTGGGGCGGTCTTCGTGGATTTTTTCTGCTGTCGTCGGCGCTGGGGGGAGTGGAGTCGAGACCGCTCGGCTACTCGCGGAGTCCGGCGAGGACGTCCGGCTCGTCATGCTGAGCGGCTCCGGGCCCGTGCATCCCGGCATCGAGCGGATCGGGGCCGATGCCGCTCCTTGCCCTTGCACGTCTTGAGGACGCGGCTGGTGTCGTCGTCGGGGATGACCGGGATGAGCTTCTTCGGTGGCCTGGGCCGACGGACGCGCTCCCTGGAGATCGGTCGATCTCCTGCTCGTCGAGCATCAACTACTTGAAGAACTGCTGCAGCCCTTTGTGCTTGTTCAACGCGGTGGACGCCGATCTGGTCTCGATCATCCACGCCTGGAAGGACTCGACGTGGGCCTTGGTGACCTCGGTGGGGTCCTCGGCAGCGGCGTCGGCGTCCGGATCGGGGGAGTGCTCGGCCAGATAGCGGGCGAGCTGGACGGCGGCGAGCAGGTAGTTGTAGCGGGTGGTCTCCGGGTAGTTCGCCGAGCGCAGGCTGCGGTCCCAGTCCCGCAGGAAACCCGCCCAGATGTGGGACACGTCGGCGGTGAGCTGGTCAAGATCGAGAAGCGGCATCGGAAGTCTCCGGGTCAAGTGGTCTACGAGCGGCGTGCTCGCCCTCGAAGTCCGTGCCAAGATCAAAAAAGAAGGCTCTTCACAGGTTCTGACCTGCGAAGAGCCTTCCGACCGTCGGGATGACAGGATTTGAACCTGCGACCCCTTGACCCCCAGTCAAGTGCGCTACCAAGCTGCGCCACATCCCGGTCCGTCCGCGCTCTCTCAAGCGCTGGGGAAAGATTAACGCACACCCTGATCAGGTTCCTAATCGGGGGTTGCCGAAGCTCTGACCTGCGGTGATGCTCAGGCGGGGAGCAGGGCCGCGCCGACGGCGAGCACGGCGAGGGCGAGCGTGGCGAACAGCAGGTCCACCGCGACCCGGACGCGGCGGAGCTTGATCCGGGCGACGCGGCTGAGTGCCTGCCACCGCCGCTCGCGCCACGCGGGCAGGTCGGTCTCGGAGAGCTCGAAGACGCCGGGCACCGTGGTCGGGCGGATGACCAGCATCAGGCTCACCACGGCCGCGGTCCACGGGAGCAGGGCGGTCAGGGCGAGGGCGGTCGAGGCCAGGCCGATGGCGTCGCGGCCGAGGTTGGCGATCGCCATCCCGGCGGTGACCGTGAAGGTCGCGATCAGCAGCAGGTCGCGGGCCTTGCCGTCCAGGCGCTTGAGCTCATCGCGGACGTCGGCGAGTTCCGCGCCGAGCACGTCAGGGTCGTGGGGCATCGGGGGCGCTCGCCTCCAGTTGACCGGACAGTCCGCGGGCGTTCGACCGGATGACCAGGTATGCCTTGTCGCCGGGGCGGTACCGGCGTGCAGCGTCGCCGAGGTGCACGAACAGCGGCAGCGTGTTGCCGCGTTGGTCGCGAACGACGACGAAACCGTAGCCGCGCTCGACGAAGACCCGGGTGAACTCGGCGGTGATCCGCCAGCCCTCCTGGACGAGCGCGCCCGCGACCGGGCGGCCGTTCGGCCGCAGCGGCTTGATCGGGACGAAGCGGACGATCTTGCCCCGGACGAGGTTCTCCTTGGGGGAGGCGAGGAACCGGCGGTCGACGAAGTACTCGCCGCGGTCGGTGCGCAGGAAACCCCTTCCCTTCTCCGCGCTCCACTGGTCCACCGTGCCCTGGAGGACACCGTCGGCAGTGGGCGCGGGGACGTTCTGCGAGTGCCGCAGCGTCGCGTTGCGGGCGCCGAACTCGCTCTGCGACCAGATGATCTCGTAGTAGCCGACGCGGTGGCCGAAGCCCTTCAGGCCGACCTCGCCCGCGAGGTGGTACTCGTTGGTCGGGCGGTCGAGCGCGCGGCCGATCTCCGAGCTGATCCGCGTCATGTCCGCGGCGTGGAAGGTGTTGGCGTCGATCCACACCGCGTTCGGCGCCGCCGCCGAGGACAGCCGGGAGGCCAGGTCCGCGGTGCTGCCGATGACGTCGGTGGTCTGCGCGGGAGTGCGGTACTCGACCACGTGGCCCGTGGCGATGCCGACCGTGCACTGGCAGTTCTGGATCAGCGAGGTCTCCTGCTGGAGCCTGCGCAGCTGCTCCTGCAACCGGATGCCCGCGCGGATCGCGTCGCCGCTGCCCGCGGCGTCGAACACCGCGAGCACTCCGTCCCCGAGGTACTTCACCACCTCGCCGCCCTCGTGCTGGACAGCTTCGGTGACGATGTCGAGGAACTTGCCGATCGTCGGCAGCCAGTTGACCTCGGCGGTGCGCTCCTTGAGCTTGGCCGAGTCCACGATGTCGGCGAACATGATGGTCTTGCGGGGCCGGTCACCGCTCCTCAGCGCGTCGCTGAACACCTCGAAGTACCTCACTGCGCCTCCCTGTACTCGCCTCCAGGGTGAGCGAGGAGCCCGCGGTGCGGCACGTCCCGTCCCGCACCGCAAGGAAACCGCGTCCTGCCCGAGATCTGTCCACTATGGACAGTCTGTGGTCATCCGGAGAACGGCCACGCGCTCGGGTCACCGCCGCGCACCGCGCCCAGGCCGAGGAGAAGGGCGTGGGCCTGACCGCGGACGTCGCCGGACCCCTGGCGCTGGTCGCCGACCGGGCCCGGTTGCAGCAGGCGCTGAGCAACCTGGTCAGCAACGCGGTCCTGTACACCCCGGAAGGCAGTCGCGTGACCGTCCGCGCGCGCCAGGACTGGCGAGCACGTGCTGTTCGAGGTCACCGACACCGGCCCCGGCATCGCACCGGAGGACCTGCTGCACGTCTTCGACCGGTTCTGGCGGGCGGAGAAGTCCCGCAACCGGAGCACCGGGGGAAGCGGGCTCGGGCTCGCGATCACCCGCCAGGTGGTGCAGGCGCAGGGCGGGACCGTCTCCGTCACCAGCGAACCGGGTGACGGCAGCACCCTCCGTGTCCTGATGCCCGTTCGCTGGTCGGTCTGATCACGGCGCTGTCCATGCGGCACCGGGCCTGAGCGCGCACAGGCACAACGATGTGCGCAACGCAAACGAAAGTGCCTTCTTTCCTTTCCGGAGAAGGAAATCCCAGGATGGAACCGTGAAAACAGTGATCATCAGCGGTGGGACGGACGGGATGGGCCGGGAGACGGCCCTGCGCAGGCTCGACCGGGGCGACAAGGTCGTCGTGATCGGCAGCAACGAGGCCAAGGGACGCGCTCTCGTCGATCAGGTGTCGAATCCGAACCTCCTTTTCCTGCGCGCTGACCTGTCGTCGGTGGCGGAGGTCGAGCGAGTCGTCCGCGAGGTGTCCGACCGCCACGAGTCGGTGGACGCGCTCGCCCTGTTCGCCAATCGGCTCCACCGCAGGCGGGTCGAGACCGTGGACGGCCTCGAGGCCACGTTCGCCCTCTACTACCTCAGCCGTTACCTGCTGAGCCACCGGCTCCGCCCGCTGCTCGACGCGAGCGAGAACCCGGTGATCATCAGCGTTGCCGGTGTCGGCGTCACGGCGGGCCGGATCCATTGGGACGAACCGCAGTTGACCCGGAAGTACGGGCAGGTCCGCGCACAACTCCAGGCGGGCAGGGCGAATGACCTCCTCGGCGTGGCCTTCGCGGAGCACGGCGGCGGACGCGCGCGGTACGTGATGTACCACCCGGGGTTCACCAGGAGCGGCCTGGACAGCGCGGAGAATCCCTTGGTGCGCGGGGGGATCAAGCTGCTCGGACGGTTCTTCGCGCGGCCCGTCGCCGAGTCGGTGCGCCCGGTGGTGGAGTGGATCGACCGGCCTCCGGTCGCGCCGTTGACCGCGGTGGACCGGGGTCGTCCGGTCGACCTCGCGCTGCGCACGCTCGACAGCGCCGACGCGGCACGCCTGGCCAGGTACACGGAAACCCTTGTGTAGCAACGAAAAAGTGCGGACAACAGCGATGTCATCGGGTTCTCGCCTCCGTTCCGCTTCAGTGATAGCCAGCGCTCCCGCGGCCGTCAAATCGCGGTGCCACGGGAGTTGTCAGACCCCCGGGCTACCTTCGCCGCAGGCGTCGGCCGGAAGGGGTGAGTAGAGATGATCTTTTGAATCCGGGTGCAGATCCGGCCCTCGGACGACCAGCGTCGCGGCGGTGTGAGGAGGTGGGACGGCGACCCGTGGACTTGACAGTCGATCTTGCGTGGGGCCGGGCAGGGAGGGCTTGGCGGCGTGCGCAGCGCGGGTGTGTCCTCGCGGGTGTCCCGTCCTCGCACGGGGCCACGGGCGGGGGAGCGGTCGGCCGGGCACGGGCTCGGTTCGCGGTGCTTTACTTCCTATTCGTATTTCATCAAAAGAGGATTTTGGTCTTTGCCTGAATAAATCCATGCGGGGCAACCTCGCGGCCAGAGCGGCTCTGCCTGCGCCTTTGCCCTCGGCGCAGGCCGGGACACGAGTGCGGAAGGCCGTGTGGCAGGCTTTTTGCGCTCACGTTCGACGACGGCGTGCAGGTGGAGGTCGGTCAGTGACCCGGGCCGGGGTGAGGTGCTGGGTGGCGTCGGTTGTGGAGGCTGAGGCGTGAACGAGGAACGCAACCGTGGCGGTCATCCGGGCCGCCGGGGCGAAGCGCGGTCCGGTCCCGAGCACCCCACCGAGAGCACCGGTTTCTGGAGTCCCGAATGGGATGAGGACGACGTCCCGCCGCAGCCGCCCCGTGACCAGCGGCAACCCGGTCCGAACCAGGGGCAGCCGCCACGTCGGCCGCATCCGGCCCCCGCGCCGGGGACCGGCACGCCACCCCGTGGCAACCCGGCGAACCAGCAGCCTGGCCGCCCCGTTCCCGGTCAGCAGCAAGGCAGGCCGCAGCCGCCCGCTGGACGGCCTGGACCGGGCATGGGGCCCGGTGCTCGTCCGGGCGCGGTCCAGGACGGCGGTCCCCCGCCCAACCGGTCCGGCGACCAGCGCAGTGGCCCGGTGGAGCGGCCGAACGCGCCCGGGGGCCGGCGCGGCGGTGTCCTGCCGGGCGGAGCCCCTGGTGGCGGCCCGAACGGCGGTCAGCAGCGCGGTCCCGTGCCCGGGGGCCAGCACAGCGGTGGCCCGGCGAACCGGCCAGGTGGACCGCAGAACGGCGTGCCCGGCAGGCCCACTGGACCTGATGGTCCGCGGAACGAACACGGTTCGGCGCCCGCCGGACAGTCCACCGTGCAGGGCGGCGTGCCCGGCAGGCCCGCCGGGCCGCAGTCCGGCGTGCCCGGCAGGCCGGGACCTGGTGGCCCGCGGAACGAACACGGTTCGGTGCCTGCCGGACAGCCGAACGGGCCCGGGAGGCCGAGTGGGTCCGGCGGTCCGCGGAACGAGCAGGGCACGGTGGTCGCTGGGCAGTCCAACGGGGCCAGTGGTCCGCGTGGGCCGCAGAACGGTGCCGGGATGGCGCCGGGCACCGAGCTGCTGCCCGGTCCCAACGGGCCGGCAGGACGACCAGGCGGTGGTCCGCGCGGGCAGAACGACCTCGCGGGGCCGACGAGCGTGGTCAGCCTCCACGGTGCGCCCGGCCACGGGGACGGCCCGCCCACTACGGTCTTACCCGGCGGGAGGGTGCGTCCGGGCGCGCCCCTGCCACCGCGTCGTGATCCCGGTGACGCTCCGACCGAGCTGATCGAGCCCGAGACGGAGATCATCGACTTCGTCGACGACGAGGACGACTACCCGCGCGAGCCGCAGCTGCTCACCCACCGCGAGCCGGACGACGACGAGTACGACCAGCACGCCGAGGGCGATGACGAACAGGAGCAGGACAACCAGGAGCGCGAACTCACCGAGGAGGAAGAGCGCGCGCTGCGCAAGAAGAAGATCTGGCGCCGCGTGCGCCGGGGCTGCTACATCGCGGCCGCGGTCGGCGTGATCGGGCCGGTCATCGCCTTCGTCATCACCTACTTCATGGTCGAGATCAAGGACCCGAAGCAGGTTGTCGCGGAGCAGGAGAAGACGGTCACGCTCATGTTCTCGGACGGCGAGAAAGAGCTGAGCAAGCTCGTGCCCCAAGGGGGGATGCGCGCCTACGTCGCGCACGACGAGGTCCCGGAGATCGTGCGCAACGCGGTCACCGCCACGGAGGACGCGTCGTTCTACACCAACCCGGGCTTCGACGTGGTCGGCATCGCGCGCGCGGTGCTCAACCAGATCACCGTCGGCGTCGGCGGTGGCTCGGGCATCACCCAGCAGTACATCAAGGTTTCCACGGGCGACAAGGAGAACAGCCTCGCCCGCAAGTGGAAAGAGCTCGTGAAGTCGTTCAAGATGAGCAACGAGCAGGGCAAAGAGCAGATCATGGAGGCCTACCTCAACACGATCCCGTTCGGGCGCGGCGCGCTGGGGATCGACGCGGGGGCGAGGGCACTGCTCGGCAAGAGCGTCAAAGAGGTCACCGACCCGGCCGAGGCCGCGCTGCTGGCCACGGTGATCCAGGCGCCGTACCGGCTGGACCCGGAGAAGAACAGGGAAGCCACCGAGCGGCGGTGGCGCAAGGACGCGCTCCGGCGGATGGCCGAGAACGGCTACATCACCCAGGACCAGGCGCAGAACCTCAAGTTCCCGCAGACCGTCCCGCGTGCGGAGGCGATGAAGCGCAACCCGGTCGCCGGGTCCAGGCTGCACATCCAGGAGCAGGTCATCGCCGAGCTGGAGACCATGGGCTTCACCGACGACAAGCTCAAGCGCGAGGGGCTGACGGTCGTCACGACGATCGACAGCAAGGCGCAGCAGGACGCCGAGAAGGCCATCGCCAAGTACATGAAGAACAACAAGGAGGGGCTGCGCACCGCGCTGACCGCGGTGGACCCGAAGACCGGTGGCGTGCGCGCGTACTACGGCGGCGAGAACGGCACCGGCGTCGATTACGCGGACTCCCTGCAGGAACCGGGCTCCTCGTTCAAACCCTTCGTCGCGCTGGCGGCGCTGCAGAAGGGCATCGGCATCGGTACGCCGTACGACGGCACCTCCGGGATCGAGATCGCCGGGAGGGCCCGCCACAACTCCGGCAACAAGAGCACCTGCGGTACCCAGTGCTCGATCAGGGACGCGATGACGCTGTCGGTCAACACCGTCTTCATGAAGATCACCGCGGACCTGACCCCCAAGCGGGTGGTGGAAGCCGCCTTCTCCGCGGGCATTCCGGTGGAGCAGGAGAAGGGCCTGCTCGGGGCCGACAAGTTCGCCGACATCAACATCGCCATCGGTGGTGGTGACACCCGGGTGCGGCCGAGGGACATGGCGGGTGCCTACGCGACCTTCGCCGCGGACGGGGACACCCGCAAGACGCACTTCGTCAGCAAGGTCATCAAGCCGGGCGAGAAACTGCCGCTGTGGGAGGAGAAGGACAAGATCCTCCCGCAGAAGAAGCTCGACGCGAACGATCCCGACAACAACACGCAGCTCTCGCGCAACGTCACCGAGACCATGGTGGACGTGGCGAAGAGCTCCAGCCTGGCGCTGGCCAAGAACCGGCCGTCGGCGTCCAAGACCGGTACCCACGAACTGGACAAGACCGAGAACGCCAAGGCGTGGATGGTCGGCTACACCCCGCAGATCTCCACCTCGGTGTGGGTCGGCCGCGACCTGAACGAGCCGCTCCGGGGTGACTGCTGCGGCTCGCGCAACCACCCCATCTACGGCAAGGACGAGCCGGGGCACATCTGGAAGGAGTTCATGGACAGCTACCTCAGCAACGTCCGGCCGGAACCCTTCCCCAAGGCCAAGCCGATCGGTCAGTACGACGACCCGGTGCCCACGACCACCGCGCCGAGCAGCACCACGCCGCTGTCCTCGACGCCGCCGTCCGGGACGAGCGTGCCGAGCTCGCCGTCCTCGCCGCCGTGCACGACGAGCATCTTCAATCCGACGTGCCCGTCCACGACGCCGAAGCGGACCACGACCACCACCCCGCCACCGGACGAGGGCGCCAGTTAGCCGCGTCGTCCACAGTGGACGTCCGCGGCGAAAAGGGCGAGCGAGTTGCCGCCGGGGTGGCTTATCCTCGGCGGCAACGCGCTGACGGAGACGAGTAGCCGGGGACAACGCGAGCGACAGAGAGCCGCCGGGAGCTGGGAAGGCGGCCTCGCGCCCCTGGGCGAAGACCCTCCCGAGTGCGGGGAGGAACGGCGCCAGCGCCCCATGCCCCGCCGGCCGGCCCCCGTGACCGGGCCACGACGAGTCCGCCCCGCGGCAGGGGCGGAGAAGGTGCGGTGGTACCGCGAGTTCCCTTCTCGCCCGCACCCCCAAGGGATCGCACACGCACGAGGAGTGTGGATGATCTCTCGTTCCCTCGCCACGAGCCTGCCCGAGCACGTCGGTGAGCGCGTTCGCGTCGCCGGCTGGGTGCACCGCGCACGCAGGCTGAAGTCCGTCACGTTCGCCGTGCTCCGGGACCGCTCCGGGCTGGCCCAGGTGGTGCTGCCCGGTTCGGCCGAGGTCCCGCCGGAGGAGACCGTCGTCGAGGCCACCGGCCTCGTCGTGGCCAATCCCCAGGCGCCCGGCGGCGCGGAGCTGGTCGAACCGGTGATCACGCCGCTCGGCGAGCCCGCGCGGCAACCGGTGTTCGACCTCTACCGCCCGGGTGTTCCGGCGTCGCTGCCGACCGTGCTGGACAACGCCCCGATCGCGTTGCGGCACCCGAAGTTGCGCGCCCGCTTCGAGATCGCGGCGGCGGGCGTTGCCGGGTTTCGGTCCACTGTGGACGGACTCGGCTTCGTCGAGGCGCACACGCCCAAGATCGTCGGCTCGGCCACGGAGTCCGGCGCGAACGTCTTCGGCATCGACTACTTCGGTCGTCCCGCCTACCTCGCTCAGTCGCCGCAGTTCTTCAAGCAGGCACTGGTCGGCGTGTTCGAGCGGGTCTACGAGGTGGGCCCGGTGTTCCGGGCGGAACCGCACGACACCACCAGGCACCTGGCCCAGTACACCAGCCTGGACGCGGAGCTGGGCTTCATCTCCGACCACCGTGACGTGATGTCGGTGCTGCGCACCACGATCGCGGGCATGGTCGGTTCGGCGGCCGACCGCGCGGGTGCGGCGCTCGACCTCCTGGCGGTGGAGCTTCCCGTTGTGCCGGAGGAGATCCCGGCCGTGCACTTCGCCGAAGCGCAGGAGTTGATCGCGCGGCACACGGGCGAGGACCCGCGTGGTGAGCCGGACCTGGCGCCCGCGCACGAGCGGTGGTTGTCGGAGTGGGCGTCGCGCGAGCACGGCTCGGATTTCCTGTTCGTCACCGGCTACCCGATGGCGAAGCGACCGTTCTACACCCACCCGGAACCCGGGAACCCGCGCTACTCCAACAGTTTCGACCTGCTCTTCCGTGGACTGGAACTGGTCACCGGCGGACAGCGGCTGCACCGGCACTCCGACTACCTGGCGGCGCTCGCCGAACGGGGCGAGGACCCGCAGTCCTATGTGGACTACCTCGGGGTGTTCGCCGGTGGGATGCCGCCGCACGGCGGTTTCGCCATCGGGCTGGAGCGCTGGACGGCGCGTCTGCTCGGGGCCGCGAACATCCGTGAGACCACGCTGTTCCCACGTGACCTCAACCGGTTGTCGCCCTAGGTCCCGTCGACCTCGTGCAGGGTCGCCGTGCGCGCGGTGACCCGCACGTTGTCGGCGGTCACCTCGGTCAGCCTCAGGTAGGGCAGCGGCACCGGGAGGATCGGCAGCCCGTTTCCCAGGGTGACCGGGATGAGGCCGAAGAGCTTGCCGGACAAGGAATCGGCCTTCAGCTCGACGGTGTTCAGCCGGGCGTCCGCCACCCGGAACTCGGTGCGCCCCCGCGCGGTTTCCAACGTGGCGTCGACGATCTCCAGCGAGTCGGCGCCGATGCTGATCGTCGAGCCGAGCGCGGGACTGATCGAGCGCGCGGTCACCGAAGCGGCCCGGAGCCGGTTGCGGGCCGGACTCGTCCGCGCCGGTGCCTGCTTGAGACAGGCGGCGATGATGTCGGCGACGGCGCGTTCCCCGGAGCTGCCGGGCTGGGGCATGGTCTTCGGCAGCCGGTCCGCGGCGCAGCCCGGCTCGGCGTGCGCGGGCACGGCGGCAGCGGCCAGCAGCAGGACCGCGAGACCGAACCTCATCGTGCGGGGCCGGGTTGCCAGGCCAGCGCCAGGGAGCCCGCGACGAGCGCCAGCAGCATGCCGATCAGGAAGCCGCCGAGGTTGGCCACGAGGTAGGCGACGAAGGCCAGCAGCAGCACGCCCGCTCCGACGACCCTGGCCCGGTGCGGGTACCGCCACAGCGCCACCCCGCCGGCGACCAGGCCGATCGCGGTGAGCAGGGAGCCGATCCCGCCGATGCCCTGCACGAGCAGGAACTCGTAGCCGGAGATCGGCAGCAGCAGGATCTCCGCGCCCGCGGCCACCGCGAGCAGCCCCGCCGCGAACGGCCTGCCGCCGCACCAGGTGGCGAAGCGCTGGTCGATGCCGGTCATCAGAAGCACTCCTGCCTGCCGGGCTTGACCACGATGCTCAGCCCGGTCATCCGGAAGGTGCCCGCGGTGGTGGTGCTCGCGTTCGCCTTGAGGTCGGTGATCACGATCTTCTCGGCCTGGTGCGCGTAGTCCCCGGCGCGCCCGGTGACCCCGGTGCCGCCGTCGATGCGCGCGGCGTCGACGCCGAGGGTCAGGTTGGTGGCGGTGGCCTCCGCGTGCATCTCGGTCAGGTTCAGCACCAGGTTGCGCGCCTCGACGGGTTTGTCGCCACCCGCTTCGGCGCGGATGGTCACCGAGCCCACCGGGGTGGGCACGAGCGCGGAGAAGCACAGGCCGCTGACCAGCGCCGACGCCATGCCGGTCACCGCCATCGGGGATCTCGCCGACTGCCCGACGCCGACGAACTGCGCGAACCCCTTGCCCTCCACGCGGGTGGCGGAGAACTTGAAGTTCGTTCCGGACAGCGCGAACGACGTGGGCAGCGCGGCGCTCGCGGTGGCGTAGACCAGGCCGGAGGCCAGGCCGAGGCTCACGGTGACGATCACGGCGAAGCGGGACCACCGGGTCCGGCCTGCGTGGGCCGGGGCGTCCTCGGCCATGGAAGACCTCGCAGACGGGCAAGGGGGACAAGGGAAACCGCTGAATATTAGGCCCTCCGACACTCCCACGGACGACTGGTCCGGCCGCCACCGGAAAGTGTGGTCTGGCCAGGCTTTTCCCCATGCCGAACGCGCGCGGCGTTCAGGGCCTGACCCATGCCGTGCAGAAGGTGCCGGAGATCCGCGGCCCGCGGTGGTGCGGCGGGACCTGGGCGCACGCGCGGAACCACCGGGGCCGCCCGGCGTCGTCGGCCGTGCGCACGCTGGTAGCTCCAGTCGAACCACAGTCGGTCCAGCACGTCACGAGACGGGGCGTGGTGCGCCCGCGCGACCTTTCCGTCGGTGCGCAGCTCGATCGTCCGGTTCGGCACCGGCTTCCCGACCGGCCCGGGTGCGGAGATCGCGACCGTGAACGCGGCGGTGTCGTTGGGCGGCAACGCTTCCCCGCAGTGGCCGTATGCCAGCAGCGGGCTGTCGGGTTTCGGCGCGGTCGGCCCGATCGTCGCGAAGAAGGACGCCTGTCGCGGACCGCGGCGCGCCGAGACCATCAAGAAGGAGCCCGGGGCGTTGCCACACGGACTCCCAGCTGGCGTACACCTCGCGGGCGGTGATCGGAGGCACGACCGAACCGGTCAGCATGACCGACTGCGACAAGCTCTCGGACGACTCCATGCCGAAGAAGTCGGGGCGTTCGAGTTCGACCGGTACTACTGCGTGCGCGGGGCGGGCTACGTCGCCGCGATGCTGGCCCGGCTGGTCGACGACCGCGTCGTGGTGACCTCCGCGGTCGTCGACAGCCGGGGTTGGTCAGCGGCTAGGGCTTGGCCGCCAGGTAGATCGTCCTGGCGCCCAGCACGAAGACGTCCGGCCTGCGCAGCACCCCGGCCTCGTCCTCGGGGTCGAGCAGGCGGGCCAGCGTGGCGGCGTCCTCCTCGGACAGCCGGTCGGCGCCGAAGTCGCCCCAGCCGGTCAGCACGGAGTGCACGTAGCCGCGGGTTCGCTCGTCGATCGGCGAGGGGTGGTCGACGAGGAAGCTGCGGGTGCCCGCGTGCCGCATCCCGGCCCGGGTGATCATCGCGGCCCAGTCCTCGACCACGTCGACCTTGTCCGGCAGCTCCGCCCGCATCTCGGCGAAGCCCGCGCTCACCGCCACGTCCAGCCGGGACTGGAAGCCCACGCGGCCGAAGCCGATGTCGCGGGGCAGGAACCGGAACGGCAGGCCGCCCTCCATCAGGGCGAGCACCCCGCCCGGCCGCAGCAGCCCGGCCAGCTCCGCCAGCGCGGCCTCCTGGTCGCCGAGGTGGTGCAGCACCTGGCCGATCCAGATCACGTCCGCCGTGCCCAGCTCGCCGAAGTCCTCGGGGAGCTGGGCGAGGCGGGTGTTCAGCCGGACGCCGAGCCGGTCGGCGCGCGCCCGCGCCCGCTCCAGCAGGGCAGGGGCGCCGTCGACCGCGACCACCTCTGCGTGCGGGTGGATCCGGGCCAGCTCGCAGGCGGCGACACCCGGGCCGCTGCCGATGTCGAGCACGCGCCCGGCCTCGGGCCGGGTTCCGCGCAGCCACTGGAAAGCCTGTTCCACGACCGGGAAGATGACCTCGGCCTCGCGCTCCATGACCTCGCCGCGCTGGTTCCAGTCGAGGTGGTCGTGATGCTTGTGCCCGCTCACAGTCCGTGCACCCTTCTCTGCGCGCCTGCCTCGTCCAGGACGAGGTCGTTGTTGACGGTCATGCCCGCCTTGGCTCCCTGGGCGGCAGCGATGATCACCTGGGCCATCGGGTCGACCACGTTGCCCGCGGCGTACACGCCGGGCACGGTCGTCCGCCCGTCCGAGGTGTGCTCCGCGCCGAGCTGGGCGAGCAGTCCGTCGTTGGCGGCGAACACGGTCGGCACGAACAGGGCGGAGCGCTTGACGCACGATCCGTCCGCGAGTTCGACTCCGACCAGTTCGTCGTTGTCCACCAACACTTTCACCACGTCGCTGTCCACGATCCCGACGCCGCGCGCCAGCAGCTTCCCGCGGTCCTCCTCGGCCAGCTGCGATCCGAAGTACACGACGTCGTCGGACCACTGGCGGACCAGCAGGGCCTGGTGCGCGCCCCGGGGATCGGTCCCGAGCACGCCGATCGGCTGATCACGGACCTCCCAGCCGTGGCAGTACGGGCAGGACGCCACGTCGTTGCCCCAGCGCTCGCGCAGTCCCTCGATCGGCGGAAGTTCGTCGCGCAGCCCCGTGGTCACCACCAACCGCCGCGCGGACACCGAATCGCCGTCGGCCAGCTCCACCGTGAAACCGGTGCCTTCGCGGCGCGCGGACACGGCTCGCCCGGCCCGGACCTCGCCGCCGTACCCGGCGATCTCCTTGCGGCCCACCGCGAGCAGCTCGCCCGGCGGCATGCCGTCGCGGGACAGGAACCCGTGCATGTGCGCGGCGGGCTGGTTGCGCGGTTCGCCCGCGTCGATCACCAGCACGCTCCTGCGCGCCCTGCTCAGCACCAGCGCCGCGCTCAGTCCCGCGGCGCCACCGCCGACCACCACCACGTCGTACACGACGATCACCTCCACGGACGACACTGCGCCGGAGGACGCGGCCTTGACAAACTTTGTTGCTGATTCTGCAATTATGGAATGGACGCGGTGGATGCGGTGCTGAACGAGGTCGGCCCCCGGCTCAAACGGGTGCGCAAGGAGCGGGGAGCGACGCTCGCGGCGCTGTCCAGGGCCACCGGGATCTCGGTGAGCACCCTGTCCCGGCTGGAGTCCGGGCAGCGCAGGCCGAGCCTGGAGCTGTTGCTGCCGATCGCCCGCGCGCACAAGGTCCCGCTGGACGAGCTGGTCGGCGCGCCCGAGGTGGCCGATCCGCGCATCCGGCCGTCCGCGGTGATCCACGGCGACATCACCGTCTACCCGCTGACCCGGCAGCCCGGCGGGCTCCAGGCGTACAAGATGATCATCCCGCCGAGCCGGAGCGAGCCGGAACCGCGCACGCACGAGGGCTACGAGTGGTTCTACGTGCTCAGCGGCAGGCTCCGGCTGGTCCTCGGCGAGCACGACGTGGTCATGCGCAGGGGCGAGGCCGCGGAGTTCGACACCCGGGTCCCGCACTGGTTCGGCTGCGCTGAGGACCGCCCCGCGGAGATCCTGAGCCTGTTCGGGCCGCAGGGCGAGCGCATGCACCTGCGCACGAAGCCCCGATCCCGCTGAACCGGCGCTAGTCCACGCGCAGACCCGCGAAGGCGAGGGTGGAGACGGCGTCGGCGAGGGCGTCGGGGGTGATGCCGCCGCGCGGGCGGTACCACTCGATCACCGAGTTGATCATGCCGAAGAGCAGCCTGCTGGTGACCGCGGGATCGATGTCGGTGCGCAGGTCGCCGTCGGCCGCCGCCTGCTTGACCAGATCGGTGACCAGCTGGTCGAACTCGCGCCGCCGGGCCAGCGCCGCGCGCTCGACCTTGGTGTTGCCGCGCACCCGCAGCAGCAGCGTGACGAAGGGCAGGCGCTCCACCAGCACCGCGACGCTGCGCCGCACCACGTGCTCCAGCCGGTCGATCGCCCGGCCCTCCCGCGACCGCGGTTCCTCGGTCACCGCGAACAACCCGTCCAGCGCGCGGTCCACGGCCAGGCGCAGCAGCTCCTGCTTGCTGGGCACGTGGTGGTAGATCGCGGACTTGGTGATGCCGAGCTTGCGGGAGAGCTCCTCCATGCTGGTGCCGTCGTAGCCGCGCTCGTTGAACAGCTTCACCGCGATGGCCAGCAACGACTCCAGGTCGTACCCGGGTCGTCCGCGCCGGGTGCCCTGCTCAGCCATCGTGCCGCCGATCGATCACGCGCCGCAGCTTACCCACCGAGCGCTCCAATGTGGACGGTTCGACGACTTCGACGTCCACCGTGACGCCGACGCCGTCCTTGATGGCGCGCAACAGCTCGGTCGCCGCGCCCGGTTCGGCCTCGCCCGGCCCGGACTCCACCCGCACCGTCATGTGGTCCATCCGCCCGCGCCTGGTCAGCACCAGCTGGAAGTGCGGGGCGAGGCCGCGGGTGCGCAGCACGATCTCCTCGATCTGGGTGGGGAAGACGTTCACCCCGCGCAGGATGATCATGTCGTCGCTGCGGCCGGTGACCTTCTCCATCCGGCGCATCGGCCGCGCGGTGCCCGGCAGCAGGCGGGTCAGGTCGCGGGTGCGGTAGCGGATGATCGGCAGCGCCTCCTTGGTCAGCGAGGTGAACAGCAGCTCGCCGTGCTCGCCGTCGGGCAGCACGTCCCCGGTGACCGGATCGACCACCTCGGGGTAGAAGTGGTCCTCCCAGACGTGCAGCCCGTCCTTGGTCTCCACGCACTCGCTGGACACGCCGGGGCCGATCACCTCGGACAGGCCGTAGATGTCCACCGCGTGGATGCCCATCCGCTGCTCGATCTCGGCGCGCATCTGCTCGGTCCACGGTTCGGCGCCGAAGATCCCGATGCTCAGCGAGGAGGTGCGCGGGTCGACGCCCTGCCGCTCGAACTCGTCCAGCAGCGTCAGCATGTACGAGGGCGTGACCATGATGATCTCGGGCTCGAAGTCGGTGATCAGCTGCACCTGGCGCGCGGTCATCCCACCCGAGGCGGGGATCACCGTGCAGCCGAGGCGTTCCGCGCCGTAGTGCGCGCCGAGCCCGCCGGTGAACAGGCCGTAGCCGTAGGCCACGTGCACCCGGTGGCCGGGGCGCCCGCCCGCTGCGCGGATGGAGCGGGCCATCACCGACGACCACATGTCGATGTCGCGCTCGGTGTAGCCGACCACGGTGGGCTTGCCGGTGGTGCCGCTGGACGCGTGCACCCTGCGCACCCGCTCCGGCGGCACCGCGAACATGCCGAACGGGTAGTTGTCCCGGAGGTCGTTCTTGGTGGTGCACGGGAACTTCGCCAGGTCCTCGAGACCGCGGCAGTCGTCCGGGTGCACCCCGGCCTCGTCGAACTTCCTGGTGTAGAAGGGGACGTTGCGGTAGGCGTGCTGCAATGTCCACTGTAGACGTTCGAGCTGCAGCGCGGTCAGCTCGTCGGCCGACATCCGCTCGGCGGCGTCCAGGCTGGCCGGATCGGGCGAGGAACCGAGTCTGCTCACTGCTGTTCTCCGATCACCCGGCTGCGGCCGCGGAACTCGGCGATGAGCCGGTCCCCGCTGTGCACCGACACGTCGTAGATCCCGCTGCGCCCGTAGCGCGCCCGTTCGGTGGCGACGGCGGTCAGCTCCTCGCCCTCCTTCGCGGGGGCGACGAAGCTGATGTCGGCCCCGGCCGCCACGGTCACCGGGCCGTGGCTGTTGCAGGCGAAGGCGAAGGTCGAGTCGGCGAGCAGGAACACGTGGCCGCCGTGGACGATCCCGTGCCCGTTGACCATGTCCGCGGTGATCGCCATCGTGGCCGTCGCATGGCCGATCCCGGCTTCCACCAGGCGGATGCCTGCATTCCGCGACGCGTTGTCGGCGGCATACATTCGTCGTACGGACTCGGGCACCTGCGGCTGTGACACTCGCTTCCCCGCCTTGCTGGCTGACCGACTGTTCGGTTAAGAATGTGGATCTGCCAACGGGGTGTCAAGATGCGGAGGACCGGCATGTCCGAGGTGTTCCTGGTCGACGGAGTCCGCACCCCGCAGGGACGCTACGGCGGCGCGCTCGCCCAGGTGCGGCCCGACGACCTCGCCGCGCTGGTGGTCGGCGAGGTGGTCCGGCGCTGCGGGGTCCCCGCCGACGCGATCGACGAGGTGATCCTCGGCGCCGCCAACCAGGCGGGCGAGGACAACCGCAACGTGGCGCGGATGGCGGTGCTGCTGGCCGGGCTGCCCGAGCACACGCCCGGCTACACCGTGAACCGGCTCTGCGCGTCCGGGCTGACCGCGGTCACCTCCGCGGCCCAGGCGGTGCGCGCGGGAGAGGCGGACATCGTGGTCGCGGGCGGCGTCGAGTCGATGACCCGCGCGCCGTGGGTGATGGCCAAGCCGGGAACGCCCTGGGCGCGCCCCGGACAGGTCTTCGACACCTCGCTGGGCTGGCGGTTCACCAACCCCGGGTTCGACGCGAAGACCACGCTGTCGATGGGGGAGACGGCCGAGGAGGTCGCCGCCCTCGACGGCATCACCCGGGCCGACAGCGACGCGTTCGCGCTGCGCAGCCACCAGCGGGCGATCGCGGCGATGGACGCGGGCCGCTTCGACGCCGAACTGGTCCCGGTCGGCGAGGTCACCGCCGACGAGGGACCGCGCCGCGAGACCACGCTGGAGAAGCTGGGCAAGCTGCGCACGGTCTTCCGCGAGGACGGCATCGTCACCGCCGGATCGTCCTCGCCGCTCTCCGACGGCGCCTCCGCGATCGTCGTGGCCAGCGAGGAGGCCGTGCGCAGGCACGACCTGACCCCGCGCGCCCGGGTGGTCACCGGCGCGAGCGCGGGCGTGTCGCCGCACGTCATGGGCATCGGCCCGGTCCCCGCGACGGAGAAGGCGCTGGCGCGCGCGGGCTGGGGTGCCGGCGACCTCGACGCGGTGGAGCTGAACGAGGCGTTCGCCGCGCAGTCGCTCGCCGTGATCCGCCGCCTCAAGCTCGACGAGGACCGGGTCAACGCCGACGGCGGCGCGATCGCGCTCGGGCACCCGCTCGGGTCGTCCGGCGCGCGCTTGGTGGTGACGCTGCTCGGCCGCATGGAGCGCGAGAACGCCCGCCGCGGCCTGGCCACCCTGTGCGTCGGGGTCGGTCAGGGCGCCGCCCTGCTCGTCGAAGCCCTCTGAGGAGAGTCGTCATGGGACCCAAGATCGTCGGTGTGATCGGTGGCGGGCGGATGGGCGCGGGCATCGCCCAGGTCTTCGCCGCCATCGGGGCCGGGGTCACCGTCGTGGAGAGCTCGGCCGACGCGGTCGCGGCCGCCCGGGACCGCCTGGCGACCGGCCTGCGCAGGGCGCACGAGCGCGGCAAGCTCGACGGCGAGCCCGCCGAGGTGCTCGACCGCGTGGTGTTCGTGACCGAGGTGGCCGCGCTGCCCCGGGACGCCGAGCTCGTGGTCGAGGCCGTGCCCGAGGTGATCGCCCTCAAGCTCGACGTGCTGACCGCCGCCGAGCAGGCGGTCGGGGACGCCGCGGTGCTGGCCACCAACACCAGCTCCCTGTCGATCACCGAGATCGGCGCCGCGCTGGAGCGGCCGCAGACCTTCCTCGGCATGCACTTCTTCAACCCCGTCCCGGCGTCCACGCTGATCGAGGTCGTCAGCGCCCCGGCGACCGCGCAGGCGACCACCCGGCGCGCGCTGGAGTGGGTGCACGCGCTCGGCAAGACCGAGGTCCTGGTCAAGGACTCGCCCGGCTTCGCGACGAGCAGGCTCGGCGTGCTGCTCGGCCTGGAGGCCATCCGGATGCTGGAGGAGGGCGTCGCCGACGCGGAGTCCATCGACCGCGCGATGGAGCTGGGCTACCGGCACCCGATGGGCCCGCTGCGCTCGACGGACCTCGTCGGCCTGGACGTGCGGCTGGCGATCGCGGAGTACCTGCACCGCACGCTGGGCGAGCGCTTCGCGCCACCGGCCCTGCTGCGCGAGAAGGTCGCCCGCGGCGAACTGGGCCGCAAGTCCGGCCAGGGCTTCTACACCTGGGACTGAACCTCCGCCTCGGGGCCGAACACGAAGAAGCCGTCCGTCTCGTGGGGCGGGTACGACAAACCGTCGACGTCGATGACTTCCCGCAGCCGCGCTGCCGCCGCTTCGACGGAGCGGACATCCGGCAGGTCCACGTGGATGCCGGTGAAGTTCAGCCCTCCACGGAGAGGGGATCGAGCACGTCCTCGAAGCCGTCGCTGTCGAAGACCCTCGCCGGTGGGCGCTCGCCTCGACCGGCTCACCGTGCTCCGTGCACTCCACGCTCCGGCCCGCCGTGTCGCGCCAGCTCGTCAGGGGAAGGGGACGGAGTCCACCCCGGCGTGAAGTGGCCGGCGAGCAGGAAGAACGCGCCCATGAACCACGCCTGGTTGATCAACGCGAAGAACGTCAGGCCGAGTGCGACGGCTCCGTCGGTGGACTTCTCGGTGTAGTACCAGAGCCCGATCCCGCTGTAGGTGATCGCGGTGTGGTGCAGCACCACCAGCGCGGTCAGCAGGACCCACAGGTGGTCCACGAACCACAGTCGCGAGCTTGTCCTGTGGTCAAGTCGAACTGCGTCAGCCACGGCTCCTCCTCCCCGATCAGAAGGGGAAGGTAAGCGCCGGGACGCGGGTTTGGGCGATTCGGGTTCGACTGGCTGGGAAAAGGCTCCGAGCGGTCCACAGAGGACTCACCCGGCCGCCACAGTTTCGGCACAGGATCTTGTTGTGCCGCAAGGTAGTGGAGCTGGTAACAGCTAACGGGCCGAACGCGCGACGAGGTCGGCGACGGCAGCCATGCCCGCGGGCGTCGGGTGGTAGCCGGCGCGTCCCTGGCCCGGCTGGTACTTCTCCATCCACGGGTCGGCCGAGCAGGCGTCGTGCGTGGCGCTGGCGGACGCGGCGTCGACCACCGAGGCACCCGTCTCGACGGCGGCACGACGGGTGGCGGCGGCGAGGCGGCTCGCAACACCGCGCTCGAAGTCGGCCTGGGCCGGGGTCAGTGGCACTCCCGTGCACGTGCCGGTGCGCGGCAGCACGGTCAGGTAGTTGACCAGGAGCACCTTGGCGCGCGGCGCCTTCTTCCGGACCGCGGTGACGACGTTGCCGATCTTGGTGTGCACCGTCTTGAGCGCCTGGTCGATCGCCGCCTGGTCGACGCCTGCGCACTGCGCGCCGCCGCTGGTCTGGCAGGAGTACGCGAAGAGGCTGCCGATGTAGTTGACGTCGTTGCCGCCGATGGTGACGGAGACGAGCCTGGTGTTCGGGGTGACGGCCTCCACCTGGGGTGGTTGGCCGTGCTGCGGGGTAGTCAACAGGTGAGCCGTGGTCGCGCCGCTGCACGAAACGTCGGTGAGCGTCAGGCGGAGCTTCGCGGCGGCCAGGCCCGGGTAGTTGTTCGACGAGCGGCCGCAGGCCGGAGGGCTGCCCGGCCGGCTGGGCGGGATGCCGGGCCCCGCGGCGAAGGAGCTGCCCAGGGCGACGTACTCCGAGCCGGGCGGCACGGCCCAGCCGGACGCGGTGACGGTCAACGCGAGGACGGCCGCAAGAACAGTCATGGGCAGCAGCCTATGGGGATCTGGCTGAGACGGGTCCCCGCTGCTACCGTACTCGGAGAACCTGAACGAACGGTCGGTAAGTCTCATCGAGGAGGTCGGTCGTCGATGGCGCCGCTGCGCAGTTACGTCTCCGGTGGTTGGCAGGCACCTGCGGAGGACGGCGTCCCGCTGTTCGACGCGGTGACCGGCGAGCGGATCACCAGCGTCTCCAGCAAGGGCATCGACCTGGCCGCCGCGCTGGAGCACGGCAGGCGCGTCGGCGGGCCCGCGCTGCGCGAGCTGACCTTCCACCAGCGGGCCGCGCTGCTGAAGGCCCTCGCCTCCTACCTGCGGGAACACCGGGACGAGCTGTACGCGCTGTCCGCCCGCACCGGGGCCACCCGCACCGACTCGATGATCGACATCGACGGCGGGATCGGCGTGCTGTTCGGCTACGGCAGCAAGGGCCGCCGCGAGATGCCCAACGACACCGTCTACATCGACGGCAACCTGGAGCCGCTGAGCAAGGGCGGGACCTTCCTCGGCCAGCACATCTGCACTCCGCTGCGCGGCGTCGCCGTGCAGATCAACGCGTTCAACTTCCCCGTCTGGGGGCCGCTGGAGAAGCTCGCGCCCGCGTTCGTCGCCGGGGTGCCGACGCTCATCAAGCCGGCCGAGCAGACCTCCTACCTCACCGCGCGGCTGGTCGAGCTGATCCTGGAGTCCGGCCTGCTGCCCGAGGGCACCGTGCAGCTGGTGTGCGGCAGCACCGGCGACATGCTCGACCACCTCACCGAGCAGGACCTGGTCGCCTTCACCGGCTCCGCCTCCACCGCGCAGCTGCTGCGCGCGCACCCGCGGATCATCGGCAACGCCGTGCGGTTCACCGCCGAGGCGGACTCGCTGAACTGCTCGGTCCTCGGCCCGGACGCGAAGGCGGGCACGCCGGAGTTCGACCTGTTCGTCAAGGCGCTGGCCACCGAGATGACCGTCAAGGCCGGGCAGAAGTGCACCGCGATCCGCCGCGCCTTCGTGCCCGCGGAGCTCATGGACGACGTCGCCGACGCGGTCGGCGCGCGGCTGGCCAAGGTCAAGATCGGCAACCCGGCCAGCGACGGCGTGCGCATGGGCGCGCTGGCCAGCCTGGAGCAGCGCGAGGAGGTGCGCCGCTCCCTCAAGGCGCTCATGGAGGTCGGCCGCCCCGTCTTCGGCAGCCCGGACCACGTGGAGCTGGTGGACGCCGACGCCGAGCGCGGCGCGTTCATCTCGCCGATCCTGCTGCGCGCCGACGACCCCTGGTGCGCCCAGCCGCACGAGGTCGAGGCGTTCGGGCCGGTGTCCACGCTGATGCCCTACACCTCCACCGAGCAGGTGATCTCCCTTGCGGCGCGCGGAAAGGGCAGCCTCGTCGGCTCGGTCGTCACCGGCGACACCGGCTTCGCCCGCGATGTCGTCGTGGGCGCGGCGGCGTGGCACGGGCGCATGCTGGTGCTCGACACCGACAGCGCCAAGGAGTCGACCGGGCACGGTTCGCCCATGCCGCACCTGGTGCACGGCGGTCCCGGGCGCGCGGGCGGCGGTGAGGAGATGGGCGGCATCCGTGGCGTCCTGCACCACATGCAGCGCACCGCGATCCAGGGCAGCCCGAAGGTGCTCACCGCGGTCACCAACCGCTGGACCACCGGCGCCGACCGCAACGACGACGGTGTGCACCCGTTCCGGAAGTCCTTGGCGGAACTGAAGATCGGCGACACCGTGGTCGGCGGTCCGCGCCTGGTGACGCAGGAGGACGTGGACCACTTCGCGGAGTTCACCGGCGACAAGTTCTACGCGCACACCGATCCCGAGGCCGCCGCGGCGAACCCGTTCTTCGACGGGATCGTGGCGCACGGGTATCTGGTGGTGTCGCTGGCGGCCGGGCTCTTCGTCGATCCCGCTCCCGGGCCGGTGCTGGCGAACTACGGCCTGGAGAACCTGCGCTTCCTCACGCCGACCTACCCCGGCGACGAGCTGACCGTGACCCTGACCGCGAAGCAGATCACGCCTCGCCAGGACGCCGAGCACGGCGAGGTGCGGTGGGATGCGGACGTGACCAACCAGAACGGTGAGTCCGTTGCCAAATACGACGTCCTGACCTTGGTGGCGAAGACCCATGGATGAACTGCTTGAGCACTTCGAGCGCACCATCGAGCGCGACCAGCGGATCGAGCCGCGCGACTGGATGCCCGAGGGGTACCGCAAGACGCTGGTCCGGCAGATCGCGCAGCACGCGCACTCCGAGATCATCGGCATGCAGCCGGAAGGCGCGTGGATCACCCGCGCGCCCTCGTTGCGGCGCAAGGCGATCCTGCTGTCGAAGGTGCAGGACGAGGCGGGCCACGGGCTCTACCTCTACGCCGCGACCGAGACGCTGGGCGTCGACCGCGCCGAGCTGACCGAGAACCTGATCGAGGGCAGGCAGAAGTACTCCTCGATCTTCAACTACCCCACCCCCAGCTTCGCCGACGTCGGCGTGATCGGCTGGCTCGTCGACGGCGCCGCGATCTGCAACCAGGTGCCGCTGTGCCGCACCTCCTACGGGCCGTACGCGCGGGCGATGATCCGGGTGTGCAAGGAGGAGTCCTTCCACCAGCGGCAGGGCTACGAGCTGCTGATGACCATGATGCGCGGCAGCCAGGAGCAGCGGGACATGGTGCAGGACTCGGTGAACCGGTGGTGGTGGCCGTCGCTGATGATGTTCGGCCCGCCGGACGGCGACTCGCCGAACACCGCGCGCTCCATGGCGTGGCGGATCAAGCGGCACACCAACGACGAGCTGCGGCAGAAGTTCGTGGACATGACCGTGCCGCAGGCGGAGAAGCTCGGCGTCACGCTGCCCGACCCCGAGCTGAAGTGGAACGCCGAGCGCGAGCACTACGACTTCGGCGAGCCGGACTGGGCCGAGCTCAAGCGCGTCATCTCCGGCGACGGCGAGTGCAACGCCGAGCGCGTCGCCCACCGCCGCAAGGCGCACGAGGACGGCGCGTGGGTCCGCGAGGCCGCGCTCGCCCACGCGGCGAAGAAGAAGGGGGTGGCCGCATGAGCCGGGGTGCCTGGCCGCTGTGGGAGGTCTTCGTGCGCGGTCGGCGCGGCCTCAACCACGTGCACGTGGGCTCGTTGCACGCGGCGGACGCGCAGATGGCGGTGCAGAACGCCCGCGACCTCTACACGCGCCGCAACGAGGGCGTGAGCATCTGGGTGGTACCCGCGGAGGCGATCACCGCGTCCAGCCCGGACGAGAAGGACCCGATGTTCGCGCCGAGCGGGGACAAGGTCTACCGCCACCCCACGTTCTACGACATCCCCGACGACGTCCCGCACATGTGAGGCAGCCTTGAGCTTCGACAACGCCTACGAGGGGCTGAACGAGGAGCACGGCGACGACGCGCGCTGGGCCTACGGCACCGGCTTCGCCGACGAGCTGTCCGGAGTGGACAGAGCACTCCCGTCCACTGTGGACAAGGCGGATCTGGCGGCGTACGCGGTGATGCTCGGCGACGACGCGCTCGTGCTGGCGCAGCGCACCAGTGAGTGGTGTTCGCGCGCGCCGGAGCTGGAGGAGGACGTCGCGCTGGCCAACATCGCGCTCGACCTCCTCGGTCAGGCGCGGTTGTTGCTGACCAGAGCGGGCGAAGCGGGGGAGCGGCCTTCGGAGGCGCCGTCGCACGTACCGGACGAGGACGCGCTGGCGTACTTCCGCACGGCCGACCAGTTCCGCAACGTGCGCATGGTCGAGCTGGCCAACGGCGACTTCGCGGACACCATCGCGCGGCTGTTGCTGTTCTCCTGCCAGCGGTTGGCGCTGTTCACCAGGCTCTCCGCCTCCGCCGATCCGGTGCTCGCCGCGGTCGCGGCCAAGGGCGCCAAGGAGCTGGCCTACCACCGCGACCACGCCGCGCGCTGGGTGGTGCGCCTCGGCGACGGCACCGAGGAGTCGCGCGGCAGGATGATCGCCGCGCTGGACCGCGTGTGGCCGTACCTGGACGAGCTGTTCACACCGCATCCGATCGAGCTGAGACTTGCCGCACAAGGCGTCGCGGTCGACCCGGCCGAGCTGCGGACCGAAGTGGACGGTGTGCTGGACCAGGTCTTCACCGCCGCGACCCTGACCCGGCCCGCATCGACGACGGCCTCCGGTGGAGGTCGCTACGGCAGCCACACCGGCGTGCTCGCCGAACTGCTCGCGGAGATGCAGGTCCTCGCCCGCGCCCTGCCGGAGGCGACGTGGTGACCGCGCGGGAGGTCGTCGAGACCGTCACCGATCCCGAGCTGCCGATGCTGTCCCTCGTGGACCTCGGGGTGGTACGGGACGTCCGGGAGGAGGACGGGCGCGTGGTCGTGGAGATCACGCCGACGTACTCCGGTTGCCCGGCCCTGGTGGAGATGCGCGACGACCTGGTCAACGCCTTGCACGCCAACGGTTTCGAACATGCCGAGGTGCGCACGGTGCTCAGTCCGGCGTGGACGACCGACTGGATGACAGAGGAGGGCCGCCGCAAGCTCGCCGAGGCCGGGATCTCCCCGCCTAAACGGATGAGCCCCCGGTCTGTGTCGATGCTCGACCCCGCAAGCGGGTCCTCGGTCGGTCCCGTCCCGCTGCGGCTGGATCCGCCCGCGCCCAGGCTGAGCTGCCCGCAGTGCGGCTCCCGCGACACCGAGGAGCTGTCTCGGTTCAGCGCGACCGCTTGCAAGGCGCTGCACCGCTGCCGTGCCTGTCGCGAGCCGTTCGAGTACTTCAAGGAGATCTGACGTGGCACGCCCCGTGTTCCACCGCTTGCGCGTGGCCGACGTCGAGCGACTGTGCGACGACGCGGTCGCGGTCACCTTCGACGTGCCGGATGACCTGACCGAGGTCTTCGCGTTCCGGCCCGGGCAGTCGCTGACGCTGCGCCGTGAGGTTGACGGCCGCGATGAGCGCCGCTCGTACTCAATCTGCGCTCCGGCGGGTGCGCGGCCCAGGGTCGGCGTGCGCGAGGTACCGGACGGGCTGTTCTCCACGTGGCTCGTCCGCGACGTGAAGCCTGGCGATGAGATCGAGGTGCTGCCGCCCACGGGGTCGTTCACCCCGGATGTGGACGTGCCCGGCCACCACGTGCTCATCGCGGCGGGCTCCGGCATCACGCCCGTGCTCTCGATCGCCGCGTCTGTTCTCGCGCACCCGAAGTCCCGTGTGACCGTGCTCTATGGCAACCGCCGGTCCGGCACAGTGATGTTCGCGGACGAGTTGGCGGACCTTAAAGACCGCTACCGCACGCGTTTGGAACTGGTGCACGTGCTGTCTCGTGAAGCCCGTGAGGCCGAGCTGTTCACCGGGCGCTTGGACGAGGCGAAGCTGCGCACGCTGCTGCCGTTGCTGCTTGATGTCGCCGATGTCGACCACTGGTGGCTCTGCGGGCCCTACGGCATGGTTACCGACGCACAGCGGCTGCTGTCGTCGTTCGGCGTGCCTGAGGAGCGCGTGCACCAAGAGCTGTTTTATGTCGATGAACCGGTTGTCACCCGGCATGAGGAGCCCGTGCTCGACGGCCCCAGTGCCACGGTGACCGTTGTGCTCGACGGGCGCTCCACGGAGATCGCGCTGCCGAAGGGCACTCCGATCCTCGACGGAGCGCAACGAGCCCGTCCTGACCTGCCTTTTGCCTGTAAGGGCGGGGTCTGCGGCACCTGTCGCGCGAAGGTCGTCACCGGCGAGACGGACATGCGGCGCAACTTCGCGCTGGAGCGCTCCGAGGTGGCCGCGGGGTTCGTGCTGACCTGCCAGACGGTGCCGGTCTCCGACGAAGTCACTGTCGACTTCGACGCCTGAGCAGGTCAGAGTGGTACTGCCGTAACTTCCGATTCGAGGAGAACCTGCGTCATGACCAACCCCTTCGAGGACCCGGACGGCCGTTACCTGGTGCTGGTCAACGACGAGGGGCAGCACTCGCTGTGGCCGTCGTTCAGCGAGGTGCCCGCCGGGTGGACGGTGGCGCTGGCCGAGACCGGTCGCCAGGAGTGCCTGGACTACATCGAGGCGAACTGGACCGACATGCGCCCGCGCAGCCTCGCCGAGCGGATGGACGCCGGGAAGTAACGCCCGCCCGCCACCCGCCGTAGGCCGAACGGTGGGTGGCGGTTTCGGCATTTGCCCAGGCAGACAGGGCCCTTCAGGTCGTCCGGCCTCATTCGATAGTGTGTAGCGGCTGCCTCGGGACAGTCCTGTGGCGGGCGCGGTTGAGGAGTGATGCCGGTATCGACGAGGGCCACCTCATCGCCGGCCATTACCGGCTGGTCTCCAAGATCGGCTCGGGCGCGATGGGCGTCGTGTGGCGGGCGAGGGACGAGCGCCTCGACCGCATGGTCGCGGTCAAGCAGCTGCTGGTGCAGCCCGGGCTGAGCGCGGAGGAGACCGACAACGCGCGCCGCAGGGCGATGCGCGAGGGCCGGATCGCCGCCAGGTTGCAGCACCCCAACGCGATCACCCTCTACGACGTCGCCGAGCACAACGGCGACCCGTGCCTGGTGATGGAGTACCTGCCGTCGCAGAGCCTCGCCGAGATCCTGGCCGACCGCGGACCGCTGCCGCCGCGCGAGGTCGCCGCCATCGGCGCCCAGATCGCCGCCGCGCTCTCCGCCGCGCACACCGTGGGCATCACCCACCGCGACATCAAGCCCGGCAACGTGCTGATCACCGACAGCGGGGTCGCCAAGATCACCGATTTCGGCATCTCCCGCGCGGTCGGCGACGTCCAGGTGACCAGGACCGGCATGCTCGCGGGCACGCCCGCCTACTTCGCGCCCGAGGTCGCGCGCGGCAACGACATCGGCGGCCCCACCTCGGACGTGTTCTCCCTCGGCGCGACCCTCTACGACGCCGTGGAGGGACAGCCGCCGTTCGGCACCTCCGACAACCCGCTCGCGCTGCTGCACGCCGCGGCCGCCGGTGAGGTGATCCCGCCGCGCCAGGCAGGACCGCTGACCGCGCTGCTGATGACCATGCTGCGCCGCGACCCGCGCGAGCGGCCCAACATGGCCCAGGTCGGCACCGCGCTGGCCGGTCTCGCCGCCGGCCGTGCACCGGCCGTGCCCGCCGTGCGCGCCGCAGCCGCGGCGCCGACCGCGCGCACGCAGAAGGTCGACCACGGCCACACCCCGCCGCCGCGCCCGGCCGCGAGCTACCCGCGTCCCGCTCCCGCCGGGACGACCAGGCAGAAACAGCAGCCGGTCAAGCGCAAGCGCTCGCCCGTGCTCCTCGTGCTGCTGCTCATCGTCGTGATCGGCGGTGGCGGCTACGGCGTCTACCGCCTGATCGACGACCGGCCCGGCAACAGCGCGGGCAGCGGGTCCGGCACCGGAGGCGCCTCCGGTGGGTCCGGTGGTGGCAGCGGCGGCAGCAGCAGTTCGTCCGCCAGTTCGTCGAGTCCGGCCGCCCCGACGACCACCCCGCCCGATGGCACGGTCGAACTCGGCCAGGCCGGACAGTTGGTCGTGAACTACTTCGTCGGCTCGGACGACCTCCAGAACCGGTGGAACATGCTCTCGCCCGGCGCGCAGGCCGGCTGGGGCAGTCGTGCGGAGTTCGACAACCACTGGAAGCAGTACCCGCGGATGTACTCCAACACGGCTCGCGGTGCCGGTCAGGACCCCGACAAGGCGTGGCGGGTGTCGATCCAGGTCACCTACGCGCAGGGGCGGACCGAGCAGCGGATCGTCCGCGTCACGAAGATCGGTGGCGAACTCAAGATCGACGCCGTGGTCCGCTGAGGCGAAAATCGGCTGCGCGCCCGTGGAGGATGAGGGCGTGCATCCCGACATCGGTCTCGAACTCGGCGCGCGGGTCGCTCGCGCGGTGCAGGAGGCGCTGGACGTCCGCATCAGCCCGGCGGAGGCGCTCGTGCACCCGTCCGCCCGCGCGGACTACCAGTGCAACGCGGCGATGGGCCTCGGCAAGCGGCTGGGCAGACCGTCGCGCGAGATCGCCGAGCTGATCGTGGCGCACCTCGCCGCCGACGACTTGGTCGAGCCGCCCGAGGTGGCGGGGCCGGGCTTCGTGAACTTCACTTTCCGCGCGGCGTGGCTGTCCGCGCGCGCCGCCGACCTGGTGGGCGATCCCCGTCTCGGTGTGCCGCCCGTCGCCGAACCGCGGCGCTACGTCGTGGACTACGGCGGTCCCAACGTCGCGAAGGAGATGCACGTCGGGCACCTGCGCTCGTCGGTCATCGGTGACGCGATCACGCGCATGCTCGCCTTCGCGGGGCACGAGGTGATCCGCCGCAACCACCTCGGTGACTGGGGAACACCGTTCGGCATGCTCATCGAGCACCTCGCCAGTCTTGGCACGGGCACAGACTCGGGCGCCGAGCTGTCCATCGGCGACCTCAACGGCTTCTACCAGGAGGCGCGCAAGAAGTTCGACGCCGACCCGGGCTTCGCGGAGCGTGCGCGGAAGCGCGTAGTGGCTCTGCAGACCGGAGACCCGGCAACGCTCGCCTTGTGGCGCGGTCTGGTCGCGGAGTCGGAGCGCCACTTCGCGAAGGTCTACGAACAGCTCGGCGTGCTGCTCGACGCGGACGACAGCTACGGGGAGAGCTTCTACAACCCGATGCTCGCCGACACCGTGGCGGAGTTGGAGGAGAAGGGGCTCACGGAGGTCAGCGACGGCGCGGTGTGCGTGTTCCCGCCGGGCTTCACCAACCGCGAAGGCGACCGGTTGCCGCTGATCGTGTGCAAGTCCGACGGCGGTTACATGTACGCCAGCACGGACCTCGCGGCGGTTCGGTACTGGACACGGGAGCGGGGCGCGACCGATCTCGTCTACGTCGTGGGAACGCCGCAGTCCCAACACTTCCAGATGGTGTTCCGTACGGCCGAGGCAGCGGGCTGGCTGGACTCCTCGCACCGCGCGGTGCACGTGAACTTCGGTTCGGTGCTCGGCGAGGACGGCAAGATGCTGCGCACGCGCGCCGGTGGCTCGATCAAGCTCGCGGACCTGCTGACCGAGGCGGTGGAGCGAGCGGACGGCGTGCGAGCAGTGGGTGTCGGTGCGGTGAAGTACGCCGACCTCTCCAGTGATCGCCAGAAGGACTACGTGTTCTCCTGGGACAAGATGCTGGCCAAGGAGGGCAACACCGCGCTCTACCTCCAGTACGCCGTCGCTCGCGTGAACAAGGTGGTGGAGCTGGCTGGTGTGTCCACTGTGGATGCTCCAGTGCTCGTGACGCACGACGCGGAGCGGGCACTGCTCGTCAAGCTGCTCCAGCTGCCCTCCGTGCTCGCTGCCGCGGTGGAGGACTTCGCGCCGCACCGCTTGTGCGGCTACCTCCACGAGACGGCTGCCGCCTTCTCTGTGTTCTACGACCGCTGTCAGATCCGTCAAGCGCGAACGGACGAACTCCGGGCGTCGCGGTTGGTGCTGGCGCAGCTCAGTTCCCGAGTGCTCAAGACAGGCATGGGGTTGCTCGGCATCGAGGCGCCCGCGCGCCTGTGAGCCGCGTCCGTTCCAACGGATCTGGCCAAGTTGTGGCGTGCGTCGAAGCGCCGGGCCGACGGGGCTCGGCGCTTCGACCTACCCTGCGCCGCGCGTTCGCGCACGTGGGAGGCCTGACCCGAAGGTTTCGTCAGCGGACCGGCCCGCGAGCGTGCTCAACATCTATCGGGGGAGAGATGAACTCGTCATCGACATAGGGGACAATGTGTGAGGTGGACGTCAAGAAGATCCTCACCCTCGCCGCGATCGCGCTCGTGATCTACCTGCTGCTCAACGACCCGCAGGGCGCCGCGAACGGCGTGCAGAACGTCCTCGGCTGGCTGCGGGACGCGGCGCAGTCGGTGATCACGTTCATCCAGCGCCTCTTCGCCTGACCCTGAGGAAAACCCCACCCCGGCTCTGCGGCCAACCGCAGGGACTTCCTCCCTCCCGGGAGCGACAGTGGTTCCAGGACCACACACCCCCGCGGAGGTTGGACGATGAAACACGCACGCCGAGCGCTCGCCGCCGGTCTGACGGCGGCCCTGCTGGTCGGCACGGCGGGCCCGGCGCTCGCCGTACCGTCCGGCCTGACCGAGGTGCAGCGCAACCTGGACCTGCTGACCACAGTGGACGGTGTACCGGGCGCGCTGGCGCACGTGCGCGACCGCAACGGCCGGGAGCGGACGCTCACCTCCGGCACCGCGGAACTCGGCACGGGCAGGCCGATGACCGGGGCGGCCGACACGGTCCGGATCGCCAGCATCACCAAGACCTTCATCGCGGTGACCCTGCTCCAGCTCCGGGTCGACCTGGACGCGCCGGTCGAGCGCTACCTGCCCGGGGTGGTGCGCGGCCGGGGCGCGGGCGCGGAGATCGACGGCCGCCGGATCACCGTCCGCCAGCTGTTCCAGCACACCAGCGGCATCCCCGAGTACAGCCGCTCCTTCGACTGGTCCAAGCCGTTCCCCGAAGAGCCCACCGGCTACCTCGACCTGGCGCTGGTGGGCACGCCCACCGGGAAGCCGGGGGAGAAGTGGGCCTACTCCAACACCAACTACCTGATCGCCGGGATGATCGTGAACCGGCTGGCGGGCAAGGACTTCCGCGAGGTGACCGAGGAGCGCATCTTCCGGCCGCTCGGCATGGCGGGCACCTACTGGCCGGCGAAGACGGAGTACGCCCTCCGCGGGCGGCACGCCCACCACTACGGGGTGCACCCGGCCAATCCCGCCGCGGGCGTCGTCGACGTCACGAGCTTCCCCGGCTACGAGATGGGCGCGAGCGGCGGGCTGGTGTCCACTCCGGCCGACCTCGCGCTGTTCTGGCAGGCCCTGTACTCCGGCAGGCTGTTGCCCCCGCACGTGGTGCGGTCGATGACCGCGGACCTGCGCCGGTCGACGGACGGAGCTTCTCCTACGGCCTCGGCATTGGTTCGATCCCGCTGAGCTGCGGCGGGTCGGTCCTCGCGCACAGCGGTGACATGCCCGGCGTGACCACCTACAGCGGCCGCGCCCGCACGGGGCGCACCGTCACCGTCTTCATCACCGCCAACAGCACCACCCCGGAGCGCGGCAAGCACATCACCGACGCCTTCGACGCCGCCTTCTGCTCTCGCTGACCCGGGTTCTGCAGTCTTCAAGTACCCCGAACCCGGCAGCTTCGTCGCGGTCGGAGACGGCTGGGGCGGGGGCTTGAAGACCGCTATTCCGCCGTGCCGGGCCGCTTCACCTCGTGCAGCCGGAGGTCGGCCAGCCCGCGTGCGTCAACCGTCGCCGTGAGGTAGGTGCACGCGGGTTGGCGCCGCCGATCGGTCGGCGAACCGGGGTTGAGCAACCTGATCCCACCGGGAGTCGTTGTGTCCCAAGGAATGTGGCTGTGGCCGAAGACCAGCACGTCCACTCCGGGGAAGTGCGCGTCGCACCGCTGCTCGCGCCCCTTCGCCGGCCCGGTCTCGTGCACCACCGCGATCCTCAGCCCCCCGACCTCCACGTGCGCCACCTCCGGCAACCGCGACCGGATGGCCACGTCGTCGTTGTTCCCGTGCACCCCCACCAACACGTTGGACCGCTCGCGCAGCGCGTCCAGCACCGCCTCCTCGACCCAGTCCCCCGCGTGGATCACCAGATCCGCCTCGTCCACCTCCCGCCACACCTGCTCCGGCAGCTCCCGGGCACGGTGGGGAACATGCGTGTCGGAGATCATCAGCAGCCGCATGCCTCCAGAGTGCCCCTGCGGCGTCCACCCCACACCATCGCCGAGCGCACCCAGCTCCGGCGAGAGCACGACGCGGGGGACCGGTCCCGAGGGCTCGCCGTACTCTCCCGTCCCACCCTGGACGGCTGACGCACGACGAGAGGACGGTGGTTGTCGGTGGCGTGGTTCGGCAAGAAGCGGATGCGCGGGACGACGGACACCGTGGTGCTCACGGGGGAGTGGACCGCCGAGATCTGGCAGCCGGGGCCGATCACCGTTCCGGCTGTCGTCGACGTGCCGTCGTTGCTGGCACAGCGCCCGATGCCGTCGATCCTGCCGGACAACGAAGAGTTCACCAGGACCTTCGCCGGTGATGACGCGTCGATGCGCACGTTCTGGCTGCTGGCCCTGCTGCACCACCCCGACCGGGCCGTGGTGGCGCAGTGCCTGCGTTCCGGACAGCTGACCTGGGTGCACGCGGAAGACGTCGCCCACTACCTCGCCGACCCGAAGCTGGCGGACGCGGCGACGGAGGCCGCGTGGAGCCTGAGCGACGTCGGAGTCCGCGTCCTGGTGAACATCGTGCTGTCCCGCGGCGTGGTCCCGTCCGGCTCTCCGCGGCGGAAGCGGAGCACGGTGACCGAACGACTGCGCTCGACCTGCCCGCCGGAGCGGGTGGAGTTCTTCGAGGCGGAGCTGGCAAGGAGCTGAGCACGGAACGAGGAGGCCCCCGGTGGACAACCACCGGGGGCCTCGGAACTGTCAGAACGCGATCACAAACCCGAGCACTGGCCCGAGCGGGGACCAGTGCCCGCGACGGGGAGGCCGTTGTTCGACGGATCGGTCGCGTTGCCGGAGCAGGTGACCGGGCCGTCGACAGTGCTCGCCGCGACCGCCGCCGCGCTGGAGTTGTTCACCAGCGACAGCGGGCCGGTGATGCGCGCCGTCTCCACCCCGACCACGCCCGTGCTGCCGGTGATGTCCACCGGACCGGTCACCTGCGTGCCCAGCAGGACGACGTCGACCGCCCCGCTCGCACGCACCGGGCCGATGATCCGCCCGCCGGTGGCGTACACGGACGCGCCGGCGGCGATGGTCACCGGACCGGTGATCGTGGCGTCCTTGAGGCACACCACGCCGCTCAGCGTCTGTGGGCCGGAGCGCTCACCGGTGATCGTGGTGGTGCACTCCGCGCGGGGCTTGCTCAGGAACTCCACCTCGGAGAGCGTGATGGAGCCGCCGAACTCGATCCGGTACCACGTGTAGTGACCGGGCTTGGCCAGCTTGAACGCCCGGGTCTGCTGCCGCGACGCGAAGGTCTGGCCATCCCGTTCGTCCACTGTGGTCCAGGTCTTGCCGTCGTAGGAGCCCTTGACCTTCCAGCTCTTCGCGTCCGCCCCGTCCTTGCCGGAGGTCAGCGTGTAGAACTCCACGCGCTCGGCGGCCGACGCCTGCAGCTGGACGGAGTCCACGGTCGCCTGCGTCTGAGAGGAGTTGTCGGCCAGCGCGGCCGTGCTCGCGGTGCCCGCGGTGTCGCGTAGCGGGCGCGGGACCTCGGAGCCCTTGGTGATCGACTCGGGCGCCGAGTCCGGCCCGGTGCCCCAGGCCGACGGGGTGGCGCCCATGTCGAACTCCAGCGTGCCGCCGCGCGCGATCACATCGTGCGGCAGGGACGTCTTGTCCCACTTCTGGCCGTTGACCTTCAGGCCCTGGACGTAGACGTTCTTCGCGCTGTTCTTCGGCGCGGAGACCACGAGCTTCTTCCCACCGCCGAGGTGCACGGTCGCCTTGGTGAACAACGGCGAACCGATGGCGTAGTCGGGCTTGCCCATCTGCAGCGGGTAGATGCCGAGCGCGCCGAAGATGTACCAGGCCGACAGTTCGCCGTTGTCCTCGTCGCCCGCGTAACCCTGGCCGATCTCACTGCCGAGGTAGAGCCGCGACAGGATCTCGCGCACCTTCTCCTGCGTCTTCGACGGCTGGCCCGCGTAGTTGTACATGTACGGGATGTGGTGCGAGGGCTGGTTGCTGTGCCCGTACTGGCCCATGCGGACGTCGCGCGCCTCCAGCATCTCGTGGATCACGCCGCCGTAGGAGCCGGGGAAGCCCGCGGTCTCCGGGGTGGAGAAGAACTGGTCCAGCTTCTTGGCCAGCCCGGCGCGCCCGCCGTAGAGGTTGGCGAGGCCCTGCCCGTCGTGCGGCACGGTGAACGCCATGTTCCACGCGTTGGTCTCGGTGTAGTCGTGGCCCCACTCGCGGGGCTCGTACTTGTCCGGGGCGACGCGCCACTTGCCGTCGGCGGTGCGGCCCTGGAAGAAACCGACGGACTTGTCGAACATGTTCACGTAGTTCTGCGCGCGGTTGAGGAAGTACTCGTGGTTCTCCTTGTACTCCTTGCGACGCGGGTCGTTCGGGGCCGCCTTGTCGTGGAGCGCCCTGGACATCGTCGCGATGCCGAAGTCGTTGACGTAGCCCTCGATCGCCCACGACATGCCCTCCCCCGTGGTGGTCGGGGTGTAGCCGAGGAAGATCGAGCGGTCCAGGCCCTTCCGCCCGACGTTGGCGTTCGGCGGGGTCACGGTGGCGTTCTTCACCGCCGCGTCGTAGGCGGCCTGAACGTCGAAGTTGGCGACCCCCTTGAGGAACGCGTCCGAGAAGGACACGTCCGAGCTGGTCCCGGTCATCAGGTTCGCGTAGCCGGGGGAGGACCAGCGGGAGACCCAGCCGCCCTCCTTGTACTGCTGCACGAAGCCCTCGACCATCTCCCCGGCCTTCTCCGGCGTCAGCAGCGAGTACGCGGGCCACGTGGTGCGGTAGGTGTCCCAGAACCCGTTGTTGACGTAGATCTTGCCGTCGACGATCTTGGCGCCGGTTTGGGTCGGGGTGTCCTGGCCCGCCGCCGGGGCGACCGGGCTGGCGTGCTTGTACACCGGAGCCGAGGCGCTGCCGACGTTCTCGTGCCCGGAGTTCGGGTACAGGAACAGGCGGTAGAGGTTGGAGTACAGGGTGACGAGCTGGTCCTCGCTCGCGCCCTCGACCTCGATGACCTTCAGCTTCTCGTTCCACGCCTGCTGCGCCCGGTCGCGGACCGACTCGAAGGTGCCGGTGGCCTCCTGTTCCAGGTTCTTCTTGGCCTGCTCGACCCCGATCAGCGACGTAGCGATCCGCATCGTGACCGTCTTCGTCGTGCTGGTGTCGAACTTCAGGTAGCCGGTGACGTTGTCGCGGCCCGCGCCGGTGAGCTTGCCGCCGCCGGTGACCGGGCTGTCGAAGGTGGCGTAGACGAACAGCCGCGTCGCGCCGGTGGACAGGCCGCTCTTCACGTCGGAGTAGCCGGTCACAACGCCCTTGGCGGTGTCCAGGGTGAGCCCGCCGTTGTTGTTGACGTTGTCGAACAACAGGTTCGACTCGTTCCCGGTGAAGGTGAAGCGGAACAGCGCCGCGTGGTCGGTCGGCGCGATCTCGGTGCGCATGCCGTTCTCGAACGTCACGCCGTAGTAGTGCGGCTTGGCGATCTCGTTCTCGTGCTTGAAGGGCAGTGCGCGGGCGGCGCGGTCGATGTTCGGCGTTCCCGCCTGCGGGAAGACCTGGAAGGTCTGCCGGTCACCCATCCACGGGCTCGGCTCGTGGCTGGTGGTGAACGCCTGCAGCGTCGGCAGGTTCTGGGCGTTGTTGGCCTTGTGGTAGTCGTAGAGCCAGCTGATCGAGCCCGCGTTGGTCATCGGCGTCCAGAAGTTGAAGCCGTGCGGGACCGCGGTGGCCGGGAAGTTGTTGCCGCGCGAGAAGCCGCCCGTGGACTGCGTGCCCCGCGTGGTGAGCGCGTAGTCGGCGGGTGTCGCGTACTGCTTCTGCACCGACGCGCCGATGCGGATGTCGTCGAACCAGCCCGCGAAGTTGCCCGGGCCGACCGGGTTGTCGTAGGTCACCAGCACGCGCTTGATCGTCTTGCCCGCGGCGACCGCGCCGATCTTCGCTTTCAGCTTGTTCCACTGGTTGGTGTACAAGGACTTCGACGCGCCCTGCCCCTTCGGCGAGAGCTCGAAGCCGTACTGGTCCTTCGCCCCCAGCTCGCTCAGGTAGCTGCCGTCGGAGAACGCCAGGTCCACCGCGGCGTGCGTGCTCGGGTACTTCAGGTCGTCCGGGATGAACTGCGGGAAGATCAGGTAGGACAGCTCGGTGTCCGGCTTCACCGCGACGTCGACGTCGAAGACCTTGTTGTAGGAGTAGCCCCGGCCGGAAGCCACGTGCTGGCCGAGGAACTGCAACGCCTTCACACCGGTGTAGCCCGCGTTCGACTTCGCCGCGTAGCCACCGTTGGGGCCCTTGCCGATCCGGCTGCGCATGTTCGGCGCGGGCTCGGAACTCGCCTTCACCGCGAACTGGATCTCGGAGAACTGCGTTGCCGCGCCACCGTTGTTGGCGGTGATGTCGAAGCGCAGGTGCTTGTACGCGGTCGTGTTGGTCAGCTCGTACTTCTTGGTCTCGAACCGCTTCGCGAAGCTCTGTCCATTCTGGACGTCAATATCGGCCCAGGCTTTGCCGTCCTGCGAACCCTGGAGCTTCCAGTTCTTCGGGTCCCGCTCCGGCGCGTCGTTGGCGGAGGAGACCGCGTAGCTGGTGATCGCGACGGGCTCGGAGAGGGTGAACTCCAGCCAGCCGGTTCCCGCGAAGGTCAGCCACTTCGAGTTGACGTTGCCGTCGACGAGGTTCTCCTTCACCTCGCCGCTGCCCGCGTTCTCCCCGCTGGCCCGGACCTCGGTGACCTTGTCGGTCACGTTCCCCGGGATGCTGACCCCGTCGTTGCCGTTGACCCCGCCCGCCTTCGGCTTGCCGGACGCGTCCGTCTCGACGGTGTCGGTCCACGCGGGCTGCGGTTCGCCCGCCTCGAAGGAGGACTGGAAGTCCGGGTTCGCGGGCGCGGTCTGTCCGGTGCCCGCCATCGAGAGGGTCAGCACCACGGTCAGCGCCCCCGCCAGGGCTCTGCGTGATCGTTTCGCCCAGCTGTGCGTCATCGAGCCAAAGCCTCCACGTTGAGGTGTCCCGCCTGCCGGGGTCAGCACAACGACGCGTGACATCGTTGTCAAGAAGTTCGTCCCGCCTTGTCCGAAAACATGTCCGCGCCCGGTGTTCGCGCTGCTCCGAGAGTCGTAGTCGCCCCAGTGGCGCACCGGTTCGCGGTCATGCTGTATCAATGTGTCAGATCATTGATACATCGCAGGGGATGGTGACGCCGTGGACGCTCGTGAGGTCAAGGCCCTGATCGGTGGTGCGGTCGGGATCGCGCTGCTGGTCCTGCTGCTGGCGGGATTGCTCGTACTGGTGCTCCGGCGTCGGGTGGGCGGGGTGGGCGATGACATCCCGGACCGCGTCATGGACCAGGTGCTCGGCAGGAGCGCGCGCGGGACCTGGCTCGGGCTGGCCTTCGCCGTGTTCGTGTCGGTCTCGGTCTGGCAGTACCTCAGCGGCTACGGCGAACTCGCGTGGTTGCTGATCCCGTTCCTGGCCACGTTCGGGTCCTGCCTGTTCAGCGATCTCGCCGGGATGTGGGCACCGGCCCCGGGGCAGCGGAGGGCTCCGCTGACCTCGCGGTCGTGGCGGGATGTGCTCTCCCGCACGGAGGTCGCGATCGCCGGGGTGCTCGGATTCGTGACGCTGGGCGGGGGGACGGTCGCCGCGTTGCAGTACCACGCGGTTTCCGGCGCCGGGGAGTGCTTCCTGCCGGTGCAGGTGGACGGCTTCCCCTGGGTGAAGGGCTACTACCTGGACGCTGGTGCGATCTACCAGGCGATCGTGCTGTCCGGGCTGGTCACCGCGCTGACGGTGGTCGGGCTGTACCGCGCCGTGCACCGTCCCGTCATCGACGAACTCGTCGACGTGCCGAACGCGGACCTCGCCCTGCGCAGGTTGTCGGCGCACCGCGTGCTCGGCGTCGGCATCGGCGCCCAGCTGGTCCTGCTCGCCGTCCTGGTTCCGGCGACGCAAGTGGGGTCCGCGCCGCTGGCCTGCACCCGCACGGCGATGACGCAGGGCGAGAGCGTGTTCTCGATCATCACGGGTGCACTGGCCGCGGCGGGTGTGGTGGTATGGCTGATCATGGCTGTGCTGCCCATGATCCGGTGGAACGCATCGGTGGAACGACGCTCGGAAGTCGGATGAGCCTGTACCTGACGATCGACGCGCGCAGCAGCGTCGCGCCGTACGAGCAGATCCGGGCGCAGGTCCTGCGGATGCTGGCCTCCGGAGCGCTCGCGCCGGGAGCACGGCTACCCAGCATCAGGCAGCTCGCGAAGGACCTCGGTGTGGCGAGCGGCACGATCGCCAGGGCCTACCGCGAGCTGGAGCACGGCGGGCTGATCGTCAGCCGGGGCAAGCACGGCACGTTCGTCGCCGAGTCGGCAACCGTCGATTCGGAGCGGGTGCGCGCGGACACCGAGGCTGAGCTGCAGGTCGCCGCGGCCGCCTACCTCGCGGCGGCGCGCAACCTCGGTTACGGCGCCGAGGACGCGGCACGCGTGCTGCGCGCGGTCGCCGACAACGGCTGACTTGGGGATCGCGTTGCTCTGAAGGCAGTATTGGTCCGTGCAAGCGAGCGAACCGCCACGCCGCAAGCGCGCGGCCAGCCGGCATGCCGCGGGCAAGGCCGAACCCAGGAAGCGTTCCAAGCCCGCGTCTGCGAAGCGGGCGAAGACCGAGGTCGGGCACGGTCACGGACATGGCCATGGGCACGGCCACGGGCCGGTAGCACCGGCTTCGCGGCGGGTGCGCATCCTGCTCGCCGTCCTGCTCGTGCCGTGCGCCCTGGCCACGGTGATCGGCGCGCTGGTGCTCTACCCGTTCGGCCACGAGCAGGCCACGGGCGCCCGCGTCGGCCTGAACCAGGTGCCGGTGCACGGCGTGATCACCGCGGCCAAGAGCGGTGACTGCGGCACAGGCCGGTGCCTGTCGCTGTCGGTCAAGCTCTCCGACGGACCGGCGTCGGAGCGCACGATCACCATCGCGGGCACGCCGATCGAACCGAGCACTCCGCGCTTCGCGGTCGGCGACGAGGTCGTGCTCGCCTACGCGGGCAAGGGCTCCGACCCGTTCTCCGGCGCCTCCTACCAGGTCGTGGACTTCCAACGGGGCATGCCGTTGACGGTGCTCGCGGTGCTGTTCGCGCTCGCCGTGCTGGTGCTGGCGCGGTGGCGCGGTCTGGCCGCACTGGGCGCGCTCACGCTGAGCTTCCTGGTGCTGGTGTTCTTCGCGCTGCCCGCGATGCTGGCGGGCAAGGACCCGCTGACCGTCGCGGTGGTGGCCGGTGGGCTGATCATGTTCGTCGCGATGTACCTGACGCACGGCATCTCCGCGCGCACGTCCGTCGCGGTGCTCGGCATCCTGGGCAGCCTGGGGCTCATCGGCCTGCTGGGCTGGTTGTTCAGCACGCTGTCCAAGCTCACCGGCCTCGACGAGGACACGGCGAACCTGATCGGCATCCTCGGGCACGAGATCGACGCGCGGGGCCTGTTGATGGCCGGGATCGTGATCGGCGCGCTGGGCGTGCTGGACGACGTGACCGTGACCCAGGCCAGCGCGGTGTGGGAGCTGCGGCTGGCCAACCCGTCGCTCGGCTGGCGCAAGCTCTACGCCGCGGGTCTGCGCATCGGCCGGGACCACGTCGGCTCCGCGGTCAACACGCTGTTCATGGCGTACGCGGGCGCGGCGCTGCCGATGATGCTGGCCTACTCGCTGTCCGGGAAGAGCTTCGGCGACCTGGTCACGGCGCAGGCGGTCGCTCAGGAGGTGGTCCGCACCCTGGTCGGCAGCATCGGCCTGGTCGCCGCGGTCCCGGTGACCACGCTGCTGGCGGCGTTGGTCGCGGTCCGCGAACCGGCGCCCGAGAAGGAGCCCGAGCCCGAGAAGGAGCCCGAGCCGGAACCGGAGAACGAGCCGGAGGAACCGCCGAAGGCACTGCCGCGCCGTCCCGCGCGCAAGGCCCCGCCGGAGAACGCGAACGAGGTCACGACGCCGATCAGTCCCCCGATCGTGGAACCGCCGGTGCGCCCGCGCCACGAGCGACTGAACGCGGCCCGTCCCAGGAGTCCCGGCCAATCCTGAAGTGAAGACCGGCGTACCGCGAGAACAATGCCGAGTGCCGCATTAGTGTTCCGTGCGTGGCCGATTTCCTCTTCGTGCCGTACTCCTCGCACGGGCACGTCAACCCGCTGCTGCCGGTGCTGCGGGAACTGGTCGCGGGCGGGGACCGGGCGAGCGTCATCGTCGCGCCGAACTTCGCCGAGGCCGTCGCGGCGACCGGCGCGCGCGTCCTGCGGTTGCCCACCACCTCGCACGTCGTCGTGCCCGAGCGCTTCGACCCGGTCGACGAGTACCAGCGGCTGGTCAAGGCCCTCGCCGACCGGCGGGCGATCTGGGCGCTGCTGCGCGGCGAGCTCCGCCACCAACGGCCCGACCTGGTGGTCTACGACCCGATGATCCCCAAGGTGTTCGACATCGCGTGCGGGCACGGGGTGCCGACCGCCCTGTTCAGCACCACCTACGCGCAGAACGAGCACGTCATCGCCCTGACGGTGAGCAGGCACCTCGGCACCGCGGTCGGCGATCTGCTCCGCACGCCGTTGGCCCGGCGGCTGCACCCCTGGGCGGTCGAGACGGCTCGCGACCACCGCGTGGTGCTGATCAACGCGCTGCCGGAGCTGCAGCCCGCAGCCGACACCTTCGGCCGGCGCGTCCGCTTCGTCGGCCCGCTGACCGCCGCCACCGCCGAGCGCTGCGACGACCTGCCGTGGCCGGAGATCGAGCGCCGCCGCGTGCTGCTGGTGTCCCCGGGCACCGTGTTCACCCGGGGGCCGGGCTTCTTCCGCACCGTCGTCGAGGCCTTCGCCGACTCCGAGTGGCTGGTGCTCCTCGCGACCGGCCCGACCGCCCCGGAATCCCTGGGGCCTCTGCCGCCCAACGTGATCGCTCGTCGCAGCGTGCCGCAGACCGCGGTGCTGGAGCACGCCGAGCTGTTCCTCACCCACGCCGGGATGAACTCCACCCTGGAGGCACTGGCCGCGGGCGTGCCGATGATCCTCGTGCCGCGCATCCTCGACCAGCGCGCCAACGCGCGCCGCGTCGCGGAACTCGGTGCGGGCGTCCGGATCGACGCCAAACTGCTCCACCCCCAGCTGCTGCGGCTCGTCGCGCAGCGGCTCACCACCGACCCCGCCGTACGCACCGCCGTCGACGCGCTGCGGGCGCGGATCACCGCGCAGAACGGCCCCGCCGTGGCTGCCGGGGCGTTGCGCGAGGCAGCGGACGCATCGTGCCGCTTCGATCACACTTCGAGGTGATCATCGGTATGGTCGGGGCCAATGGACGAGACGCGCAATGAGCTGGCCGGCGACGTGCACGGCACGGTTGTGCAGGCGGGCCACATCAACACGATCCACCTCGGCGGCAAGCCGGTCCCGGTGCGGGTGCCCCGGATGCTGCCGGTCGGCGTCCCCCACTTCCTCAACCGCGAGAGCGAACTCGGCCTGCTAGGCAAACGCCAAGGTCGCGTCGCGCTGACCGGTGCGCCCGGGATCGGCAAGACCACGCTCGCCATCCACTGGGGGCACCAGGTCCGCGACCAGTTCCCCGACGGCCAGTTGTTCTACAGCCTCAACGGTTCCGGCGACAGCGGCCCCGCGGCCCCCGCCGACGTCCTGCTCTTCTTCCTGCAGCAGTTCGACGTCCGGAACATCCCGGACACCGAGGACGAGCGAGCCTGTCTGTTCCGCTCCGTGACCGCGGACCTGAAGTTGCTCGTCGTCCTCGACGACGCGGTCAGCGCGCGGCAGGTGGAGAACCTGCTGCCGGGCTCCGCGGACAGCGCGGTGGTGGTCACCAGTCGCGCGCGGCTCGACGGGCTGCGGTTGCAGGGTTTCACCCCGCTCATCGTCGAGCGCTTCTCCGACGAGGTCGCGAGCGAGTTCGTCTCCCTGGTCGCGGAGGAACTGGCGGACGAGCCCGAGCACCTGCGCGCGCTGACCCGGCTGTGCGGCGGCCTGCCGTTGGCCCTGCACGTCGCGGCGGTCCGGCTCGCGACGGGCGACTACGGCTCGATCGCGGAGTACGTGTCGGTGCTCAACGACAGCCGCCAGCTGTTCAGGGAGCTGGCGATCGGGGACGACCGCCTCGTCGAAGCGGTTTTCGAGGTGTCCTACCGGGAACTCGCGAACGAGCCCGCGCGGGCCTATCGCCTGCTGGGCAATCACTTCGGTTCGGATTTCACCGTGCCGCTCGCCGCGATGGTCCTCGATCTGTCCGAATCGGACACTCGACGCGCGCTCAACGCCCTGGTCGCGGGCAATCTGCTCACCGTCACCCACGGCCGGTATTCCTTCCACGGCCTCATCAGGCAGCACGCGCGGGAAGCCGCCACCCGCGCCGAGACCGAGCCCGCGCGGATCGACGCCCTTCGCAGGGGACTCGCGTGGTACCTCCACCGGGCGCTGGCGCTGGGCAAGGTGATCCACCCGGAACGCCCGGCGCTGGCCGGAAAGCTGTGGGAGGTCGCCGAACCCGGACACGACTCGCGCGACAAGGCGTTGGCGGAACTGGACGCCGAACGCCTCAACTTCCGGGCCGCCGTTCGCGTCGCCAGCCGCCTGGGTGCCCATCGGCAGGTCTGCGAGCTCACCGACGCCCTCGCGCAGTGGTACTACCAGTCCGGGCACCTGGAGGACCGGGTCGAGACGCACGATCTGGCCGCCACCGCTGCTGAAGCCGCCGACGATCGCGCGCTGGCCGGGCACATGCACAAGCTCACGGGGATAGCCGCCGAGGCGGTCGGTGACTTTCCCCTTGCACTGCAACGCTTCGAGGACGCCCTTCGGTTGGCGTCCGCGGCGATCGACCGGCAGAGCGCCTTGGAATGGACCGGCATCGCCCTGGAACAGTCCGGTGACCGTCCCGCCGCTCTCGCCCGCTTCCGGGAGGCGTGGGACGTGGTCGTTCCCGAGGAGTACCGGGAACGAGCACAAGCCATGCTGCGCATGCACATCGGCCGCACGCTCGGCCCGGACGCGGATGTCGGGGAGCTGAAGAAGTCCCTCGCCTTCTTCGCGCGGGACGAGCGCGGCAACGCGGCGCGGGTCCTGTTGCTGATCGCCGAACTCGAAGGATCGGCGTCGAAGGCCGAGCAGGCGATCGCGGACTTCGAAGCGGAGGGAATGCCGCGACAGCAGGCACAAGCCCTCGAACTGCTCGCGCGGCTGCGCCCGGAGGACGCGGCGCGAAGTCTGGAACGGGCCGCCGACATCTACCGGCGGCTCGGACGCGTTGATGACCTTGAGCGTGTGCTCCGATGAGGTGGCTCTGGGTGACCGTGATCGCGGCGCTGACCGCCTGTACCGCCCCGGCTCCAGTGGAGGCGCCGCCTGTCGAGTTCCCTGAACGGGTTGCGAGCGCCTTGAAGTACGCCGAAAGCCGCCCCGGCGTGACCGGGATCGTGGTGCGCGACCGGCGAACTGGCGCGGTGTGGCGAAACCAGGCGGCGTCCACCCATGCGTGGGCGTGTTCGACGCCGAAGCTTGCCATGGTTGTGGACTTGTTGCTGCGCAATGACTCCGGAGCTGTGCGGTTGAGCGACGAAGACCGGAAGCTCATGCACGACGCGCTGCACACGAGCGACAACGACGCGGCGCACAAGCTGTGGAATCGTTTCGGCGCAGAGGCGGCCTTCGAGCCGGGGCTTCGCGCGCGCGGGATGACGGACATGCGGTTCACCCCGGAGCACCCGCACCACTGGGGTTGGATCCTGACCACCCCGGAGGACCTGGACCGTGTGATCACCTTCGTGCTGAACATGGTGCCCGCCAAGCACCGTGACTACCTCGTCGGCGAGATGCGCGCAGTGGCGCCCAACCAGCAGTGGGGAGTGTGGGCTGCGGGCCCGAAAGCCGTGCCCGGCCTCAAGAACGGCTGGTCCGACGACAACGCCGACGGGTCGTGGGTGGTGAACTCGGTCGGGTTCGCCGGACCGGGGGAGCGCTACACGGTCGCGATCATGAGCAACACCAAGGTGATCGACAGGGGATTCGACGTCGGGGTCGAGACGACCTCGACGATCAGCTCGATGCTGTTCGAGGGGTACTTCCGCTGACGCGCAGCTCGTAGCGGAGGTCACCGGTCTCGACGGTGATCCGTGGCGGCAGTTCGCGTCCAGCCGCCCGCCAGGCGTACACAATGGACGGGAACCCGGAGGGATCGCCGTCCCCGTACAGGTCCCACGTCCGCCCGTCGCGGCTGGTGACGCGCGCGTGCCCGTCGCCGATGACAGCGACGATCTCCCGGTCCTCCAGTTCGATGGACTCGTCGGCATACCGGAACAGGATGTCGGCGTTGCGCCGGACGTCACGACCGGCGTGCAGGGCGTGCGCGACGATATGACTGTCCTCTATGGACTGCGGCTCGATGCCGAAGCGGGTCAGGTGGGTGACGTCGCCGACCTCGCAGCTCACCGTGCAGGCGGTCACGCGACCCCCGTCGAGTCCCCGGACATCGATCGGTTCGACCACGACATCGCTTGTGGGGGCGGGAAGATCGAGCAGCCGGTAGCAGAGTTCGCGCAGCAGCCCGGCCGACTCGTCCGGCGCATCGGTGACCAGATCCGTGACTGCCTGGTACCGGCCGGCGGAATGCTCGGCGACGGCTCGATCGACCTGTACGCGCAAGGGCCGCGTCGGGTCGAGCCGGGGAGCGAGCTCGCCGAGCACGTCGACGGCAGTTCCTGGTGGCACATCGGGGAAAGCGCCGAGCAGCACCGGTTTGCCGAGCGCCGCACCGTATGCCGTCACCGAGCCGTTGTCACCGATCACGCAGTCCGCCGCGATCAGCGAGGCTCGCCAGCCCTCGATCTCCGGCACCAGGGTCAAGCCCGCGCGCAGGCAGTCCTTGAACCAGCGCCGAACCTCGGACGGGCCGTGGTGGTGCCAGACGTTGGGGTGCACGATCGCCACGACGCGGTACTCGTCGACGGGCAACTCGGCCAGCAACCGGCGGATCAGCTCCGGCCCGGACCCGAGCAGTGACTCCTCTGACCAGGTCGAGGACACCGCGACGATCGTGCGGCCGCGGGCGTCGAGAGCGCGTCTGTAGTGCTCACGCAGCCCCCTGCTGGCCCGCATGCGGTCGAAGCACGGATCACCCGCGAGGACCGCGGTCGGTACCGCGGCGGCGGGGAGGTGCTGAACCTGTGCGCGGTGCGGGAACACGAGCGCCTCGGCGAGGGGTTCGCCCTCGCGCAGCACCCACTCGGCGGAAACCCCGAAAACCTCCGAACCGGCAACCGATTTCCGATTTCCGATTTCCGATTTCCGATTTCCGGGCGAGTATTTAGTGTATCCGATTCCGTGTGAGAGAATCATCAGGGGAGTGGTGAGTTCGGCCAGTCCGCCGTGGTGACTGGCGGCGATCGCCAGGTCGAAGCGGATCCGGGTGGCCTCCTCCCACGGGATCGTCCGCATTCCGAGTTCTTCGACCGCTTCGCGCAAACCGTGGCTGAACGGGTCGGAACCGCTCCACGTCGCGACGAGCTGGACCCGGAAGTCGGAGTCGAACACGGGAAGGACGTCGAGCATTCGCGTGAGCGTGGTGATGTTGTGCAGAACGACGAGCACGACGCGCGTCGGCGACACCGTTGCCCAGTTCATGAACGCCAGTGGGCGGGGCGGGTGAGCGTGGACGGGATGGTCGTGCGGGCGTCGCCCTGCGCGGCGTTCACCTGGGTCTGCGTCAGGAACAGGCTCTCGGCGAGCTTCGCCCCGGCCACGTTCGCATCGCGGAGGTCCGCGCCGATCACATCCGCCGACCGCAGATCCGCGTCCCGGAGATCGGCGCCGATCAGGTAGGCGCCACGCAGGTTCGCGCCTCGGAGGTCCGCGCGGCGGAGCTTGGCGCCGATGAGGTCGGCCCCGCGACGACTGCGGGACTTGAACCCGGCGCGCACGAGCTCGCTGGCGCGCAACAGCAGGACGTTGACCTCCTGGCGGTGCGCGGCGACGTCGAGCTTGGCGAGCGCGTCGGCGGTGTCATCGGTCAGCGCCGTTGTCGTGGCGAGCATCGCGCGGAGATCGGCGTGCATCTGCTTGGTGGCCGGATGCACGAGCGCCTCGGTGAGGTACCACAGCAGCTCGTGCAGCTGGCGCATGACCGGGAAGACTTCGAACATCTTGCTCGCGGTCTCGGCGGAGCCACGCCAGTCCTGACCGTCGAAAGTGGACTGAGAGACCTTCTGGCCCGCGCCGAAGCAGTCGTAGACGGTGCAGCCCGAGAAACCCTCCGCGCGGAGCGTGTTGTGGATGCCGCAGCGGAAGTCCTGACGCAGGTTGGCGCACGGCTTGCCGATGGGCTTGTCCACCGCGAAATCCGAGGACGCGGAGAACGCCAGGGCCACGCAACACAGGCCGAAGCAGTTGCCGCAGTCAGACACGAGGGGCAGCGAACGCACCTGAGAAGTCTATTCCTCACCGGTCCCGGGCGAGCCCGGCACGGTCATCGCGGACAACGCGATCAACAGCGGCACCACGCGCACCTCGGGCACCGTGTACTGGCCGCGCCCGCTGGACTGGAGCCAGCCGGAGGCGGTGAGCTGGCGCAGGTGGTGGTAGATCTGCCCTGAGGTGCCCATGTCCTCGTGCTCCTGGAGCTGCGCGACCGTCCGCTCGCCGCGCACCACCTCCTGGAGCAGTCGCAGCCGCACGGGGTGCGCGAGCGCGCTGAAGGCGTTGCTGAACTCGGCCCAGTCGTGCCGAAGCAGCGCATGCGTGAAAGCGCCCTGCTGCCATTCGCAGTACTCGCCGTCCGGCAGCGTCACGACACCGGTGAAGAGCACCCCTCCCGCGGGCGCCATCGCGGGCTGTTCCGCGAGGCGTTCCCGCAGGCCGCGCAGGGCCCAGAACGCCTCGGCCTCCAGGCTCCCGTCCGCTTCGTCACTCGGACGGGGGAACTCCTCCAGCTTGGCCAGACGTGCTTCGACCTCGGCGAGGCGGGCCTCCAGGTGGAGGTAGCGCGCGTCGTCATCCACAACTCAAACGTACGCAAGTACGTGTTTTTCAACAAACCGTAGATATGCTGGGTGTCATGCGGGCATGGATACGCCGGTTCCTGCAGCGACCGGGAACCCTGGACCTCGCGCCCTTCCGCCGGCTGCTCGGGCCGATCGGGGAGCGCGAGGACGCGGTGCGCGAACTCGACGACGCCGAACTCACCGCCGCGGCCGAGCGGCTGCGCCGGGACGACGGGCGCGCGCTCGACCGCGCCGAGGTCATCGAGCTGTGCGCGCTGGGCAGGGAGATCGCTGACAGACGGCTCGGCGAGCGGCTCTTCGACGTCCAGTTGCTGGGCGTGCAGGCCCTGCTCGCGGGGCACGTCGCGCAGATGGCCACCGGTGAGGGCAAGACGCTGACCGCCGCCGTCGCCGCCGCGGGCTACGCGCTGCGCGGGCGCCGGGTGCACGTGCTGACCGTGAACGACTACCTCGCCCGCCGCGACGCGGAGTGGATGGAGCCGATCTACACCCAGCTCGGTGTGACGGTCGGCTGGGTCGGCCAGAGCTCCACCCACGAGCAGCGCCGCGAGGCGTACTCCCGCGACATCACCTACATCGCGGTCAACGAGGCGGGCTTCGACTACCTGCGCGACGGGGTCAGCGGCTCCGAGGACGAGCGAGTGCAGCCGGAGCCCGGCGTGGCCATCGTCGACGAGGCCGACTCGGTGATGGTCGACGAGGCGCGGGTGCCGCTCGTGCTCGCGGGCACCGTCGCCCCCGAGGAGGTGGGCGACCCGAAGATCGTCCGAGTGGTCGGCTCGCTGCGCAAGGACCTGCACTACGAGACCGACGCCGACGACCGCAACGTCCACCTCACCGAACTGGGCAGCCAGGTCGTGGAGAAGGCGCTGGGCATCGACCTCTACGACGCCGACAACTTCTCCACGCTCGCCGCGGTCAACATCGCCCTGCACGCGCACGCGTTGCTGCACAAGGACATCGACTACATCGTCCGCGACGGCAAGGTGCAGCTGATCAGCGAGTCGCGCGGCCGCGTGCACCTGCGGCAGCGCTGGCCGGACGGCCTGCAGGCCGCGGTCGAGGCGAAGGAGACCGTCGCGCTGACCGACAGCGGCGAGATCCTGGACAGCATCACGATGCAGGGCTTCCTCCGCCGCTACCCGGTGCTCGCGGGCATGACCGGCACCGCCGTCGCGGTCGGCGAGCAGCTGCAGGAGTTCTACAAGCTGGAGATCGCGGCCATCCCGCCGAACGTGCCGTGCGTGCGCGAGGACGAGAAGGACCGCCTGTTCACCACGGTGGAGCGCAAGGAGGATGCGCTCGTCGCCGAGATCGTCGAGCAGCACGCCAAGGGCCGCCCGGTCCTCGTCGGCACGCTCGACGTCTCCGAGTCCGAGCGCCTGGCCAAGCGGCTGCTCGCGGCCGAGGTGCCGTGCGCGGTGCTCAACGCCAAGAACGACGCCGAGGAAGCGGCGATCATCGCCGAGGCGGGCAGCTACGGCGCGGTCACCGTCTCCACCCAGATGGCGGGGCGCGGCACCGACATCCGCCTCGGCGGGCGCGACGCCGCCGACCACGAGCGCGTCGCCGAGCTGGGCGGGCTCTACGTGATCGGCTCGGGCCGCTACCCCAGCAGCCGCCTCGACGACCAGCTGCGCGGCCGCGCCGGGCGGCAGGGCGACCCCGGCGGTTCGGTGTTCTTCACCAGCCTCCAGGACGAGCTCGTCCAGCACTACGCCAAGGACGAGATCCCCTTGGACGTCGAGGACACCGCCGAGGCGCTCACCCACTCCGGCGCGCAGCTCGCCGTCGACCACGCCCAGCGGGTCGCCGAGGGCGTCGTGATGGAGATCCACCGCAACACCTGGCGCTACCACCAGCTCATCGAGCACCAGCGCGCGCTGCTCAAGCAGTACCGCGAGAAGGTGCTCACCTCCGACATCGCCCTGGAGGGCTTGGAGGAGACCGCGCCGGACCGGGTGGAGCAGCTGCGCGAGACCGTCTCCGACGAGGTCCTCGCCGACGTGGCGCGGCGGATCGAGCTGCACCACCTCGACCAGCGGTGGGCGGAGCACCTAGCGTTCCTGACGGATCTGCGCGAGGGCATCCACCTGCACGCGCTGGCGCGGCAGAACCCGCTCGACGAGTTCCACCGCGCCGCGGTGCCCGCGTTCAACCGGCTGCGCTCGGAGGTGCGCGAGCGCTCGGCGGAGACCTTGGAGAAGGCCGAGATCACCGACGAGAAGGGCATCGACCTGGAGTCGGCCGGGGTGCGCAAGCCGAGCGCGACGTGGACCTACGTGGTGCACGACAACCCGTTCGGCTCCGAGGCCGAGCGCGCGATGGGCTCCGTCGTCGCCGTGCTCCGCGGAAAGCGCCGCCGCCGCTAGGCGAGGACGACCTGGTCCTTCTCGACCTTGACGGCCACCGTCTTGAGGCCGGACTTGGCGGGGCCGCCGGTCACCGAGCCGCTCGCGGTGTCGAAGGTGCTGCCGTGCAGCGGGCACTTGATCGTGCTTCCGGTGGGCGGCTGCACCGTCGCGCCCGCGTGCGGGCAGGTCGGGTCGTAGCCCTTGACCTCGGTCTCGCTGGTCCGCACGAGCAGCACCTTCCGCCCGCCCGCGTCGACCAGCTTGCCCCCACCGACCGGCACGTCTGCCAGCGCGGCCAGCGGTCCGGTCGTCGGCTGCTGCTGGGGAGCGGAACTGCTGCTGGGCTGCGGCTGCTGGGTGGGCTGACCGCCGCACGCGGCGAGCACGCAGGGCAGGGCGAGGCCGGTGGCGGCGAGGACGTTGCGGCGCGTGGTGGGCACGGGCACCTCCATAGGTTCGGGTAACCCTGCACTACGGACGGGCGCGCCGCTTGGTTCAGCCGAGCCGATTCGGGCTATCACTGGGAGGCCAGAAACCCGAGCAACGCGAAAGTGGTGCAACCGGTCATGAAGCTGCTGTTCACCCCGGCCAGGATGCTCGCGGGAGTCCTCGGCGGCATCGCCGCCAGCGCGGCGTCCGGCCAGATCTGGAAGCTGGTCTCCGGGACCAAGGAGGCGCCCGACGCCACCGACCGCGACCACGGCTGGGGCGAGGTGATCGCCGCGGCAGCCCTCCAGGGCGCGGTGTTCGCCGTGGTCAAAGCCGCGATCGACCGGGGGAGCGCGGTCGCCTACCACCGTGCCACCGGGGAGTGGCCGGACAAGTAACGCTCCGCCCGCGCGGTTCGGCATGCTGGTGGCATGACCAAGACGCGCTGGACCGCCGAGCAGATCCCGGACCAGGAGGGCAGGACCTTCGTGGTGACGGGCGCGAACAGCGGCCTCGGCTACGAGACCGCCCGCGCCCTCGCCGCGAAGGGCGCCCGGGTCGTGCTGACCGCGCGCAACGCCGAGCGCGGCCGCGCCGCCCTCGCCAAGATCCGGGTCGAGTACCCCAACGCGGACCTGGAGCTGGCCTCGCTCGACCTGGCCGACCTGGACTCCGTGCGGGCCTTCGCGGCCGGCCTCGACGAGCCGGTGGACGTCCTGGTCAACAACGCCGGCGTGATGATGCCGCCGCGCACCCTGACCAAACAGGGCTTCGAGTCCCAGTTCGCCACCAACCACCTCGGCCACTTCGCGCTCACCGGCCTGCTGCTGGAGCGCCTCCGCTCCCGCGTGGTCACCGTGACGTCCGGCCTGCACCGCCGCGGCACCATCCAGTTCGACGACCTCACCGGTTCCCGCGTGTACTCACCCGTCGACGCCTATGCGCAGTCCAAGCTCGCGAACGTGCTTTTCGCCCTTGAGCTCGACCGGCGTTTTCGCGCGGCCGGGTCTTCTGTGGTGAGTGCGTACGCGCATCCCGGGTACTCGGCGACCAATCTTCAGTCCAGTGGTCCTACGGGGTTGTTGAACCTGCTGATGAAGCCGGCGAATTTGTTGGTCGCGCAGAGCGCGGAGCAGGGGGCGCTGCCGCAGTTGTACGCAGCCACGGCCGAGGATGTCTCGGGCGGGGATTTCTTCGGGCCGGACGGCTTGGGGGAGATGCGGGGATATCCGAAACGGGTGCAGCCGGTGAGTGGGGCTACTGACCCGGAGACCGCTCGGAAGTTGTGGGAGGTTTCGGAGGAGTTGACCGGGGTGTCGTACTCCTTTTGATCCGGGGCCGGGCTTCCGGCGTGAGGGTCGGTTCGGTGTGGTCGGCGAAGACGGGTCAGTCGAGCTTCTTCTGCAGTTCTCGCATTCCGGCCAGCCAGTGATCGGTGTCGGCGCCGCGGTGCGCGTAGTACTTGGCCACCTCGGCGTGCGGCAGGATCAGGAACCGGCCGTCGCCCAGGGCGTCCACGGTGATCCGCGCGACCTCGGCCGCCTCCATCGCGTTCGGCTTCAGCAGCAGCTCGCCCATCCGGCCGGTGTTCTCGATCATGTCGGTGCGCACTCCCTGCGGGCACAAGCACTGCACCGTGATGCCGCGATGCCCGTAGGTCGCCGACATCCACTCGGCGAAGCTGAACGCGGCGTGCTTGCTCACCGAATACGGGGCCGCTCCCAACGACATGAGCATTCCCGCCGCGGACACCGTGCTCAGGAAATGCCCGTGACCCCTTTCCAGCCACGGTCCCACCAACAGCCGCGCGGCGCGCACGTGCGACATGACGTTGACCTGCCAGGCCCGCTCCCAGTCGCCCTCTGCCGCGTCCGGCCCGCCGATCGGGGCGATCCCGGCGTTGGCGCAGTACAGGTCGATCTCCCCAAGCGCATCGCGAGCCGACGCGATCAGGCGTTCGACGCCGTCCTCCGACGCGGCGTCCCCGGGGACGGCGGTCCCGCCGACCTCTTCCGCCACGCGCCGCGCCGCGTCACCGTCCAGGTCGTTCACCACGACCCGGGCACCACGCGCGGCCAGCTCCCGCACCAGCGCCGCGCCGATCCCGTTCCCGCCGCCGGTGACGACCACCCCGGCCCCGTCGAGCTGCATCCTCGTTGCTCCTTATGGACGAACTTCTCTGCGGTGGACATGCATGGCGGCGGGGAAAGTGTCCCCCGTCTGTCTGCAATCCGGTATCCGGGTGCGAGAAAGCCGGTCCGGCATGGCACGTTGGGAGAGCCAAGCGGAAGTCGTGCCGCCCGCAGCCGGTCTAGCGCGGCGATCGCTTCCGGCGATGCACCCAGGGGAACGGTGCGAGGGGTCGGGGATGAGTGACGCGGTGCGGGCGGCGCCAAGGCAGTCCACAGTGGACAACATGGTTTCCGTTGATATATGAGGAAATCTCGTCCAAGTGGATGCGATGCACGGATCCATCCATGTGCGCAACCAGATGGACGCGGTCGTGCCTCGGCAATTGCAGCGCTACGTCGACCTAGGCGGCTTCTCCACGATCAGTCCGGCCGATCCGGCCGACGTGCTCGGCCAGTTCCTGCGCGCCCTCGGTGTCCCCTCGGAGCAGGTGCCGGTCTCGCTGCAGGAGAGCCCGGCGTTCAGGTCCGTTACGGCCGAGAAGTCGTTGGCGATCTTCCTGGACAACGCCTTCTCCCGCGCGCAGGTCGTGCCACTGCTGCCGGACTCACCGGAGAGCGTGGTCGTGGTCGCGAGCAGGCACCGGCTGGGCAGCCTGCACGCGGAGGGCGCCGCGGTCGAACTGCGCCCCCTCGACCAGGCCGCCTCGGTGGAGCTGCTGGCGGAGCTGGTCGGGGAGGATCGGGCGCGGTCGGAGCCGGCCTCGGCGCGGCTGGTGGCCCGTCCCGGGTGTGGATGGTGATCTTCACATCGGCCCGGCGCTACCGCATCCGCATCGGGGCGGAACCGGTGAGCACGCCCATCCCGCCGGTGGCCAGCCGCGGCGCAGTCAGGCGAGCAGTGACCGCAGTTCCGCGGCCCGGTCGCCGCCCTCGACGGTGATTCGGACTTCCACCCCTGCACCCCTAGGAAGATCCGCAGGGTAACGGGCGGTGCCGGGCGTCGGCGCCGGTCTCAGGGAATCGCCTGAGAGCCCCGGCGGCTTGACTGGTGCGCCCCCGTGGGGAATCCTCTCCTCCCATCCCGGCTGTAAAGGTTTTCAGTCACCCGCCCGGGGCAGAACTGTAAACGTTTCCAGTCCGAGTCCGAGTGGAGGGTGGCGTGGCGAGCGCAGACGGCGGACCGGCGACGATCGAGACGATCGCGCGGCGGGCGGGCGTGTCCATCGCGTCGGTGTCCCGGGTGCTCAACGGGCTCGGCGGACGGCCGGACACGGTGCGCAAGGTCCAGGCCGCCGCGACGGAGCTGGGCTACGTGCCGAACGCGATGGCGCGGTCGCTGCGCGGCGGGCGGTCGGGGCAGATCGCCTTCGCCATGGAGGACATCGGCAACCCCGTCTACGTCGCGATGGTGCGGCGCATCCAGGCGGTGGCCAGGGAGGCCGGGTTCCGGCTGCTGCTGCACTCCACCGGGGCCGATCGCGAGGAGGAGCTGCGCGCGCTGCGCAGTCTCGCCGACCGGCACACCGAGGGCCTGATCATCTCGCCGATCCGGATCACCCAGGACCACCTGGACGAGCTGCGCCGGGCGGTGGCGCCGGTGGTGGTGATCGGTTCGCTGCCGGAGGGCATCGCGCTGGACAACGTGCGGGTGGACTCCCGGGTGGGCGCCGCGATGGCGGTCGCGCACCTGGCCGGGATCGGGCGCAGGCGGATCGGGTTCCTCAACGGCCCGCTCGACACGGTGCCCGGACAGGCGCGCCACCAGGGCTACCTGGACGGCCTCGGCACGGCCGACCTGCCGGTGGACGAGGAGCTGGTGGAGTTCGGGGAGTTCCGGACGGACTCGGGCGCCGACGCGGCGCTGCGGCTGCTGGAGCGCGTCCCGGACCTGGACGGCCTGTTCTGCGCGAACGACCTGATCGCGGTCGGCGCGCTGCGGGCACTGAGGGAGGCGGGGCGCCGCGTTCCCGACGACGTCGCGGTGGTCGGCATGGACGACACCGAGCTGGCACGTGTTACCTGGCCGACCCTGACCAGCGTGGGGCTGGGGTCGGCGCGGCGCGGGGAGCTCGCGGCAGAGCTGCTCGTCGACCGGCTCGGGGAGGGCCGGGACCGCGAACCGAGATGGGTGTCGGTGACACCCGAACTTGTCGCGCGAGAGTCCACCCGTTCCTAGCCCTTTTCGAGAGAGGCGACCCTGGCCCATGACCATGACCGCTGTGCGAGAGCCATTGAAGTCTCCGCCGCGGCGCGCGCGCGGAAAAGGCCCGTTGGGGCTGGAGCGCGACGCCTGGTTCCTGGTGCTCCCCGTCCTGATCCCGATCCTGCTGCTCAGCGTCGGCCCGCTGGTCTACGGGCTGTTGCTGGGGTTCACCAACGCCAGCTTCGGCCGCGAGTCCGTCACCGCGGTCACCGGCGTCGACAACTTCACCGATCTCGCGCAGGACTCGCTGTTCTGGGCGTCCTTCAGGATCGGTCTGGTCTGGGCGGTCGTGGTGACCGCGCTGCAGTTCGTGCTGTCGCTCGGATTGGCGTTGCTGCTCAACCAGAACCTGCGGCTGCGGTGGCTGGCGCGCACGCTCGCGCTGGTGCCGTGGGCCATGCCGGAGGTCGTCGTCGGCATCATGTGGCGGCTGGTCTACCACTCCGACGCGGGCGTCCTGAACCACACGCTGCGCGACGCCGGCCTGCTCGACGACAACGTGGACTGGCTGGCCACCTTCGGCATGGCGCTGCCCGCGGTGATCGTGGTGGGCGTGTGGGCGGGCATGCCGCAGACCACGGTGACGTTGCTGGCGGGCCTGCAGAACGTGCCGAAGACCCTGCACGAGGCGGCCGCGATCGACGGAGCCGGGCCGCTGCGCCGGTTCTGGGTGGTGACCTGGCCGTCGCTGCGCCCGGTGGTCACGGCGATCACCGCGCTGAACTTCATCTGGAACTTCAACTCCTTCGGCCTGGTCTACGTGCTGACGCAGGGCGGGCCGGGCGGCGAGACGCGGCTGCCGATGCTGTTCGCCTACGAGGAGGCGTTCAAGTACGGCCAGTTCGGCTACGCCGCCGCGATGGGGTCGGTGATGGTCGCGGTGATCGCGATCTTCCTCGCGGTGTACCTGCGCTCGCGGCTGAAGGAGGTCGACCAGTGAAGCGGACGGCCCAGTACCTAGGAATGTACACAGCACTCCTGTGCTACCTCGTCTTCCTCGGATTCCCCTTGGTGTGGCTGGTTTCCACCGCTTTCAAGGGGCCGCGCGAGCTGGCCTCGATCGACCCGACGTGGATTCCGCGCGAGGCGACCACGGCGAACTTCTCGACCGCGTTCACCGAGCAGCCGCTGTTGCAGGCGGGCATGAACAGCCTCACCATCGCGGTGTCCTCGTCGCTGATCACGATGGTGCTCGCGGTGCCCGCCGCCTACGTGCTCGCGCGCTACCGCTCGACGCTGACCCGGCTGACCACGGGCTGGATCCTGGTCAGCCAGATGTTCCCGTTCGTGCTCGTGATCATCCCGTTGTTCCTGCTGCTCAAGAGCTTCTACCTGGTGGACTCGCAGGCCGGGCTGGTCATGGTCTACGTGGTGTGGAACCTGCCCTTCACGCTCTGGATGATCCAGGGCTACGTCCGCGCGATCCCGCCGGAGCTGGAGGAAGCCGCCTCCGTCGATGGTGCGAGCCGGGGAAAGGCGTTGTGGCACATCGTCTTCCCGCTGCTCACCCCCGGTCTCGTCGCGACGGTGATGTTCTCCTTCATCAGCGCGTGGAACGAGTTCTTCTTCGCGCTGGTGCTGCTGAAGACGCCGGAGAAGCAGACGCTTCCCGTGCTGCTGACCAGGTTCCTCGGCGCGGAGGGCGTCGCCGACCTCGGCCCGCTCGCCGCGGCCGCGCTGGTGACCACGATCCCGAGCCTGCTGTTCTTCATGTTCATCCAGCGCCGGCTGACCGCCGGCATGCTTACCGGGGCGGTGAAGGGATGAAGCGGATCCTCGTCCTGATGGTGCTCGCGCTCGTCGGGTGCTCGGCCACGCCCAAGTCCGACGTGGTGAAGCTGCGTTTCCTCAGCCTGGCCTGGCAGAAGGAATCCGTCGCGGTGAACAAGCAGATCGTGGCGGAGTGGAACCGCACCCACCCCAGGGTGCAGGTGGAGTACGTGCCGGGCAGCTGGGACAGCATCCACGACCAGCTGCTCACCTCCTTCGCGGGCGGTGAGGCCGCCGACGTCATCCACAACTCCTCCGACGACCTCTCGGAGTTCGCCCACGGCGGCTACCTCGCCGACCTCACCACCCTGCTGCCCGCGGGCCTGAAGGCCGACATCCCGGAGGCCACCTGGGAGACCACGCGCTTCAAGCAGGGCGTCTACGGGGTGCCGTTCCTCCAGGAGCCCAAGGTGATCCTGGCCAACCGCGCGCTGCTCACCCAGGCGGGCGTGCGCTTCCCGACCCCGGACAGGCCGTGGACCTGGGACGAGTTCGCCGAGATCAGCAAGAAGCTGACCAGGGACACCTCCGGCGACGGCAAGGCCGACCAGTACGGCTTCGCCTGGCCGATGAAGCAGCCCGTCAGCACGATGTTGAACCTCGCGCTGAACTTCGACGGGAGGTTCTTCTACCCGCGGGACGGCAAGGTGCTGGCCGACGTCGGCCCGGCCGAGCGGCAGGTGCTCCAGCGCGTGCACGCGCAGCTGCACACCGACGGCTCGGCGGCGCCCGGCGCGCTGGGCATGAGCGGGTCGGACTCGCTGCCCGGGTTCTTCGCGGGCAAGTACGCCATGGTCTCGCTCGGCCTGTCCTACCGGCAGCAGATGCGCCAGCAGGCGCCGAAGGGCTTCGACTGGGTGACCTTGCCGCCGCTGTCCGGGACCGGACCGGAACAGGGCGTGAGCCCGCAGACCCTGTCGATCTCCGAAGACAGCCCGCACAAGCGGGAAGCCATGGAATTCATCGACCATCTGGTCAACCCGCGCAACACCGCGCGGCTGGCGCTGGGGGACTGGATGCTGCCGACCAGCACGAAGGCGATGGCCGCTCCGGAGCTGAACACGACGGAGTTCGGCTGGAACGTCGGCGTCGCGGCGGGCGCGGCCTTGCGCACCTCGCCGTCGCAGCGGGTGCGCGGCTACGCGGAGTGGAAGGACAAGATCGCCACCCCGGCTTTCCAGCAGTACTTCCGGAACCAGATCAGTATTGACGAGCTGAGCCGGAAACTGACCGAGGACGGGAACCGAGTGTTGGCCAGGTACCAGCGATGACGGTCGAGAAGGCCAGGGGAGCGCTCCTCGGGCTCGCGGTGGGTGACGCCCTCGGCGCGCCCGCGGAGAACCTGTCGCGGGCGGAGATCGCCCGGCGCTGGGGCCGCGTCGAGGACTTCGTCTCCGACGATCCGGTCGGCACGGACGACACCGAGTACGCGGTGTTCTCCGCGCTGCTGCTGATCGAGCACGGCGCGGCGCTCTCGCCTTCGGACGTGGAGAAGGCCTGGCGGGAGTCCATTGTGGACCAGCCGCTGAAGGGCGCCGGGTTCAGCGAGCGCGGGACCGTGGAGAACCTGCGACGCGGTCTCGCGGCCCCGCTCAGCGCCCAGCACCGGCACGGGTGGAGCGATGGCCTCGCCATGCGCGCCACGCCTTTCGGGGTGTTCGCGGCCGGTGACCCGGCGGAGGCCGCGCGCCTGGTCGCGGTAGACGGCTCGATCAGTCACGAGGGTGAGGGCATCCTCGGCGGCCAGGCCGTCGCGGGCGCCGTCGCCGCGGCGATGGGCGGAGCATCGCTGGACGAGGCGATCGCGGCGGGCCTCGCGGTGATCCCCGAGGACTCGTGGACATCTCGCGCGATCCGCGAAGCCGTTGCGGCGCAGTCGGAAGACGAGATGCTGAACGCGGTGGTCGTGCGCGACTACCCGTGGACGGATCTCGCGCCGGAGGCCGTCGCACTGGCGTTCGGAGCGCTCGTCCTGGCGCGGGGCGACGTCCGCTCCGCGATCCTCACCGCGGTCAACATGGGCCGCGACGCCGACACCACCGCGGCGATCGCGGGTGCGATCGCCGGCGCGCTCAACGGTGAGGCCGCCGTCCCCCAGGAGTGGCCCGAGCAGATCGGCCCGGTCCGCGGCGCCTGCATCAGCGCGGTGGCCGGGCACCACATCACCACTGTGGCCAGCACCCTCCACGCCACCCGGGTCCCCCCGTCTCCACGTACCACGAACCCCCGCGTCGATCATCATCTTCCGCAGCAAACCCCCACGGCCGTTCACCACGTGCGGACGAAGCGCCAGGGCGGGAGCGTGGTCGGCGCGCTGATCGGGCTGGCCGTGGGCGACGCGCTGGGGTGGCCGGCCGCGAAGCACCGGGCGGGGAAGCTGCCCGCGTGGACGCGGCGCCTGGCCCGCGAGCTGGACACCTTCGCCGAGGAGCACGGGGTGAGCAGCCTGCCCGTGCCGATGGCGTTGAACCAGCCGACGGAAGCGCTCCGGCTCGCGCCGTCCGACGACGCCGAGTGGGCGGTCTTCTCCGCGCTCGCCGCGGTGGACGGAGCCGACGCGCTGCGGACCGCGTGGATCGAGCTGGCGGGCAGCGACCAGCAGCCGGTCACCGCGCGGATCTCCGTGCGAGTCGGGCTCGCCAACCTGGCCAAGGGGCTGCGCCCACCCGCGAGCGGCCACGACAACCCGCACTTCTTCGACGACGCCGCGTGCGCCCGAGCCGTGGGGCTGGCGACGTTGCTGCCGGGCGATCCCGCTGGCGCCGCCGCGCTGGCCGAGGTCGACGCGCGGCACACCCAGGACGGTGACGGGGTGCTCGGGGCGCGCGCGATGGCCGCGGCGATCTCCGCGGCGCTCGGCGGTGCCACACCGCGGGAGGCCGTCGACGCTGCGCTGCTGGAGCTGCCGGAAGGCAGCGAGATCGGCCGCAACGCCCGACGTGCTGTCCACTATGGGCGGAACAGTGACACGTTCAGCATGATCCCCTTGCTGGAGAACGGGATCGTCGACCACGTGTACAGCTACGGCATCGCCGCCGCGGAGACCGTCCCGGTCGCGCTGGCCCTGGTGCTGGCGTCCGGGGCGCGCTTCGGCGAGGCGGTCTCGGCCGCCGCGTGCCTGTCCCGGCTGGCCGATTCCGCGCCCGCGCTGACCGGCGCCCTCGCCGGGGCGCTGTCCGGGGAGGTGCCGCTGACCTGGCGGGCGAGCTGCCGGGAGCTGCGCGGGACGAGCCTGCCGTGGCTGGCCGGGACGGATCTCATCGACCTCGCGGGCCGCATCACCGCCCGCGGCAACTGAAGGAGGACGGGAGCAGTGTCGAAACCCCTGGAGGACCGCGCCAAGGGCTGCCTGGTCGGGGCCGCTGTCGGTGACGCGCTCGGCGGACCCGCCGAGGGCTGGACGCCGGAGGACCTGGTCGAGCGCTACGGAGGCCGCATCCAGGGGATCGTGCCGCCCTTCTACGAGAACTGGCGCGACGCGCGGCCGATCGCGCCGTACCACAAGGGCGACGGCAACGTCACCGACGACACCCTGATGACCCACGCGCTGGTCCGGGTCTACAGCAAGGTGCGCGACCACATCGACGCGTACTCGATCGCCGAGCACCTGGTGCCCGAGCTGATCGGGAATAAGGTCTGGATCCCCGAGCTGGAGGCGGAAGCGTTGCCGCTGCAACGCATCTTCCTCGCGGAGAAGTGGATCGTCGCGCGCCTGCACTACGGGCACGTCGATCCGCGCGAGGCCGGTGTCGGCAACATCGTCAACTGCGGCGCCGCGATGTACATGGCTCCCGTGGGCGTGGTCAACGCGGGCAACCCGGACGCCGCGTACGCCGAGGCCGTCGAGGTCGCCGGGCCGCACCAGTCCAGCTACGGCAGGGAGGCCGCCGCGGTCTTCGCCGCCGGTGTCGCCTCGGCGTTCCACCCGGACTCCACTGTGGACAGTGTGGTCGCGGACTGCCTGCGGCTGGCCAAGGACGGCACCCGTGCGGCGATCGCGGCGGTGTGCGAGGCCGCGTGCAAGTACGACGACTGGGAGGCCGCGATCCCCGTGCTGCGGGACGCGGTCGAGCCCTTCGACACGGTCGGCCCGGAGTACCGCAAGCCGGGCCTCGGCGCCCGCAGGCCGAGCAGGCTGCACTCGATCGAGGAGCTGCCGATCGCGCTGGGCATGCTCGTGGTCTCGCGTGGCGACACCCGGGGGACGATCCTCGGCGGTGTGAACTACGGCAGGGACTGCGACTCGATCGCGAGCATGGGCGGCGCGATCTCCGGTGCCCTCAACGGTCTCGCCGATGTGCCGCTGGAGTGGCGCGAGCGCGTCGCGGAGGCCAGCAGGCTCGACCTGGAGGCTCCGGCCGTCGCGTTGGCGGAGGTCGCCCGCGAGATCTTCGAGCGCGATGTGCGCCGACGCAGGGAGCACGAGGACGCGTTCCGCGTGCTGCTCGCCGGGCGGGCGTGATGCGCCTGTCCTGGGTGCAGCCCGAGGACCTGGTCGGCCATGAGCTGCGGCAGGCCGAGGAGGACGGCCGTGACGCGAGCGCGGTCGCGCGTCGGTGGCTGGACGCCGGTGGTGAGCTGAGCCCGGCGCTGGCCGGGGCCTCGCCTTCACCGGCTTCCGCCGAACTGCGCGCGTTGGCGGGAGAACTGCTGGACGAGCTCGCGCTGCTGCCGGGAGCGACGACGGAGCCGACAGGGCTCGTGGAGATCAAGGCTCTGTGCCCGCAGTGGACGGACGACTGCGGTTCACACGAGCCGGAACTGGGCCGGGTGCACGGTGCCTGGCTGGGCCGCGCGGTGGGCTGCCTGCTCGGCAAGCCGGTGGAGAAGATCCCCCGCGCCGGGATCGAGGAGATCGCCCGCGCCACCGGGAACTGGCCGATCCGGCAGTACTTCACCGAGGTCGGGCTGCCCGAGGAGATCGCGACGCGGTGGCCGTGGAACCGGCGCAGCAGGCCGACCAGCCTGATCGAGAACATCGACGGGATGCCGGAGGACGACGACCTCAACTACCCGTTGCTGGCGCTCACGCTGTTGGAGCGCACCGGTCCCGGCTTCACCACCGAGGACGTCGCGGACCTGTGGCTGGCCGAACTGCCCGCGGGGCGGACCTTCACGGCCGAGCGCATCGCGTACCGGAACCTGTTGCTGGGTCACTCACCCCCGGAGACGGCGAGCTACCGCAACCCGTTCCGCGAGTGGATCGGCGCGCAGATCAGGGCTGACCTCTTCGGCTGGATCAACCCCGGCAAGCCGGGCGCCGCGGCCGAAGCGGCGTGGCGGGACGCGGTCCTCAGCCACACCGCCAACGGTGTGTACGGAGCGATGTTCGTCGCGGCAGCGGTGTCCGCGGCAGCAGTGCTGGACGAACCGTTGCTGTGGCTGCGAGCAGGGCTCTCGGTTGTCCCGCCGCAATCCAGGCTCGCCGTCGCGGTTCGCGATGCAATCGTTGCCGCGCAAGAAGAAGAGGACTGGGGCCGCGTCCTCGACCGCATCTACGACAGCCACGGACACCTGCACTGGGTGCACGCGGTGAACAACTGCGCGCTCGTCGCGGCCGCGGTCGTGCACGGCCGCGGTGACTTCGAGGCGTCGATCTGCCGAGTCGTCGCGGGCGGTTGGGACACCGACTCCAACGGTGCGACGGTCGGTTCGCTCCTCGGTGCGCGCCTCGGAGTTGACGCGCTACCGCGGGAGTGGACGGATCCGCTGAAGAACCGGCTCGCGACGACCGTCGCCGGGATGGACGGGATCGGCTTCGACGAGCTTGCTGCGCGGACGGTCGCCGTTGCGGGGAAGGGAAAGCGATGATCGTCGTGCTTGGCAGCGCCAGCATGGACTTGACCACGTACGTGGCCGTCGCGCCCGCCCTCGGGGAAACCGTGATGGGGCGGGAGTTCCGCACGGTCCCCGGTGGCAAGGGCGCGAACCAGGCGATCGCCGCCGCGCGAGCCGGTGGCAGCGTCGCGATGATCGGCGCGGTCGGCGACGACTCCTTCGGTGAGCCGGTGCGGCGGACGCTCGCGGAGTCCGGAGTGGACGTCGCGGGGCTGCGCACCGTTCCCGGCCCCACGGGCACCGCGCACATCGTCGTCGACGACGACGGCGGGAACTCCATCGTCGTGGTGCCGTCGGCGAACGCGACGATCACCGGAACCGAGGAGGGCGACGCGGAGCGGATCGCCGCGGCCGACTTCCTGCTGTTGCAGCTCGAAGCACCGATGGCCGCCGCGATCGCGGGAGCCGAGGTCGCCAGGGCGAACGGCACGAAGGTCGTGCTCACCCCGGCGCCGACCCAGGATCTCCCGGACGCGCTGCTGTCCAATGTGGACATAATCGTGCCGAACGAGCACGAGGCGCGCGCACTGTCCGGAGTGGACGATCTGGACAAGACGATCGAGTGGCTGCTCGACCGCGTCCCCGTCGCGGTCGTGACCCTCGGCGAGCAGGGCTGCCTGTACGCGGCGCGCGGCGAGGAGCAGGTCAGAGTGCCCGCCTTCGCGGTGACCGCGGTGGACACCACCGCTGCCGGTGACACGTTCGTCGGCGCGCTCGCGGTGGCGCTCGGCGAGGCCAAGCCGGTCGTCGAGGCGTTGACCTGGGCCAGTGCCGCGGCGGCCCTCGCGGTGCAGCGACCGGGCGCGTCCAGCTCGATGCCGGAGCGCGCCGAGATCGAGGCCCTGGTGGCGGGCGAGGAGGAAGGACGGCGATGACCGGACCGCTCGACGGGCTGCGGGTGCTGGACATGTCCACCCTGTTCGCGGGGCCGCTCGCGGCGACCCTGCTCGGTGACTTCGGCGCCGAGGTGATCAAGGTGGAGCACCCGCGCAGGCCGGACCCCTCGCGGGGGCACGGACCGGCCAAGGACGGGATCGGCCTGTGGTGGAAGCTGCTGGGCCGCAACAAGAAGACCACCACCATCGATCTGTCCTCATCGGACGGTCAGGCCCTGGTGCTGAAGCTGGTCGAGACCTGCGACGTGGTGATCGAGAACTTCCGCCCCGGCACGCTGGAGCGGTGGAACCTCGGCTACGAGCGGTTGTCCGAGGCCAACCCGGGCCTGGTGCTGGCGCGGGTCACCGGTTTCGGCCAGTTCGGGCCGTCGGCGCGGCGGGCGGGGTTCGGCACGCTGGCCGAGGCGATGAGCGGGTTCGCCGCGATCACCGGTGAGCCGGACGGTCCGCCCACGTTGCCGCCCTTCGGGCTCGCCGACTCGATCAGCGCGCTGACCACGGCGTACGCGGTGATGGCCGCGCTCAACGGGCGGGCGAGCACCGGCAAGGGGCAGGTGGTCGACCTCGCGATCATCGAGCCGATCCTCACCGTGCTCGGACCGCAGCCGATCTGGTACGACCAGCTCGGCTACGTTCAGCCGCGCACCGGCAACCGGTCGATGAACACCGCGCCCCGCAACACTTATCGGACTTCCGACGACAAGTGGGTCGCTGTCTCCACGTCGGCGCAGAGCATCGCGGAGCGCGTCATGCGCCTCGTCGGACGCGAGGACCTGATCGACGAGCCGTGGTTCGCCTCCGGGGTTGAGCGCGCCGCGCACGCGGACGTGCTGGACGAGGCCGTTGGCGGCTGGATCGCCAAGCACACCCGCGACGAGGTGATGGCGGAGTTCGAGCGCGCGGAGGCTGCGGTCGCTCCGATCTACGACGTGCGCGACGTGCTGGAGGACCCGCAGTACGAGGCGCTCGGCACGCTCACGCGGGTGCCCGATCCGGAGCTGGGCTCGGTGCTGATGCAGAACGTCCTGTTCCGCCTCTCCGAGACGCCGGGGGAGATCCGGTGGGCGGGCCGCCCGCACGGCGCCGACACCGACGAAGTGCTCGGCGGGCTCGGGCTTTCCGAGGCGGAGATCGCCGACCTGCGTGCCCGGGGTGTGGTGTGACCGCGCTGACCTGGCTCTACGTTCCCGCCGACCGGCCGGATCGGGTGGTGAAGGCGTTCGCGTCCGGTGCCGACGTGGTGATCGTCGACCTGGAGGACGCGGTCGCTCCGGATCGCAAGTCCTATGCGCGGGATGCCGCGAAGGACGTGCTCGCCGAGCCCGCACCCGTTCCGGTGCACGTGCGCGTCAACGCGTTGGACGGGCCGCTGGCGGACGCCGACATCGCCGCTCTTGCCGGGTTGCCCGGGGTGAGCGGACTTCGGCTGCCCAAGGTCGTCGATCCGCTCGACGTGCGCCGCGTCGCCGAGCGCGCTCCCGGACTGGCGCTGGTGCCGCTGCTGGAGTCGGCGCTCGGGGTGGAGCGGGCCTTCGAGATCGCCTCCGCGGGTGTGGCCGGGATCGCGCTGGGCGAGGCCGATCTGTCGGCCGACCTCAGTTTGTCCACAGAGGATGGTTTGACCTGGGCGCGGAGTCGCGTGATCGTGGCGGCACGGGCGGCGGGTCTGCCTCCTCCTGCCCAGTCGGTGTACACGAACGTGCGCGACCTGGAAGGGCTGCGCCGCTCCTGTGAACGGGGCCGGGCACTGGGATTCCTCGGCCGCGCCGCGATCCACCCCGCACAGCTGGAGACCATCGCGAACGCTTACCGGCCGACGGAAACCGAGCTGGCCAGGGCGCGCGAGATCGTCGAGGCCGCGCTCACCGACGCCGGTGCGCTCGCCCTGCCCGACGGCCGGTTCGTCGACGCGGCACTGGTCGAAGGCGCCAGGCGCACGCTTTCCCTTGCAGGGGAATAATTTCGACGTTCTTCGGCATCGGCGGCACGGTCGCGCGGGCCTGCCTGCCGTGAAGGGATGAACACACTCCGGATCGGTGCCCAGGTCGGCGCGGCCAAGGCCGCGGCACGGCTGCTGTCCGCCTTCGGAGATCTGTTCGCGCAACTCGGACGACCGCGCTGGCTGGAAGATCCTTACCCGCTCTACGAACGGATCCGGGCGAAGGGGCCGGTGTACCGCGCCCCGTCCGGGATCAGGGCGGTGTCGTCCTTCGCGCTGTGCGACCAGGTGCTGCGGGACCGGCGCTTCGGCATGAAGACCGCCGAGGGCGTGACCATGCCCGGGCTCGGGTCGGTGCAGGAGCACTTCCCGGAGAGCTTCCTCGACATGGACCCGCCGGACCACACACGGCTGCGCCGCCTGGCCGCTCCGGCCTTCACGCCGAGGAGCGTCGAGAGCTACCGCCCGCGCATCGGCTGGATGGTGGAGGACTTCCTCTCCCGCGTTCCCGATCGGTTCGACCTCGTCACCGAAGTGGCGGCCCCGTTGCCGATCGCCGTGGTCAGCGACCTGCTCGGCGTTCCCCCGGTTGATCGAGCGCGCTTCGCCGAGTACGGCGCCCTGGTCGGCGCGGCACTCGGTGGTGTTCGTCCGGTGCGCCAGGCGAAGGAGCTGATCGCCGCTGCCGAGGCGCTGTTCGAGCGACTGGTGCGGGAGCCCCGCGGAGACGTGATCGGCGACCTCACAGTGGCGCTGGGGGAGGAGAAACTGACCGCGCGGGAACTGTTCGGCATGGCGATGCTGCTACTGATCGCGGGCTTCGAGACCACCGTCAACCTGATCGGCAACGGCGTGATCTCGCTGCTGCGCAACCGTTCCCAGTGGGAGCTGCTGCGCGCTGATCCGTCCTTGGCCGCGGCCGTCGTCGAGGAGACGCTGCGCTACGAACCGCCTGTGCAGGCGACGGTGCGGATCGCGCACACCGACGTCGAGCTGGCCGGGCAGCGGATCAAGGCCGGTCAGATGGTCGCCGTGCTGATCGCGGCGGGCAACCGTGACGCGGCGGTGTTCGCCGACCCGCACCGCTTCGACATCACCCGCGCCGGAGTGCCCGAGCACCTGGCTTTCTCCAGCGGAATCCACTACTGCCTGGGCGCGCGCCTCGCCCGCATCGAGACGGAGATCGTCTTCCGCACCCTGGCAGAGCGCATGCCGTCCCTTCGCCTCGCGGGCCCCGTGCGCTGGCGCCCCGCCACCGGCCCCCCTCAGCCTCCCCGTCACCCGGAGTTGAGCTGGGCGTGCGCGGCGGCACGGGCGGCGAAGACCTCGTCCATGTGGTCCTCCGCCCAGGTCTTGATGGTGGCCAGCACGGGGAGCAGCGAAGCGCCCAGCGGGGTCAGCTCGTAGTCGACGCGCGCGGGAACGCTCGCCGTGACGGTGCGGGTGAGCAGGCCGTCGTACTCGGCGCAGCGGAGGGTGTGCGTGAGCATCTTCTGGCTCGCGCTGGGCAGGGCCGCCCGCAGCTCGCTGTGCCTGCGCGGGCCCGACGCCAGCTCGGCCAGCACCAACGCCGTCCACTTGTCACCGATCATCGCCAGCAGGTGGAACGTGGGGCACGCGGCGAGGAACGCCTCGTGCTCGGCCTTCTCCACATCACGGCGCTGCTGCGCGGTCATCGTCACGACACCTGCTCCTCCCCATGGCACTTCGAAGTGCCTCCTTCCGGACAACACGCGCCCGTCGCAGGCTGTTCCCCACACGAAGGAGGAAATGCCGTGAGAGTCATCGAACTGTCCGAGTACGGCGGCCCCGAGGTGCTGCGTCTGGCCGAGCGCCCGGAGCCGGAGGCGCGGCCGGGCCGGGTCAGGGTCCGGGTCGCCGCGAGCACGATCAACCCGGTGGACCAGGGGATCCGGGCCGGTGTGATGGGGGAGTTCCCGAAGCCCCTCGTCCTCGGGTGGGACCTGGCGGGCACGGTGGTCGAGGCGGCCGAGGGCTTCCACGCGGGCCAGCGCGTCGTCGGCATGGTGCCCTGGTTCGCCTCCGCGCACGAGGGCACCTACGCCGAGGTGGTCAGCGTCGAGCCCGGGTGGCTGGCGCCGTTGCCGGAGGACGCCGACCTGGTCGCCGCGGCCACCATCCCGCTCAACGCGCTCACCGCGAGCCAGGCCCTCGGCCTGCTCGGCGTCCACAGTGGACAGAAGTTGCTGGTGACCGGGGCGAGCGGCGCGGTCGGCGGCTACGCGGTGCAGCTCGCCGCGCGGGCCGGGATCGACGTCGTCGCCGTGGCCTCCGCCGGGGACGAGGACCACGTCGCCGGGCTCGGCGCGAAGGAGGTGATCGGCCGTGCGGACCTGGACCGGCAGCGGGTGGACGCGGTGCTCGACGCCGGGGTGGCCGGGCCTTCGCTGATCGGTGCGGTCCGCGACGGCGGCGCCTTCGTCGCGGTGGTCCCGCACGGCCTGCCGGAGCCGGAGCGCGGCGTCCGGGTCTCGCGGGTCGAGGTGGAGCCGGACGCGGCCAGGCTGCGCGAGCTGGTCGCCTCCGGGCTCAGCACGCGGGTCGCCGACGTGCTGCCGCTGGCCGACGCGGCCGAGGCGCACCGCAGGGCGGCGGCGGGCGGCCTGCGCGGCAAGCTCGTGCTGCGCGTCAGTCGAGGATGAGGCCGCCGCCCGGACCGTGGAAGTGCGCGATCAGCTGGGGCTGCCTGCCCTGCTCCACCGGGTAGGCGATGCCGAGGGAGCGCAGTGCCGCGCCGAAGCGCACGGGCTGCGGGTGCCGGACCGTGAGGGACTGCAGCCGCAGCCCGCCGGGCAGGCCGGTGCTCGGGTGCTCGGTGGTGCCCCAGTCGATGAAGGTCGGGGTCAGGTCGCCGGACAGCGCGCTGGTCAGCCGCCAGGCCAGCCGCGTGCCGTCCGGGCGGTTGCGGACCATCTCCATCGCGTCGCCCGGTTCCAGGCCGACGCCGCGGGTCCGCGCGATCAGCCCCGGCAGGTCGGTGGTGCGGAACACCCAGCCGACCAGCCGGGGTTGTTCGATCCCGTCGATGCCGAACAGCCGGGGCCTGCGCGGGGCGGGCTGGGCCGGGTCCGGCGCGATGACCTCCAGGAAGGTCCGGTTGTCCAGTCCCAGCAGGGCGTTGTGCGTGCCGAAGCCCTGGTGCCGTCCGCCAGGTGAGGCGCGCAGGCCGGTCAGCCGCGCCAGTTCGGCGACGCCGTCGTCGAGATCGGGTACCGCGTAGACGAGATGGTCCAGCATGGGCTACTCCGAGGCCGCTCGGGGAAGCGCCGACCGTATCGGCAGCCCGACCGCGTTGCCCAGGGTTCCGGGGAAATAGTCGGTGAAAACCCAAAGAGTCCACAGTGGAGCATTCAGCGCCGTCGCCCGGCGGCCGGGCCCTGCCGCTGTCCGCGGCCTCCCGGCCCGGGCACCGCTCCGCGTCGGCCCGGCTCCTCCCCGCAACTGATCCGTGACGAACGACGCCTCGTCCCCGGGCGCGTCCTCCGATAGTGTTTTCGGCATGCCGAAAAGTCGAGTGATGTCGCGCCGAAAGAGGGGCGCGGTGCTGGTGGCCGTCGCCCTGCTGATCGCCGGCTGCTCGGATGCCCGGGGAGCGGGTGAGCGCAAACGGGTGCTGACCACCTTCACCGTGCTCGCGGACATGACCAGGGCGGTGGCCGGGGACGCCGTCGAGGTCGAGTCGATCACCAAGCCGGGCGCGGAGATCCACGAGTACGAGCCGACGCCGAGCGACCTGAAGAAGGGCGCGGGCGTGGACCTGGTGCTGGAGAACGGTCTCGGCCTGGAGCGCTGGTTCGACCGCTTCGTGCGCGGGGTGGACGCCAAGCGGGCCACGCTCAGCGCGGGGGTCGAGCCGATCCCGATCCGCAGCGGCCAGTACGAGGGCAAAGCCAACCCGCACGCGTGGATGTCCCCGGCGAACGCGCGGATCTACGTGCGCAACATCGTCACGGCCCTGTCCGAGCTGGACCCGCGCAACGCCGCGGTCTTCAAGGCCAACGCGGAGCGCTACGAGGCGCAGCTGACGGAGATCGACACGTTCCTGCGCTCCGAGCTGGGCAAGCTCCCGCCCAGCCAACGCGCGCTGGTCACCTGCGAGGGCGCCTTCTCCTACCTGGCCCGCGACGCCGGTCTGCGCGAGGCCTACCTCTGGCCGGTGAACAGCGACGAGGAGGGTACCCCGCAACAGATCGCCGCGACCGTCACCTTCGTCAGGGAGAACGCCGTGCCCGCTGTGTTCTGCGAGTCCACCGTCAACGACAAGGCCCAGCAGCAGGTCGCGCGCGAGACCGGCGCACGGCTCGGCGGCACGCTCTACGTCGACTCGCTCTCCGAGGAGGGTGGGCCCGTGCCGACCTACCTGCGCTTGCTGCGCTACGACGCGGAGACCGTCGTCGCGGGGCTGACCGGGAGAAAATGATGAGCACCGCCGACATGAGCACCGCTGTCAAAGCCAGGGGACTCACCGTCCACTACGGGGACGTGCTCGCGCTGGACGACGTGGACGTCACGGTGGAGCGCGGGCGGATCTGCGGCCTGCTCGGCATGAACGGCTCGGGGAAGTCGACCCTGTTCAAGTCGCTGATCGGCCTGGTGAAGCCCGATCGCGGCGCGATCACCTTGCACGACAAGGACCCCGCCGTCGCGCGCCGAGAAGGACTGGTCGCCTACGTTCCGCAGTCCGAGGCGGTCGACTGGGCTTTCCCGGTGCGCGTCGTCGACGTCGTGTCGATGGGGCGCTACGGCGCGCTCGGTGGTGCCCGTCGGCTGAAGGCGGCGGATCGCGCGGCGGTCGACGCGGCCCTGGAGCGTGTCGGGCTGACTGAGTTCGCGGGCAAGCAGATCGGCGAACTCTCCGGTGGCCAGCGCAAACGTGCTTTCGTGGCAAGGGGAATCGCCCAGGAAGCGCGGCTGCTGTTCCTCGACGAGCCCTTCGCCGGGGTGGACAAGCGCTCCGAGGCCACCATCGTCGAGCTGCTGCGTTCGCTGCGCGACGAGGGCCGCACGATCGTGGTCTCCACCCACGACCTCGCGGGCGTGCCCGCCCTGTGCGACGAAGCCATCTTGTTGCGCCGGAAGGTGTTGTTGCATTCGGACATCGAGACCGCGCTCTCGGCGGAGCACCTGGGCCGGGCGTTCGGGCTGGACGGGGTGGTCGCGTGACCGCCGACGTCCGCGCCGAGGTGCGCCGCTCAGCCGAGGGGCCATCGCCACAGTTCTCAGCGGAGGCGCTGTCATGACAGTCATCGACTGGCTCACCGAGCCGTTGCAGTTCGACTTCATGCGGCGGGCCCTGCTCGTCAGCGCCGTCGCCGGGCTCGTGTGCGCGGTGCTCTCGTGCTGGGTGACGCTGATCGGCTGGTCGCTGCTCGGCGACGCCATCGCGCACGCGGTGCTGCCCGGGGTCGTGCTCTCCTACATCTTCGGGCTGCCGTTCGCGGTGGGTGCCTTCCTCTTCGGCGGGCTCGCCGTGACGCTGATCGGCGTGGTCAGGGACACGACGCGGATCAAGGGCGACGCGGCGATCGGCGTGGTGTTCACCGGCCTGTTCGCCCTCGGCCTCGTCCTGGTGTCCAAGACGCCGAGCCAGATCGACCTCAACCACATCCTGTTCGGCAACGTCCTCGGCGTCTCCGACAGCGATATCGCGCAGGTCCTCGGCATCGGCGCGCTGACGCTGGCCGTGGTCTTCCACAAGCGCCGCGACCTCACGCTCTACGCCTTCGACCCGGTGCACGCGCACGCGATCGGCCTGCGGCCCAAGCGGTTGGGCGCGCTGCTGCTCATGCTGCTCGCGCTGACCGTCGTGGTCGCCCTGCAGGCGGTGGGCATCATCCTGGTCTCCGCCATGCTGATCACCCCAGGCGTGACCGCGTACCTGCTGACCGACCGCTTCGAGCGGATGCTCATGATCGCGGTCGCCGTCTCGGTGAGCAGTTGCGTGCTGGGCACCTACCTGAGCTTCCACGTGGACAGCTCGACCGGCGGGACGATCGTGCTCTGCCAGGCGGTCGTGTTCGCGGTCGTCTACCTGTTCGCGCCGCGCCGGGGCCTGCTCGCGAACAGATCGAAGACCCGCTCGCGGGGTCGAGCGTCAGCGACGAAGCGCCGGAACGCCATCTCCGAAAGAGGCTCCGTAAGGTAGGGACCATGGCGACCAAGCGGCCCTCGTCTGCGATCGAGGACTACCTGCGGGCGATCTACGGGCTCGTCGAACGCGGGGTCGAGGTCAGCAACGCCACCCTCGCGAAACGGCTGCGGGTCAGCCCCTCCTCGGTGTCCGGCATGGTGGCCAAGCTCGCCGACCTCGGCCTGGTCACGCACGTGCCCTACCACGGGGTGGAGCTGACCGAGCCGGGCAGGCGCGCCGCGTGCGACGTGCTGCGCAGGCACCGGCTGATCGAGCTGTACCTGGTCGAGGAGCTGGGCTACACCTGGGACGAGGTGCACGTGGAGGCGGACGTGCTCGAACACGCCGTCTCCGACTCCCTCGTCGAGCGGATCTCGGCCAAGCTCGGCGACCCCACCCACGACCCGCACGGCGACCCGATCCCGGCTGCGGACGGCTCGGTGGAGCAGCCGCCGACGCACCTGCTGCGCGACCTCGAACCCGGGGCGACCGGGGAGGTGGCCAGGGTCTGGGACACCAACCCGGAGATCCTGCGGTACCTGGCGCACAACGGGATCACCCTGGGCGCGCGGATCGAGGTGCTGGAGCGCCAGCCCTTCGGCGGCCCGCTGGTGGTCCGGGTGGGGGAGCGCACGCACTCCCTCGGCACCGAGGTGACCGCGGTGCTGCTGATCCGGGTGCCGACTACCGCTCCGTGATCGCCGGGGCGGCGGGCACCGGGTAGCCGGACGGGCCCAGGTGCTTCTCGATGGACTTCCGCCACTCCCCGCTGGAGATCATCTTCTCGATGGCCGCGTTGATCCGCGCCCGGCCGTCGGCGTCCTCGCGGCGCAGCCCGATGCCGTAGCGCTCCTCGCTGAACGGCTTGCCGACCAGCTTCAGCAGCTCCGGGTGCTGGGTGGCGTACCCGGCGAGGATCACGTCGTCGGTGGTGACCGCGTCCACGTTGCGCACCAGCAACGCGTTCACGCACTCGCTGTAGCGGAAGTACTCCACCAGCTGCGCCCCCTTGGCGTAGCGCTCCTTCACCTTCTGCGCGGAGGTGGAGTCCTTGACCGAGCACAGCTTCTTGCCGTTGAGCGACTCCGGCCCGGTGATGTTCGTGGTGCTCTGGCTGACCAGCAGCCCCTGGCCCGCGATGAAGTACGGCCCGGCGAAGCCCACCCGCTGCTTGCGCGCGTCGGTGATCGAGTAGCTGGCCACCACCAGGTCCACCCGGCCGTCCTGGATCATCGCCTCGCGGTCGGGGGTCCTGGCCTCCTTCCAGACGATGTTCTCCTTGCGCACGCCCAGTTCTCTCGCGACGTAGACCGCGACGTCGACGTCGAAGCCCTCGAACCAGGTGTCGGTGATCTTGCGCCCGAGCCCGGGCTGGTCGAACCGGATGCCGATGGTGAGCTTGTCCTCGGCCGCCGCCCGCGCGACCACCGAGTTCCTGTCCCCCGCGCTCGCGCAGCCCGCGCCGAGCAGGGCGAGGGCGAGCAGGGCAGCACCGAACCGGAATCTCACACCGCGCTCCTAGCGAGAAAACGCTCGCCCCCCTCGGCGCACGCCGGAATACGGGGACCATGTCGTTACGCGAAAGTATTCCGCGTCCCCGGGACGGTCAAGTCGTGATCATGACCCGTCGCCCGACCGAAACAAGATCGTGAATTCCGTCGGTGAAACGGATGTGTGTTCTTTACCGGTCGGTGTCCTACCTCGTGCAGGAAAAACGGCGGGCCGAATACCGGCCCGCCGTTCGCATCCGTGTTCTCAGTCGAGTTCGGGAGCGCCGAACAGCTGCCGCCGCTCGCCCCGGATCCGCCCGTCGATCCACCAGAACGCCTCGATCAGCACCACCCCGATCAGCACGCTGACCAGCGCCGGAGTGACCACGGCGGCATTGGACGGGTCGAGCTGGAAGAAGGACTGGCTGACCGGGATCAACAACAGCCCGAGATACATGGAGAACATCGCGGCCAGCAGCACGAGCTTCCACCAGACATACGGCCGGGCCACGATCATCAACACCCAGAGCGCGATCCCGCCCAACGCGATGAACGTTCCGGTACTCGCCTGGACCACCGTCACACCCGGAGTGGCGTGCGCGTTGAGATAGGTCACAAATGCCGCGACGGAGATCACCGCACCCGCCGGGATCGCCATCCGCATCACCCGCGAGACGAAGCCGCTGCGCGCCCGCTCGTAGTTCGGCGCCAGTGCCAGGAAGAAGGCGGGCAGACCGATGGTGAACCAGCCGAGGATCGTCACGTGCCTCGGCAGGAACGGGTACGGCAGCTGGGCGATGCCGACCATGAAGGCCAGCAGCACCGAGTACACCGTCTTGGTGAGGAACAGGTTCGAGACCCGCTCGATGTTGCCGATCACCCGGCGGCCCTCGGCCACCACGTGCGGCAGCGTGGCGAACTTGTTGTCCAGCAACACGATCTGCGCGACCGCGCGGGTGGCCGGGCTGCCGGCGCCCATGGCGACGCCGATGTCGGCGTCCTTGAGCGCCAGCACGTCGTTCACACCGTCGCCGGTCATCGCGACGGTGTGCCCCTTGGACTGCAACGCCCCGACCATGGCGCGCTTCTGACCCGGCGTGACCCGGCCGAAGACCGCGGCGCCCTCGACGGTGTCGGCCAGCTGGTTCCGCTTGTCCGGCAGGGTCCGCGCGTCCACCGGCCGCTCGGCACCGGGCAGGCCGAGGGAGCCCGCGACCGCGCCGACCGACAGCGCGTTGTCCCCGGAGATGACCTTGACGGCCACGTTCTGCTCGGCGAAGAAGTCCAGCGTGTCCTTGGCGTCCGGCCTGATCCGCTGCTCCAGCACGACCAGCGCCACCGGTGTCACCACGCCCGGCGCCTGCGCGTCGTCCACCGCGAGCGAGCTGCGGCCCAGCAACAGCACGCGCAGCCCCTGCGCGCCCGTGCGCTCCGCCTCCGCCCGCACCGGGTCGTCCTCGGCGAGCAGCACGTCCGGGGCGCCGAGCACCCAGTCGCCCTCGTCGGCGAAGCTCGCCCCGCTCCACTTGCGCGCGGAGGAGAACGGCGCCGCCGCGGTGAGCTGCCAGCCCGGTGCGTCCGGATGCGCCTCCGCGATCGCTTCCAGACTCGCGTTGGGACGCGGATCGGCGACGGCCAGCGCCGCCAGCGCCTCGTGCACCCTGGCCGCGGGGTCGAGCACGCGCACCTCGGACAGGCGCATGCCGTTCTCGGTGAGCGTGCCCGTCTTGTCCGCGCACACCGTGTCGACCCGGGCCAGGCCCTCGATCGCGGGCAGCTCCTGCACCAGGCACTGCCGCTTGCCCAGCCGGATCACGCCGACCGCGAAGGCCATGCTGGTCAGCAGGATCAGCCCCTCCGGCACCATCGGCACCAGCGCGGCGACCATGCCGCTGAGCGCGTCCGGCAGCGCCTGCGAGTTGTTGAACAGCTGGTTGTAGATGCTCAGCGCGCCCGCGGGGATCAGCAGGAAGGTGATGAACCGCAGGATCTTGTCGATACCGGAGCGCAGCTCCGAGGACACCAGGGTGAACTTGCTGGCCTCCTCGGCGAGCTTTGCCGCGTACGCCTCGCGCCCGACCTTCGTCGCGCGGTAGGTGCCGGTGCCCGCGCACACGAAGCTGCCGGAGAGCACCTGGTCGCCCGGCTGCTTCAGCACCGGGTCGGACTCGCCGGTCAGCAGCGACTCGTCGACCTCGAGCCCTTCACCCGCCAGGGCGATCCCGTCGACCACGATCTTGTCCCCGGGGCCCAGCTCGATGACGTCGTCGAGCACCACCTCGTGCGGTGCCACCTCGACCGCGGCGCCGTCCCTGCGCACCACCGGCTTGGCCTGGCCCACGATGGCGAGCTGGTCCAGCGTCTTCTTCGCGCGCAGCTCCTGGATCATGCCGATGGCGCTGTTGGCGATGATCAGCAGGCCGAACAACCCGTCCGGGATCACCCGGCCGATGGCCACGATGATGCCGAAGAGCACCGCGAAGATGGCGTTGATCCGGGTGAACACGTTCGCCCGGACGATCTCGCCCACCGTGCGGCTGGCCCGCGCGGGCACGTCGTTGGTCTGGCCCGCCGCCACCCGCCTGCGCACCTGGTCCGCGGTGAGCCCGCGCCGCGGATCGACCTCGTCGGTGGTGACCGGAGTTCCCATTGTCGACACGCCGCGATGGTACGGGCGTCCCGCTGAGAGCGGTGCCACCCGGAACGGGAGGTCACCTGCCTGAACGCTCTCAGGCGCAGCGGCCTACCATTCCGCCCCCGGAGGACTGGACACCAAGCTACTGGGGGACCGCCACCATGACGAGCTCCGGCTGGATGCCCGTATCGCCCTGCGGCCAGGGCTGCATCGACGCACCGGGAGCCGCGCCGCAGGTGTGGCCGACGACCCGGGTGTGGCGCGTGCTGATGGCGCTGGGCGTCCTGCTCGCCGCGATCCCGGTGCTCTCGGTCCAGCGGTTGGTCAGCCCGGAGCGCGGGCGCCGCCTGATGTCCTCGTGGTGCCGCATGCTGCTGCGCGCGCTCGGCCTCCGCGTCGAGGTGCACGACTCCGAACCGGGCCCGGCCGGTCCGGCCCTGCTGGTGGCCAACCACGTGTCCTGGCTGGACCCGGTGGTGCTGATGGCGGCCGTGCCGATGCGCGTGGTCTCCAAGACCGGCATCGGCGAGATCCCGATCATCGGCGGGCTGGCCCGCGGCGCGGGCACGATCTTCATCGACCGGCCGAGGCTGTCCCAGCTGCCCGGCGTCGTCGGCCAGGTCACCGCCGCGCTGCGGGAGGGCACCACCGTGGCCGCCTTCCCCCAGGGCACCACCTTCTGCGAGCCCGCCAAGGGCCGCTTCCGCCCCGCCCTGTTCCAGGCGGCGGTCGACGCGGGTGTGCCGGTGCGCCCGGTGCTGCTGGACTACCGGCTCGACGACGGCAGGCCCACCGCGGCCGCGTCCTTCCTCGGCGACGAGAGCATGGGCACCGCGATGCGCCGCACCCTCGGCGCCCGCGGCCTCGTGGTGCACCTGCGGCTGATGCCCGCCGTGCCGCGCGAGGGCGCCGACCGCCGCGCCCTGTCCCTGGCCGCCGAGGAGGCCGTGTCCAAGGTGCCCGCCTGAGGGCAGGTACCATCACGGCTGCTCGTTTCCCTTCTCGTGATGGTGGTGCCGCTTGTCCCGTGGGCCCCGTTCCACCGCATCCGGCCTCCACTTCCTCCGCTCCAAGCAGGTGGGTGCCGAGCTGGTCGCCTCCGCCGGGATCGGCCAGGACCACCTCGTGATCGACTTCGGTGCCGCCGTCGGCTCGATCACCGCGCCGCTGGCCGAGACCGGCGCCAGGGTCCTCGCCGTCGAGCGGGACCGCGGCTTCGTCGAACGGCTGACCAAGAAGTTCGCCACCGCGGAGAAGGTGCGCGTCGTCGACGGTGACCCGCGCTCGATCCCGTTGCCGCGCAGGAAGTTCTGGGTGGTCTCCAGCCTGCCCAAGCTGGTCGCCGACGACGTCCTGCGCCGCCTGCTCAACCCGCCGAGCAGTCCGTTCGCCGGGGCCGAGCTGGCGCTGGAGTTCGGCGTGGCGAAGAAGCTCACCGCGGCCCACCCCAGCGCGCTGGAGGTGGCCTGGTGGTCCTCCCGGTTCGACATCCGGGTCCGCAGGCGGCTGCCCGCGACGAACTTCCAGCCCAACCTGCGCGGCGACGCCGCCCACGTGTCGATCCGCCGCCGCGAGGGCTTCACCCGGCAGACCGACCGCGTCCTGTGGACCCTGCTGCACGCCGCCTACGGCGCCCCCGAGCGCGGTGCCCGCACCGTCCTGGCCAACTCCATCCCCGGCAACCGCGCCAAGCGGCTGATGACCGAGGTCGGCGTCCCCGGCGGAGCGCCCGCCGAGGTGGTGACCATCCAGCAGTGGAGCCAGATCGCCAAGGTCCTCGGCGAGGACAAGACGCTCAGCTGGCCCGCGATCCCCAAGACCCTCGACAAGACCTGACCGTGGCTTGCGCACTGAATGAGTCATTGGGGTAGTTGAACGCACCGAATGACTCATTCAGTGCGTTCAACGCACCAAACGCGGCATTGGCGGCCCGCGTTGTGACCGCACTTGATGAGTCGTTTGCGGGGTGCGCAATGAGGTCTCGTGCGGGTGGATGTGCTGGAGCGAGGCCGGAGGGTGGGTCAGCATTCGGCCATGCCGTTGGTGTACCTGGACAAACCACCGTTGCCAGTGCCCGCCGCACTGAAGTTGAGCGACAACGCGGACGACTACCACGATCTTCCGCTCGCTCCGCAGGGCGAGCTGAAAGTGAAGAACGTCCTCGAAGTGCGTGAGCTGCTGCCCCACCAGTTGTCGGTGCTGTTCGCGCTGTCGATCGACACCGCGCTGCCGGAGGACCTTCCTTACGTGCTCACCGACTGGGCCGATTTCGTTCGGAGACTGCACGATCTCGAGTACCAGTTCACCCGGCTGCTCATCGACGAGGGCTGGTTGGAGCGCAGCGACACCGAGCCCCGCCCGCGCTCCCACGGAGGCCGGATGTTCGTCGACGGCAGGGAGGTCATCTGGGTCGACGACTAGCCCCCAACCCGACCTGACCGTGGTTTACGCACTGAATGAGTCATTGGGGTAGTTGAACGCACCGAATGACTCATTCAGTGCGTTCAACGCACCAAACGCGGCATTCGTGGCCCGCGTCGTGACCGCGCAATGAGATCTCGTGCGGGTGGATGTGCTGGAGCGAGGCCGGAGGGTGGGTCAGCATTCGGCCATGCCGTTGGTGTAGCTGGACAAACGGCCGTTGCAGGTGCCCGCAGCACTGGCGCTGAGCGACCGCACGAAAGACTACGACGACCGAGTACCAGGCCACGGTCCGCTGGTCGTCACTCCCAGGGGCGACGCCGAGCTGGGCCCGCTGCTCCGGGAGAGCGGATGTTCGTCGACGGCCGCGAAGCGGTGTGGTGCGTGTGCTCTAGCGGCGGGTCGGGTTGAGGGCGCGGTAGAGCTCGACCCAGACGTCCGGGTGGGCGAAGGCGACCACGGTGTCCTGGCGCAGGCCCACCTCGTCGAACGCCTTCGCGACCCGCTTCGGCGAGTACATTTTGGACAGTGAGGCGCGGAGGCTCCCGCCGATGCCGGTGAAGCCGAGAGCCACCAGCTTCTCGTAGTCGCGCAGCTCCCTGGGCCGCAGCAGCGGCTTCTCCCTGCGGGTGATGTGCAGGATGCCGGAGTCGACCTTCGGGATGGGGCGGAAGTGCTCGCGGGGGATCTTGCCGCACAGCTCCCAGGAGAACAGCGGCCAGGTCTCCACGGTCCGCTGGCTCCACCGGCCGTACCAGCCGCTGCGCTTGCGCGCGTACTCCAGCTGGGTCATCAGCGTCGCCGAGGTCAGGTACCGCGCGTCCAGGCACCAGTCCACGATCGCCGAGGTGACCGAGTACGGGATGTTGGCGACCACCTTGAACGGCTCCGCGGCGGGCAGCACCCCCAGGAAGTCGCCGAAGTCCAGCTCGACGTTGTCCCACCGGCGCAGCTTCGGCTCCAGCGCACGGGCCAGGTACGGGTCCACCTCGTGGGTGACGACGTAGCGGGCGCGCTCGGCCAGCACCTCGGTCAGCACGCCCTCGCCCGCGCCGACCTCGAAGACCAGGTCCTCCCGGCCGACCCGGGCCACGTCGACCATGCGCCGCAGCGATTTCGGGTCGCGGAGGAAGTTCTGCCCGTAGACCCGGCGGTTCTGATCCCGTTCACTGCGGCGCGTCGACACGGGGACAGCCTCTCACGCCTCCGACGGCGGTGAGAGCCGGTCCACCGTCCAGCGGATGACGTTGTCCTGCAAGGAAACCTGGATGATCGCGGGCGTCTCGGTGTCGCCGAGCCTGGCCAGCAGCTGCACCAGCTGCTTGCGCATCTCCGCGGCACCGGCGTACGGCAGCGCCGGGGTGAGCGCGTGCGTGTGCAGGTCGCCGTCGTCGTCGGGCACGCCGAGCTCGGCGTGCAGGGTGACGTCCTGCGGGGTGTCCGGGCGGGCGCGCTCGCCGTACTTGGACCGCAGGGTCAACAGGGTGATGGCCGAGGGCTGGATGAGGTTGCCGTCCACGTCGGCGAGCCACAGGCGCTGCAAGGTCATGCCTAGATCATGCCTGCCTCGCCCTCGGTGCGGAGACTGTCGGTGCCTTACGGCATCCTGCGCCTGGCCGTCACGCATGCGCCGGCCCGCGGGAAACCCCCGCAAGAAGCACTAAGGAGAGGCAATGCCCCCAACTTCCACCCTGTCGGGTCTGTCCGAGCAGGACATCGCCCACATTCGCGCCGAGCTGGACTCGGGTCGTCTGCCGGTCGTCTGGTTCACCGACGCCGCGGTGGGGGTGGAGCAAGGGCGTTCCGGCAAGATCATGGCCCTCACCGATCCGGACGAGGGTGACTTCATCCAGATCCGCCCGACCGGCTCGATGGACGTGCTGTCCTTCAACCCGGCCGAGGTGAGCATGGTCAAGCCGCCCCGCAGGAACCCCAGCCAGACCGCGCACGACCGAGAGGACAACACGGTGACCGCTCCCACCGAGCAGCAGGCACCCGCCACCCCGCAGAACCAGGAGGCCACCCCGGCGAGCACGGCGAGCACGGAGACCCCCGCCGCCGAGGCCGCTCCGGCGCCCGCCCCGGCCAAGCCGAAGGCCAAGCCCGCGGCCAAGAAGCAGGTGTCCGCCGCGGGCGCCGAGCTGACCGTGACCCTGTCCGCCAACGCCGAGGGCGAGTGGACGATCGAGGTCGTCTCCGGCAAGAAGAAGTCCAAGCCCGCCCCGATCACCCCGGCCGCGGTCGGCCAGGTCGCCAAGGCGCTGGACGAGGAGGCCGCCGAGGCCATCGAGTCCGTGCTGGCCGCCGCCCGCGAGCGGCACGCGGCCCGGGTCGAGGCGCTGCGCGCCGAACTCGCCGCCGCCGAGGAGGCGCTGCAGGAGCTGGAGGGCTGAGCCTTCCGCACGAAAGGGTGACCTGCGTCACCACAGTGCCGGGAACGGGGTAACACGATCGGGGGTCTCACCCGGGAGTGCCGTTCCCGGCACTTCCCGTCTCCGGCCCCCAGGAGTCCAGGTGTCCACGATCGCCAGTCCGCGGCGCGGCGCGACCGCCGTCCTCGCCGTCGCCGCCCTCGCACTGACCACGAGCACCGCCTGCGCCCGGCCCCAGACCGGCGAGGCGGTCGCCGCCGCGGCCCCGCCGCCGAGCTCCAGCTCCGGCCGCACCGCCTCCCCGAGCACCTCGGTGGAGCCCGCGGGCAAGGCGACCAAACCGCTGACCGAGCCGGGGACCACGCTCAAGTACGGCCAGGAGGCCGTGATCGAGCACGACTCCAGCTCGAAGGTCTACACCGTCGGCGTCGTCCCGGTGAAGGTCGAGAAGGGCAACTTCCAGGAGCTGGCGGCGGCCGGGCTGAAGATCGAGGAGAAGACCTCCGCGGGCAAGGTGCCCTACTACCTGACCTACAAGCTGGTGAACCGGATGGAGGGCACGCTCAGCAGCGGTATGACCACGCCGTCCCGGTTCAGCGTCGTCGACAAGACGAACAAGCCCGGCGGGCGGCTGATCGTGATCGCGATCGGTGGGCTGAAGCTCGACGCCTGCCCGATCAAGAGCGTCCCGAGCGGCTGGTCGAGCGACCAGGAGCACACCACCTGCGACATCCACCTGCTGCCGGAGGGCGCGGAGCCGGGCAGCGTGGTCTACCGCCAGGCGATCGGCAAGTCGCCGATCACCTGGACCCCATAACCCCCTCTGACCAGGCGTTTATCGGCCGGGGTGAAGGCGGGGCGCCGCCGTCCGGCCGTTGATCATCGGTGAACGGCAGTCCGGTGGTCGGTGGTGTGACCGTCGCGACGCTCACCCCGCTGCTGCTGGGCGACGCGCTTCGCCCGGTGGGCGCTGCCGCCCGGGAAACCGCCGTCTTCCCGGGCGGCGCGGTCCACAATTCCTGTGTCGCCGCTAACACCTCACGGGAGCGGGCCGACATCAAACACGGAGCCCGAGCACAGGGCTCGCCAGCCAAGGAGTCATGTCCGTCATGAGCGCAGAAGCCGCCATCGCGATCGCCGAGGACCCGGTCACAGACCGGAAGACGACCAGGGGCGCCAGCCTGCCCACCGCGCCGTGCAGCGTGGTCTGGAGCGGCGGTCACGCCTACGTCCTCGAAGGCGGCCACGGCCGCAGCCACTGGGTCGGTGTCGACGACCGCGGCCGTCCCACCCTGATGAGCCACGCGGACCTGCAGCGCCGCGGCTGGAGCCGCACCCGCCTGTAGCCTCCCGCGCCCGGCACTCCGCCGTGTGGCAGGCTTGCCGCGCAAGCGGGTGCGGGCGAAACGCGGCGCGCCTCCCCGTTCCCCGGCTCCGCCGCGTCTGCGGTCGAGGAGTCCAGGTGGAACGCGAAGCGGGAACGGCGACCCCGTCCGGCGGGGAACTGCCCCAGTCCGACCGCGTCTGGACCATCCCGAACATCCTCAGCATGCTGCGCCTCGCGGGCGTGCCCCTCTTCCTGTGGCTGTTGCTCGGCCCGAGGGAGGACGTGCTCGCGATCATCGTGCTCGCCGTCGGCGGGTTCACCGACTGGCTCGACGGCAAGCTCGCGCGCTGGCTCAACCAGGGCAGCAAGCTCGGCGCCATGCTCGATCCCGCCGCGGACCGGCTCTACATCCTGGCCACGCTGATCGCCTTCGGGATCCGGGAGATCCTGCCCTGGTGGGTGATCCTCGCCCTGGTCGGCCGCGAGGCGGTGCTGGGCCTGAGCCTGCTGGTGCTGCGCCGTTACGGCTACGGCGCCTTCGAGGTGCACTACACCGGCAAGGCGGCCACCTTCGTGCTGCTCTACGCCTTCCCGTTCCTGCTGCTCGCCGACGGCACGTCCACGCTGGCGGAGATCGCGCGGCCGATCGCCTACGGCTTCACCATCTGGGGCGTGCTGCTCTACCTGTGGGCGGGCGTGCTCTACCTGGTCCAGCTGGCCGCGGCGATCCGCAAGGGCAAGGTCCCGGGGACGGGGGCGCTCACGGGTGCCTGAGCGGCCGCGCTACGACCTGAGCAGCTCGCTGCTGCGCCAGCTGCTCGGCGACCACCTCGACGCCGGGTACGCGGCGGCGCACCGCAGGCGCGCCGGTCGGCCGGTGCCGTGGCTCGCCCAGCGGGTGTGGTTCGCGGTGGGCGCGCTGCTCCTGGGCTCCCTGCTGGGAGTCGCGGCGACCAACGCCGCGGCGCGCCAGCCCGGCGCGGAGGAGACCAAGCGCGGGCTGGTCGCGGGCGTGCGCGCCGAACGCGCCGACACCGAGGCGCTGGCCCGCCGGGCCGCCGCGCTCGCGAAGCAGCTCGACGAGGCGCGCACCGCCGCGCTCGCCGGCGACGGTCAGGGCCGGGCGGTGCTCGACCAGCTGACCCGGCTCGAACGCGCCACCGCCGCGGTGCCGGTCACCGGTCCCGGGCTGCGCGTCACCGTGGGCGACCCGCCGGAGCGGCGGCGGACCCGCTCGCGCGAGAACATCCTCGACCGCGATCTCCAGGTGCTGGTCAACTCGCTGTGGGCGAGCGGTGCCGAGGCGGTCGCGGTCGGCGGGCACCGGCTGCAGCCGAGGGCGGCGGTGCGCCAGGCGGGCGGCATGCTCGTGGACAACCGGCCGGTCACCCAGCCGTACGTGCTGGAGGCGATCGGCAACCCCGAGGAGCTGGAGACCCGCTTCGTCGGCACCGACGGCCACGGCCGGTTCACCACGTTCGCCCAGCTCTACGGCACCACGTTCACCGTGGAGCGGGTACCGGAGCTGCGCTTGGCCGGGGCGCCCGCCGACGAGCCCAGGCTCGCGGTGGCCCCCGCCGCGCCCATCGCCCCACCCACCACGCCAGGGAGGTAGTCAGGTGATCGGCGTGATCGCCCTCGCCGTCGGGGTCGTGCTCGGCCTGTGGCTGGACCCGACCGTGCCCGACTGGATCCAGCCGTACCTGCCGATCGCCGTCGTGGCCGCGCTGGACGCGGTCTTCGGCGGGCTGCGGGCCCGGCTCGACGAGATCTTCGACGCCAAGGTCTTCGTGGTCTCGTTCGTCTCCAACGTGCTGATCGCCGCGCTGATCGTGCTGCTGGGCGACGAGCTGGGCGTCGGAGGGCAGCTGTCGACGGCGGTGGTGGTGGTCTTCGGAATCCGGATCTTCGGCAACGCCTCGGCCATCCGCAGGCACCTCTTCAAGGCGTGAGGCATGGCTGATCCCAGGGGACACCGGCTGCTGTCCGGAACGCTGATCGCGGTGCTGTGCCTGGCGCTGGGGCTCGCGCTGGTCACCCAGGTGCGCAGGACCCGCGCCGGGGACGGCCTCGCCGACCAACGCCCGCAGGACCTCGTGGTGCTGCTGGACGGGCTGCGCCAGCGGGAGGCCGCGTTGCACAAGGAGATCGCCGAGTCCGAGGCGACGCTGCGCAGGCTCCGGGCCAGCGGCCAGGGCGCGGGCGCCGCGCTGGAGGAGGCCAGGCGCAGGGCCACCGCGCTCGGCGTGCTGGCGGGCACCGTGGCGGCGGCCGGACCGGGCGTGCGGGTGGAGATCACCGATCCGCGGGGCAAGGTCGGGCCGGAGACGCTGCTGGACGCGCTGCAGGAGCTGCGCGCGGCCGGGGCCGAGACGGTGCAGGTCGGCCCGGTGCGGACCGGGGTCGACTCGGCGTTCGGCGGAGCCGCCGGGCGCGTCCGGCTGGACGGAACGGACCTGTCGCCGCCCTACGTGATCGCGGCGGTGGGGGACCCCCCTACGCTTGCACAAGCGCTGAACATCCCGGGCGGCGTGGTGGACTCCGTGGAACGGGCCGGTGGTGGCTCCCGCGTCGTGCAGAGCGAGCGTGTGGAGATCACCGCCTTGCGGCCCGCGCGCAGCCACAAATACGCTCGCCCGGCCGGTTGACAGTCGCGAGCCGGTTTGCGTACGGGACGGGAGGAGAACGCTCGGTGGTTCCCGAGGACTTGAGGTACACAGAGCAGCACGAATGGGTCGCTCGCACGGGTGAGGACACCGTGCGGATCGGCATCACCGACTACGCCCAGAACCAGCTGGGTGACGTGGTCTTCGTGCAGCTGCCCGACCTTGGCAAGAAGGTCGCGGCCGAGGACGTCCTCGGCGAGGTGGAGTCCACCAAGAGCGTCTCCGACATCTACGCCCCGCTGGCGGGCGAGGTCGTCGCGGTGAACGAGGCCGTGGTGACCGCACCGGAGACCATCAACACCGACGCCTTCGGCGACGGCTGGCTGGTGGAGCTCAAGCTCGACGACCCGTCCGCGGTGGACGGCCTGCTCGACGCGGCCGGGTACCGTGGAAAGATCAACGAAGGCTGATCGGCGAAGCGTGATATCGATCTTTCGACGGCTGTTCGGCAAGCGGAGGAGCCAGGCCGGGCCTGCGACGAGCGGCACGGTAGGTTTGACCGACACTTCGCAGGATTCATCCAGGACGAGGAGAGCTCAGGTGAGCCAGAACGACGGGCCCGGCGGCGTCCCGCCGGAGCGGGCGCCGGAACAGACGTCGGTCTTCCGCGCCGACTTCCTCGCTGACGTTGAGGGCGCCGAGGCGCCTCCTGCCCCCGAACCCCCGGTCTCGGGTGTCGACGCCCTGCCGTCCGGTTCGGCGCTGCTGGTGGTCAAGCGCGGTCCCAACGCGGGTTCCCGGTTCCTGCTGGACCGGGACACCACCAGTGCGGGCCGGCACCCCGACAGCGACATCTTCCTCGACGACGTCACGGTCTCCCGGCGGCACGCTGAGTTCCGCCGCGAGGGTTCGGACTTCGTCGTGGTCGACGTCGGCAGCCTCAACGGCACCTACGTGAACCGGGCCCCGGTGGACACCGCGGTCCTGGCCAACGGCGACGAGGTGCAGATCGGCAAGTTCCGGCTCGTCTTCCTGACGGGCCCGAACAACTAGAGGACAGCTGCGAGATGACGGCGGCGGCCGGACGGGCCAACAGCGGGGGTTCGAGCATCGGAGCGGTGCTCGCACAGCTGCGGTCCGAGTTCCCGGAGGTGACGATCTCCAAGATCCGCTTCCTGGAGTCGGAGGGACTGGTCCGTCCGGCGCGCACGTCCTCCGGCTACCGCCAGTTCGCCAAGGCCGATATCGAGCGGCTGCGGTTCGTCCTTGCCGCGCAACGGGACCACTACCTCCCGTTGAAGGTGATCAAGGAGCAGCTGGACGCGGCGGACCTGGCGGAGAACGGCACCGACCCGGCGGCGGCGCAGCTGTCGGTGGTGCCGGAGCCCCCGGCCCGCCCCGAGCCGCCGGACGCCGCCCGGCGCAGGCGGCTGACCAGGGAGGAGTTCCTCGACGCCAGCGGTGTCGGGGAGGCGCTGCTCGGCGAGCTGGAGCAGTACGGCCTGGTCCGCCCGGGGGCGGCGGGGTTCTACGAGCAGGACGCGGTGCCGATCGCGCGCACGGCGAAGGAGCTGACCGGCTTCGGCATCGAGCCCCGGCACCTGCGCGGGTTCCGCTCCTCCGCCGACCGCGAGGTGGCCCTGCTCGAACAGATCGTCGCTCCCGTTCTGCGCCAACAGAATCCGCGGGCGCGGGAGCGGGCGGAGGAAATACTGGACCGGCTGGCGGCGTTGTCGGTGTCGTTGCACGGCATGCTGGTCAAGGCCGGGCTGCGCGGTGTGGCCAAGGGCTGAGAATGTGCGCGGCATGCCAGCCGGATCGCGGGTAGCGTCGGCGGTGACGGTGCGGGATGCTCGATACAGGCGAGGTTTTTCGAACGTGGAGAGCACTGGAGGAGGCGAGATCCGATGAGCGAGATGCGCGTCGTCGGGGTGCGGGTCGAACTGCCCCACAACCAGCCGATCCTGCTGCTGCGCGAGACCGAGGGCGATCGGTACCTGCCGATCTGGATCGGCTCGGTCGAGGCCACGGCCATCGCCTTGGAGCAGCAGGGCGTCCGGCCGGCCCGGCCGCTGACCCACGACCTGCTCAAGGACGTGATCGGGGCGCTCGGCCGGGAGCTGGAGCAGGTGCGGATCACCGACCTGCAGGAGGGCACCTTCTTCGCCGAGCTGGTCTTCGACGGGGACCTGCGGGTCTCGGCGCGGCCCAGTGACTCGGTGGCGCTGGCGCTGCGGATCGGGGTGCCGATCCACGCCGAGGAGTCGGTGCTGGCCGAGGCCGGCCTGGTCATCCCGGACGAGCAGGAGGACGAGGTGGAGAAGTTCCGCGAGTTCCTCGACAACGTCTCGCCCGAGGACTTCGCCGCCCCGGAGAGCTGATTCGGTTTTTCTGCCCGCCTCGGACCTGCAACGTGCAGATCCGGGGCGTTGTCATGTCCGCCCGAGGTGTGGCGGACGTCCCGCGCGTCGTCGCCCGCGCCCGCGTCCCGCTGGGTCAAGATGGGGTGCCCCGGCGAGTGGCCGGGTGGGTGCCTGCGGCGCAGTGGGGCGTGCAATACTCGCACTGCAACTTTCATTCACGGGTCGTGGAGCTGCGGGGAACCGTCCTGTCCTGCGGCCTGACCGGGGTCGTGCCAGGCTAGGCGTGATCTTGGTGGCCCCCTCCGCGTCCGCGGTCACCCCCGCGGGAAGAACCCTCGACCCCGAGTTGAGGGTTCCTGTTGCCCGCGCGTCGCGTTGACCGTCTCCCTGGCCGGTTCTACCGTCGAGACCGAGCGAGTCCTTCCGGTGTAGTCCACCGGGTGGATGCCGCGGCCGGCGGACCGAAGTGGATCGGTCCACACAGCCGGCGGCGCCGGTCTGCTGGCCGGCCGAGGGGAGGCAGGCGTGGGCGAACAGGCGCCAATCCGGTTGGGCGCTGGCGAGCAGGGCGAGCTGTTCCCTGACATGACCCTGCCTGACGAGATGGTCGGCTACCGCGGCCCGGCCGCGTGCCAGATCGCCGGGATCACCTACCGCCAGCTGGACTACTGGGCCCGCACCGACCTGGTGGTGCCGACGATCCGCAGCGCGCACGGCTCCGGCAGCCAGCGGCTGTACTCGTTCAAGGACATCCTGGTGCTGAAGGTGGTCAAGCGGCTGCTGGACACCGGGGTCTCGCTGCAGAACATCCGGGTGGCCGTGGAGCACCTGCGCAGCCGTGGCGTGCAGGACCTGGCCAGGATCACGTTGTTCAGCGACGGCACCACGGTCTACGAGTGCACCTCGCCGGAGGAGGTCGTCGACCTGCTCCAGGGCGGTCAGGGCGTGTTCGGCATCGCCGTCAGCGGCGCCATGCGGGAGATCAGCGGCACCATCCACGCCTTCCCCGCCGAGCGCGCCGACGGCGGCGAGTGGCTGCCCGACACCCCCGACGAGCTGTCCCAGCGCCGCGCCCGCCGCATCGGCTGACCCCGGTCCAGCCGGTTCGGGGTCGTGGAGACGCCGCTGCCCGGCCGGGACCGTGTCGCGTCACAGTTGGCGGGGGGAGGCCGGCACTCCAGGTAGGATTCGCGCGTAGTCGCTGATCCCACGCGGGAGAGACCGTGACGGGCCGGGTCGACCCGGTACCCAGGAACGGCGCCGAAGGAGCAACTCCTCCCCGGAACCTCTCAGGCACCCAGGACCGCGTGGGCAGACGCCTCTGGAAAGCGGGCGCGCCCGGGAGTCCCAGCCCGGGTGCAGGTGCCCCGCCGACGGTGCAAGCCCGGAGCCCCGGGCGAAGCTCTCAGGCACCCGGGAACGGGTACGGACAGAGGGGGAGGGCCCACACCGGGCACCCGCCCGGCCGCGCGCCCTGAACCCCTTGCCGGAGGCGAGAGCATGACCCAGCCCACCCCCGACCGCATCCCGCTGGCCGCGCTGGAGCACGGCACCCCGTTCGCCGACCGCCACGTCGGTCCCCGGCCCGCCGAGCTGGCGCGGATGCTGGACGTGGTGGGCGTGGGCTCGCTGGAGGAGCTGGCCCAGCGCGCGGTGCCGTCGAGCATCCACGAGAAGGACCTGACGCTGGCCCTGCCCGCCCCGGCGACGGAGGCCCAGGCGCTGGCCGAGCTGCGCGAGCTGGCCGGGCGCAACCGGTTGGCCGTGCAGATGATCGGTCTGGGCTACTACGGCACGATCACCCCGCCGGTGATCCGCCGCAACGTGCTGGAGAGCCCGGCCTGGTACACCGCGTACACGCCCTACCAGCCGGAGATCTCCCAGGGGCGGCTCGAGGCGCTGCTGAACTTCCAGACCATGGTCGCCGACCTGACCGGCATGGACGTGGCGAACGCGTCGATGCTGGACGAGGGCACGGCCGCGGCCGAGGCGATGACGCTGCTGCGCCGCGCGGGCCGCTCGAAGTCGGCGAAGTTCGTGGTGGACGCGGACACGCTGCCGCAGACCCTCGCGGTGATCGAGACCCGCGCGGAGCCGCTGGGCATCGAGGTCGTGGTGGCTGACCTGTCGCAGGGCATCGAGGGCCTCGGCCTCGGCGGCGACTACTTCGGCGTGCTGCTGTCCTACCCCGGAGCCTCCGGCGCGGTCCGCGACCTCGGCTCGGTGATCGAGGAGGCGCACGCGCAGGGCGCGCTCGTCGCCGTCGCCGCGGACCTGCTGGCGCTGACCCTGCTGCGCGCGCCGGGGGAGCAGGGCGCGGACGTGGTGGTCGGCACCTCGCAGCGCTTCGGGGTCCCGATGGGCTTCGGCGGCCCGCACGCCGGCTACATGGCCGTGCGCAAGGGACTGGAGCGGCAGCTGCCCGGCCGTCTCGTCGGCGTGAGCGTGGACGCGGACGGCAACCCCGCCTACCGCCTGGCGTTGCAGACCCGTGAACAGCACATCCGCCGCGAGAAGGCGACCAGCAACATCTGCACCGCGCAGGTGCTGCTCGCGGTGATCGCGTCGATGTACGCGGTCTACCACGGCCCGGACGGCCTCAAGATGATCGCCGCCCGCGCGCACCGGATGGCCACCGTGCTCGCCGCCGGGCTGTGCGAGAACAACATCGAGGTCGTGCACGGCGAGTTCTTCGACACCGTGCTGGCCAAGGTCCCCGGCCGCGCCGCGGAGATCGTCGGCACCGCGCGCGAGCACGGCGTGAACCTGCGCCTCGTCGACGCCGACCACGTGGGCATCGCCTGCGACGAGACCACCACGCGCGACCACCTGTCCCTCGTGTGGAAGGCGTTCGGCGTCGTCGTGTCCGATGTGGACGTCCTGGACGCGGACACCGCGGACGCGATCCCCGCCGAGTTCCGCAGGACCTCCGAGTACCTGACCCACCCGGTGTTCCACACGCACCGCTCGGAGACCGCGCTGCTGCGCTACCTGCGCTCGTTGTCCGACAAGGACGTCGCGCTGGACCGCAGCATGATCCCGCTGGGCTCGTGCACGATGAAGCTCAACGCCACCGCGGAGATGGAGCCGATCACCTGGCCCGGCTTCGCCGACGTGCACCCCTTCGCCCCGGTCGCCGACGCCGAGGGCTACACCGGCCTGATCGGCGACCTGGAGCGGTGGCTGGCCGAGGTCACCGGCTACGACGCGGTGAGCATCCAGCCGAACGCGGGCAGCCAGGGCGAGTTCGCCGGCCTGCTGGCGATCCGTGCCTACCACCGCAGCCAGGGGCAGGACGCGCGCGACGTCTGCCTGATCCCGTCCAGCGCGCACGGCACGAACGCCGCCAGCGCGGTCATGGCTGGCATGCGGGTGGTCGTGGTCCGCTGCGACGACAACGGCAACATCGACATGGACCACCTTAGGTCCACTGTGGACGAACACCGCGACGACCTGTCGGCGATCATGATCACCTACCCGTCCACCCACGGCGTGTACGAGGACACGGTGCGCGAGGTCTGCGCGCTGGTGCACGACGCGGGTGGCCAGGTCTACGTGGACGGCGCGAACCTCAACGCGCTGATCGGCCTGGCGCGCATGGGCAAGTTCGGTTCGGACGTCTCGCACCTGAACCTGCACAAGACCTTCTGCATCCCCCACGGCGGTGGCGGCCCCGGCGTCGGCCCGATCGGCGTGCGCGAGCACCTCGCGCCGTTCCTGCCCAACCACCCGCTGCAGCCCACCGCGGGCCCGGCCACCGGTGTCGGCCCGATCTCGGCGGCCCCCTGGGGCAGCGCGTCGATCCTGCCGATCTCCTGGGCCTACGTGCGGATGATGGGCGGGGACGGCCTGCGCAGGGCGACCCTGACCGCGGTCGCGGCGGCCAACTACGTGGCGCGGCGGCTCGACGAGCACTTCCCCGTTCTGTACACCGGCGAGGGCGGTTTCGTCGCCCACGAGTGCATCCTCGACCTGCGGCCGATCACCAAGGCCACCGGCGTGACCGTGGACGACGTGGCCAAGCGGCTGGCCGACTACGGCATGCACGCGCCGACGATGTCCTTCCCGGTGGCGGGCACGCTGATGGTCGAGCCGACCGAGAGCGAGGACCTGGCGGAGCTGGACCGCTTCTGCGACGCCATGATCTCCATCAAGGCGGAGATCGACCGGGTCGGCTCCGGCGAGTGGCCGGTGGACGACAACCCGCTGCGCAACGCCCCGCACACCGCGGCGTGCCTGACCGGGGAGTGGTCGCACCCCTACACCCGGGCCGAGGCGGTCTACCCGGTCGGCACCGGCGCGCCGAAGATCTGGCCGCCGGTCCGGCGCATCGACGGCGCGAAGGGCGACCGCAACCTGGTCTGCTCCTGCCCGCCGCTGAGCGCCTACGGCGACTGAAACACCTGGCTGGCTCATGCGGGGAGGGGTTACCCTTCCCGCATGAGCTGGCGACATTGATCCACGACTAGGGGTCCCCCGGTGGCCGCGGTTGGTTCCGCGTCCGTGCCCCAACTCCCGGGAAAGACCCCATGACCGCATCTTCTTCACGTGCCCGCAGGCTCGCAGGCACGTTGTACGCGTACATGTTCGCCGGCAGCCTGGTGCTGCTGTACCCGGTGTACTCGCTGCTGTTCGTCGACACCGGGCTCTCGGTCGCCGAGATCTCGTCGCTGTTCGTCATCTGGTGCGTCGCCGCGCTCGTGCTGGAGGTTCCCTCCGGAGCGTGGGCGGACACCTTCTCCCGCCGGTGGTTGCTCGCCCTCGGGCCGTTGTGCGCCGGAGCGGGCTACGCGCTGTGGATCGCCTTCCCTTCGTACTGGGCGTTCCTGCTCGGGTTCGTGCTGTGGGGTGTCGAGAACGCGCTGACCTCCGGCTCCCTCGAAGCACTGGTGTACGAAGAACTCGATCGCCTCGGTGCGGCGGACCGCTACGCGCGGGTCATGGGCCGGGCACGGGCGGCGAGCCAGTTCGCGATCGTGCTGGCCATGGCCTTCGCCGGTCCCGTGCTGGCGCTCGGCGGCTATGAAACCGTTGGTGTTGCCAGTGTTCTGGCCTGTGTCGCCGCCGCGGGAATCGCCTTGCTGCTCCCCGAGCACCGTGTTCGGACGGAGAAGGACGAGCCGGGCTACTTCGTCACTCTGCGCCTGGGACTGCGTGAGGCCCGTGTCGATCCGGCGGTGCGGCGCACGCTCCTGGTGCTGCCGTTCGTGATGGGCGTGTGGGACGCGCTTGAGGAGTACGTTCCCTTGCTGTCGTTGGAGAAGGGGGTCGCGCCGACAGCGGTTCCATGGGTGATGCTGCTGATCTGGCTCGGCGTGACCAGCGGCGGACTCCTTGCGCCCCTGGGAGAACGGCTCGCCACGAAAGGGATCAGCGGGTTGTTGGCGCTCGGGGCGTTCGCGCTCGGCGCGGGAGCGCTCCTGGATTCCTTCGCTGGATTCTTCTTGCTGGCATTGGGTTTCTGTGCCTTTCAACTGGCGAGCGTCGTGCTCGGCGCACGGTTGCAGGAGAACATCACCGGCCCCAGTCGGGCCACGGTGACCTCGTTGGCGGGCTTGGGCGTGGGAGTGCTGACGGTGCTGCTCTACGGCACTTACGCCGCGGCGTCGGCGGGGATGTCCCAGGGAGCGATCTTCGCGATGTTCGCGGTGCCGTACCTCGTGTTGGCGGTCGCGCTGGCCGCTGGAGAACGACGGCCGGCGCGGGTTCAGCAGAGCGCGGTTCGTGTCCGTTCATGATGGTCACTCGTGTTGTGCGCCGGTGCCCATCAGCTTCTCCAACTGGCTGCCGCCGCGGCGTGGCGCCTACGGTTCGGTCGTCTTGATCGATCAGAAAGAGAGGACCGAACCGTGTACCACAAGCTCGCCGTGGTGGGGCTGGCCGCATTCGGCCTCATGTCGCTGTGTTCCCCCGCGCAGGCCGAGGCCGCCAGTGGCTGCAAGGCGGTTCCGGGCGCACCGTTCTCTTCCGGTCGGGTGGTGTACGCCGATGTCTCGGTGCGAGGCTGCACGCACTTCCTCAACCCCGGGTGGCAGGCGTACCTGGAGTGGCGGAACATGCTCGGTGGTTGGACGAGGAAGGCCGAGTACACGCGCACGGGTGACGGTTCCGCGCAACTGGCCTATTCCTGCACACCCGGTGAGACGGAGACCTACCGCACGACGATTCGGATCAGCAAGCACAACAAGCCCATGAGCCGGGAAGTCCGAATCACCTGCTGATCACGCAGGAGGATCCCTTCGTCCACTGTCGTGCCGGTCAGGAGTTGGGGATGCCCGGGTTCTGCTGCCACCGCCCGGTTCTGGCCACGCTCCTGATCCAGTCGGTGTAGGCGGAGACCTTGGTGTAGACGGCGGGTTTGCTCTGGTCGCCGCACACCACGCCCCACGAGACGACGCCGACCAGGTGCATCCGCCCGGAGAACGCGGCCATCAGCGGGCCGCCGGAGTCCCCCTTGCACACGTCCTTGCCCGGTGCCGCGGCGCAGGTCTGGACGCGCGGGTCGAAGGTCAGGCGCAGCAAGGGGTACAGGCGCGTGCACAGCAACTCCTGGTTCAGCAGCGGCACTTCCAGCAGCTTCACCGAGGCTTTCCCTTGGTAGGTCGTCATCCCCCAGCCCGCGGCGACCGCGGAGAAGAACCCGGTTCCCGGCTTGGGCAGCGCGATCGTCTGGATGCGGCGGTCGTCGAGCGGGATCTCCTCGGCGAGCTCGATCATGCTGATGTCGTTGAGCAGCCTGCTCCCCCGGTTCTCCTTCGGGTCGACGTAGCCGGGGTGGTCGACCAGCCTGCGCACGGCCGCCGTGCGCACCGGCTGCCGCCAGTCGGTCGCGCCGAGCGCCACCGCGATCCCGGTGGCCCGCCGCCCGAACGTACAGTGCGCGGCGGTCACCACCCACCTGCTGTTGACCAGGGAACCGCCGCAGAACTGGGTCTTCCGGCCGGTGTCGATGATCGCCACCATCCACGGGTACCGGTTCGCCTTCACCTGGGTGCCGCCGACGATGCGCGGCCCGGGGTCCGCGTGCGCGGTGGCGGGGCTGAGCAGGGCGGCGACCGCGAGTGCCGCGGTCAGGAGTGCGCGCACCACGGGAAGCTCCTTTCCTGGCGGGACAGGGTGACTTCCCGACCGACCTAACCAAGGTTGGCGCCGGTGCGAGAGCTCTCTTGCCCGATCGCGTGTTTCTTTCGCCCGGCTGAGCGAAGTTTGCGAGGATGCCGCAATGGCGGAGTTCGCGGAGAAGCACCTCGTGTACTGCTGGATCGAGCGCGGCGACGCGGTGCTGTTCATCCGCCGCCGGGCCAAGGGGTTCCTCGGTGGCCGGTGGGAGCTGCCGGGCGGCACGGTGGAGCCGGGGGAACCGGAGGAGAGCGCCGCCGTCCGCGAGGCCGCCGAGGAGACCGGGCTGTCCGTGCGGGTGCTCGGCGAGCGCAGCACGCACACGTGGATGGACGTCGACGGCCGTCCACTGCGGATCCACGCGCGGATATACGAGGTCGCCGACGACGGCACGTCCGAGGTGGTGCTCAACCCGGACGAGCACGACAGCTGCGTCTGGCTGGCGCCGGAGCGCGCGGCCGAACTGGACCTCGTCGACCACGTCAGGGCCTCGCTGGCGCTGACCTGACGCGGGTGTTGCGCGCGGTGTTACGTTGCCCTGATGGATGATCAGCGGTCAGTGACGATCTCCGTGCGCGGCACCGGGACCACCGACTGCCTGCGCTCGCTGCGGGGATGGCTGGTGGAGACCGGTGAGCTGCGCGGGCCGCTGCACCTCGGCCACCGCCCCTGCGGTGCGAGCGGGCCCGCCGGCGTGGTGGACGTGCTCGTCGTCGCCACGGACACCGAGGGGGCGACGTCGGTGCTCGCCTCGGCCGTGCTCTCCTGGCTGAGGCACCGCGAGACCGGCGTCGACCTGAGCCTGGCCACCGCGGACGGGGCCACGGTCGAGCTGCGGGCCGACCGGGTCCGCGCCCTCGACGAGGACGGGGTGCGCGCCGAGTCCGCCCGCCTGGCCAGGCAGCTCGCCCCGTCCGTCCACTGAGGACGGTCTGCGGAAAACCCCGTGACAGCCGGGGAGCGGGCTGTCATCATCGTCGCCATGTTCACCACGGCCGTCCCCTCGACGCTGGCAGGCGCAGACCTGTCCGGCGCGCTGGCGGCCGTCTCCTCGGTGCTGGCAGGCGCCCGAAGCTGACCCTCCTCCCATCTTCCAAGAACCACGGAGGAGGGTGTCGGCCCCGCGATCCACCCCCTGACCGGGGGACGCGCGCGCCCAGGTTCTTGACCCTCACGCCACGTGGGGGTTCAGCCTTGTTCGCACAGCGAGCCAGACCAGGGAAACAGCCATGAGCAAGCAGGAGCACCTGCGGACCAAGCCCCACCTCAACATCGGCACGATGGGTCACGTCGACCACGGCAAGACCACGCTGACCGCGGCGATCACCAAGGTGCTCGCCGAGCGGGACGGCACCACCCGCTACGTCGCCTTCGACGGGATCGACAAGGCGCCGGAGGAGGTCGCCAGGGGGATCACGATCAACATCGCGCACGTCGAGTACGAGACCGCGACCAGGCACTACGCCCACGTGGACATGCCGGGCCACGCCGACTACGTGAAGAACATGATCACCGGCGCGGCCCAGCTGGACGGGGCGATCCTGGTGGTCTCCGCGCAGGACGGCACGATGCCCCAGACCCGGGAGCACGTGGTGCTGGCCCGCCGGATCGGCGTCTCGCACATCGTGGTGGCCATGAACAAGGCCGACGCGGTGGACGACCCGGAGCTGCTGGACCTCGTCGAGCTGGAGCTGCGCGAGCTGCTCAGCACCTACGGCTTCCCCGGCGAGGAGGTCCCGATCGTGCGGGTCTCCGCGCTGCGGGCGCTGGAGGGCGACCCGGAGTGGACGCCGAGCGTGGTCGAGCTGCTGGACGCGGTGGACCGCTACGTCCCGGAGCCGGTGCGGCACCTGGACCGGCCGTTCCTGATGCCGATCGAGAACATCCTCACCATCACCGGGCGCGGGACCGTGGTCACCGGCGCGGTGGAGCAGGGCGTGATCGGCGTCGGCGACGCGGTCGAGGTGGTCGGGCTCGGCCCCACGGTGAGCAGCGTGTGCACCGGCATCGAGACCTTCGGCAAGTCGCTGCCGCAGGCCCAGGCCGGGGACAACGCCGCGCTGCTGCTGCGCGGGGTGCGCCGGGACGACGTCCGCCGCGGCCAGGTGGTCTGCCTGCCCGGCAGCGTGCGGCCGCACACCCGGTTCCGGGCGAGCGTCTACGTGCTCTCCGCGGAGGAGGGCGGCAGGCGCACGCCGTTCGGCGCGAACTACCGGCCCCAGTTCCACTTCCGCACCAGTGACGTGGTCGGCGTGGTGGAGCTGGACGAGGGTCAGTTCGTGCTGCCCGGCGACTCGGTGGAGTTCACCGTCGAGCTGGGCAAGCCGATCGCGATGAGCAAGGGCCTCGGCTTCGCGATCCGCGAGGGCGGCAGGACCGTCGGCGCGGGCACCGTGCTGGAGATCCTGGCCTGACCTCAGAGTGGGGCGTCGCCGTTACCGGTGGCGCCCCGCTCTCGCGTAGGAGCGGGTCATCTCGGCGAGCAGCGCGATCGCGACGATGCCCAGGACGCCGTGGTACCACTGCCAACCCACGCCGATCCCGATGAACGCGTCCACGACCATGATCGCCGCGCCGCCGCCGACGGCCAGCAGCAGCACGGCCAGCACGGCCAGCATCACCGTTCTCGGCACCCGGCAGCCCACCGCGGTCACGGTGGCGAGGGCGATGCACGCGCCCGCCACACCGGAGGCGCTGGCGAACCACTGCGCGGTGGCCGGGTCCAGGACATAGCTCGCGGTCTCCTCGGCCGACACGGGAGGACCACCCGGGAACCCGAGCCGGGCCTGCACCGCGAATGCGGCTTTCCCCGCTGCGTAACCGAGGAACAGCAACGCCAGGGTGTACGCGGGCCATCGTCGTGCACCAACCATGCCGACGACGCTACGAGCCGCACGCCGCGCAGCACTCCCCACACCGAGCCGGATGTCCTCCCCCGCGAGAGGGAGCGCGCCTACGTGCGGTCGGCGCGCCAGGTGGCGAGCGTGGCCTCGACGTCGACCTGGCGGGTGCGCATGGGCGGACCGATCTGCGGGGCCAGCTGTGCCTTGCGGATCCGCTCGTTGAGGTCCGGCAGCAGATCGCGCACGGCGTCCTCGGAGCGCAGTTTCGCCAGTCGCTGCGGCAGGTCCTCGGCCTCCTTGGCCAGCGCGAGCGACGGCGGCAGCAGCGCGGAGGTGTCGACGTTCTCCTTGCGCAGCTTCTCCGCGATCCACTCCATGGTGCCGCCGTGGCGTTGGGGGATCGGCTTGCCATGACCGGGGAGGTCGGCCATCTCGCCGCGTTCCTCGGCCTCGCGCACCTGCTGGTCGATCCAGGTCTCGAACGAGGTCCCCGCCGGTTTGCGCTCCGTCATGACGTCCCCCTCGTGTCGTTCCGCCTGAGCCCCATCCTACGGAACGGCACGCTGGAGGCGTGACGACACCGGAACGCGAGGCCGAGGTCCTTCTCGCGCGCCGCCGAGTGGGTTCGCGGCCTGGAAGACGTTGTGGCGCTTGGGTTGGTCGGTTCGTGGGCCCGGGGTGGGGGCCGTGGCTCACCGAGCGCCGCCTCCGGCTCGACTCGGCCTTGAGGTGGAGGTCGGGATCGCCGAGAACGCTCCGGCCACAACGAATCCCGTCGACCCGCGCGCTGATCCGGTGCTAACCGGCGAAAGCCGGGTAGAGCGGCATCGTGGGCGCTTCCCACCGCTGCGTCGCGGCGAGCAGTCGACGCAGCAACTCCGAGGTGGCGGGCAGGTCGGGCACCTCGGAGAGCAGGGTTTCCCAGCGGTAGCGCAGCAACTGGCGCATGCTCGGCACGGGTCGCCTGGTCCGGTGCAGCAGCCTGTCCTCGTCGAGGACCCGTGGGGTGAGCGCCGTCGTCGCGTCCAGCGTCCACGCGATCATCCCGAGCCGCATGCCCTCGCGCCACACGTGATCGTCGAGCAGGTCGGGGTGCCCCTTCGCCACTTCGGCGCGGTACTCCGCCTCGATCGACTCCTGAATGCCTTGCGGCAGGCGGAAAACACACCAGCACGAGGAGAACGGCATCCTGGTGTAGACGGCGTCGATGAACACCGAGTGGTACTCGGCGCCCTCGAAGTCCAGCAACCGCACCCGGTCCGGGAAGAACAGGTTGTTGTCCGGGCAGATGTCACCGGGGGAGTAGACCGGGAACTGCCGCAGCCCGAGGATCGGTGACACCTCGGCGAGCAGCCCGTCCGGCGCGGTCACACCGAGCGAGCCGAGCACTGCGGGCAGTCCGTCGAGCGCGTCGCGAATCCACGGGTCGTCGCCCCACTTCTGGTCCCCGCGGTCATAACGGGCGCGCAGGGCGGCGAACTCGTCCTGACGGCCGACGGTCTCCGCAGCGAGCCTGCCGTACGCGCGCGCCCACGCGAGCAGAGCTTCCCTTGCCGTGTCGGCGGAATCGCCGAGGAGCGCGTCGGCGAGGCTCGGTGCCTCTCCGAGATCTTCCATGACCAGCAACGGGAACTCGGTGTCCACAGCGAGCAGCTGAGGGCCCGAGCCGGCACCGAGCGCCAGCCCCGCCGCCTCGGCGGTGAAGCAGCGCAACGCTTCCGGCTCGTTCTTGTACGCCTTCACGATCACCGTGCCGCCGTCACCGGTGACGCAACGGGCCGCAGTGGACCGCGCGGAGCCGCCGAGGTCGACGGGATCCGCTACCGACGTGCCCAGGACGGCCGTCGCCGTGCGCAGGATCTCTTCCACGTCAGCGGTTCCCGGCCAGCAGCTGGCTCAGCGCCGGGTCGAGCGCCCTGCCGTTGGCCGCGACCGACACCGTGCCGCCGTTGGCGCGGGCGATCTGGTTCAGCGGCGCCCGGTCGACGTCGGAACCGAACGCGATGAAGCTGATCGACAGCGGCTTCTCGTCGTTGCGCAGCTTGTTCAGCTCGGTCTGCAGCTGCTGCAGGGTGATCCCGCCGTCGTTCGAGCCGTCGGTGACGACCACGATCCGGTTCGTCCGGCCGGCCTCGTAGTTCTCCATCGCCGAACGATAGACGGCCAGCACGCTCGTGTAGGTCTGCGTCGCACTGGTGGGCTTGAGACCGTTGATGGCGTCCATCAGCAAGGTTCGCTGCTGGGACACCGGTTTCGTCGGCGCGAGCTGCTTGTACGGCTTGGCGCCGTCGAGCGAACGGGAGAACTCCCACAACCCGAACAAGCCGCCCACCGAGCGCTCCACCTGGCCCCGCAGCGCGCGTTTCAGCCACGCCATCCGGGTTTGCCCGTCACCGCCGTCCTGGGTCATCGACCGGGACACGTCGACCAGCACGGTCACCGCCTGCGCGCCCGCGCCCGAGCTCGCCCACGCCGCGGAGATCTGCTGCGTGGCGTCGGCGTCGGCGGGCGCCAGCGCCTCCGGCGTCGCGGCCCAGCGGATGCCGGGCGAGGGGTTCGGCCGCTCCTGGGTGGAGCCGACGCGGACCCCGGACTGCTGCGCCAGCAACCGCTGCTGGTCCGGCTCCTTGAGGAAGTCGCTGAACCGCTGCGCCGCGCGCACCTGCACGTCGTCGGTCAGCTCACCGGCCAGCGCGACGAAGGGGTAGTCGGCGGTGGGCGTCGGCCCGCCCACCTGCACCCCGGACAGCGTGCGCACCGGGGACGGCGCGGCGTCCTTGCCCACGTTGCGGCGGTAGAGGTCGGCCTCCACCACCGGGACCGCCTCGAAGGGCGCCTTCGCCAGGTCGTCGACCTTGCCCAGCTCCACCAGGGCTTCCAGCGTGGTCGACGGCGGCTTCGCGGTGTTGGCCGTCGCCAGCCGGTTCATCACGTCCTTGATCCGGTCGTCGGAGAGCATCTCCGTGGTGACCGGCCCCCGGCCCTGCGGGCTCGCCCCCGCGAGCGCGGACTGGATCGCCAGCGCGCTCGCCGGGTTGCGGGCGGGATCGGGGATGGTCAGCGTCAGCGCGCCCCACTCCGGCTTCTGGAAGCGGCTCCAGCCGTTGTCCACCGAGGCCAGCTCGGGCAGGTCGGACCAGCGGAAGGAGCTGCCGGAGAGCATCGCCGCGCCCGCGGGCTCCGGAACGGCCAGCAGCACCGGGCTGGTCGCGATCGAGGCGGGGGTGGAGCCGAGCAGCGCCGCGTTGGCCGCCTTGAGCTGGTTCACCCACAGCGACGACTCGGGCAGCCACGCCGAGGGCGGCGGGCCGACCTTGCTCTGGTCCCAGCCCTGGCTGAGGTTCTGCAGCGTCATGGCCGAGTCCATCGCCTGGACCTCGACCTGGACGCAGTGGTTGCGGATCACCGGGCGCTGCGCGGCCCACGCGGTCGCGGCCTGCTGCACCGGCTCGGCGATCGAGGGCGCCACGGCGACCCGCAGGGTCGCGTTCCCCTCCGGGCACCCCTCGCTGCTGCTCGCCGCCCGCTCGTCGAGGACGCTGTTCACGTAGTCCCAGGCGAACCAACCCAGGCCCAGCACGGCCACGACGGCGACAGCCACGATCGGCCACAGTGCCACCCCGCGCCGGGTTTTCAGCAGTTCCGCGCGGTGTCGACCCATCAGCGACGTCCCTTTCCAGCGCCTGGCTCGCGAATGCTCAACGTAGTCGGCGCCGGGCTACATCGCCCCGACAGAGAAGCCCGGTCGTCCGTTTCACGCTAACAGGTGAAGGCAATACGTCAAGGAACGTGACGCTAAGTGGACAGAGTGTTACCGGGTAGCGCCAACGGGGTACTTGAGCAGACGTTGGCATACGTCGATCAGCGCCTGGCGCAGCGGCGCGGCGCGCTCGGCGAAGGCGGCCTGGGCCTTCACGTACTCGGCGCGCCCCTCGGGCGTCTCGATCCGCACCGGCGAATAGCCCAGGTCAGCCAGGTCGTAGGGGCTGGCGCGCATATCGAGTTCGCGCACGTCCACGGCGAGTTCGAAGCACGAGGCGACCAGATCACTCGGCGTGAACGGCGCCAACTTGTAGCTGTGCTTGAAGAGATCCATATTTCCGTGGAGGCACCCGGGCTGCTCTAGCGCGATCTGTGACTCGCGCGTGGGCTGCAACGCGTTCAGCGGGCGCGCGGGCGTGGTGAAGAACCTAAAAGCGTCGAAGTGGCTGCACGCGATCCGGGACCCCTCGACCACGCTGTCGGTCCCATCGTGCCCAAGGCGCAACGACCAACCCGTGTGCCGAACTTCCTCGGGAGTCGTCCGGTAGACCATCGCCCACTCGTGCAGACCGAAGCAGCCCAGGCGCGGCGAGCGCGATGCCGTCGCAGTGAGCAGTGCGAGCACGAACTCGGCCGTGCGCCGCCGTGCTTCTGTGAACGCCATCGGGTCGAGCGCGACGCCTCCGTCGGTCCCGGTGTATCCGGCCCAATCCAAGTACTCGTCCGCGCCTTCCAAGACGACATCGGGGCCAGGGTGCCACCGCTCCAACCGTGAAGGACGGAACGAGTAGTAGGTGAACAGGAAGTCCAGGACCGGATGCTTGAGCCCTTTGATGCGCCGCTCGCGGTGTCCTTGCGTCCACGGCCTGACGCGTGCGAGATGAGCGTCACGGCGCGCACGCCACTCCGCCTCGCTCAGCACCACGGTCATGCCGCACAGCGTATTAGTGCGGTGAGATGCGGAATCCGCCGGTGACCGCTTCGGCCAGGTACAAGGGGCGCTTCTTGCCCGCGTTCCACTGCGCGCGCAACGCCGACGACAGGTCCGACAGCACGAAGTCCTTCGTCAGCGCCCCGGAAGCGGCAAGCATGTGAATCGCCTCGTAGACCGACTCCGTGATGCTGGACAGCGGAGGAGCCGCAGCGCCGAACCGTTCGCGGTAGCGACGCAGGAAGTCCTTGTTGGGCTTGGAGTCCACTTCCTGGAAGTAGCCGAACGTCGCCCACACACCGCGCGCCGCTTCACCGCCCGTGAGGTCGCGTGTGGACTCGTCGTAGGCCATCGACAGCGTCCGGCACCGGTCCCGCAACCCCGCGCTGTACGACTGCCGCTCGAACAGTGCCGAATCCGAGCCGACGAACGTCGACACCACCACGTCCGCACGGCTCGCGATGATGTCCTCGATGACGTCGGAGAAGTCGCGGGTGCCCATGGGCTTGTAGCGCTCACCCGCCACGGCGCCGCCGAGCCGTTCCACGAGCGCGCGTGCGGTGGCGTTCATCACGCGCGGCCACACGTAGTCGTTGCCCGCTAGGTAGACGTTGCCGCCAGTGCTCTTCATCAGCTCCGGAAGCGCCGTGCGCAGCTGCGCGGACGGGCGCTCGCCGAGCCGGACCACGTTGGGGGAGTAGCGCCCGCCCTCGTTGATCGGCGTGTGCACGAGCAGCACCCCGAGCCGCCGGGCCAGCTTCGCGATCACCGGGAACACCGCCGACGTGCAGTTCGTGACCACGACGCGGCAACCGTCGAGACCGACCAGTCTGCGGAACTGCTCGGCGCCGACGTCCGGAACGCTGGCGTCGTCGCGCACCACCACCTGCAGCCGGCAGCCGTTCACCCCGCCGTCCGCGTTGACCTCGTCGGCGGCCATCATCGCCAGCTTCTCCGTGGTGGCGCCGAAGATGCTGGCCGGGCCGGACTTGCTGACCAGCACGCCGATCCGCACCGTGCCGGGCGCGGCGCGCTCCTCGATGGGGTCGTAGCCGCGCTGGCGCAACAGCCAGGTCACCGCGTCGCCCGGCACCTCGACACCGAGGCGCACCGTGGTGCCGGAGCCGTCCTTCGCGGGCAGCATCGTGCAGCTCACCGTGCCCGGCCAGGGCGCGTGCTGCTCGATGACGATGCGGCGCGGCGGGTCCAGCAGGGCGATGCGGCCGGTGGCCTCGATCGTCGCGCTCGCCGGATCGGCCGGGTTCACCGGCAGGTCGAACCGCACCAGCGCGCCGACCCTCATGGCGTCGTAGTCCGCGCCGAAGAGCCAGCCCGCCGACTCGTCGCTGCCCAGCAGGGCGAACACGTCCCCGGGATGGAGCGGGACGTGTCGTTGCTGGGTCAGGACGAGGTTCCCCACCGTTGCCCTTCGAGCTGGTCCTCGGTTCCGGGCGCCCTCCGCTCGGCGACCGCGGCCAGCGCGTCGAGGGAGGCGCCGTAGAGCGTGCTGAGGAAGCTGAGCACCTCGTTCATCGGCTCGACCCGCAGCGAGTAGAAGCGGTACTTGCCCGCCCGGCGCTCCTGGACCATGCCCGCGTCGCGGAGCACCCGCAGCTGCATGGAGACGGCGGTGCGGCCGATGTGGTCGAACCGGGAGGCGAGGTCGGAGACGGTCAGCTCGCCGTGTTCGGAGAGGAGGCTGAGCACCGTGCGCCGGGTGTCGTCGGCCAACGCGTCGAAGGCGGAGGCCTCACCGCTGCCCGAGATCTGGCCCACCGAACCCGCCCGACGTGGTCGCACACTCCAAGATCGCCACTGTATCTCCGCGTTTGCCACCATGGCAAACCGTCACTCAGGAGGTCGAAGCGCAGGCGTGCCACCCGGCGAACGGGTCAAGATCCATTGACACGATCGTCAGCGCGTTCATACCCTTTGTGCCATCTGGGAAATCCGGACGGACCAGTCACGAGAACTGTGGCACAGAAGGGAACTGTCGTCGATGGGCATCGTCCCTCCTTCCGTCGCGGAGCTCAGGGAGATCGCGGAGCGGTACGGCCTGTCCCTCGACGACGGCGCGCTCGAGTCCTTCCGCGATCTGATGGCACCAACCCTCGCCTCCTACTCCGAGGTCGAGCGGCTCCACGCCGAGCGGGCCCCCGAACCGCCTCGGCGGGAGCACGCTCCTCCCGCGCGCTCGGAGAACCCGCTCAACGCCTGGTGCCTGCGCACCGATCTGCGCACCCGCGAGGACGGCCCGCTGGCCGGGCGCACCGTGGTGGTCAAGGACAACATCGCCGTCGGCGGCGTGCCGATGGCCAACGGTTCCCGGGCGCTGCGCGGGTTCGTGCCGCGCGCCGACGCCACCGTGGTGACCAGGGTGCTGGACGCGGGTGGCCGGATCGTCGGCAAGGGCACCTGCGAGGACCTCGGCTACTCCGCGGGCAGCCACACCGGCGCGGACGGTCCCGTGCGCAACCCGTGGGACCCGGAGCGCTCCGCGGGCGGCTCCTCGTCCGGGCCCGCGGTGCTCGTCGCCACCGGCGAGGCGGACCTGGCGCTCGGCGGCGACCAGGGCGGCTCGCTGCGCGTGCCCGCCGCGTTCAGCGGGGTCGTCGGGCACAAGCCCACCCACGGCCTGGTGCCGTGCACCGGCTCGTTCCCGATGGAGAACACCCTGGACCACCTCGGCCCGATCGCGGCGACGGTGACCGACGCGGCGACGCTGCTGGGCGTGCTGGCCGGGCCGGACGGGCTCGACCCCCGGCAGGACCCGCGCACCGCGCCCGCCGACTACCTCGCCGACCTCGACGCCGGGGTCGAGGGGCTGCGCATCGGCCTGCTGACCGAGGGCTTCGGCCTGCCCGGGCTGTCCGATCCGAGGGTGGACGCGGCCGTGTCGGCCGCCGCGCACCGGCTCGCCGAAGCGGGCGCGGTGGTCAGCGAGATCAGCGTTCCCTGGCACACCAAGGGTTTCGACGTCTGGAAGGTGATCGCCACCGACGGCATCGCCTGGCAGATGATCGACGGCAACGGCCTGGCCCGCGGCGTGCCGGGCCCGATGGACCCGGAGCTGGTCGCCCACTTCGGCGCCGGGCGAGCCCGGCACGCCGACGCCTTCTCCGAGACCGTCAAACTGGTCGCCCTCAACGGTGCCTACACCCTCGGCCGCTACCACGGGGCGCACTACGCCATGGCCCGCAACCTGGTCCCCGAGCTGATCGCGGGCTACGACACCGCACTGTCCGAAGTGGACGTCCTGGTGCTGCCGACCGTGCCGCACGTGGCGAACCGCTTGCCCGGCAAGGACTCCTCGCGCGAGGAGTACGTGGGCGCCGCGCTCGGCATGGTGCACAACGTCGCGCCGCTGGACGCCAGCGGTCATCCCGCCACCGCGGTCCCGGCGGGCCTGGTCGGCGGCCTCCCGGTCAGCATGATGATCGTCGGTCCGCGATTACGCGACGACCTCTGCCTGCGCGTGGCGCGGGCGCACGAGCTGGCCATGGGGGGCTTCCCCACGCCGGACCGCAGCACCAGCACGGCGAGAGTGTGAGACGAGATGACCAACGCCAACGTCGGCCGTGGCGCCAAACCCTCGGCGCGGCTGGACCCGCAGATCTTCTTCTGGCAGCCGGAGAACGGCGCGCGGCACGCCATCCCGGGGGCGCACGCCGACTACGAGCTGGGGGAGCAGGGGCAGTCGCTGTGCGGGCAGCCCGTCCGCATCCGCCCGGCCCCCGAGTCGGAGTGGATCGCCTTCCCCACCTGCGACAAGTGCTGGCAGGCGGCGAAGTCGCTGCTCGGCGAGCTGAAGAGCGTCCGCCCCCGACTCTGGTAGCGGACACTCCTCAGCCGCCCGCGCCCCGGACCCTCGGGGCGCTTTCTGTGCCTTACGCACCGAATGAGTCGTTCGGTGCGTTGAAGTACCTCAATGACTCATTCAGGACATATCCGCCCGGCCGACGACGCGCCAACGTTGGGCAGCACCGGGCGACCGCGCAGCGGTTCACACCGCCCGCCGTCCTCGACCCACGCACCCAATGCCGCGCTTGGTGCGTTGAAGTACCTCAATGACTCATTCAGTGCGCAAGACCGCGGAACAGCCCTAGCCCACGTGCGTGGCGTCGCGGACAGTGCCGACGTACTCCTCGACCAGGTCTTCCATCGCGACGATGCCCAGCACCTCACCGGTGGAGGACACCGCGGTCGCCAGGTGGCTCTGGGCGCGGCGCAGGGCGGCCAGAGCCTCGTCCAGTCCGGCGTCGGCCGGGATGGCGGGCAGGCCGCGGACGCGGTTGGCCGGGACCGGGGTCTCCGGGGTCGCGCCCGCCTGGTCCAGGACGTCCTTCACGTGCAGGTAGCCGCGCATCGACCCGTCGGAGGCGCGCACCGGGAAGCGTGAGTACCCGGTGCTCGTCACCGCCTGCTCGACGTCGCCGACGGTGGGGTTCTCCGGCAGCGTGGTCAGCCGCTCCGTCGGGACCAGGACGTCGGCCACCGTGCGCTCGGTCGAGGACAGCGTCTGCGCCAGTCTGCGGTGCTCGGAGGCGTCGAGCAGGCCCTCCCGGCGGGACTCCGCGATCAGGGCGGAGAGCTCGTCGGAGGTGTAGGCGGTGTCCAGCTCGTCCTTGGGCTCCACCCGCATCAGCCGCAGCGTCCCGTTGGCCACTACGTTGAACAGCTGGATCAGCGGGTTCACCAGCCGGACGAACGCCACGTGCGCCGGGACCAGCAGGATCGCCGAGCGCTCCGGCCCCGCGATCGCGATGTTCTTCGGCACCATCTCGCCGAGCACGATGTGCAGCACCACCACGATCGCCATCGCCAGCACGAACGCGAGCGGGTCCAGCACCGCGCTCGGCACGCCGAGCGGTCCCAGCAGCGACTCCAGCTGGTCGGCGACGGCGGGCTTGCCGAGGTTGCCGAGCACCAGCGAGCAGATCGTGATGCCCAGCTGCGCGCCCGCCAGCATCAGCGAGACCTGCTCGGATGCCTTGATCACCGTGCGGGCGCCCGCCACGCCCTGCTGCGCCAGTGCCTCCAGCCGGTCCCGCCGCGCGCTGATCAGGGAGAACTCCGCTGCCACGAAGAAAGCGTTGGCCAGCAGCAACAACAGCGAGATGAGGACGGCGAGCGAGTTGCTCATCGGACCGCCTCCTGCCGCGAGGTGTCCACAGTGGACTCCTGGTCGGGGACGCGGGAGACCCGCAGCTCGGCGATCCGGTGCCGGTCCATCCGCAGCACGGTCAGCCGCCAGCCGTCGTAGCGCACCTCGTCGTTGACCGTGGGGATGCGGCCGAGCCGGTAGAGCACGAACCCGGCGATCGTCTCGTAGTACTCGTCATCGGGGACGCGCAGCCCGGTCGCCTCCTCCACCTCGTCCAGCCGGAGCAGGCCGGAGACCACCCAGCTGAGCTTGCCGAGGGGGCGCACCGGGGCGATCTCGTTGCGGTCGTGCTCGTCGCGGACGTCGCCGACGATCTCCTCGACCAGGTCCTCCAGCGTCACCAGGCCCGCCGTGCCGCCGTACTCGTCGACGACGACGGCGGTCTGCAGACCGGAGCCGCGCAGCCGGTCCAGCAGCGCGTCGCCCTCCAGCGTCTCCGGCACGGTGGGCACCGGGCGGCAGAGCGCGACGACCCTGGTGGTCGCGCGTTCCTCGCGGGGAACGCCGAACGCCTGCTTGACGTGCACAACGCCCTGGATCTCGTCCAGATCGCCGGTGTGCACCGGGAAACGGGAGAAACCGGTCCGCCGCGCCACCTCGACCAGGTCGAGCACGGTCGCGTCCGCCCGCAGCGCCTCCACCCGCACGCGCGGGGTCATCAGCTCCTCGGCGTTGCGCTCGCCGAAGCGCAGTGAGCGGTCCAGCAGCGTCGCCGTGCCCGGGTCGATGGTGCCGCCCGCCGCGCTGGAGCGGACCAGCGAGCCCAGCTCGTGCGGGGAGCGCGCCGACCGCAGCTCCTCGGCGGGCTCGACGCCGAAGCGCCGGACGATCCAGTTCGCCGAGCCGTTGAGCGCGGTGATCAGCCAGCGGAACGCCGAGGAGAACCCGGCCTGCAGACCGGCGACCATCCTCGCGGTGGCCAGCGGACGGGCGATGGCCAGGTTCTTCGGCACCAGCTCGCCGAAGACCATCGACAGCGAGGTGGCCAGCAGCAGCGCGATCGCCAGCGAGATCCCGGCGGCCGTGGACTCGCCGAGACCGAGGCCGACCAGGCCGGGGGTGATCAGCGCGGCCAGCGCGGGCTCGGCGAGGTAGCCGGTGACCAGGGTGGTGATCGTGATCCCCAGCTGCGCGCCGGAGAGCTGGAAGGACAGCGTCCGATGGGCCTTCTGCACGGTGTGCGCCCTGCGGTCCTTCACCTGGTGGACGTGGCTGTCCACCTGGCTGCGCTCCAGCGCGGTGAGGGAGAACTCGGCCGCGACGAAGACCGCGGTACCGAGGGTGAGCAGGACCACCACGGCCAAGCCGAGGACGCTGAGCACGGGGCCGGTCATGAGGCGCCCCGCAGGGTGGGGGCCTGGAACAGATGACAGCCGGGGCTTTCCCCCGGCTCGCTACTACAGGGCTCGCCGCACGATTCGGAAGAACCGCTAGCGGGTTCGAGCATCCGCTTGGCTTGCGGATCGGGCACGGGGGTAGTCACTCCCTTGGTTGGACGGTTACCGACCAGTGTAAGTGCTCGTCAGGCCGCTGTCCCGGCTCAGTGACGAAGGGCGGTGCTGTCGCGCAGCACGACCTTCGCGCCGACCTCGACCGTGCGCGGCTCCAGCGGCGCGTCGCCCTCCAGCGCCAGCCGGGCGGCGCGCTCGCCGATCTCCTCCAGCGGCAGGCGCACGGTGGTCAGCGCGGGCACGAGGTCGCTCAGCGTGGGGATGTCCCCGAATCCCGCGACGGCCACGTCGTCGGGGGAGCGCAGGCCGCGCTCCCGCGTCGCGGCCATCGCGCCGACCGCCATCACGTCGTTCACCGCGAACACGCACCGCGCCCCGGTGCCGCGGTCCAACAGCTCGTGCATGGCCGTGTGGCCGCCGTCGCGGGTGAAGGCGCCGTGCACGATGTTGCGCTCGGCCAGCTCGACGCCGTGCGCGGCGAGTCCGGCGCGGAAGCCGTCGAGCCGGTCCCGCGCGGCGAGCAGCCGTTCTGGCCCGGCGAGGACGGCGAACTCCCGGTGGCCCTGCTCCGCGAGCCTCGCGGCGAGGTCGTGCGCGCCCTGCGCGTTCGCGGGGACCACGGTGTCGGCGGGCAGGTGCGCCTGGGACACGCACGCGACGCGCCCGCCCTGCTTCTGGAACGCCTCGACCTCGTCGGCGAGCTTGCGGGTCGCGGCGTCGTCGGTGGTCCTGGTGCCGACCAGCACGACGGCGCGGGCCCGGTGCGCGCGCAGCGTGGACAGCAGGGCCAGCTCGCGGTCCGGCTCGCGGGAGGTGGTGCCCAGGACCACGATCAGCCCGGCCTCCTCGGCGACCCTGGTGACCCCGGCGGCGATGGAGGAGAAGTAGGGGTCGGCGATGTCGTGCACGACCAGCCCGACCAGCGAGCTGGAGTTGCGGGCCAGCGCCTGGGCCGAGGCGTTGGGCAGATAGCCCAGCTCGCGCGCGGTGGCCAGCACCCGGTCCCGCAGCTCCGCGCTGACCTGGCGCGTGCTGCCGTTGAGCACCCTGGACGCGGTGGCCAAGGACACCTTCGCGTGCTTGGCCACCTCGGCCAGCGTCACTTGATGATGTACCACCCGCCACCTCCGTACCGGTCGACCGCGCAGCGTAACGGTCCGGGCGTCGGGTCGGTGCGAAGGCGGCCGCGCGTCCCCGCCGGAAAACCGTCGCGAGGTTGTCTCACATCACACAGATTTGAGTCCTTCCGACCCTCGACGGATTCCGGGCCGGAGTCGCTATGGTCCAGACAACGGCACCGGGGCCGTTGGCGCGGGCGTCTGCGTGCCCTCGGGGCGACACTGCCAGAGGGAGGACGTCGATCGTGACGGCCACGGAATCCACGAAGCCAGCACAGCAGCGGGGCTTCTTCGGCCACCCGTGGGGGCTGGCCACCCTGTTCTTCACCGAGATGTGGGAACGCTTCTCCTACTACGGGATGCGCGTCCTGCTGGTGCTCTTCCTGCCTGCCGCCGTCGTCGACGGCGGTCTCGGCATGGACAAGGGCCTGGCGTCCTCGCTCGTCAGCGCCTACGGGGCGGCGATCTACATGTCCGCGCTGGCAGGCGGTTGGATCGCCGACCGGCTGCTGGGCGGTCAGCGGTCGGTGTTCTACGGCGGCGTGCTGATCATGGCGGGGCACATCAGCATGGCCGTGCCCGCGGGCAGCGCGACGATCTTCCTCGGCCTCGCGCTGATCATCCTCGGCACCAGCCTGCTGAAGCCGAACATCTCCACGCTGGTCGGCGGCCTCTACGCCGAGCACGACGCGCGCCGCGACGCCGGTTTCACCGTCTTCTACATGGGCGTGAACCTGGGCAGCTTCGTCGGCATCACCGTCTCCGGCTGGCTCGGCGAGAAGGTGGACTTCCACCTCGGCTTCGGCGCCGCCGCCGTCGGCATGGCGCTCGGCCTGGTCCAGTACGTCCTCGGCAGGCGCAACCTGGGCGCGGCGACCGCGGCCCCGGTGAACCCGCTGACCGCCGCCGAGCGGGGCAAGGTCCTCGGCCGCATCGGCGCCGGGCTGGCCGCGGTGGCCCTGGTGGTCGTCGTGCTCAGCGCGCTGGGCTGGATGAGCGTCCAGCTGGTCATCGACGGCATCAGCGTGCTGTCGATCCTGCTGCCCGTGGCGTACTTCGCCGTGCTGCTGCGCAGCCCGCTGGTCGACGACGACGAGCGGTCCCGGGTCAAGGGCTACATCCCGCTGTTCCTCGCGTCGGTCATGTTCTTCATGATCTTCGAGCAGGCGGCCAACGTGCTGAACCTGTACGCGGTGGACAAGGTGGACCGGACGATCTTCGGCCTCGAGTTCCCCGCGACCTGGTTCCAGTCGGTCAACCCGGTCTTCATCCTGCTGTTCGCGCCGGTCGTCGCGACGATCTGGATGAGGATGGGCGAGCGCCAGCCGACCACCCCGCGCAAGTTCGCGATCGCCCTGGTGCTGATCGGCTCCTCCTTCGGCCTGCTCGTGCTCGCCGATCTGACCAAGATCGGCGGTCTGGTCAGCCCGCTGTGGCTGCTGGCGGTCTACGCGGTGCAGACCCTCGGTGAGCTGCTGCTGTCGCCGATCGGCCTGTCCGTGACGACGAAGGCCGCTCCGAAGGCGTTCGTCTCGCAGATGATGGCGCTGTGGTTCCTGTCCATCGCGGCCGGCAACGGCATCGCGGCGCAGCTCGTCCCGTTGTACGGCAACATCCCGGAGGGGTTGTACTTCGGCATGTTCGCCGGTGCGGCGGTCCTGCTCGCGGTGCTGCTGTGGATGAGCGCTCCGAAGATCCGCGAGCTGATGCGCGGCGCGGAGTAGCGCTCCCGGAACGGAACCGGCCGCCGTCCACAGTGGACGGCGGCCGTTCCGCGTGGGCGGCGGCTGAGCTGAGTCAGGTCAGCTGACGGAGCAGCGCGGCCGCGGCCGTCATGCGGTATACGGTTTCGAGGCGATCCATGATCTCGGCACCACTGCGAGGGCACCCCCGGCGACCGGATCGATCGGCGATCGCAGTGACCGCGACGAGCGCCTGGGCCGGATTCAACGCGACGGTGTCGGCAGCGAATCGTTGCGGCGAGAGAACGTCGATTCCCGCGGGAAGCAGGTGCTGAGGGAAATCCTTGACGTTGTGGGTGACCACGGCGCCAGCCCCGCCCACCATGGCCGCCGCGATGACGTGTTCGTCATCAGGGTCGGAAGCCCGTATGTGCCCGCGAGCCCTTCCCAGCCGTGGATCTCCGCGTCGTCGAAGGCCTGCCTCATCGTTGTGATGAGTCATCTCGCGCGCTCTGCGGCCATGGTGCGGTCTTCGCCTCTGGCGATGAGCTTGAGCTCCTCCTCGTACTCCAACTCCGCGAGGATCGCCGCGCTCCACACCGGTCGATACATCCCTTCGACAGCCAGGGACAGGAGGAAGTCGCGCTGCAGGCTCGGCCAGAGAACGCAGGTGTCGAGGAGGGCGGTGAACACGTGATCTGCTTTCCGGACGATTCAGGGATCATCGCGTGCCGCTGTTCCGCCGCTTCGCGATCTCGTGACGGGCATTCTTCAGTCGCCTCAGAGCGAGGTCGACGTCCTCGTCGTCCTCCACCGCCGTGGCTTCCAGGGCGGCGTACTGCCGTGCGCGACGTTCTTCACGGTAGGCAAGGAGATCGCGGAGCAGGATCCTTCGGTGGCTATTCACCCGTTCGAACGGGATCTGCTCGTCGTCGAGGAGGCGGATCACCGTGGGCCTGCTGACACCAAGCAACTCCGCGGCTTGCTGTGTTGTCAGCGTCGCCGTCACCGGGGCCACCGTGACCGCGAGGCCGTCTTGGAGGGCGGTGACCACCTGGCGCAGCACGCGGTAGAGCTCGACGGGGAGCTCGACCCGGTCGGCGGGGCTGCTGCCGCTGAGGAAGCAGGGAACGCGAGGACGGCCATGTCCGGCGTCTTCGTGTGCTTGCAGGAAGTCGTAGACGCGCGCGAACTGCTCCCCTTCGTCGACTTCCGGCAGGTAGGTCTCCTGTCGCAGTGTCTCACCCATGTGCGCCTCCTAGTCGAACAAAACGTAGCAGCTTTCGTTTCGTTCGACTAGCGCTACAGCACGGTCGTGCGGCGCTGGACCAGGGAGACCGGGACGCTCTCCAGGGTGGGCAGCAGGCGCGCGTGGTTGCGCTTGACCTGGCCGTCCAGGCGCAATGCCGGGAAACGGCGGAACAGCTCGCGCAGCGCGATCTCGCCTTCCATCCTGGCCAGTCCCGCGCCGACGCAGAAGTGCACGCCGCCCGCGAAGGCCAGGTGCTCCCGGGCGTTGCGCCGCATGATGTCGAAGCGGTCGGGGTTGCGGAAGACCTTGGGGTCGCGGTTGGCGGCGGCCAGCAGAACCGCGACGTGGTCGCCGGGCTTGAGCGTCGTTCCCGCGATCTCGACCGGCTCCAGTGCGGCGCGCACCGTGAAGTGCACCGGCGGGCTGTGCCGCAGCGTCTCCTCGACGACGTTGGCGGCGAGGCTGAAGTCGGCCAGCAGCCGCTCGCGCGCGTCGCGGTTGACCAGCAGTGCGAGCGCGCCGTTGCCGATCAGGTTGAGCGTGGTGCCGAATCCCGCCAGCAGCAGCAGGCCCGCGGTCGCGAGCAGGTCGCGGTCCGAGACCGGTGCTCCGTCCACTTCGGAGTGGACCAGCTGGCTCAGCAGGTCCTCGCCGGGGGAGCGCCTGCGGTAGGCGATCAGCTCGCTGAAGAAGGTGTGCAGCTCGGCGATCACCCCGTCCAGCCGCTTCTGCTCGGACAGCGAGTGCACGCCGTCCAGGGCCGGGCCGACCTGGCGGGCCCACGCGCTGAACCGCTCGTGGTCGGGCGCGGGCACGCCGAGCATGTCGCTGATCACCTGGATCGGCACGCGGTCGGCGAAGTGCGGTACGAGGTCGAACTGCGACCGCCTGGACAGCTCGTCGAGGTAGCCGGAGACGGTGCGTTCGATCTGCTCGTAGCGGGCGCGCACCGCGCGCGGGGTGAACCACGGCGCGACGAGCTTGCGCAGCCGCGTGTGCTCCGGCGGGTCCATGCTCAGGAAGGAGTCTTCGATCGGGTGCACGGGCTCGGGCGGGCGAGGCGGCAGCGGGATGAGCATGCCGTCGCTCGCCGAGACCTGGCTGACGCCGAAGCGCGGGTCGCGCAGGATCTGCGTCGCCCAGCGGTACGAGGGCGTGATGTAGAGCTGGAGCTTGCTGCGCACCAGGTCGCCGTCGCGGCGGATGTGCTCGTAGAGCGGGTAGGGGCTGTGCGAACCCCGGCGCAGCAGTTTGGCGCCGTGATCGCCCCGCGATGAGTAGATGCTCAGAGCCGCGCGTTCCACCAGGAATGACACCGTCCGCCGTACATCCTCGTTGATGCCCATGGCGAGTCCCTCCCGGGTCGGGCCGCGTCCCGCGAAGAAGTATCGTCCCGGCCCGGCCGACGCGGGAGTGCCGTCGGACCCGGAGCGGGACGCGAGCACATGTTACTCGATGGTAGCCGTCGTGCGACCGAGCTTGACCGACTTTTTTCCGAACTGAAGAATCTTGGTCAACAAGAGGATGGGGGCCGGTATGACTCCGGAAGACGGCTCGGCGCTCGTGCGGCGGATCTCCGACGAGGACCGGGAGAACGCGGCGGTCGTGCTGAACCGCGCGGTCGCCGACGGCAGGCTCACGTGGACCGAGCACGCCGAGCGGCTCGAGCAGGTGTACGCGGCGCGCACCGCGGGCGAGCTGAGCCCGGTGCTCGCCGACCTGCACCAGCCCGCGCCCGTCGACCGCACCCCGAAGCGGCTCAGCGCCGTGTTCAGCAAAGTGATCCGCGCACCCGAGGGCACGAGCCCGTTGCGCGTCCGCGCGGTGTTCGGCGCGGCGATCATCGATCTGCGCTCCGCGCGCCCAGGGGAGGAGATCGACCTCAACGCGTCCTCGGCGTTCGGCAAGGTCGTGCTGACCGTTCCAGTGGACGCGGTGGTGATCGACGAGGGCGGCGCGGTGTTCGGCAAGCGCCACGTCTCAGCGCCCGCGAGCGGGAGTTCCGGTGCTGTCATCAGGCTTTCCGGGCGCAGCGTCTTCGGCAAGCTGGTCGTGCACCGGGGCTAGGCTCAGCCTTGGTTGCGGTGGCGCCGCACGGTTTCCTCGACGACGTCGAGCACGGGCCCGAGGTCGTCGGCGGGCAGGCCCATCGCCAGGTGTGAGACGAGCCCTTCGAGCACCAGTTCCAGGAACGCGGTCAGCACCGTGACGTCGACGTCGTCGCGGAGGTTGCCCGCATCGCGCTGCCGCTGCAGTCGGGCCTTGGTGGCCTCGGTGAGCTGTTGCGAGCGCTCTGCCCAGCGGGCGCGGAAGTCCGGATCGGTGCGCAGCCTGCGGGTGACCTCCAGGCGTGTCGCCAGCGAGTGCACGGGGTGCTCGCCGCCGATGTCCTGCGGCGTGGACAGCAGGTCGCGCATCACCTGCACCAGGCCCTGTTCGGCGACGACCTCGGCCATCCGCAGCGCGTCCTCCTCGGCCAGCGCGAGGAACAGCGACTCCTTGTCGCGGAAGTGGTGGAAGATCGCTCCGCGGGACAGGCCGGTGGCCTCCTCGAGCCTGCGCACGGTCGCGCCCTCGTAGCCGTGGCGGGCGAAGCAGCTCCGCGCGCCGTCCAGGATCTGGCGGCGGCGGGCGTCGAGGTGGTCCTGGCTGACCCTGGGCACCCGCAGATGGTGTCAGCCGCTGTGCGCCTTGTGCAATCCGTACGTACGTTTTGGGCCAGACCTCACGCGACGGGGCGAACGGTACCGCCGCCCGCCCCGGATGGCCGAATCCGTTCGGAGGATTTGCGGGAAGCGCTTACCGCGCGGTCTTGTGCGTCGCGCGGGCGCGGTGGTGAGATCTGGCAAGTTTCCATACTTATTCGCCGGACCGCCGCCACCCCTGCAAGCCCTCATCATCTGGAGGCACCGTGGCTGTCCAGTCCAGCTGGTCCATGGCCTTGGCCGTGGCGCTAGCCGCGACGATCATCCCGATCCCCGCGCACGCCGCGCCGACCGACTACGAGGCCGAGGACGCGCAGATCTCCCAGGGCGCGGTCGAGTCCAATCACGGCGGGTTCTCCGGAAGGGGATTCGTCAACTACACCAACGTCACCGGCAGCTACGTCGAGTGGACGGTCCCCGCGGCGCAGGCGGGGACGTATTCGCTGACCCTGCGCTACGCCAACGGAACCACGGTCAACCGGCCGGTCGACATCAGTGTGAACGGCGCGATCTCCGCGAACGCCGTTGCCTTCCCCGGGACCGGCGCGTGGACGACCTGGCAGACGAAGACCGTCACCGCCACGCTCACCGCCGGGCAGAACAAGATCCGCGCGACGGCAACGACGGCGGAAGGCGGGCCCAACACGGACAAGCTGACCGTGGACGCGGCTGACACCGAAAAGCCGACTGCGCCGACGAATCTGCGTTCCAACGGTGCGGCGACACCGAGCACGGTAGCGCTCGCGTGGGACGCGTCGCGCGACAACGTGGGCGTTGTCGGCTACGACGTCTACCAGCACGGTCAGCACATGAAGTCGGTGACCGGACTGTCGACGACGGTTGACGGCCTCGCGCCGAACACCGAGTACCAGTGGACTGTCTTCGCCAAGGACGCCGCGGGCAATGTCTCCCCGGCGAGCAACGAAGTGGTCATCAAGACGCCGCCGGCGCAGCAGGACACCGAGGCGCCCTCTGCTCCGACGAACCTCGCGCGCGGCACAGTCGGGCCGAACAGCGTTGGGCTGCAATGGAGTCCTTCGCGGGACAACGTCGGCGTGACCGGCTACGAGATCCTGCGTGACGGTCAGGTCGCGGCCACTGCCACGGGGACCGCGGGCGAGGTCGGTGGCCTCAGCCCGAGCACGGCTTACAGGTTCACGGTCCGCGCGCGGGACGCGGTGGGCAACCGCTCCGCGAACAGCAACGAGATCACCGTGACGACCGCTCCGCCCGGCGGCGGGGGAGGTGTCGAGCCCGGCCGCGTGACCACGATCGCGTCCAATGTGGACGTTCCATGGGGTGTGGCGTTCCTGCCCGACGGTGCCGCGTTGGTCAGCGAGCGCAACAACTTCAACGTCTTCAAGCTCACGCAGAGCGGGCAGCGCACGCCGGCGGGCAAGGTGCCCAACGCCGTCACCACGGGCGGCGAGGGCGGCCTGCTCGGGCTTGAGGTGTCGCCGAACTTCGGCTCGGACAAGTGGGTCTACATCTACCACTCGTCCAACCAGGGCAACCGCGTCGCGCGGATGAAGTACGAGAACAACGCGCTCGTCCAGTCCAGCTACCAGGTCCTGCTCGGCAACATCCCGCAGAGCCGCTTCCACAACGGCGGGCGGCTGCGCTTCGGTCCGGACGGCATGCTCTACGTGGCCACCGGTGACGCGCAGGCGCACCAGAACGCGCAGAACCTCGGTTCGACCGCGGGCAAGATCCTGCGGATCACGCCGGACGGCAGGGTGCCCGCGGACAACCCGTTCGCCGGGAACCCGGTGTGGAGCTACGGCCACCGCAACGTCCAGGGCCTCGGTTTCGACTCGCGCGGTCGCCTGTGGGCGACGGAGTTCGGCAACAGCCAGATGGACGAGCTGAACCTGATCGTCAAGGGCGGCAACTACGGCTGGTCGGACTGCGAGGGCACCGCGACCGGGCTCGGCGGCGGTGGCTGCGCCAAGCCGGGATTCATCCGTCCCGCGCGGACCTTCGCGCCGACCGGGTCGAACTCGCCGAGCGGGCTGACCATCGTCGACGACCACATCTTCATCGCGCAGACCACCGGGCAGCGCGTGTACCGCATGAAGATCAACGGTGACGGCGTGGAAACGCCCAAGGCGTACTTCCAGGGCTCCTACGGCCGCCTGCGCACCGTGGAGAAGTCACCGACGGGCGGGCTCTGGTTGACAACCACCACCGACAAGGACGGAACCGCCGACAACGACCGGATCTTCCACGTCGAACTGACCGGCGGGAGCACGCAGCCCGGTGAGTTCAAGCTGACCAGCCCGGCGTTCGCGGACAACGCGATGATCCCGGCGAAGTACACCTGTGCCGGGGACGGCAAGGCGGGACAGGACACCTCGCCGCCGCTGAGCTGGGCGCCCGGCGTGACCGGGGCGAAGAGCTACGCCATCGTCTTCGCCGATCGCGTCGACAACGGCAACAAGCGGCACTGGGCGATCTGGGACATCCCGGCGACCACCACGGCGCTCGCGGAGAAGCTCGGCAAGGGCTTCGCGGTGCCCGGAGGCGGTGGTGCGAAACAGAAAGCCATGGGGTCGGGTGAGGTGAGCACCCAGTACTTCGGCCCGTGCCCGGGTGGGCGGACCAACCCGTACACGTTCACCCTGTACGCGATGAGGACCGCGACCGTGCCGGGCGTGACCCAGGCGAGCGGCCTCGACACGATCCAGAACGCCATCAGCGCCAACAGTTCCGCGAGCGTGGTGCTCAACGGCAAGTCCAACGCGTCCACCCAGTAGAGCTACGAACCCCATGCGCCATTCGTTGCGTCAGAGGTAACGAATGGCGCATTGGGTCCACAACCGGATCGGTGCAGAGCGAGGGGCGGGAGTGCGGGTGTATCGGGGCTGAACGGGTGATGATCCCCTGGTGAAGCCCGGTTTTCGAGTCGTCGCCCGTGCGGCGGCGCCACGCTCGAAGGGGTGCGGCTGTCAGAGGGCGTGTGTAGCTTCGGGATGACCCCAGTCGAGGAGTGATCATCTTGACCACGCGCACCGCGCCGCCGAGCGCCCAGGTCGTCAGCACCCGGGCGCACGCCGAGGCCTACATCGCCTCGATCTGTTTCAAGACAGGGCCTCCGAGCCTGGTGGGCGTCGAGCTGGAGTGGACCGTCCACCACGCCGACGACCCGCGAAGACCGCTGGAAACCGACCACCTCGTCGCCGCCCTCGGCGCCCACGCGCCCGCCGAACTCAGCGGCCCGCACCTGCCCCTCCCCAACGGTTCGCTGCTCACCGTGGAGCCCGGCGGACAGGTCGAGATCTCGACCGCGCCGCAGCCCGAACTGAGCACCCTGATCTCCGTCGCCTCTGCCGACATCGCCTACGTGGCCGAACTCCTGCGCCGTTGCGGGCTCGTGCTCGGCACCAGGGGGACCGACCCGTTCCGCCCGCAGAAGCGCTTGCTGGACACGCCCCGCTACCGGGCGATGGAGCGCGCTTTCGAACTCATCGGCCCGCACGGCCGGACCATGATGTGCAGCACCGCCGGCCTGCAGGTGTGCCTCGACGCGGGGGAGCCGCACCGGGTGCCCGTGCGCTGGGCCGCGGTGCACGCGCTCGGTCCGGTGCTGACGGCGGCCTTCGCCAACTCCCCCGAACTGGGCGGCGCGCGCACCGGCTGGGCCTCCACCAGGATGCGCGAGGTCGCCGGGACCGATCCCGGTCGCACCTCGCCCGCGCCGGTCGGGGCCGATCCGGCGAGGCTGTGGGCGCGGCACGCCCTGGACACGCCGCTGGTGTGCCTGCGCCGGCCGGGGGAGGACTGGTCGCCACCGCCCGGCGTCACGCTCGGCGACTGGGTGGACGGGGCGATCGTCCCGCCGCCGACCACGGACGACATCGACTACCACATCAGCACGATGTTCCCGCCGGTCCGGCCGCGCGGCTACATCGAGGTGCGCTACCTGGACGCGCAACCGACCGGCGAGTGGGTGGTGCCGCTGGTGCTGCTCACCGCGCTGTTCCACCGGGAGTCCACTGTGGACGCGGTGCTGGACGTGACGGTGGACGCGGCCGACCGCTGGGAGGCGGCGGCGCGGTACGGACTGGCCGACCCGGTGCTGGCCCTGGTCGCCGCGCGGGTCTTCGAGCTGGGCAGGCGCGCCATCCCGGCGCTGGGACTGCCCGCCGACCTGACCGCGCTGGTGGACGAGATGCTGGACGGCACACTGGACTCGCGGGTGGGTGATCGGGCATGACGACGACCGAGCAGGAGTCCTTGCGCGCCAAGGCCGCCGCCGAGCTGGAGCGGGCCCGGCTGCGCAGTGCCGCGCTGACCGACGTGCTCGACGACGACGAGCTGGTGCGCCAGCACTCGCCGTTGATGTCGCCGCTGATCTGGGACCTCGCGCACATCGGCAACCAGGAAGAGCTGTGGCTGGTGCGCGATGTCGGCGGGCTGCCCGCGGTGCGCAGCGACATCGACGAGCTGTACGACGCCTTCAAGCACTCGCGCGCGTCGCGGCCCGCGCTGCCGCTGCTCAAGCCCGGCGAGGCGCGCCAGTACGTCGACCAGGTGCGGCGCAAGACGATGGACGTCGTGGACCGAGTGCCGTTGGCGGGCCGCAGGCTGGTCGAGAACGCCTTCGCCTTCGGCATGCTCGTGCAGCACGAGCAGCAGCACGACGAGACCATGCTGATCACCCACCAGACCCGCAAGGGCCCTGCGGTGCTGCACGCGCCCGACCCGCCCGAGCCGGACAGAACCGTTCTGCCGCACGAGGTCCTGGTGCCCGGCGGACCGTTCACCATGGGCACGTCCACCGAACCGTGGGCGCTGGACAACGAACGCCCGGCGCACCAGGTGCACGTCGACGCGTTCTTCATCGACACCACGCCGGTCAGCTGCGGGCAGTACCAGGAGTTCATGGCCGACGGCGGCTACGAGCGGCCGGAGCTGTGGACCGAGGCGGGCTGGGAACACCGCAACAAGGCCAACCTGCGCGCGCCGTTGTACTGGCGGCGGGACGGGGACCGGTGGCTGCGCGACTGCTTCGGCGTGGTCGGGCCGGTGCGCGACGCGGAGCCCGTCGTGCACGTCAGCTTCCACGAGGCGCAGGCGTACGCGCGGTGGGCGGGCAAGCGGCTGCCCACCGAGGCGGAGTGGGAGAAGGCGGCGCGGTACGACCCCGCGAGCGGGCGCTCGCGCAGATTCCCCTGGGGTGATGAGAATCCCGGTTCGCAGCACGCCAACCTCGGCCAGCGGCACCTGCGGCCCGCGGAGGTCGGGAGCTACCCTGCGGGTGCGTCGCCGCTGGGCGTGCGGCAGCTGATCGGTGACGTCTGGGAGTGGGTGGACACCGACTTCCACGGCTACCCGGGCTTCGCCGCCTTCCCGTACCGCGAGTACTCCGAGGTCTTCTTCGGCCCGGACTACAAGATGCTGCGCGGCGGCTGCTTCGGCACCGACCCCGCGGCCTGCCGGGGCACGTTCCGCAACTGGGACTACCCGATCCGCAGGCAGATCTTCTCCGGGTTCCGGTGCGCGCGAACGCCAGGGGGTGGGGAGCTGGGGTAGCCCCGTGTGCCGACACCTCGGCTACCTCGGCAGGGAGATCCTGCTGGGCGAGCTGCTGTTGCTGCCGCCGCGGTCGCTGATGCGCCAGTCCTGGGCGCCGGAGGACATGCGCGGCGGCGGCACCGTCAACGCGGACGGCTTCGGCGTCGGGTGGTACACGCCCACCCGGCCCGAGCCGACCCGCTACCGAACAGTCCGTCCACTGTGGAGCGACACCGTGTTCGCCTCGCTGGCCGGGACGACGAGCAGCGGCGCGGTGCTGGCCGCGGTGCGCTCGGCGACGGTGGGCATGCCCGTGGTGGAGACCGCGAACGCGCCCTTCACCGACGGCGAGTGGTTGTTCAGCCACAACGGCCGCGTCGACGGGTGGCCGGTGTCACTGGCCGGGCTCGCCGCGCGGCTGCCGACCGTGGACCTGATGACCCTGGACGCGCCGACCGACTCGGCGGTGCTCTGGGCACTGGTCCGGGACCGGTTGCGCGCCGGGGTGCCGCCGGGCGACGCACTGGCCGAGGTGGTCGCCGAGGTCGACGCGGCCGCTCCGCGCTCACGGCTGAACCTGATGCTCACCAACGGGCGACAGCTCGCCGCGACCACCTGGGACCACGCGCTGTCGGTGCGCCACACCGGCGACGGCGTGCTGGTCTCCTCCGAACCCATCGACGACAGCCCCGACTGGACGGCGTTGTCGGACAAACAACTCGTTCTCGCCACAGAGTCCACTGTGGACACCGAGAGCCTTTAGGAGCTTTGCCATGCCACAGCTCGTGCTGGACCTGCACCACACCGAGGCCGACGCCGCGCGCTCCCTGCGCGCCGATGTGCTCGCCGGTCTCACCGCAACGCCGAAGTGGTTGCCGCCCAAGTGGTTCTACGACGCGCGGGGCAGCGCCCTGTTCGAGGACATCACCCGCCTTCCCGAGTACTACCCGACCCGCGCCGAACGCGAGGTGCTCGACCGGGAGGCCGACGAGATCGCCCGGGTGACCGGGGCCGAGACGCTGGTGGAGCTGGGCTCCGGCTCCTCGGAGAAGACCAGGCTGCTGCTGGACGCGCTGCACCGGCAGGGGCTGCTGAAGCGCTTCGTGCCGCTGGACGTCTCGACCAGCGCGCTGGCCATGGCCGCGTCCTCGATCGCGTCGGAGTACACCGACGTCGAGGTGCACGGGGTGGTCGGCGACTTCACCGCCCACCTCGACGCGATCCCGGCCGTGCCCAACCGCATGATCGCCTTCCTCGGCGGCACGATCGGCAACCTGGAGCGGCAGGAGCGCGCGGTGTTCCTGCGCTCCGTGCACGACGCCCTTGGGCCGGGGGAGTGGTTGCTGCTGGGGGCCGACCTGGTGAAGGACCCCGGCGTGCTGGTCCCCGCCTACGACGACGCCGCGGGCGTGACTGCGGAGTTCAACCGCAACGTGCTGCACGTGCTCAACCGTGAGCTGGGCGCGGACTTCGACGTCGAGGCGTTCGACCACGTCGCGCGGTGGAACACCGAGGCCGAGCGGATCGAGATGTGGCTGCGGGCGCGGCGGGCCATGGCGGTGACGGTCACCGAGCTGGGGCTGCACCTGTCCTTCGACGAAGGGGAGGAGCTGCGCACCGAGACCTCGGCGAAGTTCCGCAGGCAGGGGCTGGCCGACGAGCTGCACGCGGCCGGGCTGGCGCTGCGCCGGTTCTGGACCGACTCGGCGGGCCGCTTCGCCGTGGCACTCGCGCAGGTGACGGCGACTACTGGCGGGTAACCTACGGAACGTGAATCCGATTACCGCGGTGGCGCGTCGGCTCGGCCGGCAGAAGTGGTTCTCCGACCTCGGCCGGGCCTTCGTGCCCGTCGACCTCGCCGTGCAGCGCCGGACCAAGGGCAAGATCAGCCTGCTGGCGCTGCTCGGCCTGCCGTCGATGCTGCTGACCACCACGGGGCGCAAGAGCGGGCAACCGCGCTCGGTGCCGCTGCTCTACGTGCCGCACCCGCGCGGCTTCATCGTCACCGCCTCGAACTGGGGCGGGCCGAAGCACCCGGCGTGGTCGGCGAACCTGATCGCCGACCCGGACGCCGAGGCGGTCGTCCGGGCGAAGACCATCGCGGTGCGAGCGGAGCTGGCCGAGGGGGAGCTGCGCGAGGAGCTGTGGCAGCGGATCACCGAGCACTGGCCCGCCTACGACACCTACGCCGAGCGGGCCGGTTCGCGGCGGATCAGGGTGTTCCTCTTGACCGTTCGGCGCTGATCCGCTCGGTTAGGCTCCTGGCGCACGCGAACCGCGATGGTGGGGGTCTGATGTCGGAAGGCGAGGTCGCCGGGTGCTGGTCGCTGGCCGGGGACGAGGAGCTGAGCACCGGTGAGCGGGTGTACCTCGCGCTGCGCCAGCGCATCGTCTCGGGTCAGCTCACCGACGGGTGCCGCCTCGTCGAGACCCGGCTGGCCGCCCGGTTCAACGTCAGCCGCACCCCCGTCCGGGAGGCGGTCAAGCGCCTGACCGCCGACGGCCTGATCGCCCCCGACGCGCTGAAGGGCCTGGTCGTGGTCGCGGTCGGACCCGAGGAGGCCGACGAGATCTTCCAGGTGCGGGCGGCGCTGGACGGCCTCGCCGCCTCCCTCGCCGCGGAGCGGATCACCGGTGACAGCCTCGCCCGGTTGCACCGCGCCAACGACCGGGTGCGGGACGGGCTCGCCGCGGGCGACCTGGCCGGGATGGTGGAGGCGAACCTGGACTTCCACGCGGAGATCTACGCGGTCGCCGGCAACCGCACCCTGAGCCGCATCGCCGACAAGCTCAACGCGTTCGTGGTGCGGACCAGCAGCCGCGCCTTCGGTTCGACCGAATTCGTCCACGAGGTGCTCGCCGAGCACGAGGAGATCGCCGCAGCACTGGCTCGCCGCGACGGCGAGGAGGCCGCGCGGCTGTCCCGGGAGCACATGAACACCGCTCGCCGGAACGCGCGTTCGGACGGCTAGTCAAGCCTTTCGGGATCGAAGATTCTTTGCTTCCGCCGGGTGTATGCAGCTGTATACAGTCGCCGCCTCGACGCGAAGGAGGTCCCGATGAGCGCCATACCGTGCGTGGCGGCGCCGAGGGCGCGGACCGGATTCCCCCTGGTCAGCTCCGGGGTCTGCCACGGCACCCTCGGTGAGCTGTTCCAGGGGCCGGTGACGCGGAACGGGGAGCGGGCCATCGGCCTGGTGTCCTTTCCGGTGGACCGGCACGCCTGGGCCTACTTCACACCGGACGGCGGCACCGCCCGGCCGCGGCCCGCGCAGTCCAAGGCCGCCCGCGCCGCGGAGCTGTTCCTGTGGCACTACGGGACCGAGCTGCCCGCCGGGACCTGGAGCGCCCACTCCGAGCTGATGGTCGGGGTCGGCATGGCCAGCTCCACCGCCGACATCGTGGCCACCCTGCGCTGCCTCTACCGCTTCACGGGCATCCGCTACGACCAGGACGTGGTGATCAAGATCCTGTCCGCGATCGAGCGCGCGGACAGCGTCTTCCTCGACGAGTTCGCGCTCTACCTCAGTGCCCGGCACGAGGTGGTGCGCCCGCTCGGCGCGCGGGTCGGCTTCCACACCTGCTTCGTCTCCGCCGGGGCCGCCGTCGACACCGCCGGGGTCACCCCGTTGCTGCTGGAGCACTACGCGGAGCACGAGAAGTCCTATGTGGACTGCCTGGAGGAGCTGCTGGCCGGGTTCGCCGCCGCGGACCACGGGCGGATCGCCCGCGCCTCCACGCACAGCGCGATGCTCTCCCAACGGGTGCTGCCCAAGGACGGGTTCGCGGAGGTGCTGGCCGAGCGGCGGCGCTTCGGCGCGGACGGGGTGTTCGTCGCGCACACCGGCTCGTTGCTGGGCTACCTCTTCCAGCGGCGGCCCTCGCGAGTGCTGATGGACGAGCTGTCGGCGTTCTTCCGATCGCTGGGCATGCAGTGCAGCTTCGCCTCCGGGGGGTTCGACCGTGCATGACCACATCGCCGACGCGCTGTCGGTGCCGCGCCTGGTCCGGCTGGCCGACAACGTCGTGCTGGTCCGGTTCGAGACGATGAAGATCTACTCGGCGCTGGCCGCGGTGCGGTGGCTGCTCGACAACGGGATCGTCCGAAGAGGACAGACACTGCTGGACAGCTCCAGCGGGATCTACGCGGTGTCGCTCGCGTTGGCCTGCCACCGCTACGGGATGCGTTGCCACATCGTCGCCTCCACGACGGTGGACCAGACGGTGCGCGCGCAGCTGGACATCCTCGGCGCGACCGTCGAGCAGGTCCCGCCGTCGACCGACCTGCGGCAAGACCAGGACCGGCGCGTCGCCAGGGTGATGGAGCTGCTGGCCGAGCGCCACGACGTGCACTGGATGCGGCAGTACCACGACCGGATCCACTACCTCGGCTACGCGGAGGTGGCCGAGCAGGTGACCGAGGAGCTGGCCGGTGCCGGGCTCGGCGGGCGCCCGCTCGCGGTGGTCGGCGGGGTCGGGTCCGGCGCCTCCACCGGCGGGCTCACGACCTACCTGCGGCGCGCCGACGACACCGTCCGGCTGATCGGGGTGCAGCCGTTCGGCAGCGTCACCTTCGGCAGCGAGGCGCACAGCGACCCGGAGGCGATCATCGCGGGCATCGGCAGCGCGATCGAGTTCGGCAACGTCCGGCACGAGCTGTACGACCGGATGCACTGGCTCGGTTTCACCAACGCCATGGCGGGGTCGGTGGCGCTGCTGCGCGAGCACGCGGTGTTCGCCGGGCTCTCCACCGGCGCGGCCCACCTCGTCGGCCGGTGGGAGGCCGAGCGGGACCCCCGCCGCGTGCACCTGGTGATCGCCGCCGACACCGGACACCGTTATGTGGAGCGTGTTTTCGCCAGGCACGCGGAGGCAGCGGACGTGCGCGACCTCGCTCCGACCGAGATCACCGATCCGGCCGACCTCGTGATGCCGTGGTCGGCGATGTCGTGGAACCGCAGATCGTGGAGCCGCGGCGCACTCACCAGCTCAGGAGCAGCGCGATGATCGTTGTGTTGGAATCGCTCACCTTCGGCCTGCGCAGGCTGGTCGGAGCCGCATCGGATCTCGGTCAGCGGTTGTGCCTGCTGACCCAGGATCCCGGGTTCTACCACCACGAACTGGCTTCACTGCCGGACGACCGGCTGGACGTGGTCGTGGTGGACACCTTCGACCGGGACGCGGTGCGCAAGGCGATCGACGCGGTGCCCGGCGTGCGCGGGCTGATCAGCTCCACCGACACGTGGGCGGTCACCGGGGCGGAGCTGGCCGAGGAGTTCGGTCTTCCCGGCCTCTCGGCCGAGCGGGTCCGGCTCGCCCGTGACAAGTCCGCGGTGCGGAACCTGTTGTGGGAGAAGGGTTTGTCCTCGGGCCGGGCGGAACGGGTCACCGTGGCCGAGCTGGACGTCGAGTTGCTGCGCCGCACGACCGGCCTGCCCGCGGTCGTCAAGGACTCCGCCGGGACAGGAAGCCGCAACGTGTGGCTCGTGCGGGACGAGGCGGATCTCGCCGTGCTGCGCACCGAGGCCGAAGCGGCGACGTTGACCGGAACGCTGCTGGCCGAACCGTTCCTGCACGGGCCGGTTTACAGTGCCGAGACGCTGACCTGGCGCGGGCACACCCGGCTGCTCGGTGTCTCCAGTCGGTTGATGAGCCCGCCGCCGCGGTTCGTGGAGTCGGTGACCGCTTTCCCCGTCGCCTTCCCGCAGCACCAACGCGCCGAGCTGTCCGCGTGGGTCGGCAAGGTGCTCGCGGCCGTGGGGTACACCGACCGCTTCGCGCACGTGGAGTTCGCGATGACCGCGAAGGGGCCGGAGGTCATCGAGATCAACCCCCGCATCGGCGGCGCTCAGGTGGCGGAGTCGATGTGCCGCGCCTTGGGGTACAACGTCTACCGCGCGGCAGTGCAGCTCGCGCTGGGGGAGCGGCCCGAGCTGATCGGGACCGAGCTGCCCGGCGGTCCGGCCGTCGCGTTCACCCTCAGCTACCCCGAGGAAACAGGCGTCTTCACCGAGGTGAGCGGGCTTTCCGAACTCGACCGGCTGCCCGGCGCGCCGGAGTGGTTGCCGACCAAGCGACCTGGGGACCGCATCGAACACCTCGGTGATCATCGGGGCTGCGTCGGCATGGTGCTGGCCGAGGCCGAGACCGCCGAGCTGGCCGTGCACCGCGTCGTCGCCGCGGCCGGGACGCTTCGGGTGCGCACCAGTGAAGTTTGATCCCGCGGCGCGTTTCCTCCTGGTCAGCTCGTTCCTGATCCCGCTCGGCAGTTTCATGGTGCTGCCGTTCATGTCGGTGTTCCTGCACGAGCGCCTCGGCTTGGGCATGGGCACGGTCGGCGTGGTGCTCGCGGTGGCATCACTGGTGCAGTTCTCCGGCGGCATCGTGGGCGGCGCGGTCGCGGAGCGGATCGGTGTGCAGCGCGCGATGGTGCTGGCGCTGGTGGTGCGCACCGCCGGGTTCTGCTGCTTCCTCGCCGGGTTGAGCTGGTCACCGGCCGCGGTGCTCGCGTTGGTGCTGACCTGCTGTGGAGCGGCGCTTTACCTGCCCGCCAACAAGGCTTACCTGGTGGAGGGTGTCACCGGGGAGCGGAGGGCGTTGTTCCTGTCGGCGAGCAGCGCCGCGCTCAACGCGGGCATGGCAGCGGGACCCTTGCTCGCGGGCCCCTTCGTGCTCAGCGCGCCGGGGCTGGTCTTCGCCGTCGTGAGCGGTCTGTTCCTGGCGATGACCTGTGGGCACGTGCTGCTCCCGGAGCGACCGGTCCCGGTACAGCGGGAGGCCTCACCTCTGGCGGGGCTGAGCCTGGTTCCGTTCTGCGCCAGCGCGATCAGCTTCTACCTGTACTTCTTCATGCAGCACTTCCTCGCCGTGTTCGCGGTGCCGAGGACTTCGCCGGAGTTCTACTCGGTGGTGCTGCTGGTCAGCGCCGGGCTCGTCATCGTGGTGCAGCCCCTGGTCTCCGGCGTGGTGGCTCGGATGCCGTACCGCTACGCGCTGTTGGTGGGCTTCGCCGGGTTCGCCGCGGGCATGGCGGTGATGCCGCACGCGATCCTCGTCGGGGCGGTGCTGATCACGTTGGGCGACATCGTGTTGTTCCTCAAGAACGAGCTGGTCGCGCTGGACACCACGCCGAGGTCGGCCGCCGTGGTGTTCGGGCAGCAACGGCTCGCGGCGGGGCTGGGCGCGTTCGTGAGCGGCTTGGTCGGCGGAGTGCTCTACGACGGCGTCGGCGGCACGACGTTCTGGTATCTCGTTGCGGCGCAGTGCGTCCTCCTGCCGCCGCTACTTCTTCTGGTGCGACGTCTTCGGCGCAGCTCGACGGGGGTCGCGGCGCGCAGCGGCACGTGACTAGGTTCTGGCTGCCGCTGAACCGGAGGTGGAACGTGCGCTTTCTCTTGGCAGTCGCGCTCGCCGTGCTGCAGCTCGGGGTGCCGGAGCCTGCCAGCTACGTGGCCGTGCGCCTGGTGAAAGCCACATTCAGCGCGCCGAGCACACCGGAGGTCACGCTGCCCGCCGGCTACACGATGGTGCCCGGCGAGAAGCACCAGGTGGCGAGCCGCGCGGAGTTCTACTTCTACCTGCAGGGGCCGCGCAGCGCCGGCGTGGAGATCTCCGTGCGCTGGCCGGGCACTCCGATCGGCGTTGTCGTCGAGGGCAAGAACCGGATCACACCGATCGTGGAGCCCGAGCGCGTTCGGTTCACGGTGCCGGTGCTCGCGGCGAGTCCCAACGCGGCCAGCTGGACCGTGCAGGTGTCCAGCTACCTCAGCGGTTCCGCGGCGAGCGGGCGCTATTGGCGGGTGGAGCACAACGATCCGGACCGCGTCGCCGGGCCGTGGACGTCCGTGGCGTGGCCCGCCGGGCAGGTGAAGGCGGTGGTGAACCACATGGCCGCCGCCGACGTGGTGCTGCGGGATTCAGGGCTCGTCGAGAAAGCGCGGCAACGCGGGCACTTCTTCGCGTTGATGGGGTTCGAAACCAACAACACCCTGCACACCGACAATCCACCGCACTGGCATCTGTCGTACTACCCAGGACAGACATTCAACGCTCCCAAGGCGCATGTGCCGCACTTCTGGGTCGACAAGGCCGGCGCGAACTTCTACAACGGCATGGACGTCGTCGGTGAGGGGCGGAAGAAGTTCTACGTCGGCGATCCCGCGCCGATTCGCGATGCGGAGGGGCAGCTCGTCGTCACGCTGACCATTCGCGCCGATGGCGGCTTGGACATCGCGGTGCCCAACGGTGCGACGTACAGCATTCGTCCTGCGGAGGGTGGGCTCACGGAGGGCGCGCAGGTGCTCCGCGACGGGCAGCCGCTGACGACGGTGCGTGCGACCGATGACGTGCGCGGCGGCGTGCTCACCTTGCCCGACGCGGTGCACCACTACGACCCGCTGACGGGCGCGCTGATCTGACGGGTCGGGACGAACTCGATGATCTCGGCGGTGGCCGCGCCACTGGTGACGAACGGATCGCAGGCCACCGCGCGCTCCACCTCCTCCCGCGTGCCGTCGAGCACCATCAGCCCGCCGGTTCGGGGTTCCAGGCGCCCCGCGATGCGCACCAGGCGCTTCGCGAAGGCCCCGTCGGGATTCGCGTAGTGCTGGTCGAGCAACGCGTCGATCTTGTCGAGGGAGCGGTACTTCAGCAGGACCAGGAACATGCCTCCAGCCAAGCTCCTCCGCGGCCGTTCCACCAAGACGAATCCGCGCGCGAGGCATAGGCTGGGGCCTATGGCTCCGCTCGACGGCACCGAACTGCGGCACCTTCGCGCCTTCCTCGCCGTCGTCAAGGCCGGCACGATCACCGGTGCGGCGGAGGAGCTGAGGATCGCCCAGCCGAGCCTGAGCCAGCAGATCGCCGCACTGGAGCGCCGCGTCGGCGTGCCCCTCTTCCGCCGCACCGCGCGCGGGGTCCGGCCCACCCCCGCCGGTGACGCGCTCGCCGCCGCGGCCCGCAAGGCGTTCCGGGTGCTCGAAGGCGGCTTGGACAGGGCGCGGTCGGCCCCGGCCGAGGTGGTCGTCGGGCTCTGCTCGGGCGTGCCGGAAGAGCTGCTGCACCGGCTGCGCGCCGAGATCGACGGCGAGCTCCGGCTCGAGCCCACCGATTCCGCCGCTCAACCCGGACTGGTGCGCTCGGGAACGCTCGACCTCGGCGTGGTGCGGTTGCCGGTGCCTGTGGAGGGGTTGGAGTGCACCGTCCTCGCCGAGCAGCCGCTGGGCGTCGTCGCCCACCGCTCGCACCCGTTGGCTGCGAAGTCCACTGTGGACTGGAGTGAGCTGGAGGGGCAGCGGCTGCTGTGGTTCCAGGAGGAGCGCGCGCCCGGTTACGCGAACGCGGTGCTGGAGCACGCGGCCGCGGAGGGGTGGAGTCCCGTCCTGCACCGCACGCGACCCGGGCACACGCTCTTCAAGTACGCGTTGAGCAGTCAGCAGGACCTGGTCGCGTTGCGGCCGGACGCGCAAGATCCCGGACTGGTGTGGATCCCGTTCACCCGATGCGCTCCGGTGGAACGCCTCGCACTCATCAGAAGCTGTTGCGCAGCACGAGGAACGCGGCGCTGACGGAAGCGACCGTGAGGACGGCGTAGCGCAGGCGGGGACCGCGGAGGTACTTGCGCAGCGGGCTCGACACCGCGAAGCCCGCGAGCATGAACGGCAGCAGCACCGCCGCCGCGCCCAGGTGCTCGACGCGCACCTGACCGGCGATCAGCAGGGTCACCACGGAGGAGATCGACGCCAGCAGGAAGTAGGCGCCGAGCGTCGCCCGCACCACCGGGCCGGTGGAGTGCTGGTACAGCAGTGCGATCGGCGGGCCGCCGATGGAGGACGCCGTGCCGAACGCGCCGCTCGCGGCCCCGGCGACCACCAGGCCGGGCCGCGTCGGCGTGAGCTTCAGCGACAGCAGGGACAGTCCGACGCAGACCAGCACGGACACGCCGATCACCACGTTGAACTGCGCCAGGGGCAGAGAGGACACGGCGAGCACGCCCAGCACGTTGCCCGGCACCCTGCCCACCATTGCCCAGCCGACTCCGCGCCAGTCGGTGTGCCTGTGCTCCCGCACGACCGCGAGCGCCGCTTGGACACAGGCGATCATCAGGACCGGCACGGGCACGAGCATCGGGTCGATCAACGCCAGGAGAGGCCCGGCGAGGAGGTTGAGCCCGTAGCCGACGGAGCCCTGGACCAGCGCGCCGATCAGCACGACGAGCCCTGCGATCAGTAGACCGACAGACAACGGCGGCACCTCCCCGCGCCGATGTTTGCACGTCGGATGGCTCCGGCTCGCCGCGCCGTGGTTGATCCCACAGAACCGGCGTCTGCTGGCAAACGGGTGGCTTTTCTGCACTTATGGGCAATCCGCCCATTCCGGTGGCGAAATGTTGTTGGCGTACCGGCCCGGGCACTGGTCGTATTCGCCCGGGGACGCACGAGGGGGCTGACATGCACGACGGACTTTCCTTTGTGGGGCGGCGCAATACCATCGCGGAGCTGACCGGGCGGCTGGACCAGGCGCTGTCGGGGCGGGGATCACTGGTGCTGGTCGCGGGCGAGGCCGGGATCGGGAAGACGACGCTGGTCGAGCACTTCGCCGCGGTGGCAGGCGAGCGGGACGTCCGGGTGCTGTGGGGCGGGTGCTGGCCGGGCCAGGGCCAGTCGCCGTACTGGCCGTTCGTCCAGGTGTTGCGCAGCTGCGTGGCCGATTGGGGCTGGGACAGGGTTTCCGGGTCGGTCGGCGGCGACGCGCGGTACCTGAGCCGCCTGTTGCCGGAGCGCGAGGCCGATCCCGGCGGCGAGGACGAGTCGACGCGCTTCCGCCTGTTCGACACGCTGACCAGGGTGCTCGTCGGCCGAGCTGCCGAGGAACCGCTGGTGGTGGTGCTGGAGGACCTGCACTGGGCGGACGTGGGGTCGTTGCGCTACCTGGAGTTCCTCGGTCACCAGTTGCGGCAGGCGGGGCTGCTGGTGATCGGCACCTACCGCGACGTGGACGCCGAGGATCCCGCGCTGACCGAGCGGCTGCCGCAGCTGCGCCGCTTCGGGCCGAGGCTGGACATCACCGGGCTCGACCGGGACGAGGTCGGCCTGCTGATGCGCTCGATCACCGCGACGCGCCCCGATGCCGACCTCGTGACCAGGGTGCACCGCAGCAGCGGCGGCAACCCGTTGTTCGCCGCCGAGGTCGCGAGGCTGCTCGGCGCGGGCGGTTCCGGCGAGGACATCCCCGCCGCCGTGGAGCACGTGATCGACCGCCGCCTCGCCCTGCTCGGCCCGGACGAGGTGGCGCTGCTGTCGACGGCGGCGGTGCTCGGCGCGGAGTTCGATCAGGTCGAGCTGGCCGATCTGGCGAACCTCGCCGTCACCGACGTGCGCGGTCTGCTCTCCGAGTCGTTGCGCCGCCGCGTGCTGGTCGCGGGCGACGGCGGGCGGTTCCGGTTCCTGCACGCGCTGCTCCGCGACGCGCTCTACCGCAGGCTCGACCTCGCCGGCCGCGAGTCACTGCATCGCCGTGCCGGCGAGGTGATCCTCGCGCGGTCCACCGACCAGGGAGCGGTTGCGAGCCGCGTCGCACACCACTTCAGCCGGGGAAACGGCCCTCGGCAGGCGGTGGAGTACGACGTCCTCGCGGGCAAGCACGCCATGCGCTCGCTCGCTTTCGAGGACGCGGTCCGGCACTTCGCCCGCGCTGCCGAGATCGTGGCCCAGGGCGAAGGGCCACAGCGCTGCGAGATCCTGATGAGCCTCGCACTCGCCCGGTGGCGGGCCGGGAACGGCAAGCTCGCCGCGCAGACCTACCAGGAAGCGTTCGACCTCGCGAAGGCCATTGGCGACGTGCGGGCCCTCGGCCTCGCCGCGCTCGGGTGCTGCGTGCGGGACGAGCTGTGGGCGAACGAGCCGAAGCTGATCGCCAACCTCGAATGCGCGCTGGATGCCTTGGAGGACAAGGACCCCGCGCTGCGCGCCCGCCTGCTCGCGCGCCTGTCGCGGGAACTCGTTCTGGTGCCGGGGACTGAAGCGCGGCGGAGCGTGCTCGTCGCCGAGGCGGAGCAGGTGGCGCGCGCGGTCGACGATCCCGCGGCGCTGGCCGAGGTCCTGGGCACGATGCACAACGCGCATTGGACTCCCGACAACGCGAGGGACCGGCTGCGGACGGCCGTCGAGATCATGGAGCTGGGCAGGCGGGCGGGCGATTAGAACCTGACCGCCGACGGCGCGCTGTGGCGGGTGATCTGCCTCGTCGAGCTGGGCGATCGGGTGGAGGCCGAGAAAGCCCTTGTGGCGTACGGCAGATGCGCCGAGGAACTGCGCGGGCCGTTGCGCCTGTTCTACCACCGGTGCGTCGCCGCGCACTTCGCCTTCCTCGACGGCAGGTTCGCAGATGCCGAGCCGTTGATCGAGGAAGCGCTCGCGTTGGGGGAGAGCGCCCACGTCGAGGCGGCCGAACACCTCTACCACCAGCACAAGACCGTGGTTGCCCTGGCGCGGGGCGACCGCGATGAGACAGAGGCCCAGCTCGCCGCTTACGCCGGGCGGATGTCGCAGCGCCCGGAGTTCACCGCCTTCGGCCACTGCGTCAGCGCGCTCGTGCAGGCGAAGCTCGGGAAAACCGCCGAGCCCAAAGCCTTTCTCGACATGGCGATGTCCCAGGGCGCGCCGGCGATCGCGGGGCAGCCGTTGGGGATCTGCCTGCTGACGATGCTCTCCGAGATCGCCTACCGCACCGGGGCCACAGGTCACGCGCAGCCGTTGTTCGACGTGTTGAGCCAGTACGACGGGTGTGTCGCGGTCGGCGCAGGGGTGGTTCACGGCTTGGTCTCGCACGCGCTCGGCCTGCTGGCGTCCATGGTGTCCCGCACCGAAGAAGCCGATCGGCACCTGACCGCCGCGGCTTCGCAAGCCAGCTCGATGCGTGCCCGACCGTTGTTCGCGCGCATCCGCCTGGATCACGCGCGGTTGCTGGAAGGCACAGCGCGCGGTGCGGAGCTGGCGGCCGAGGTGCGGGACGAGTGCGCGGAGCTCGGGATGAAACTGCTGCACGAGGAGGCGAGCGCGCACGTGGCACCCGCCGGGCTCACGCGGTCCGCATCGCTGCGCCGCGAGGGCGAGTACTGGTCGCTCCACTGTGGACAGAAGGTGACCCGGCTCAGGAACACCAAGGGGATGGGCCACCTGGCGCGGCTGCTGGCCACACCGGGGACCGAGCTGCACGTCCTCGACCTGGTCAGCGAGGAAAGTGTTGTGCAGCAAGGGCTTCCCGTGCTGGACGCGACGGCGAAGGCGGCCTACCGCGCCCGGCTGGCCGAGTTGCGCGCCGAACGCGACGAGGCGGAGTCCTTCAACGACCCGGCCCGCGTCGACCGCGTCCAGGCCGAGATCGACGCGCTGGTGCGGGAGCTCAGTGGCGCGATGGGGCTCGGCGGGCGGGACCGGCGGACCGGCTCCAGCGCGGAACGCGCCCGCCTCAACGTGACCCGCAGCCTGCGGACGATCATCGCGCGGATCACCGAGGGCGACCCGGAACTGGGCCACCACCTGGACACCACGATCCGCACCGGCACCTACTGCGAGTACCGCCCGGGACCGCGCCCGCCCGTCACCTGGAGCTGGTGACGGGCGGGCGGGAACGGGTGTCGATCAGCTGCGGACCATCTTGCGCAGCACGTACTGCATGATGCCGCCGTTGCGGTAGTAGTCCGCCTCACCGGGGGTGTCGATGCGCACGACCGCGTCGAACTCCACCTTCGAGCCGTCGGACTTGGTCGCGGTGACCTTCACGGTGCGCGGGGTCGAGCCCTGGTTCAGCTCGGTCACGCCCGCGACGTCGAAGGTCTCCGTGCCGTCGAGGCCGAGGGAGGCGGCGGTCTGCCCCTGCGGGAACTGCAGCGGGAGCACGCCCATGCCGATCAGGTTCGAGCGGTGGATGCGCTCGAAGGACTCGGCGATGACCACGCGCACGCCCAGCAGGCTGGTGCCCTTGGCCGCCCAGTCCCGCGAGGAACCCGAGCCGTACTCCTTGCCCGCCAGCACCACCAGCGGCACGCCCGCCTCGGCGTAGGCCACCGACGCGTCGTAGATGGTGGTCTGCTCGCCGCCCGCGAGGAAGTTGCGGGTGAAGCCGCCCTGGACGTCGTCGAGGAGCAGGTTGCGCAGGCGGATGTTGGCGAAGGTGCCCCGGATCATCACCTCGTGGTTGCCGCGGCGGGAACCGTAGGAGTTGAAGTCCTTGCGCTCCACGCCGTGCTCGGTGAGGTACCTGCCCGCGGGCGAGTCCGGCTTGATCGAGCCCGCCGGGGAGATGTGGTCGGTGGTGACCGAGTCGCCCAGCAGCGCCAGCACCCGGGCACCGGTGATGTCGGTGACCGGAGTGGTCTCCATCGTCATGCCCTCGAAGTACGGGGGCTTGCGGACGTAGGTGGAGTCGGCGTCCCACTCGAAGGTCTTGCCGGTCGGCGTCGGCAGCGAGCGCCAGCGCTCGTCACCGGCGAAGACGTCGGCGTAGTCCTTGACGAACATCTCCGAGGAGATCGAGCTGGAGATGACGTCCTGGATCTCCTGCGGCGTCGGCCAGATGTCGGCCAGGAACACCGGCTTGCCGTCGGGGTCGGTGCCCAGCGGCTCGGTGTCGAGGTCGAGGTCCATCGTGCCCGCGAGGGCGTATGCCACCACCAGCGGCGGGGAGGCCAGGTAGTTCATCTTGATGTCGGGGCTGATCCGGCCCTCGAAGTTGCGGTTGCCGGAGAGCACCGAGACCACCGCGAGGTCGTTGTCGTTGATCGCCTGCGAGATCTCCTCCGGCAGCGGGCCGGAGTTGCCGATGCAGGTGACGCAGCCGTAGCCGACCAGGTGGAAGCCCAGCTTCTCCAGGTACGGCAGCAGCTCGGCCTTCTCGTAGTAGTCCATGACGACCTTGGAGCCCGGCGCCAGGGAGGTCTTCACCCACGGCTTGCGGGTCAGGCCGCGCTCGACGGCGTTCTTCGCCAGCAGCGCCGCGCCGATCATCACCGAGGGGTTGGAGGTGTTGGTGCAGGAGGTGATCGAGGCGATCGCCACGTGCCCGTGGTCCAGCGTGGTCTCGGTGCCGTCGGCCAGGGTCACCGGGACGCGCTTGCTGACCCTGCCCTCGGCGCTGGGCAGCTCGTGCGGCCGGTCCTTGCCGTTGGAGGCGGTGATCGCCGGGGAGTCCGACGCCGGGAACGACTCCTCGGACGCCTCGTCGGCGTTGCCCTGCTCCTCGGCCACGGCGTAGTCACCGAGCACGCCGCGGAACTTCGCCTTCGCCTCGGCCAGCACGATCCGGTCCTGCGGTCGCTTCGGGCCCGCGATGGACGGGACCACCGTGGCCAGGTCCAGCTCCAGGTGCTCGGAGTAGTCGGGCTCGGCGGCCGGGTCGTGCCAGAGGCCCTGCTCCTTGGCGTAGGCCTCGACCAGCGCCAGCTGCTCGGCGGAGCGGCCGGTGAGCTTGAGGTAGTTCACCGTCTCCTGGTCGATCGGGAAGATCGCCGCGGTGGAGCCGAACTCCGGGCTCATGTTGCCGATGGTGGCGCGGTTGGCCAGCGGCACCGCGGTCACGCCGGAGCCGTAGAACTCGACGAACTTGCCGACGACGCCGTGCTCGCGCAGCATCTCGGTGATCGTCAGCACCAGGTCGGTCGCGGTGGTGCCGGGGGGTAGCTCGCCGTGCAGCTTGAAGCCGACCACCCGCGGGATCAGCATCGACACCGGCTGGCCGAGCATGGCCGCCTCGGCCTCGATGCCGCCGACGCCCCAGCCCAGCACGCCGATGCCGTTGACCATCGTGGTGTGGCTGTCGGTGCCGACCACGGTGTCGGGGTAGGCCTGCCCGTTGCGGGTCATCACCACGCGGGCCAGGTGCTCGATGTTGACCTGGTGCACGATGCCGGTGCCGGGCGGGACCACCTTGAACTCGTCGAAGGCGCTCTGGCCCCAGCGCAGGAACTGGTAGCGCTCCTTGTTGCGCTGGTACTCCAGGTCCACGTTGCGCTCGAAGGCGTCCGGGCGCGCGAAGATGTCGGCGATCACCGAGTGGTCGATGACCAGCTCGGCCGGGGCGAGCGGATTGACCTTGGCGGGGTCGCCGCCGAGGCCGGTGACGGCCTCGCGCATGGTGGCCAGGTCGACGACGCAGGGCACGCCGGTGAAGTCCTGCATGATCACCCGCGCCGGGGTGAACTGGATCTCCGTGGCCGGGTCGGCGGTCGGGTCCCAGCTGCCGAGAGCGCGGACGTGGTCGGCGGTGATGTTGGCGCCGTCCTCGGTGCGGAGCAGGTTCTCCAGCAGGATCTTCAGGCTGTACGGCAGCCGCGCGGCGCCCTCGACGGCGCTCAGGCGGAAGATCTCGTACGAGGCGTCGCCGACGGCCAGTGTGCCGCGGGCACCGAAGCTGTCCTTGCTCGCAGGTGCAGTCACGTGAAACTCCATCACGGGCGGTGAGTCCGGGAACGGGGGCGAGTCTTGCGCACTCTCGCGGAGTTCGCTGGCGCACCCCTCACTTGAGGCAAACAGTACGCTTGTCCTGTATTCGCCTTCAACCCGGGTCCCGCGTGGCGTCTGGCACTGTTGATCCCGTGATCGGGCTGATCGGCGTCGGCAAGCGCTACGGGCGCGGGCCGTGGGTGCTCAGGGGCGTCGACCTCGACGTCGGGCGCGCGGAACTGGTCGTTCTGCTAGGCGTCAACGGCAGCGGCAAGTCCACCCTGATGCGCGTGCTCGCGGGCATCGTCGCACCCACGGAGGGCGAGGTCGGCGGGCGGGGCACGGTCGGGTTCGTGCCGGAGCGCTTCCCCGCCGGGCTCAAGCTCTCCGCCCGCGACTACCTCCGCCACCAGGCGGCGATCCGCGGCGCCTCCGGCTCCGGCACGCAGCTGCTGGAGCGCCTGGGCTTCGCCGGGGACCCCGACCGCCCCATGGCCGAGCTGTCCAAGGGCAACGCCCAGCGCGTCGCGCTCGCCCAGGCCTTCGTCGCCCGCCCCGCCCTCCTCGTGCTGGACGAGCCCTTCGCCGGCCTCGACGAGCACTCCCGCGCCGAACTCTGCTCGATGATCGACACCGCCGTGGCCGACGGCGCGTCGGCCGTCGTCACCGACCACACCGGCACCCGCTCCCGGCTCGCCGCGACCCGCACGATCGCCGTCGCCGACGGTTCCGTGCGCGTGGTCGACACCGCCTCCAGCGGCACTGGCGCCGTGGTCCTCGCCTGCCCACCCGACCTGCACGCCGAAGTGGTCTCGCTCCCCGGCGTCCTCCAGTCCTCGCAGGGACCGCTCGTCCGCCTGGAAGTCCTCGGCGCCGAGGTCGACTCCGTGCTGACCGCCGCCCTCGCCCTCGGCTGCTCCGTCCACGAGGTCCGACGGACGGAGCACGCCGCGTGAGGCCCCTGGTCCGCTACCTCGCCGCCGAGCTGATCAGCTCACAGCGCTGGTTCCCGCCGATCGTGGTCTTCGCCGCCGTCTTCGGCATGCTCTACTCCACCGGCGCCGGCCCCGCGATCCCCGCCTACGGCGCCACCGTGCTGCTGTTGTTCCCGGTCAGCGCCTGGCTCAGCGCCGTCGTAGCGAACAGCGAGGACCCCGTCACCCGCATGGTCACGATCACCGCCGCCGGTGGTTGGCGCCGCACGTCAATGGGCGTGCTGCTGCTCGCCGCGCTCGGCAACGCCCTGCTCGTGGCGATTTCGGTGCTGGTCCCGATCGCGGTGAACCCTTCGCCTTACCCGCTGTCCACCGTTCTGATCGGCCTCGGTGCCCACGTCGTGGCCGCTTCTTTGGGCATCGCCGTCGGCTTGCTGTGCGCGCGTCCCGTTCTCGCCGGGCCGGGGTGGACGATGAGCGCCTTGATCGCGGTGATGCTCGTCGCCGTGGGACTGGGCCGCGTTCCGCCCCTCGGTGATCTGGTCGGCCAGATGTTCGCCCCGGCTTCCCCTGCGGTGCTCGCCGCTTCGCTCGCCTGGCACATCCCGCTGGCGCTCGCGGTTCTCGTCGTTGCTCAGGTGGCGATCAATCGCGTCGGTACGCGTCGGCTCTAGAAGGCACCATGAAAGACCACCTCAAGCACGACCTCGACGAAGCCCGCAACGTCATGCTCGGAAACTCGAAGGTCTGGACGACAGCCAGATCCGCGAACCCGAAACCCCCACTGGAACCAACCTCCTCGGCCTCGTCAAGCACCTCACCACCTGCGAAGCCGGATACTTCAGCTTCGGTCGACTGCTCGATCAAGCGGCGTCGGTGGACCGGAGCGCCGGAACCGACGTGCGGTCGGGCGACGACGGCGCGGGCAACCGCGACTGGCGGTGCAGCGCGTACAGCAAACCCAAGCCGACGAGCAGCAGGCTGTGCGAGGCGACGCGAGCCACGGGCACGGTTCCCACGATGAGGTCGTGCACCGAATACCCGATGAGCAGCACCAAGAAGCCGGAGAGCACGGCCAGCAACCCGGCGACGGCGCGCGTGCGGAGCGCGGCCCAGAGCATGCCGACGGCGAGGCCGATGTTCCACGCGGTGCTCTCGTTGGACAGGTGCCCCGACATCAGGCCGCCGTGCGCGGCGTCCACGCCGATCAACTGCGCGATGCCGAGGGCCAACTGGGTCGTGGCGACCGCGACGAGGGCCGCGCGGGTCCACCGGCCGGGCTGCCGGGGCGCGGGCGCGGCGGCGAGCACGGCGGGGACGAGGTCGGGCGGGGTCACGGCGGGCCGCACGCGCAGCGTCCTGGTCAGCGCGGTCGCCCGCTCCTGCCACGCCTGGCAGTCGGCGCAGTCCTGGAGGTGCGCGTCGGGGTCGACGGGCTCCGGCTCGCCGTCCATCCTCGCGGAGAGCGCTTCACGGCAGGTCGCACAGTTCACACCCTGATTGTCGGCCCAGGGCGGGGGTGGGTTCCCGAGGGCGGGGTGGATTACCCTTCGGCGTCGTGAGTGTGCCGGAGGGTGACGACGAGCGCGTGACGCAGTGGGCGTTGGACGCCGGTGCAGGCGACCGCGCCGCGCTCGAACGGTTCATCCGCGCCACCCAGCGCGACGTGTGGCGGTTCGTCGCCCACCTCTCCGACGTCCGCTCCGCCGACGACCTCGCGCAGGAGACCTACCTGCGCGCCCTCGGCAGCCTGCACCGCTTCGCCGCCCGCTCCTCCGCGCGCACCTGGTTGCTGTCCATCGCCCGCCGCGTCGTCGTCGACCAGGTCCGCGCGGCTGTGGTCCGCCCGCGCACCGCGCCGGGCGTCGACTGGGCGGCCGAGGCCGACGCCGCGCGTTCCCGCAGCACCGCGGCCGGGTTCGAGGACGTGGTCGAGCTGAACCTGCTGCTCGACGGCCTCGCCGAGGACCGCCGCGAGGCGCTGGTGCTGACCCAGGTGCTCGGCCTGTCCTACGCCGAGGCCGCCGAGGTCTGCGACTGCCCGGTGGGCACGATCCGCTCCCGCGTCGCCCGCGCCCGGGACGACCTGCTGGAACTGACCGAGCAGCGCGACACCGGCTGAGCGTTACCCACTCGTCACCAACACCGGGAACTCCCGTCCGCCGTTCGACGACCACTCGGACATGCGGATCACGCCACAAGCGATGCTCGACCCCGCAAGCGGGTCTTCGGCGGCCGGGAAGGCCATGGGTGTCACGGTGACCGGGTTCGACGCCGCCACCGCGAGCGACACCGACATCAGGACGATCGCCGACGCGGTCTACCGGGACAAGATCGTGCTGCTCAAGGGCCAGGACCTGAGCCCGCGCGAGTTCCTGGACCTGGGCGCCCGCTTCGGTGAGCCGGTCACCTACTACCAGCCGATGTACCGGCACCCGGACCTGCCGGAGATCTTCGTCTCCGCTTCCGAAGATCCGCTCGCGGGGTCGAGCATCAGAACTGTGGGCGGCTACGGGGTGCCGAAGACCGGGAAGTTCTGGCACGCCGACTACCAGTTCATGCCGGAGCCGTTCAGCATCACGCTGATCCACCCGCAGGTGGTGCCGAGCAGGAACCGCGGCACCTACTTCATCGACATGGGCAAGGCGTACCAGCGCTTACCCGATGACCTGCGCGAGGCGATCGCGGGCACGACGAGCTTCCACAGCGCGCGCCGGTACTTCAAGATCCGGCCCGAAGACGTCTACCGGCCGATCTGGGAGGTCATGGAGGACATCGAGCGCGAGACCCCGCCGGTCGCGCAGCCGACGGTCTTCGAGCACCCGGTCACCGGCGAGGCCGTCCTGTTCATCAGCGAGGGATTCACCTACGCCATCGAAGGTGCCGAAGACGGTGTCCTGCAACGGCTCCTGCACGAGACCGGGCAGCTCGACCCGGACTGCGCGCACCCGAACATCCACCTCCAGACCTACGAGCACGGCGACCTGCTGATCTGGGACAACCGCAGCCTGATCCACCGCGCGCTGCACACGGCGACCCCGGAACCCACGGTCTCCCACCGGGTCACGGTGGTGGACGAGCACAAGCTGTACGCGCGGGCGCTGTGATGGGCGACCTGGTGCTGGAGCGCGTGCTCCGTCCGTACAAAGTGGACTGCCGCTACCTGGTCTCCGCCGATCTGGACGGGGACGCGGGCGCGCGCGGTGACTTCGTCATCCCCGAGTCCTGCTACATCGACGACACCGGGCACTTCAACTCGGTGGAGTTCAACATCTGCTACAACCAGCTCGTCTACTACCTGATGGCGCGGGCTGTGCGGGACGGCACGATGCCCGACTTCGCCATGTGGACGCTGGAGGACTACTGGCGCAAGCAGCTGCCGGACATCCTCATCGCCTCCTTCGAGTCCCGCTTCAAGCGGCCGATCAACGCGCGCCGGTTCTCCGGCGAGGTCGTGATCGGCGACGTCCGCTACCGGGCGGCGACCCGCCCCATGCTGCTGGCCCCCACCGAAGTCCGGTTCTGGGACGACGACGGCGGCGCGGCGCAGGGCAAGGTCCTCCTGGCGATCATGGAGCCGCCGCGTGCGTGAGCGAACCCTGGGTGCCGCCCTGCGCGCGCAGGTGTCCGCGCGCACCGCGCTGATCTGCGGGGACACCGCGTTGTCCTATGCGGACCTCGACCGGGAGGCGGATCGCGTCGCGCGCCACCTGAGCACCGGTGAGCGGGTCGCCTACCTGGGCAAGGAGTCCCCGCACTACTACGAGCTGCTGTTCGGGTGCTCGCGGTCGGGCGCGGTGCTCGTCCCGATCAACTGGCGGCTCACCGCCGCGGAGGTCGGGCACGTCGTCGAGGACTCCGGCGCGACCGTGGTCTTCGCCGATCAGAGCTGCGCCAAGGCCGTCCCGGATCTGCCCGTCGTGTGGCTCGAGGACTTCGAGGTGTGGAAGGCCCACGCACCTCAGGGGAATCCCGTCGCGTCGGGGCCGGACGACGCGGTGGTGCAGCTCTACACGAGTGGCACCACCGGCCTGCCCAAGGGTGTCGTGCTCGGTCAGCACGGCTTCTTCGAGGTGTGCGCGGCGTTGCGGGACAACGGCCTCGACTGGCTGGACTGGCGCTCCGAGGACATCAGTCTCGTCGGTGTACCCGGGTTCCACATCGGCGGGCTGTGGTGGGCGGTGCAGGGGTTGGTCGCGGGCATCACCAACGTGATCATGCCCGCGTTCACCCCGGGCGAGGCCGTGCGGCTCGTGCGCGAGCACGGCGTGACGATCACCTGCGTCGTGCCCGCGATGTTGCGGCTGATGCTCGACGAACGCCGGCCGCTGACCCAGCTCCGCAAGATCGTTTACGGCGGCTCGCCGATCTCCGAGGCATTGCTGGCGCGATGCCTCGACGAGGTCGGCTGTGAGCTGGCGCAGATCTACGGGCTCACCGAGACCGGCAACACCGCCGTCTGCCTGCCGCCTTCGGAGCACGTGCCGGGAGGCGCGCGCATGCAGGCGGCAGGACGGCCCTATCCCGGCTTCGCGGTGGAGATCCGGGACCGCGAAGGGAACCCGCTCCCCGTGGGCGAGGTGGGCGAGGTGTGGCTGCGCAGCCCGGCGACCATGCTGGAGTACTGGAACAACCCGGCGGCCACGGAAGAGTCCCTTGTGGACGGATGGCTGCGCACCGGTGACGCGGGCCATGTGGACGAGGAGGGATATGTCTTCCTCCGCGACCGCATCAAGGACATGATCATCGTGGCGGGGGAGAACGTGTACCCGGCCGAGATCGAGGGCGTGCTCGCCGGGCACCCCGCGGTGGCCGACGCGGCGGTGATCGGTGTTCCGGACGAGCGGTGGGGCGAGGCGGTGCACGCCTTCGTCGTCACCGAGGAGAAGGTGACGGCGCGGGAGCTGATGGTCTTCCTCCAGGGCAAGCTGGCCTCGTTCAAGCTGCCGTTGCGCTACGAGTTCGTTGAGGCGATCCCGCGCAACCCGAGCGGGAAGGTGCTCCGCCGAGTGCTGCGGGACCGGTTCTGGCGCGACCGGGAGCGGCAGGTCAACTGACGTGTCTTTGACGCCGCACCAGGTCCGGGCCGACATCGCCGAGTTCCTGCTGATGGAGCCGGAGGAGCTGGCCGACGACCTCGACCTGTACGACGCCGGGCTGGACTCGGTCCGGATGCTGACGATCGTCGACCGCTGGCGCGAGTACGGCGTGGACGTCAGCTTCGCCGAACTCATGGAGAAGCCCACCGTCGCGGACTGGTGGTCGATGCTGTCGGTCAGCCGGGAAAGGAGCAGGACCCAACAAGAACTCACCCCGGCGCAACAGGGGATTCTGGCCGCACAGCTGCTCGACCCGGTGAGCCCGGCGTACAACACCGGCGAATACGTCGAGATCCGTGGTCCGATCGACTCCGGCGTGTTCGAGCGCGCCCTCCAGCACGTCATGGAGGACATCGGCGGTCCACAGTGGACCTTCCAGGAGGGGCAGTTCTCGGCCGAAGACGCATTGGAGTGGATGCGGCGGGACCTGGCCACACCGGTCGACATCGAGAGCGGACCGCTCTTCGGTCACGCGCTGTTCCAGGTGGATGACGAGACCTTCCTCTGGTATCACCGCGTTCACCACATCGCGCTGGACGGATATGGCGTCGCGATCGTCGCGCGGCGCATCGCAGAGGTCTACAGCGCGCTGGTCGAAGGGCGCACGCCCGCGCCGCACAGGTTCGGCACACCAGCGGACATCGTCGAACCGGTAACGGACTCCCGGCAGTACTGGCTGGACTATCTCGAAGACTGCCCGCCCGCGGTGAGTTTCGCAGACGGAACAGGGTTGCCGTCCCGCCACTTCCACCGGGTCCGCGCGCGGGCGGAGGCGAAGTCGGATCTCGTGGTCGCTGCGGTCGCTGCCTATCTCAGCCACATGAGCGGAACTGAGGAGGTCGTGCTCGGCCTCCCGGTGCTGAACCGCCCGGACTCAGCAGCGTTGAGCGTCCCCTGCACGGTGCTCAACGCGATTCCCTTGCGGCTGCGCGTCGACACTGACGATCTCGCCGTGCTCGCGGGCAGGGCGGCTCAGGACTTGCGGCGGAGCTTGCCGCACCAGCACTACCGTTTCGAACAGCTCCGCCGGGACATCGGTCTGCACAAACGGTTGTTCGGGCCGGTCGTCAACGTGATGCCCTTCGACTACGACTTCACCTTCGCGGGTGCGGAGTGCCAGGCGCACAACCTCTCGGCAGGACCGGTCGAGGACATCGCCGTGAACGTCTACGACCGCCGTGACGGCGCGGGCATCGAGGTCGTGATCGACGGCAATCCGGACCGCTACTCCGTCGAGGACCTGGAACGACACCTCGATGGCGTCCTGGGATTCCTCGGCGGACAACGATCTGTGCTCGACGGAGGACCACTTCCGGCTGTGCGGTCGGTGGCCGAGCTGATTCGCGAGCAGGACCCGCAGGCTGTCGCGATCGAGTGTGGCGATCAGCGGCTCACCTACGGGGAACTCGTTGCGGCCACTGAGCCTGTTGTTCAGGTCAAGCCGACGCGCGACGTCGACACCGTTGCGAAGATCGTCGGCGCGGTTCTCTCGGGGAGCGCCTACGTTCCGTTCGAAGAAGCCTTGCCGGACATCGACTTCGACGATCCGGCGTACGTGATCCAGACGTCCGGATCGACCGGTCGGCCCCGGAGCGTGGTGATCGGGCACAGCGCGCTCAACGCCTTCGTCGCCGCTGCCATCGAGCGCTATGACCTCCGGGCGACCGATCGCGTCCTCCAGTTCGCGCCGCTGAACTTCGACGCGAGCGTTGAGGAGATCTTCCCCGTTCTGTGCGTGGGCGGCACGCTCGTCCTGCGCACCGAAGCGATGACCGAGTCCCCACAGGCACTCTTGCGCGCGTGCGCGGAGCGCCGGATCACCGTGCTCGACCTGCCCACGGCGTATTGGCACGAGTTGGCGTTCGCGATGCCGCCACTGCCGGGCTCACTGCGCACGGTGATCATTGGTGGGGAAGCCGCGCTACCGGAGCGCGTTGAGCGCTGGCACAGGGCCCAACCCCACGCGCGCCTGATCAACACCTACGGGCCCACCGAAGCCACGGTCGTGGCCACGGCGGCTGATCTCGTTGATGGAGGCGGAGTTCCCATCGGTCGACCGCTGTCCGGTGTCAGGGCGATCGTGGCCGACGCGGACGGGAAGCCCCTGCCGGTCGGCGTGCCGGGGGAGCTGTGGCTCGCCGGGGCCGGGCTCGCGCTCGGCTATCTCGGTGAGCCGGAGCTGACCGCGGAACGCTTCCGCGATCTGGACGGTGAGCGCGCGTACCGCACAGGAGATCGAGTCCGACTCGGTCGGGACGGACAGCTCTACCACCTCGGCCGCTTCGACGACGAGATCAAGATCAGCGGGCATCGGGTCTCGCCCGCCGCTGTGGAAGCCGTGCTGTCCCGACACCCCGCGGTCCGGGCGGCGATGGTCACTGCGCAAGCCCGACCTGACGGCACGAAGGTGCTGGCCGCACAGGTGGTGACCGACCTGCGTGATCATCTCCGTGACCATCTGCCCGCGGCCGTCGTCCCGAGCGTGATCGAGCTGGTGGACGCCCTGCCGCGCAACCGCTCCGGCAAGCTCGACCGGGCGTCCGCGAACCACGGCACGGTACTCGGGATCATGAGGCACGTGCTGGGACGACCGGATCTGTCCACTGAGGACGATTTCTTCGAGTCGGGCGGTCAGTCGCTCCAGACGATCCAGGTGGCGAACCGGGTGGGTGCGGCGCTCGGCGTCGAAGTGCCTGCGACCCTCGTGTTCCAGCACCCCACGGCGGGCGGGCTCGCGCGGGCACTCGAAGGACGTGAAGAGCGATCGGATGGGTCCGTGGAGGCCGATGCGGTACTCGATCGCGACATCCTCCCGGGTCCGGCAGGCGAGCGCAGCGGACGCATCCTGCTGACCGGTGCCACGGGATTCGTCGGCCGACACCTGCTCGCGGAGCTGCGGGAAGCCACGGATGCGGAGATCATCTGTCTCGCCAGGCCGGACTACGACCTCACGAAGCCGTGGCTGGGCTTGGATGCGGCGAGATGGCAGGACCTGGCGCGCGTCGACGCGATCTACCACTGCGCGGCCGAGGTCAGCCTGCTGCGGGGATACGGCAGTGTGCGCGCTGTGAACGTTGAAGGCACTCGTTCGCTGCTGCGACTCGCAGCGGCGAGAGCGCCGTCACGGTTCCACTACGTGTCCACCGTGTCCGTCCTCGGTGAGCACCGGACCGGCTACCAGCAGAGCAAGTGGGTGGCCGAGCAGCTCGTCCTCGAAGCGGGACGACGCGGGCTCGACACCACGATCCACCGCCTGGGACGCGTCGCCGGGCCGACACTCAACCCGCACGACGTGCTGTGGCAGCTGCTGCTCAAGGGCATTCCCGCCGGCGTCGTCCCGAGGTTGCACCACGCAGAGCCCTGGGCCGACGCGCGGGAGGTCGCTCGCGAGATCTTGGCTCAGCACGGCGGAGTTCACGCGGTGCTGCCGCAGAGCCGGATCGTGTTCGACGACCTCTACGCGTGGATCGCCGACTACGGCTATCCCGTGGAGGTGTGCTCGCGCGCGGAGTGGCGTGCGCGCACCACCGACCTCGACCCGGCAACTCTCGCCCTGCTCGATCTGTGGTCCGACTCGGACGCGACTTCCGAAGAGAAGTCCACAGTGGATAGAGCAGCCGTGCACCGCCTGCTGGACCACTGCGTCGCCGCAGGTTTGCTACCCGCCGCCAACTAGGAGTCACGACATGCAGTTCAAGCGCACCGCATTGGCACTGGTGTTCCTCGCCATCGCCGGGTGTGGCACATCCACGGGTGCGGCGCAACAGCCACCGGCGCCGGGCTACCCGGTGACGGTCTCCAACTGCGGCAAGGACATCACCGTCCAACGCCCGCCGAGCCGGACCGTGGTGATGAACGGCGGATCGGTCGCCGAAGTGTCCACATTGGTCGCATTGGGGCTCGGGGACCGCATCGTGGCCAACTCGCAGTCCTACGGCGCCTCGGACGAGCCCGGCCGCGCCGAGGCCATCGCCAAGCTGCCGACCGGCGGGATCAAGCTCAACGACCAGATGGACATCCCGCGCGAGGCGATGCTCGGTCTGCGGCCGGACTTCGTGCTCGCGACCTACGGCGGCGGCTTCGACGGGAGCCGCGGCTTCGCCACCCGGGAGGACCTGGGCGCGATCGGCGCGAACACCTACGTGCCCGCGAAGATGTGCGGCACCGGTGGGAAGCAGACCGTCGAGGACAGCTACGAGATGATCCGCGACCTCGGCCGGATCTACGGCGTCAGCGACCGGGCCGAGCGGCTGATCGAGGACTCGCGGCGCCGGATCGCGCAGGTCGAGGCGCGGGTGAAGGACAAGCAGAAGCCGCGGGTCATGCTGATCATCCCCGGCATGGACATGGGCGCCGGCGACTTCAGCTCGGTCGGCGCTCAGGGGATCTGGAACGACATCATCGCGCGGGCGGGCGGGGTGAACGCGTTCGCCGACAGCGCACCGCAGCTGTTCGCCAACCTGAGCAAGGAACAGCTGGCCGCCGCCCAGCTCGATGCCGTGATCATCGTGAACTACCAGAACCCCGATCCCAACGCCTCCGCGACCAAGCTCTACGACCAGTTCCCGCAGTGGGCGGCGGCGAAGGCGAAGCGGCACGTGGTGCTGTCCGACTCCATCTACTTCGGACCGAACAACGCCACCGCCGTCGAGCGGATCGCCGCGTTGCTCCACCCCGCCCAGTGAAGAGCGCCTGCGCGGTGCTGCTCGTGGCGGTCATGGTCGTGGCCACCACGATCGGCTCCGTCGGCATTCCGCTCGGCGACGCCTGGGCGGTGATCGCGGGGCATCTGACCGGGAACACGGCCGGGCTCGATCCGGTCGCCGACCAGATCCTGTGGCAGTACCGGGTTCCCCGTGTGCTCCTCGCCGCCTTGTGCGGAGCGGGGTTGTCGGTGGCTGGCGTCGTTCTCCAAGCTCTGGTGGCGAATCCTCTGGCCGACCCCTACGTGCTGGGCATTTCCTCCGGGGCTTCGGTCGGCGCGGTGCTCGTTCTGACCGCGGGCGTCGGGACTTTGGGCGTCTCCTCGGCCGCTTTCCTCGGTGCGGCGGCATCTGTGGCCGTTGTGTTCGCGCTCGGTCAGCAGCGCGGAAGGCTCGTCCCGACACGCCTGGTGCTCGTGGGCGTCGCGGTCGGTTACCTGCTTTCCGCGCTGACGAGCTACATCCAGCTGCGCGCGAACCCGAACGAGCTGAAGTCGGTGATGTTCTGGCTTCTGGGCAGCGTCGCGGGCGCGCGGTGGGATCAGCTCTGGCTGGTGAGCGCGGTCGTGCTGAGCACCGTCGCCGCGCTCATGCTCTACGGGCGGCGCCTCAACGCGCTGGTCACCGGCGAGGAGTCGGCGACCTCGCTCGGCGTGGACGTCCGGCGGGCGCGGGTCGGCCTGCTGCTGACGTCCTCGCTGCTGACCGGCACGCTGATCGCGGTGGCGGGCGGGGTCGGCTTCGTCGGCCTCATGATCCCGCACCTGGTCCGGCTGATCGTCGGCGCGGACCACCGCCGGGTGCTGCCGTCGGCGGCGTTGGGCGGGGCGCTCTACCTGGTGGTGGTCGACCTCCTCGCGCGCACGGTGGACAGCCCCAACGAGCTTCCACTCGGCATCTTCACGGCCGCGTTCGGCGCGCCGTTCTTCCTGTGGCTGCTCCGCCGTGGCCGGACGGTGGGGGTGGCATGAAGCTCGACATCGCCGGGGTCGGCGTCACCCTCGACGGCAAGCCGATCCTGGACGGGGTGAGCCTGACCGTTCCGCAGGGCTCCGTGGTCGGGCTGGTCGGCCCGAACGGCAGCGGGAAGTCCACGCTGCTGCGCACCGTCTACCGCTCGCTCCGCCCCCTGACGGGTGCCGTCAAGCTCGACGACGCCGACCTGTGGTCCCAGCCGATCAGAGCGTCGGCGCGGCGGGTCGCGGCGGTGCTCCAGGAAGGCGGCTCGTCGGCGCTGACCGTGGCCGAAGTCGTGGAGCTGGGCCGAACTCCGCACCACGGCATGGTTTCCCGGGCCACTGCCGCCGACCGCGAGGCCGTGCGTGTGGCGATGGACCGCGCGGGCGTCACTGAGCTGGCGGCACGACCGATGGCCTCGCTGTCCGGCGGTGAGCGGCAGCGCGTGCACCTGGCGCGGGCGCTGGCGCAGGAGCCCTCGTTGCTCGTGCTCGACGAGCCGACCAATCACCTGGACATCCGGGCCCGCTTCGCGCTGCTGTCGACCGTGCGCGACCTCGGCATAACGACGCTGGCGGTGCTGCACGAACTCGACCTCGCGGTCCGCAGCTGCGACCACCTGGTCGTGTTGGACCACGGCAAGGTCGCCGCGGCGGGGAACGTCCTCGACGCCCTGACACCAACGATCTTCCGCGAGGTCTTCGGAGTGCATGCGAAGGCCGAGCGGCACAGCGACGGGGTAGTCCGCATAACTTACGCGGCCGACCCCTTGGGAGACTTGTAGCCATGTCACACAGCACCGCCACCGAACTGGAACTCGTCATCGGTGGCATGACCTGCGCCGCGTGTGCGAATCGCGTGCAGCGCAAGCTGAACAAGCTGGACGGCGTGACCGCGACCGTCAACTACGCGACGGAGAAGGCGGCCGTCACGGCGCCCGCCGGGACCGATCCGCAGACGTTGATCGCGACGGTCGAGCAGGCCGGTTACACCGCGCGGATGGTCACGCAGGAGCCCGAGCCCCAGGACCCGGTGCGCGCGCTGCGGCACCGGCTGTTCGTCGCGCTGGTGCTCTCCGTGCCGCTTTGCGATCTGTCGCTGGCGTTCTGGCTGCTGCCAGGTCTGCGGTTCCCGGGCTGGCAGTGGGTTTCGCTGGCCCTGGCGACGCCCGTCGTGCTGTGGTCGGCATGGCCGTTCCACCGCGCCGCCTTCAAGAACGCCCGCCACGGCGCCGCTTCCATGGACACGCTCGTGTCGATGGGTGTACTCGCCGCCTATGGCTGGTCGGTGTACTCGCTGCTGTTCACCACGGGCTCCGAACTCCACACCGGCTTCGAGATCACCACCGAGGCGGGCGGATCGGTCTACCTCGAAGTCGCCGCCGGTGTGACCGCGTTCCTCCTCGCGGGCCGCTACTTCGAGGCGCGGGCGAAACGCAGTGCCGGCAACGCTTTGCGCGCACTGTCCACTTTGGGCGTCAAGGACGTCACCGTGCTCCGCGACGGGTCGCAGGTGGTGGTGCCGATCGCCGAGCTGCAGGTCGAGGACCTCTTCGTCGTGAAGCCGGGGGAGCGGGTCGCCGCAGACGGAGTGGTACACGAAGGCCGTTGTGCCGTCGACAACAGCATGGTCACCGGCGAGTCGGTTCCCGTGCCCGTGGCCCCCGGGGACGCCGTCATCGGCGGCACGGTCGCGGTGGGCGGGCGGCTCATCGTGCGTGCTACCAAGGTCGGCGCGGACACGCAGCTCGCGCACATGGCTCGGCTCGTCGAGCAGGCGCAGAACGACAAGGCCGATGTGCAGCGCCTGGCTGACCGCGTCGCCGGTGGGTTCGTGCCGGTCGTGCTCGTGCTCTCCGCGTTGACCTTCGCCGCGTGGCTGTTCTTCGGCCAGCCGACGGAGGCCGCGTTCACCGCCGCGCTGGCCGTGCTGATCATCGCCTGCCCGTGCGCGCTCGGCCTGGCGACGCCGACCGCCCTGCTCGTGGCGACCGGCAGGGCCGCGCAGCTCGGCATCCTGATCAAGGGTGCCTCCGCGCTGGAGTCCACCCGCGCCGTGGACACCGTCGTGCTGGACAAGACCGGCACGGTCACCAGCGGCAGGATGACCCTCGCCGCCGTGCACCCGCGCGAAGGCGTCGACCGCGCGGAACTGCTCGCGACGGCGGGAGCGGTGGAGGACGCCTCCGAACACGCCATCGCCCTCGCGATCGTGACCGCCGCACGTCAGGAACTGGCTTCGTTGAGGCAGGTCGAGGACTTCGTGGCGCTCCCCGGGCTCGGTGCCCGCGGTGTCGTCGACGGCCGCGAAGTCGTCATCGGCAGGACCGGTCTCCTCACGACGCCGCTGCCGGAGGAACTGGAAACCCTTCGGCGGCAATGGGAATCCCACGGCAAGACGGTCGTCGCGGTGGAGTGGGACGGCACTGTGGCCGGACTGCTCGCCGTCGCTGACACCGTCAAGCCCACCGCCGCCGCGGCAGTCACCGAGCTGCGCGCGCTCGGGCTGCGTCCAGTGCTGTTGACCGGTGACAACGAGGCCACCGCCCGCGCCGTCGCGCGGGAGGTCGGCATCGACGAGGTGGTCGCCGAGGTGCTGCCCCAGGGCAAGGTCGACCTCGTCCAGCAGCTCCGCCAGGAAGGCCGCGTGGTGGCGATGGTCGGCGACGGCGTGAACGACGCGCCCGCGCTGGCCACGGCCGACCTCGGCCTGGCGATGGGCAGCGGCACCGCCGTGGCGATCAACGCCGCCGACCTGATCCTGGTTCGCGAGGACCTGCTCGCGGTGCCCGACGCGATCCGGCTCGCCCGCCGCACCCTCGGCACGATCCGCGGGAACCTGGTGTGGGCCTTCGGCTACAACGTCGCCGCGCTGCCCCTGGCCGCGCTCGGCCTGCTCAACCCGTTGATCGCGGGAGCGGCCATGGCGCTGTCGTCAGCCTTCGTGGTCTCCAACAGCATGCGCCTGCGGAAGTTCGCCTCCGCCAACCCGACGATCGGCCGCCCCGAGGACGACCGCATCACCGGCGAGTTCGCCGAATGATGTGCCGGCCGATGGCGTAGAGCAGGAGTACGACCACGAACGACGCACCCGCGCGCTTGGCAGCACCGGTCGCCATGCCTTCGACGACGGTGTACCACGGCGCGGGCACTGTCGTGGTGGGGTAGCTGGTCTCGGTGACGCCGTTGCCCCGGTCGACGGTGATGGTATGGCTGTAGTCCACTTCGGACACAGTGGCGAACGCGGTGTAGTCGTCGCGGGCTTGCACGGCGATGCCCAGCACGGGAATTGCGACCAGCGCAGTCACGACGCTCCACCGCGCGGCAGTCCCGAGGCGGAGGATCGAGCCGTCCTCAGTGCGCAGACGGCTGCGGCGGTGCCACAGGTACCAGCTGATCGCCACCAGGCCGACGGCGGTACTTCCGTTCTGCAGCAACGGAGAGACGGTCAACGCATCCCACACCAGGTGGGACGCGACACCGATCAACGCGGAGACCAGCAGCCACAGGGCGTGTCCGGGACACCGCTCGGGCTGGGGGAGGCCGAAGCCCGCCGGGAGCAGTGCGGTGATCGGCTCGCGCAGCATCCGGAACACGACGACCAGCAGGAGCGCGAACGGCAGGTTGATCAGCAGGCCCCACGGCGAATGCGTCTGCGTGGCGTTGGGCAGGAGCGGCCCGTACCAGTCCTGGGCACTGGTCGTGGACAGGCCGAGCAGGCTCAGGAAGTACGGGAGGTCCGGCGTCATCGCGCCCGCGACCAGCGCCGCCGGGATGAACGGACGGCGCAGCAGCGGCAGCACCACGGCGGGATGCGACAACGTGAACGGCACGTCGATGATCCGTCCTTCGAGCAGGAACCCCCGGCGGGAACGCGCCGGGGGTCCTGACCGCTGGGAGCTACTTGCCTGCCTTGGCGAGTTCCTCGATGTCCTTCGGTTCGAGGCTGCGCAGCACGGTCAACATGAGTTCGCTGACGGTGCGCACCGGGCTGACGTAGTGCTTGCCGTCGACCTGCGTGGACATCACGCCCGCGTCGAAGAAGTTGCGCACGATCCGCTCCGCGAAGTCCTTCAGCTGCTGCGGCATCGCCCGGCCGGTGTTGCGGCGGAAGCGCTCCTCGGCGCCGGAGGTGAACTCCTCGACGAGGTCCTTCGCGCACATCTTCTCGACCTTGCCCTGCGGGTCCTGCACCTCGTAGCAGTCCTGCACGCGGCGCACGGAACCGCGCTCGCCGTCCATCTCCAGCGTCATCGAGTCAAGCCCGACCCTGGTGCCGCCGTTGACGTCCTTGCGCACCGTCCTGAGGTCGCTGATCCGCGTCCCGGAGCCCACCTCACCGCCGCTGAGCTCACCGACCAGCAGCGGGCCCAGGTCGTGCAGCACGCCCATCTCGTCCGGCGGCAGCAGCTCGACCACCCGGCGCAGGTCCCCGGACAGCGCCGCCTGCGCCAGCTCCTTGACCGCGGTCTCGGGGTCGGCGGCGCCGTTGGCCGGGATCGGCTGCTTCGGCCAGGCGATCTCCTCGGCGGCCAGGATGTTGTCGGCGATCGTGTAGAACACGCTCGCGTACCAGGAGCCGTCCACCTTCACCGAGGCGATCCGCACCGGCCCGCCGATGCCCCGCACCACGTCTGCGACGTCGATGGTCCGCGTGGTCCGCTGATCGACGCGGCCGTTGGGGAAGGCCAGGTCGACGAACTTGTCCGCCAGCGGCAGCTTCGCGGTGTCCGAGGTGATCGTGATCCGGCCCTCGACCAGCTTCGCGACCGCGACGTGGTCGTTGAGCTGCTCCTCACCGGCTTCGTCGAAGCGCAGGCCTTCGGCCTTCAGCTCCACCCCGGTCAGCTGCTCGGGGTTGGCGTCGGGCTTCATCACCTCGAGGCGCTTGAGCTCGTTCATCGTCGCCACGGTGTAGTCGACGCTCAGCTTCGCCTCGGCGGGCGCCAGGCTGGTCATCATCCCGGCGATGTCGCCCTTGCCCAGCGCCGTCACCAGCTTGGTCGCGGCGGCCGTCGGGGTGCTCGCGCCGCCGCCGGAGAAGGCGAAGATCGCGGTCACGCCCGCGGCGACCAGCGCCAGCACGCCGACGACGACGCCGACGACGACACCGGTGCGCTTCTTCTTCTGCGGCGCGAAGGGGGCGCCGCCGTGGCCGGGCGGCACCTGCCCGGGATCGGGCTGCGGGTGCGGCTGCACCGGCACGCCCATCGGCGGCGTGGCCACGTCCGCCCCGTCCGGTTCGTGCTGCGGGGGCTCGGCCCCCTCGGCCGGGCTGTTCCCGGGAGTGCTCACGGCGGTGTCCCTTCCGCAGTTCCGCGTCGCGCTGTGCACGGCGACCCTAGGTCGTCGTGGGACCGCTTCGAGTGGCGACCCCACGGTGGGGTTCCCCGAACGAGCGAAAAAGAAAGGGCCGCCCGGGCGGCCCTCCTGATCACCCCGGATCAGCGTCCGCCCAGCTGCGTCAGCTCCGCGAGCGACTTGGCGTCCAGACCGCGCAGGAAGGTCAGGAACAGCTCGTTGATCGTGCCGGTCGGGCTCAGGTAGTGCTTGCCGTTCTCCTCGACGGTGGCGACACCGATGTCGAGCAGGTTGCGGCCGATGCCCTGGAAGGCCCGCAGCGCGGCTTCGGACAGCTGCACGCCGTCCTCGGCCGCTGCCTCCTCGACGCCCGCCAGCATCTGGTCGAGACAGGCGACCCGCTTGCCCTCGCTGGTGTCGATGTTCACGCAATCTCCGTCGCGCGCCAGGCTGATCCGCGTGCCGCCGGTCTCCAGGACGATCTTGCGCGGGCTGATCCGCTTGCCGCCGGGGATGTCCTTGGTCTCGGTCTGCAGCTCGACGAGCTTGGTGTCCGAGGGGACCTCACCGCTCAGCTGCACCACCAGTGCGTTGCCGATGTCGTGCGCGACCGCCATCTCGGTCGGCGGCAGCAGCTCGATCACCCTGCGGGTGTTGCCGTCCACCGCGGCGGTCACCAGCTCGCGCACGGCCTGCTCCGGGGTGGCCGCGCCGACGGCCGGGATCGTCTCCTTCGGCCAGGAGCGGCCGGTCAGCTGGAGCACGAAGTCCGCGACGGAGTAGTAGAGGCTGGGGTACCAGGCGTCGCCGACCTTCACGGTGGCGATCCGGACCGGCTTCCCGGTGCGCCGCACCACATCCGCGATGTCCACAGTGGAGGTCTGGGTGACCGACGCGCCCGGGACGCCCTCGATCAGCTTGAGGAACTTCTCGGTGTAGGGGGTCTGCGCCGGGTCGTCGGTCATCGAGACGCGGCCCTTGACCAGCTTGACCACGCTGATCCGGTCGGTGATCCTCTCCTCGGGCTCGGCGTCGAAGCCGACCTCCTCGGCCTTGACCCCGCTGCTCATCCTCAGCGCGTCGGCGTCGGCGCGCAGCACCTCCAGGCGCTTCATCTCCGCCGCCGAGGTGAGCGCGAGGTCGCGGAAGGCCTTGGCCTCCGCGGGGTGGACGCGGTCCAGCACGCCGACGGTGTCGTTCTTGTTGAGCGCCTCCACCAGCCCGCTCACCGCGCTCTGCGGCGACGAGCCCGGCGCGCCGGAGCCCTGCATCGCCACGGCCAGGGCGACGCCCCCGCCGACGAGCGCGAGCACGCCCACGATCGCCCCGGCGACCAGGCCGGTCCTGCGGCGCGGCCGCGGCTCCACGATCCCGGGAACCGCGCTCTCGGGAACGCCCGTCTCGGGAACCTCAGGAGGCTGGTTGCCCTCGGTGCTGCTCAAACTCACTCCCCTGTGCGAAAGGACCAGGGGCGCTCGCGAGCACGGCGATCGCACCGAGCAGCGCCAGCACGGCGCCGACCAGCACGGTTACAGGTCCCGTCCCGCTGATGCCGACCAAAGAGCCCCCGGAGTCGGCGTGGACGGACGCGAACACCCCCACTGCGCCGGTTATCGCCGAAAGGAGCAGATTCGCTACAGCCGCCGCACGGGGAAGCCCGAGGACGTAACCAGCGACACACAGCCCGGCGACCGGGCCGATCGCGGGCCAGGCCACCAGCAGTGCCCCGCCCACCCCCGAGTCCAGCCCGAGCAGGCGTCGCAGCAGGTCAGCGGCCTCGTAGCTGTTGCGCTGCACCGAGCCCGAGTAGAGCCAGGGCAGAAAGGTGCCCGCGACGGTGATGACCAGACCGAGGATGGCGAGCCCGATTCCGGGCCGTCGCAACTTCTGTCGCACGACGCGCATCCTGGCACTCCCACCCCTGCGCTGCTCCGTTCGGCCGCATGCGTTGATCCGCCCGCCAGAAGGGTGAGTCATGCCAGGGGCGCCTGTCGCCCGCCGGTAGCCCTCAGTACCCTTCCGGCCACTCGGTGTTTCCGGCCCTGGAGGTACGAAGACCATGCGGGTCCCGCTTACCGTCGCCGACTTCGTGGATCGAGCCGAAACCGTCTGGTCCGGCGCGACCGCGATAGTGGACGAGCCCGACCAGCCGGCCGCGGCGGTGCCGACGACCACCTACGGCGAGGTCGCGGCTCGGGTGCGGGCCTGGCAGGCGGGCTTCGACGCGCTCGGGGTCGGCGAGGGCGAACGCGTGGCGGTTGTCAGCCACAACTCCAGCCGTCTGCTCGAACTGCTCTACGCGGTCCCGGCCAGCGGCCGGATCTGCGTGCCGATCAACTTCCGGCTGCGCGCGGAGGAGATCTCCTACATCGTCGAGCACTGCGGCGCCTCGACCCTGCTCGTCGACCCGGAGCTGGACGCCGACCTTCGCGGGATCACCGCGCAGCACCGCTACGTGCTCGGCGAGCAGACCGAGACGGAGCTGATGCGCTTCGGCACCGAGCCGCGCGCGTGGTCGGCGCCGGACGAGGACGCCACGGCGACGATCAACTACACCTCGGGCACCACCGCGCGGCCCAAGGGTGTGCAGATCACCCACCGCAACATTTGGACCAACACGATGACCTTCGGGTTACACGTGCGGGCGTGGGAGCGGGACGTCTACCTGCACACGCTGCCGATGTTCCACTGCAACGGCTGGGGCATGCCGTTCGTGCTGGCCGGCCTCGGTGCCAAGCAGGTGGTGCTGCGCAAGGTCGACGGCACGGAGATCCTGCGCCGGGTCGAGCAGCACGGCGTGACCCTGGCCTGCGGCGCGCCCGCGGTGTGGAACATGGTGCTCGACGCCGCCCAGGACTGGCAGGGCGAGATCCCCGGCCGCGGCTCGATGCGCATCGTCTGCGCGGGCGCCCCGCCGCCCACCCGCACCATCGCGCGGATCGAGGACGAGCTGGGCTGGGAGTTCCAGCAGCTCTACGGCCTGACCGAGACCTCGCCGACGCTGACCTTCAACCGCACCCGGCCGCAGGACGTCGATCTGCCCGCCGAGGAGCGCGCCCGCAAGCTCTCCCGCGCGGGCGCGCCTGCCATCGGCGTCCGGCTGCGGGTCTCCGACACCGGTGAGGTGCTGGCCCGCTCCAACACGGTGCTGGAGGGCTACTGGAACAACAAGGAGGCCACCGAGGACGCGCTGGACGGCGGCTGGTTCCACACCGGTGACGGCGGCACCCTGGACGACGAGGGCCACCTGACGATCTCCGACCGCAAGAAGGACGTGATCATCACCGGTGGCGAGAACGTGTCGTCCATCGAGGTGGAGGACGCGGTGTTCAGCCACCCCGCGGTCGCCGAGGTCGCGGTGATCGGCGTGCCCGACGAGAAGTGGGGCGAGACGATCAAGGCGCTGGTGGTGACGGCGGAGGGCGCCGAGGTCACCGAGCAGGAGATCATCGCGCACTGCAAGCAGCGGCTGGCCGGGTACAAGGCGCCGACCTCGGTGGAGTTCCGCGAGTCCATCCCGCGCACGGCCACCGGCAAGATCCAGAAGTTCAAGCTCCGCGAGCCGTTCTGGGCGGGTCAGGCGCGTCAGGTCAACTAGCCGGGAGTGCGAATGGCCCCTTCGCCCCGGCGAAGGGGCCATTTTGCTGTCGATCACGCATCGCGCTGCGTAAGGTCCTGACCAGCGGAGGCCAGGGGAGCCCGTGACCGATTTGTAGCCGTTTGTGACACGAGTGAGGGACGAGGCGCGTGTTTCTGCTGCTACAAGTGGCAGGAGTTGAGGTCGGGGTGCACAGTTGCGCTGCGTGTTCGGCGGGTGACGCCACGTCGGGCCGTTCAGCGCGACCGGGGATCACCGCGGTCCGCCCGTGGGAGGTGAGTTGATGTCGACTCGACGGAGCGGCAGCACGCTCGTCAGCGTGGCCCTCGCGATGGTCACCGCGGTCGGGATCGCGGGCACGGCCGAGGCCGTCCCCCCGCCGCCGCCCAACCCCAGCGACGCGGAGCTGCAGCAGGGCCGGGTGGACGTCGACTCCAAGGCCGGTGAGGTCGGCAAGCTGACCAACCAGCTGGCCCAGGCCGAGACCAAGCTGCTGGAGCTCTCCGCCGAGGTCCAGCTCAAGATGGAGGACGCCAACAAGGCGCAGGTCGACCTGGACGCGGCCGAGGCGGCCGCGCTGGCGGCCAAGCGGGACGCCGACGGCGCCAAGGCCGAGGCCGAGGCGGCCGGGCGGGCCATCGAGGAGGTCCGCAAGCAGGTCGACGCGTTCGCCTCCAGCAGCTACCAGCAGGGCAGCACGGTCGGCTCGATCCGCGCGCTGATGGGCGTGCGCAGCGCCGACGAGTTGCTGGAGCGGCTGCGGATGCTGGACGCGGCCAGCGGCTCCCAGCTCACCGCGCTGGACAACATGCAGCGGGCGCGCACCGACAAGGCGAACAAGGACTCGCTGGCGCGCAAGGCGCTGGAGGTCGCCAAGCAGAAGGAGGACGCGGCCGAGGCCGCCAAGCGCGCCGCCGACGCCGCCCGCGCCGCCGCGGTCAGCGCCAGGGCCGGGCAGGAGCGCAGGGCCGAGCAGCTGGAGAACGAGCGCAGCTCGGTCGAGCGCCAGCTGGAGGAGGCCCGCAACCGGGTCGGCGGCCTGCAGAACCAGCGGCGCACCTTCGAGAACTGGCAGGAGGCCAAGCGGCGCGAGGAGGCCGAGCTGGCCCGGCAGGCCGCCGAGGCCGCCGCTGCCGCCGCGTCCGAGGAGCGCAGGCGCACCGGCGGCGGTGGCACCAGGGGCACCGTGCAGCGGCCGACCAGGGTCGCGGGCAGCGGTGCCGTGCAGATCGTGATCAACCGGGCGCTGTCGCAGCTCGGCGTGATCTACGCGTGGGGCGGCGGCAACGGCAGCGGCCCGACGCGCGGCATCCGGGACGGCGGCGTCGCGGACGCCTTCGGCGACTACCGCAAGATCGGGTTCGACTGCTCGGGGCTGATGATCTACGCGTTCTCGGCGGTCGGCATCAACCTCCCGCACTACAGCGGCTACCAGTACAACTACGGCCGCAGGGTGCCGCTGTCCCAGATGCAGCCGGGCGACATGCTGTTCTGGGGCAACGGTGGCCGCATCCACCACGTCGCCATGTACATCGGCGGCGGGCGGATGGTCGAGGCCCCGTTCTCCGGAGCCAGGGTCCGGGTGACGTCGGTGCGCTACGGCGGCATCATGCCGTACGCGGCACGCCTGCTCTGACGGCTGCCGGACGGAGGAGCGGCCCGTGGCGCGGAGGGCTGACCGGAGCCGGTCGGCTCAGACCGCGGGCAGCCGTCGCTCGACGATGCGCGCGAGGTCGACCGCCTTCGCGCAGAGCACGGGCAGCGGGTCGGAGTTGGTCTCCACCGACACGTTGACCAGCTCGTCCCAGACGTCGTTCCACGCCGCTTTCCTGGGGTACTTGCGGTGCACGATCCGGACGGTGCAGACGTCGGCGTCGTCGTCGCCCGCCTTGCTCGTCTCGACGAACGCCTCCCGCGAGCCGAGCTTGATCAGCTCGCCGTCCTCGTCCGGGCCGGGCGTGAGTTGCCAGTCGCGGGTCAGCGCGATCTCGGCCTCCACGGGGCCCTTCTCCCAGTAGCAGGTCCAGTTGCCCAGCTTGGGTTCCGCGGGCATGCCGGGGACGCCGAGCACCTTGGTGAGATCGGCGGCGCCGAGCAGCGTGCACGCGTCCAGCCGTGCCGCGGACTCCTTGGGGAAGGGGTCGCGGCGGCGCGGGATCCCGCCCCGGGAGAGCACGGTCAGCGCGTTGCTGAACGCCGCCTCCGCGACCGCGCACAGGGGAGCGGGCTGTCCGTGCCGGTGCTTGGTGGTGATCTTGACCTGGCCGACGTCCGGGAGCGGGATCGCGCGCAGGCACCGGTTGTTCTTCTCGGGCGGGCGGTGTGCCATGCCGAGCCTGCCGGGCGTGTACGGCTGCTCCGGGTACTCCTCGCGCTGGTCGAACTCCACCGCCAGCACGATCAGGTCCTGGTCCGCCCTGCTCTGCTTGATGAAGAGGCCGCAGCGCAGGTACTCGCCGTACTCGGAGTCCGCGGTCACCTCGCCGAAGGAGGCGACCGCGGCCGGGTCGACCAGGGAACACGGGTCCGCGGTGCGCGGGTCGCCGAGCGAACCGGGAACGACGGTGTCCCTCGTGAGGTACACGGCCGCACCGGCGGCGAGCGCGATGGCCACAGCCGCGGCGCCGAGTGCGAGCGCGCGTCGCTTTCGCTTGCGGGGCAGAGGGAACACCGCAGTCGAGGTACCGGTGATCTCGTCGAGCAGGTCCTTCGCCTGTGCCGCGGTCGGGCGGTCGGCGGGGGCCTTGCTGAGCAGTTTCGCCAGTACCGGTTCCAGGGGGCCGGCCCGCTTCATCGGCTCGGTGGCACCGGACGCGGCGCGGCGCAGCTGGGCGAACGGGCCGCGGGTCGCCTCACCCCACGGGGAACTGCCCTCCACAGCGGCGAACAGCGTGGCACCCAAGGAGAACACGTCGGCGGACGCCTTCGCGTCACGTCCGTCGGCGACCTCCGGGGCGAGGTAGCCGGGCGTGCCGCCGATCTGGCCGCTGTTGGTGTGGGTCACCTCGGCCCACTGCGCGATGCCGAGGTCGGTGAGCTTCGCGGTGCCGTCCTCAGCGACGAGCACGTTGCCCGGCTTGATGTCCCGGTGCACCATGCGACGCTCGTGCATGGCGGTGAGCGCGGCCGCGAGCTGAGTCCCGATCCTCGCGGCGACGTCGGGGGCCAGCGGCCCGTCCTCGTCGAGGATCTCGGCCAGCGTGCGCGCGGCCAGGTGCTCCATGACCAGCCAGCGCTCGCCGTCGTCGACCACCACGTCGAAGACGGTGACCACGTGCGGGTGATGCAGCCCGGCGCCGATCCGGGCCTCCCGCCGGATCTGGCCGTTGTCGCCCTCCTGCGAGCGCTTGAGCGCCACCGTCCGCCCCAGCTCGGTGTCGGTGGCCCGCCACACCACGCCCATCGCCCCGGAGCCGATCCGCTCCTCCAGCCGGTAGCGCCCCGCTATCACCCGCTCGCTCCCCATGAGCGGGCATCCTAAGTCCACGAAAGAAATTTCGTGTTCGTCTCAGGCCATTAGGGTGCACGGAGCTTTCGCGGGAGGCCGAAGGGTTTTCTTGGGTTTTGTGCACTTGCTTTTGTTTTGCGGCTTGAACGGGGTGACGGCCTTGTTCCCGCAGCTCGGGCGGTGGAACATCGGGCGCCGATCCGGCCCGTCACACGTGGTTCCAGTACGGAAGGTGCTTCCCGATGACAACCGACCTTCCCGCCTTTCCGGCCAACGAGCCGGTTCTCGACACCTGCAACCGCCTCCGGGAAATCGGTCCCGTGGTGAAGGTGGCCTACCCCGGCGGCGTTCCCGCCTACCTCGCGCTGTCGCAGAAGGCGGCGCGCGAGATCATCGCTGGTGACAACAAGGTCTTCTTCCGCGGTCCGGAGCACTGGCCGGACCTGCACAACGGTTCGATCCCCGCGGACTGGCCGCTGCGCGCCATCGTCCAGGGCGAGCACATGTCCACCACGGACGGGGCGCAGCACAGGAGGCTGCGCGGCCTGATCGCCAAGGCGTTCACCCCCGCGCGCGTGCAGGCGCTGCGACCGAGGGTGCAGGCGATCATCGACGAGCTGATCGACGGCGTGGTGGCCGCGGGTGACGGCGTCGACCTCGTGCCCACCTTCACCGAGGCGCTGCCGATGTGGGTGATCTGCGAGCTGTTCGGCGTGCCCAGGTCGGAACGGGCCGACGTGCGGCGGTGGACGACCCTGCTGCTCTCGCACACCACCCCGCCCGAGGAGGCGTTCGCGACGCAGAAGGCCTACCAGGGCTACCTGCACGAGCTGGTGCAGCGCAAGCACAAGGAGCCCGGCGAGGACCTCACGTCGGGCCTGGTGCACGCCCGCGACGAGGGCGACAAGCTCACCACGGACGAGCTGGTCGGCGTGCTGTGGCTGATGGTGCTCGCCGGTCACGAGACCACGGTGCACATGCTCGGCCACGCGATCGTCGCGCTGTCGCAGAACCCCGAGCAGCTGGAGCTGGCCAAGGCCGAGGACCGGTGGGCCGACGTGGTCGAGGAGACCCTGCGGTACCGGCACTCGGTGATGTGGACCAGCTTCCGGTACGCCGCCGAGGACGTCACCGTCGACGGTGTGCTCATCCCCAAGGGCAGCGCGGTCGGCGTGTCCTTCCAGGCCGCCGGGCAGGACCCGGCCGTCTACGGGGAGACCGTGAACGAGTTCGACATCACCAGGGACCAGAACGGGCACCCGGGATTCGGCTTCGGGCCGCGGTTCTGCGTGGGCGCGCACCTGGCCCGCCTGGAGGGCGAACTCGCGCTGGCCACGCTGTACCGGCGACTGCCGGAGCTCAGCCTCGCGATCGACCCGGCGGAGATCCCCTACTCGGCGTCGTTCATCACGATCGGTCCGACGTCGATCCCGGTCAACCTGGGCACCGTCAACTCCTGACTCGCGGCCGTTCCGTGCTCGTGGTGGGGGCCCGCCACGAGCACGGAACGGCGTCCGGCGCAGGATGGGTGTGTGGAGCTGATCGTGCTGGCGGGCGGCGAGGGCAGCCGCCTCGGTGGACAGGACAAGGCCGCGCTCGTGCTCGGCGGCAGGACCCTGTTGGACCGGGTGCTCGACGCGGTGGACCCCGGCGCGCGGGTGATCGTGGTCGGTCCCCGGCGCGAGACCGCCCGGCCGGTGGTGTGGACGCGTGAGGACCCGCCGGGCGGGGGACCGGTCGCCGGCCTCGCGGCGGGCCTCGCGCGGGTGAGCGCCGACGTGGTCGCGGTGCTCGCGGTCGACCAACCCGGGATCACCGCCGCGACCCTGACCCGGCTGCGCGCCGCGCTGACCGAGGACGTCGACGGGGTCGTGCTCGTCGACGCCGAAGGTCGTCCACAGTGGATGGTGGGCGTCTGGCGAACCGGCGCGCTGCGGCGGTGTCTGCCCGGATCGCCCTCGGGAAGCTCGCTTCGCCGCGTTCTCGGCGCGCTGACCGTGCGGCGGCTGCCCGCCGAGAACGCGGAGGCCGACGACATCGACACCCCGGAGGATCTCGGGCGCTGGCGCGAGCGCGCCGAGTGACCGGATCGCCACTCGCCGAAGTTTGTCCTTTCCCTTGCCTGGCCCTGTCTTCGTGCTGTCCTGGCGCTACCCCGCTCGCTCGAAAGTGGAGTCACACATCCACTCGCAGCGAAGAGGAGTTCGACTATGCGCACGAGCAAGGGCATCAGAGTCGCGGCCGTGACCACCGCGCTGCTCGCCACCGCGTTCGCCGGTACCGCGAGCGCGCAAGCCCCGCAGCGTTCCGCGTTAGGCATCGAGATCGGTCTGGGCAAGCAGCACGCCAAGCAGCAGGTCGCCGCGCTGTTCGACCGGTGGAACGCCGCGCTCGCCACCGGTAGTCCGAGCACGGTCGCCGACCTCTACGCGCCCAACGCGGTGCTGCTGCCCACGGTCTCCGACGAGGTCCGCACCAGCCGGGCCAGGATCGTCGACTACTTCGAGACCTTCCTCGCGAAGAAGCCGAGCGGTCGCATCCTCAGCTCGACGATCACCGTGCTGGACAACAACACCGCGACCGACAACGGCACCTACCGCTTCAGCTTCTCCGACGGGTCCACTGTGGACGCCCGCTACACCTACGTCTACGAGAAGGTGAAGGGCACGTGGCTGATCGTCACCCACCACTCCTCGGCGATGCCGGAGAAGTAGCCGCCCGCAGGGACAGCCGCACGCCCAGCCCTCCGCCGGGAGCCGCCACCAGGCGCACGCTCCCGGCGGAGTCGGCGACCAGCTGCTTCACGATGGCCAGGCCGAGCCCGGAGCCGCCGCGGCCGGTCAGCGCGGGACCGCGCCAGAACCGGTCGAACGCCCGTTCTCTGTCCTGTTCGGACAGTCCGGGTCCCTGGTCGAGCACGACCAGGTCCACGCGGTCGCCCGCGGCCCCGGCCCGGACGGTGATCACCCCGCCCTCCGGGGACACCTCCAGCGCGTTGGAGAGCACGTTGTCCAGCACCTGCTCCAGCTGCCCCGGCCCGGCGAGCACCCGCAGGTCCTCCTCGGGCAGCTCGGCCACCAGGCGCACCCCGCGCTCCGCGGCCACCGGCGACCACACCTCGAACCGGTCCTCGACCAGGGCCGCCACCTCGACCGGCTCGGGCGGGGCCACCATGCCCTCGGCTTTCGCCAGCGCGAGCAAGCCGCTGACCAGCCTGCTCATCCGGACCACCTCGGCGGTCGCGGCGGCCACGTCCTCGCGCGTGAACTCGTCGTCCACCTCATCGGCGATGTTGTCCAGGGACAGCCTCAGCGCGGTCAGCGGAGTGCGGAGCTGGTGCGACGCGTCGGCGACGAACGCCCGTTGCGCGTCGACGAGCGTGCCGATCCGTTCCGCTCCGGCGTTGAGGGTTCGCGACAGCGTGCGCGTCTCCGGAGGACCTGCCTCGACGGAACGAGCGGTGAGGTCGCCGTCGCCGAAGCGCGCCGCCATCGCGGTCAGCTCCCGCAACGGTCGCGTCAGCCGCCGCGCGACGAACACCCCCGCCGCCGCGGCCAGCACCAGCACTCCGACCGCGAGCGCCGCGCGGAAGCCCCAGATCTGCCACAGCCGCCGCTCCAGCGGCGCTTCCGGGAAGCTGACCCGCACCGCGCCCTTGACCGCTCCGTCCGCTGAACGGGCCGGGACCGTGACCACCAACGCGTCCGCACCGAGCACGGGGGAGTGCTGCCACACCGCGCTGTCCGTGGCTGCCGACGCGGGCAGCAACTCGATCCGCCCGGGCGTTTGCTGTTCGTAGGCCCGCACAAGCCGATCCAGCGCCTGGCGGGACGGTTCGTCACCCGCGGCGAGCAGCAGCGCCACCGTGTCGGCCTCGCGCCGTACGGACAGTTCGAGATCGTCCTCCAGCTGCTTGGTGAGCGTGAACGCGACCGGAACGGTGAAACCCGCGATCGCCAACGCGATCAGCAGGACGTAGCTGGCGACGAGCTGGCGGACCACTACGAGACGACCAGACGGAACCCGACACCGCGCACGGTCTCGATCACGAAGGCTTCCGGGAACTTCCGCCGCAGCGCGCCGATGTGCACGTCCAGCGTCTTGGTCGGGCCGAACCAGTTGGCGTCCCAGACCGCTTCCATGATCTGTTCCCTGGTGAACACCGCGCCCGGCTCCTCGGTGAGGAACGCGAGCAGGTCGTACTCCTTCGGCGTCAGCGGCACTTCCGCCTCGTCCAGCAACGCCCGCCTGGCGCGCCGGTCCAGCGCCAGTCGCCCGTAGCGGTCCGGCGCCTGTTCCTCCGGCCCGGGCGGGCGGACCCGGCGCAGCACCGCCCGCATCCGCGCGATCACCTCGCGCACCCCGAACGGCTTCGACACGTAGTCGTCCGCGCCGATCTCCAGGCCCACCACGCGATCCACCTCGTCGCTGCGCGCGCTGATCACGATGATCGGCACGTCCCCGCGCGCCCGCAGCTCCCGGCACACGTCCAGCCCGTCGGTGTCCGGCAGGCCCAGGTCCAGCAACACCAACCCGGCCTCGGGGGCGGCCAGCGCCTCCGCCCCGGTGCGCACCCAGTCGACCTCGAATCCGTAGCGGCGCAACCCGCGCCCCAGCGACTCGGCGATCGGTTCGTCGTCCTCGACCAGCAGCACTCGCACGCGTGCATCGTCGCACCAGGACTGACCCCGGGCCCCCGACCGCGCTGTCGCCTACCCCCTGAATGAGTCATTGGGGTAGTTGAACGCACCGAACGACTCATTCGGTGCGTTCAACGCACGCGCGCGCGGCTGCGCACCGCCCGACGTCAGGGGATGCGCTGGCCGAGGACGAGGGAGACGGCCGCGGCCACGATGAGGGTGAGCGTGCCGAGCACCATCCAGGGGCGGCTGGCGTCGGCGCGCTTGGTCTCGTAGCCGATCTGCTCGCCGAGGTTGTCGTAGACCCGGCGCAGCTCGCTCTCGGTGGCGGCCTTGTGGAAGTCACCGCCGGAGAGGGTGGCGATCTGCTTCATCGAGTCGTCGTCCACCGGCACGATCTGCTGGCGGCCGTCGATCTCGATGGTGCCGTACTCGGTGCCGAAGGAGATCGCGGAGATGGGCATGCCCGCGTTCTTGGCGTTCTTCGCCTCGGCAAAGGCCCCGCGCGGCTCCTCGAGGCTGGCCGGGATGGTCTGCTTGCCGTCGGACATCAGCACGATCCGCGACGGCGGGCGGCCCTCGGGGCCGGTGATCAGCTTGCCGAAGGAGTCGACGGCGGCCACGGCGGAGGCGATCGAGTCCCCGGTCGCGGTGCCCGCGCCGAGGCGCAGGTTGTCGATGGCGTGCTTGACGGGGGCGCGCTCCGCGGTGGGCGCGACGACGACGGCGGCGGAGCCGGCGAAGGAGATCAGGCCGAGGTTCACGCCGGGGGTCAGCCCGTCGGCGAACGCCTTGGCGGCGTTCTGCGCGGCGGTCAGCCGGTCCGGCTTCACGTCGGTGGCCTTCATCGACAGCGACACGTCGATCACCAGCATCACTGTCGCGCGGTTGCGCGGCACCCGCTGTTCACCGGTCGGGCCGGTCATCGCCACGGTCAGCAGCACCATCGACACCAGCAGCAGCGCGGGCGCGACGTGCCGCACCCAGCCCTGCCGCTTCGGCGCGACCTTCTCCAGCAGCTCCAGGTTGGTGAAGCGCATGACGTTGCGCTTGCGCCGCCGCTGCGCCCACAGGTACCAGCCGAGCAACGCCGCCACCCCGGCGAGCAGCAGGAACCACCACGGGTGGGCGAAGCCCGCCAGGCTCAGGCCGAACATCAGGCTCCCCCTCCCGACCAGCGCTGCTTGCGGCGCACCACGAAGCGCAGGATGTCGGCGATCCAGTCAGAGTCGGTGCGCAGCACCAGGTGCGAGGCCCCGACCCCGCGCAGCGCGGTCGCCACCTCGTCGCGGTGTGCCGCGGCCGCGGCGGCGAACTCCCTGCGCAGCAACGGGGTCGCGTGCACCTCGCGCTGACCGCCGGTCTCCGGATCGGCCAGCACCACGGTGCCGACGTCGGGCAGTTCCACATCGCGCGGGTCCAGCACCTCGACCGCGAGCAGGTCGTGCCGGGCGGCCAGGCCGCGCATCGCGCGCAACCAGTTCACCGGGCCGAGGAAGTCGGAGATCACCACGGCGAGGCCGCGGCGGCGCGGCGGGCGGCGCAGCTGCTCCAGCGCGGCGGCGAGGTCGCCGCGGGTGCCCTCGGGCGCGTCGGGCTGCTCGGCCGCCTTGCGGATCAGGCTCCGCGCGTAGGGCAGGCCGCCGCGCGCCGGGATGCGGACCGTGCGCTCGCCGTTGGCCACGATCGCGCCGATCCGGTTGCCGCCACCCCTGGTCAGGTGCGCGACGGCGGCGAGCGCGGCGATGCCCAGGTCCCGCTTCTCACAGCCCGCGGTGCCGAAGTCCATGCTCGGTGAGCGGTCCAGCACGACCCAGGTCTCCAGCTCGCGGTCGGCGATCGTCTCCCGGATGTGCGGCTCGGTGGTGCGCGCGGTGACCGACCAGTCCATCCGGCGCACGTCATCGCCGGGCTGGTAGAGCCGCGCCTCACCCGGCTCGGTCCCCGGACCGGGCACCAGGCCGAGGTGGTTTCCCTGCAACAGGCCGTCCAGCCGCCGCCGCACGGTCAGCTCCAGCGTGCGCAGCCCGGCCTCCATCCGCCCGCCCCGCAGCGACGGCGGCGCCCAGCTCGGGCGGGCCGGGCTCTCCTCGGTGGACCTCACTGCCTGGGCGCGGCCTGGGCGGGCGGCTGCGGCATGGGCTGGCCGGGCGGCGGGCCCTGCTGCGGACGCGCGGAGACCTGCGGCAGCGGAACGGTCTGCAGCACGCGGCTGATGATGTGGTCGACGGGGACGCCGTCGGCGAGCGCGTCGTAGGACAGCACGAGGCGGTGCCGCAGCACGTCCGGAACCACGTCCACCACGTCCTGCGGCAGCACGTAGTCGCGCCCGCGCACCAGGGCCAGCGCCCGGGAGGCGGCGACGACGCCGAGGGTGGCGCGCGGCGAGGCGCCGTAGGCGATCCAGCCCGCGACGTCGGTGAGGCCGTGCTCGGTGGGCTGGCGGGTGGCCAGCACGACGCGGACGACGTAGTCGACGAGCGCGTGGTGCACGAACACCTGCGAGGCCACGCCCTGGAGCCGGACCAGCTCCTGCGCGGTGAGCACCTGGTGCGGGGCCGGGGGCTGCACGCCCATCCGGTAGACGATCTCGCGCTCCTCCTCGGCGGAGGGGTACTCGACGAGGATCTTGAACAGGAAGCGGTCGCGCTGCGCCTCGGGCAGCGGGTAGACGCCCTCGTTCTCGATCGGGTTCTGGGTGGCCATCACCAGGAACGGGTCGGGCATCGGGAAGGTCTTGCCGCCGATGGACACGTGCCGCTCGGCCATGACCTCCAGCAGCGCCGACTGCACCTTGGCCGGGGCCCGGTTGATCTCGTCGGCGAGCACGAAGTTGGCCACCACCGGGCCCAGCTCCACGTCGAAGCTCTCGCTGCCCTGGCGGTAGATCCGGGTGCCCAGGATGTCCGCGGGCACCAGGTCGGGGGTGAACTGCAGGCGGTTGAACGACCCGCCGACGACGCGCGCGAAGGTCTCCACGGCCAGCGTCTTGGCCACGCCGGGCACGCCCTCCAGCAACAGGTGGCCCTTGGCGAGCAGCCCGACCAGCATCCGCTCGACGAGGCGGTCCTGCCCGACGATCACCCGCTTCACCTCGAACACCGTGCGCTCCAGCAGCTGGGCGTCACGGGCGGGGGTCTGCGGTGCGGCGGGGGCTGCCGTGCCCTCGGCGTGCCCGGGGTCGGTCACAGGGTTCCTCCTCGACAAGAAACACGCTCTTCGAGGCACGACTCTAGGCACCGCGCGACCACGCGCCGGACGCACCCCGGCGTGTAGCAAACCCCGCGGGCGGTGTGACCACTGTGAAAGCGGTCCACGCACCCGTCAGCAGCGATCACTAAGCTCGCCGTGTGGAGACGTCCAGGTTTCGCCTGCTCGGACCGCTGGAGGTGCGTGCGGTCGACGGCTGGCGCGGGGCGAGGGCGGCGAAACAGCGTTCGGTGCTCGCGTTGCTGCTGCTCCACGCCAACCAGGTGGTCTCGGTGGACCGGCTGGTGGCCGAGGTCTGGCCGGAGGACCCACCGGGCTCGGCCGTCAACGCCGTGCAGGTCTACGTGCACCAGCTCCGCCAGCTCCTCGGCGGTCCGGGTCTTTTCACCCGTTCCGGTGGCTACGCGCTGGACGTGGGACCGGGCGAGCTGGACGCGGACTGCTTCGCCCAGCTCGCCGCGCGCGGCCGGGCGGAGCTGGACCGGGGCGAGCACGACCGGGCGGTGGCCACCATGGGCGAGGCGCTGGCGCTGTGGCGCGGCACCGCGCTCGCCGACGTGCCGCAGGGGCCGACGGTCTCCGCCGAGCGCACGCGGCTGGAGGAGCTGCGCGGCTCGGCGCGGCAGACCCTGGTCGACGCGCGGCTCGGGCTCGGCCACTACGCCGAGGTGATCGGCGAGCTGCGCGCGCTCACCACCGAGCAGCCGCTGAACGAGGGGCACTGGGCGCGGCTGATGACCGCGCTCTACGGGGCCGGGCGGCAGGCCGACGCGCTGGAGGCCTACCGGCAGGCGCGGGAGGCGCTGGTGCTCGCGCTCGCGGTGGAGCCGGGCGAGCGGTTGCGCCGCAGGCACGCCGACATCCTCGCCGGGGTGCCCGCGGCCGAGCTGGTCGGCGCGAAGCGCGTGTCCACAGTGGAGGGAAGGACGACGGCCGAGGCGTGGTCGGAGCTGCCCGCCGAACTGCCGGCGGAGCCCTCCGGGTTCACCGGCCGCGAGGAGGAGCTGGCCCTGCTGGAGCAGGCGGTGCGGCGCTCCGCCCGGGTGGTGGCGATCGACGGTCCTGCCGGGGTCGGCAAGACCGCGCTGGCCGTCCACTTCGGACACCGGACCGCGGCGCGGTTCCCGGACGGCCAGCTCTACGTGGACCTGCACGGCTACAGCTCCGAGCCGCCGATGTCGCCGGAGGAGGCCATCGGCAGGCTGCTGCGCGCGCTCGGCGTGCCCGACGCCCGCGTGCCCACGCGCCGGGACGAGGCCGCCGCGTTGCTGCGCAGCACGCTCACCGGAAAGCGGCTGCTGCTGGTGCTGGACAACGCGCGCGGCACCGAGCAGGTCCGCCCGCTGTTGCCGGGCACCCCCGGCTGCACCGTCCTGGTGACCAGCCGCAGCAGGCTCGGCGGGCTGGTCGCGCTCAACGGCGCGGAGTCGGTGCGCCTGGGCATGTTGTCCCCGGAGACCTCGTTGCGGTTGCTGGAGCGGCTGGTCGGGACCGACCTGGTGCGCGCGGAGGCGGAGACCGCGCGGGAGCTGGCCGAGCGCTGCGGCCACCTCCCGCTGGCCCTGCGGGTGGCCTGTGGGCAGCTGCTGACCAACGCCCACGAGGGCCTGACCGATCTCGTCGAGCGGTTGCGCGGCGCGGAACGCCTTGCGGCGCTGGAGATTCCCGATGATCCGCACGCGGCGGTGCGGACGGCGTTCGAGCGCTCGTACCAGATGCTGGAGCCCGAGGAGCGGAAGGTGTTCCGCCGCCTCGGACTCATCCCCGGAGCCGACTTCCCGGTCGCCGCGGCCGCGTGCGTGTCGGCCGGACCCGCCGACCAGGCGCTGACCAGGACGCGGTTGCGGCGGCTGGTGGAGGCGCACCTCGTCGAGGAGGTCTCGCCAGGGCGCTACCGGTTGCACGACCTGTTGCGCGAGTACGCCGCCCAGCTCGCCGCGGCCGAGGACGGAGAGGACGGCTCCCGCGCCGTGCTGCGCAGGTTCGTGCTGTGGTCGATGCACAGCGCCTGGAACGCCGTGGTCACCGACCTCGGCGGCCAGCACTCCGCGGCCTCCTTCGCCGAGCCGGACCCGGACTGCCCGCCGGAGACGTTCGAGACGGTCGCCGACGCGTTCCGCTGGCTGGACGCCGAGCAGGACAACCTGGTCGCCTGCGTGGTCAGGGCCGAGTCGGCCGGGCTGCCCGAGCTGGCGTGGCAGTTCGCCGTGATGCTGGCCCCGCACTTCGACCGGACCAGGGACTACCAGCACTGGATCACCGCGAACGAGGCCGGGCTGCGCGCCGCGCGGCGCACCGGCCAGCCGCACGCCGAGGTCAGCATGGTCACGGGGCTGGGCAACGCGGCCTACCAGATGCACCGGCTGGACGACGCGCTGCGCTACCACCGCCGCGCCCTGGAGCTGTCCCACGAACTGGGCAAACCACGCGGGATCCGCTCCGTGCTGCACAACATCGGCGGGGTCTACCTGAGGCTCGGGCGGATGGCGGAGGCCGAGGAGAGCCTGACGCGGTCCCTGGAGCTCTCCCGCGAGCTGGACGATCCGGGCACCGCGGCGCTGAGCAGGCTCAGCCTCGGCGAGCTGTGCACCGAGACCGACCGGCCGCTGGAGGCGCTGGAGCACTTCGCCGACTGCCTGAAGGTGATGGAGCGACTGGACAACCGGTGGTCGGCGGCGCTGGCCCGGCTCAACCTCGCCGAGGCGCAGGCCCGCGTCGGCACCCCGGTCCCGGCGCGGGCCAACAGCGAGCTGGCGCTGGCCCGGATGCGCGAGCTGGGCAGTGAATGGGGCGAGGCGGCCGCACTGCGCGTGCGGGGCCTGGTGCACCGGGCGGAGGGCAGGCAGCACGACGCGATGGTCTGCTACCTGCGCAGCTCCCGGATGTTCCACGACGCGGCCGACCGGTTCCAGCAAGCACTGTCCACTGTGGAGCTCGGGAGGGCGCTCGACGCGCTCGGCAGGCGGGAGGAGGCCGAGCGCGCCTGGCGGGAGGCACTGGCGATCTACGAGGAGATCGGCAGCCCCCACGCCGCCAGGGTGCACGAACTGCTCGGTGGCTAAGGAAGTTTCGGCGGCTCCAGCAGGAGCACCGACGGCACCAGCTCCGGGGCCACCAGCCGCAGCAGGTTGTAGCCGATCCCGGCCCTGCCGTGCATCAGCCCCGGCACCGACTCCGGCCGCGCGGGGCCGGTCCGCCACCCGGCCTCCCGGCCCCGGTCGCGCACCGCGCGCACGGCCTGCCCGCACCGGCGCAGACCGTCCACATCGGAGCGTCGATGGGCGGCGAGCACCAGCAGCTCCAGCGCGCCGAGATCGCCGTGGCACAGGCCGTGATCGCCCACCGAGGCCAGCAGGCCGCCGGTCTCGCCGAACAACGCCAGCGCGGTGGCGCGCTCGGCGGCGTCGAGGTCGTGCCGCACGTCCCACTCCCCGCCGAGCCCGGCGATGCCCGCCCTGGCCAGGCCGACCCCGGGCACCCCGTGGCACCAGCCCAGCAGCGGGGCGTTGCCGTCGGCCGCGGTGCAGCCCGCCGCCCTCGGCGCGGACCAGTCGTGCCGCTCCGGGTGCAGGTGATCACGCTCGTGCAGCAGCGCGGCGTGGACCGTCTCGGCGTACTCCGGGCGCGGGTCGACCGCGTGCAGCCGCGCGAGCGCGTAGGCGATTCCGCTGGCACCGCGCGAGATCCCGATGCCTGCGCCCGGCACCAGCGCGGGGGAGAGCACCAGCCGCCTGCCCGCGGCGTGCGCGACCTCAAGAGCCTGCGAGCCCGGCAGCACGTGGTGCAGCCCGAGCGCGACGAGGATCGCGCCGACGCTGCCGCTGACCAGGTCGAAGCGCCGGTCGTGCTGCACGTGCGCGGCGAGCGGCCGCAGCAGCGACTGGGCGCCGCCGAGCAGGTCCTGCCGGTCGAGCAGGACGGCGGAGTGGGTCAGGTAGTGGATCAGCCCGCCGACCGAGCCGAAGGCGCCGGGGTCGGGCCGGTCCAGCGCGGACCTGCCGAGGCGTTCGGCCGCGTCCGCCGCCCACCGCGCGAGGTGGTCGGCGACGGCGTGCGCGGTCCCGCTGATCTCGGTGTCCCTGGTGTAGGCGGCGACCGCGGACAGGAACAGCCCGATCCCCGCGGTGCCCGCACGCAGGTCCTTCGGCGCGGGGCCCAGCTCCCAGTGCCCGCCACCGGCCGGGTTCAGCGTGATCCAGCCGATCGCGCCGCTGCGCCGCACGGCCTGGCGGCACAGCCCCTTGGCGAGGTCGACCGCGTCGGAGACCGCCTCCGGGTACCGCAGCGGGTCCTCGGGCAGCCGCTCCGGCTCGGGCGAGGGCCCGCGCCGGGCGGCCCGGCCCGGCGCGGGCACGTCGAGCGCCTGCCGGATGAGCGAGAGCTGGCGCAGCAGGCCCGGCTCGGTCAGCTCGGCGATCCGGCGGATGGCGATGTCGATCGGCGGCTCCGCCAGCATCGGGCCGAGCTGCTTGCCCTCGCGGTTGAACACCTGCGTGCTGTGCCCCCGGGTGAAGTAGCAGGGCAGCACGCCCGCCCGCAGCGCCTGCAGCTCGTCGTTGCACAGCAGCTCGGGCGGCTGCCCGTCGCAGTCGTTGGCGGACAGGGCGACCAGGCTCCGGTCCCGGTCGACGGCGTCGCGCAGGTGCTCCGGCCGCAGGCTCTCGGCCAGCACCTCGCGGTAGCGGTCCGGGTCGCGGGCCACGTGCCGCACGGGCACGTCGGTGAACTTCGACAGCAGCCCGTCGACGGCCAGCCACCGGGTCCAGTCCATCGCGATCGCGCGGTAGGTCCACTCGAACCCGGTCAGCATCTCCTCGCGGTACTCGCGCGGGTCGACGGCCGTGCCCGCGATCCTGGTCAGCGACCTGGTGCCGATCATGCCGACGCCGAGCACGCCCTCGCGCAGCAGTTCCGCCGCTGGGTCGTGGCGCTCCGCCCTGCCCCCCGCGCCCGCCGAACGACCGCGCAGCAGCACCTGGCCGTCCACCAGCACCGGGTGCTCCCCGTGCGCGATCACGTTGCGGTGGTGCACATCCGCGCCGTCGAGCACGTACAGCAGCGCGGTCAGCGCGCCGATGCGCCAGTGGAACGCCTTCGCCTCGTCCACGGTGCGGCACGGCCGCGCGGCCACGTGGCACATCCAGCCGTAGTTCTCCTTGGCCAGCACCGGAACCGGCAGCAGGTCGTGCCGCGGCCCGCGGCCGTTGAACCACGCGCAGACCGCGGCCCAGGACTGGTCGGCCTCGACGCTGTGCGGCCGGTAGATCATGCTGAGCTTCTCGAACGCCAGCTCGGCGACGCCGCGGTGGCCCAGCCCGAAGTCGATCGAGACCAGCTCGCCGATCGGCTCACCGCAGACACGCCGCAGCTCGGCGTGGTCCCGGACGAGCCGCTGAGCGAAGACCGTGCGCTCGTGCAGCCACGACCGCAGCACCTCGTTGACGTAGCGCAGCAGCACCGGATAGGTGTTCCACAGCTCCAGCTGCTCGGTCTCGTCGGCCCGGGAGACGCCGGACATCGCCTCCGCGAGCTGCTGCCGGGGCCACGTGGAGACCAGCAGCTCCGGCAACCTCACCAGGCCCGGCGCACCACTGGTCGCGGGCAACCGCCGCAGCCTGTTGTGCAGCACGCGCTGGTATCCGCGCACGATGTCGGTAACCGCGCGCATCCCGGCGAACTCCTCGTCCGCGGCCACGTGGGATTCGCCCTGCGGTGGCCCGCCGTAGCAGCGCACCCGGTTCACCTGGGTCAGCCAGTCCGGCACCGGCGCCCGGTCCTCGCAGCCCGACGGTGAGCCGAAGGTCCGCCACAGCGAGTCCAGCTTGAAGCCCAGTACCCCCGCCGCGCGGCGGCTGGCGGCCGAGCCCTCGGTGAAGCGGGCGTTCCACCGGCTCATCCGGCGTTCGGCGCGCCTGGTGTCGCGCACCGGGGTCGCGGGCAGCTCGTGCAGGTAGCGCGCGTCGGCCCAGCGCAGGTCGGCGATGGACCAATCCGAGTCCGGGGGAGACGACACGGGTGGGACGGGCATGGCACTCCTCACAGCTGACATCCGCAAAGGCCCGCCGAGCCGATCGAGCTTCCTGAATTCCATTCGGAAAACCCGATCGGCCGGCGGTCGCCGGCCCCGCCCCACAAGGCTGTTGCCCCTGCATCACCCGGCGCACAGGGCCGACGACCAGCGGGGAGACCCCCGCGAGGGAAAGCCTCGACAAAGGCATTGAAGTAGCGCTTAAGCGCCACTGAAGTGAGCGTGCGGAATGTCAGAGAAGCCTTAAGGAGTGTCGCTCAGCCCGTGTTGGGCGAGGTTTCTGCCTGATCCATTACGGGAGTTACAGCGGTAGAAGACCCCGATGAGCACACCTGGGCCCCTCGGTTGGCGACACCGAGGGGCCCGGTCGTGTGGATGTGCATCCAATCTGGGGCTGTTTCCGCGGTCCTCGGGTGCGCGCGCCAGGAAGCTTGTCGAATCGGTGGGCGCGAGCACGAACACCTCGTCCTCGCGTGACCGTCCGCAGGTCTGGCAGAGGTCGAGGCTGCGCATCAGCTCGGCACGGTCGTGATCGAACTTCCACGGGTCGCGTCCGCCGGGCCGGTTCCGGCCGTCAGCCGCGAGCAGGAAGGCGGACGGCTCGGGCTGCCCGCCGACTTCCTCATCGACCGGGACGGCCGCGTGCTCGCCGAGAAGCACGGCGAGCACGCGTATGACCAGTGGTCGGCCGACGAACTGCCGGCACTGGTCAGTCGCGCAGCTCGACCGAGACGCTGCTGACCGAGTCGGCGCCGACATTGGGGCAGAACGCCAGCGACCCGACCCGCACCCGAGCCCAGGCGCCGTAGACGACCGAGCCGTTCTTGCAGACCGCGCGCGCACGGTGGAGGCCGGTGCCCCCGGAGCAGTCCGAGATCCCGACCTCCGCCAGCTTCGCCGCCCTGCACCCGGTCGGCAGGGCCTCGGCGGACGGCGAGGCCACACCCATCAGGCCAACGCTGAGAACGGCACTGGCACCGAGAACCATCAGAGCACGCATGCGATTTCTCCTTCGTCCGAAAGGTGGCACGCGGACCGTAACCCCGATTCCGGCTAACGTGAGGAAAATTCAACACAATCACGCAGCCGCCCCGGCGAAAACTCACAGAGTTGTTGACGCATAAGGAAAAAATCGCCAAGCGTCAACGGCATTCAAGTGCCCCGGAAATGGCTTCGGTGAACTCCCGCGCGTAGGCGGCGTCCGTTACCGGGGCGGAGAACAGGGCGGAAGCACAGCGGCGCGACGACCCGGTCCATGACCTAGGTGAGCAACGAGATCGCGGCGAGGAGAGCCTGCTGCTCGGCAAGCAACCGGTCCGCGTCGTGGTCACCAACACCGGCGACGAGGCCGCGATCGGCATAGTGTCGATCAGGGGATCAACCCGATGGGCGGCACGAGTGGACGTGGCGGATCCGGGGCGCAATGACCATCAACGGGGCAACGGTGGAACTCGACGCGATCATCTACGGCGGCAGCATCGTGCGCACCGCGTACCCGGCGGACGCCAACAAGCCGGGGAAGCCGAACGATCCGAATGCCGTGTTCGTGAACCCGGAGCTGCCCGCCGACATCGACTCGAAGCTCGGTGACGTGCGGCGCAACGATCCTGCCCGCTACGACAAGAACACCGGAACGTTCACCCTCCCCGGGGGCGACGCGGACGGGATCCCCGTCATCGCGCTCGACGTCGCGGACGCGCTTGCGCCGCCGCCCCTCTCGGCACCGGTGGTGCCCTGCTGATGGGACGCGACAGCAAGGACCTGACCACCCTGCTGCGCGTGCTGGCGGGCCGGATCGAGGACGGGCAGCTCGCTCACCGCTGGGGCGATCTCGCCGCGCAGGACCCGTGGGAACTGGAACGCAACCTGCTCGGCTACCTCGCCAAGCACGCGATTCCGCTGCGGGACGAGGAGATCGCGTTGCTGCCCGAGGGGCGGATCAAGCCGGATGGCATCCAGATCCGCAGGCTCACGCGGTGGCGACCGTCCGATCCGGTGCCCAAGTACCGGTTCACGCCGCTCGACCCGGACGACTCGCCCGCGGAGAGGCACTTGCTCGGCCGGGCGCCCGACCGGCCGACGCTGCGCCGCATTCGCAAGGCGCTGCGGAGTCCGGCCAACGAGGCGGCGATCGCCCAGGAGACGGTGGTGTACGTCGCCGAGTGCACACCGGACAGTGATATCTCCCGGCTACACGGGTTCCTGGACGTCAGCCGTCACGGCGAACAGACCCAGGTGGTCGCCGAAGGCGAGGAACTTCCGCCGTACCACGCCGACGCGCTCGCGGTCGGACGGCTGATCTGGACGCGCGGTCGTGACTAGAGCACCTGGCGTCACGCATCGAACGGATCTGCCCACTTCCGCACACCTTCTCCAAGCGCGGACGTCGCGCAGCTGGCCGCGGTCATCGCCGCTGAGGAAGACGGCGATCGACAACAACGCTGCCACCGACCTGCGAACCCGATGCCTGCCGCAGGCGAGCGCTGGGGCGTCCGGAATGCCGTGGCGTACTTGGCCGGGTAGAGGTTGTAGCCGGTCGTGTGCAGGACCATCCGCCAGGCCGGTCCGGTGTGCGCGTCGCCCTCCGACCACTCGCTGCCCAGCGCGCCGAACCCGCGACCGCTCACACGTTGGTGTGCTGCCCGTGCCGTGGTCGCCCCTGACCCGGCATCCGGTCTCGTTCAGCGGGTGGTGCTCCAGAGCCGGATGGTGCCGTTGTCGCCCGCTTCGGCCATCATGCTCCCGTCAGGGCTGAGGGCCGTGTTTGTGACGTCGTTGGACAGCTGCGCTTCACCGTCATGGGCGTTGCGGGGCTGGCGGGTCGCGACGTCCCAGAGCCATGTGGTGCCGTCCTCGCTGCTGGTCGTGAGCAGTGTTCCGTCAGGGCTGAAAGCGACGTGCGTGATGTCCTCGTCATGGCCGCCGTGGAAAGGCAGGCCGTCGGCGTCTGCGAACGGATCACCGACCGGCGTTCCGCTTTGCACGTCCACGAGGGTGACGACGTGGACGGGGTTGCCGTCGTACAGGATCCCGCGCTCGTGATCGAAGAACTCGTAGCTCCCGCCGACCGCGACCAGGCTGCTGTCGGGGCTGAACGCCGCGCAGTTCACCCAGACCACGTGGTGGGGTTGGCCGTTCCGGTTGCCCTGCCGCTTCTTCCGGTTGCTGGCCGGTCGGCGTGCGGGAACCAGCGGTCTGCGGCGGATCGCGTCCCACAGGTGCAGCCGTCGACCGGCGACGGCGGCCAGGAAGTGGCCGTTGGGGCTGAACACCACGCCGGTCACCGGCTTGCCCTCGTCTACGAGCAGCACGTCGATGAGCGAGCCCGTCATGATGCGCGGCGCCGAGCGAGGAGGTTGATCGCGATCACGGGCTCGATCATGCAGGATCTCCCGCCCGCTGGCGAGATCCGGCACGAGCACCAGGAAGGTACCCGTCAGGGCCGAGCAGAGCCGCCGGTGATCGACTCGTCCCCGCCGGGTGAGTCGGTGACCATGGCGACGCTCGCGTGCGGCTCCGGAGAGCGACGCTGCGCATCGCGGATGGCGCTCACTCTGTCGCCGTTGAGCTGGCGCGACCGGTGACGGCTTTCCCTGGCACAGTAGGGAATTCCTGCATCCTCGAGAATCCCGCGAGCTGGCTTCCGCGATCCGGGAATCACGTCGGTCTGGCACTTCGACCCGTCGTCCACGATCGACGGCGAGCCCGAGAAGATCCGCCGCTCCCAGCGCCGCGGAGCGCAGACGTACAGCGTCGGCCTCGTGGACGTGCTCGACTCCGAGGTCCCGGTCTGCTCGGCGGTCAGGGGCCGAACTCTGCTCGCAGGCTTGTCCGAGCCAGGCCCGGCGAAACCCGCCGCGCGGAGGGCGGTGAATCGTTTTGTCGTCGTCTTACCGGGTACTCGGCCGCCATGCAGCCCATGACTGAGGAACGCCGATGCCCGCGGTGAGCCGCGTGCTGGGAGCGGCGACCACCGTTTACAGTGCCGCGATCGTGCTGTGGCCCGCCCTGCTGGCCAAGCCCTGCGGGATGGTGCGCGCCGACGGTCGGGTCGCCCCGGAGATCCGATCGCTGATCAGCGCGATCGGTGTCCGCGACGCGGCCATCGGCGCGGCGATGATGACCGCGCCGGAGGGCCGGGCGCTCAGGGCGGTTCTGGTGGCGCGAGTTGCCGCGGACGCCGCGGACGCGTGCATTTTCGGGCGGCGGCTGCCTGATCGCCGCGCGCGCGTCAAAGTCGCCGGATTCGCCGCCACCTGGGCCACGCTGTGCGCGGTCTCGGCCTTCGCTCGATGAACCGTTGGCAGGAAGGGAGAACCAGCGCCACGGTCGACTGGCCGCACAGGGTGGTTCTTGGCGAAGAAGCCATCGGTGGGGTGTGGCGGCTGTGGAGTGGTGGCGAGCCAGAGGAGGTTCTTGGCAGCGGGGCGGTGAGCTTCATCAGGCCGCCGTCCCCGGTGGTGAACTCGGTGTCCCGTACTCGGCCGGGGTCGGCGCTGTAGATGGTCATTCCGGCTGGGAGGCATCCTCGGGTACGTGAGGGCAGGCGTCCTTGCTCGCGACACCGGATGGCCGGGGTCGGCGTTCTGCTACGGCGACCACGAGGCCACGGTCACGGCACACCTGGTATCCCCGCGTGCCAGACGGCGGTCGGTGTGCTGGAAGCCGCCACCGGGTGACGAGCTGAACCCACCGAACCCACGCCCTCGCGCGCCGATTAGCCCTTCACTGCCGACAGCGAGGTCCACATCGGCCAGGGGTAGGCCCAGAAGTCCGCGCCCTTGGCAGGCAGGTCGATGGCGGAGCCGGTCACCACCACCGGATCACCTTCCAACGCGATCCTGTAGTAGTCCTCGGCGTTCTTCATCGACAGGTTCGCGCAGCCGTGCGAGACGTTGCGACGCCCCTGGTCCTTCACCGTGTACTGGTTGGCGTGGATGAACTCGCCGTGGATGGACAGCCGCAGCGCCCAGTACGCGTCGAAGTCGTACCTCTGCATGTAGTAGTACTGCTGCTTGGACATGACGAAGTACCGGCCACTGCGGGTGGTCCGCTTCGGGTCGGAGTCGTCGCCGTAGCTCGCCGGGTAGTTGCGGATCTCGACGCCGTCCCGCTCGACGATCAGCCGGAAGGTACCGGTGTCGGCACGGACCAGCTGATGGCGGCCGATGGTGAAGTTCCTGGTGAAGTCGTTCTTGCCGTAGACGCCCTCGTCGAACCGGACGCCGCGCAGACCGCTGCGGACGGTGACCTTGGTACCCGGCTGCCAGTAGTCCTTGGGCCGCCACACCAGGTTCTCCGCGTCGATCCACGCCCAGGCGCCCTCGGTCACCGGACTGGACTCCACCGAGACGGCCTTCTCCACGGCGGCCCGGTCCCTTGGCGGCACACCCGGTTTGGGGAAGACCAGCCACACCGGCTGCGCTACACCGTAGGTGCCGCCCTCCGCCACCCTGGGGCTGACGGTGACCAGCAGTCGCGGTGTGACCGTTCGGAAGGTGCCGGTGATGGGCAGCCGTGCGCCGTCGGCACCCGTCGCGGTGCCGGAGTAGCTGTAGTCCTTGTCGAAGTCCGCCTTCTCGGTCGCGGTCCAACCGCGCCTGTCCATCGAGAGCACGCCCTGGATCCGCCGACCGTCGGCATCGGTCAGGGTGACCTCGTCGAGGGTGCCGTCTTCGATGCGCACCCGCAGTGGAGCGTCCGGAGCCACGTCGGTCGCCCTGTCCGCGGGCTCGACGACGATTGTGTTCTGTTGGGGCACCACCGCCTCGGCAGGAGGCACGCTCTGCCCCAGTGCGACCACCATGGCCAGCCCGACTGCCACGAACCGAGCACGCGCCATGCCATCTCCCTCGTTGTCCATGCGGGTTTCGCTGGTATGACATCGCCGAGGCCACGCGACTTGTACACCTCAGAGATCGTTCACTCCGGACGACCAGGGCCTTTCAGGCGTATGCCGATTCCGCGACGGGTTGCATAGGCATGTGGACAGGTGCACGCCCGCGTGATCGACTACGGTGTGCGGTTGATCTACGGGCGAGTTCCCCTGACACCTGAACTGCGCGCGGAGCGCGGCGCCATGACGTCGGCCGCTGACCGTGGACTGGCAGGGGATGGGCCGGCCGCGAGGACGGTCGGCCCTATCGCCGTCACGCGTTGGGTGAGCAGGGTCGCCGCTTCTTCGAGCGGCTGTGCTGTTCCTGAGCGATCACCTCGGCGCCCCCTCACCGACGCGACCACCGTTCAGCAGCGTCAAAGGCAGGTACGGAGAGCGCACGGTGACACTGAGCCAGCCCGACTCCAGTGCCCGGCCGGCCAGCGCGAGCGGCGCGAGCGCGAGGAAACCTTCCGGCTCCTTCGCCCGCTCCTCGGTCCGCGTCCAGTACCGCCGGTGCCGCTCCAGCGCCCGCGCCAGCGAGTCGGTGAACCCGGTCTGGTCGTCCTCGGAGATCTGGTAGAACAGCTCGACCGTCGGGTAGAGCAGGTCGTCGTCCTGCGGCACGGCTTCCAGTGATCGCTTGGACATGCTGTACCCGCCGTACCAGTAACCGTGCAGCACGCTGATCCACTCGTGGACGGCCTCGTCGTGTTCCGCGCCTGACGAGCGCCGCAGTTCCTCCGGCACCCGCACGAGGTCGTTGATGCGCTCGCGGTCGCGGCAGATCATGCTGAGGTACATCGCCTTGAGCCACGTGTCCGCGTTCGTGTGCTGCGTGGCACCGGTCGGCGGGAGGAGGACCTTGTCGTCTCGCAGGCGGATGGAGGTTTCCCTGGTCGTCATCGCCCGCTCGAAGATGCCGTGGTACGCCTGCATGGCCAGCGTGATGCTGTCCCAGGTGTGGATCCAGGACCCCTGCTCATCGTTGATGAGGTGGTAACCGGTCTCCTGGAGCGCTTTCGGCCCGATGACATGAAGTTGGCCAGGGTCCTGCTCGATCAACTCGTTCAGCTGCGCGGTCAGCAGGTCGCCTTCGCGGTCCGCCACGTCCGCGTCAGCCTCGTGCCGGTCGACGAGGCGCCACGTTCGCTTCACGGACGCGGGCGGTGACACCGGAACTTCGTTGCGCCACTTCCGTTCGACGATGTTCTTCGGCAGGTAGCCGGACTCGACCCCGACCGGGAAGCCGTAGTCGGACGCGGCGCACGCCACGGCCAGTGGGCCGAGCGCGACGCCTCCCGTGGGATTGTCGCTCGCGCTCCACTGCTGCTTGTGCAGCTCCAGCGCACGCGCCAAGGCCTCGGCGAACAGCCGGGGCTGGCCGCCGAGGAACCACGACAGGGCTTTGAGCGTGGGCTCTTCGGAGTCCCTGCTGGCGGCTCGGCCTCGGCGCAGGTACGACTGCATCACGTCGACTTCGGGGTTGCCTTTGATCCGCGTGTTCATCAGCGTTTCCAGCACGCTGGACTCGCGGCAGATCATGCCGAGGTAGCAGGTCCTGAGCCAGTTGTCCGCGTTCGCGATCTCCTTGGTCGCCCTGGCTGCCAGGGTGAGTTCGTGTGCGCTGACCCGCACCGTGACGTCGTCACTGGCCGCGGCCGCCGCGAAGATCGCGTACCCGGCCCGCAGCGCCGTGGTGGCCGCCTGCCAGGTCGGGGCTTCGTCCGCCCTCGGATCGACGTGCGCGCGGAAACCCAGCAGCGCCAACGACGTCTGCAGGACCGCGTTCAGCTGGAGCGGTTCGCGTTCGACGGTCTTCAGCAGATCCTCGATGCTGCTCGCGAGGCGGTCCTCGTCATCGTCGGACTTGATGTCGAGCTGGTGCTGTTCGACGGTGCTCAACGCGCCACCCCCTGCGGGCCGAGGCGGAACCACTCGCACAGCTGCCGGAACGTGCGACGCACCTCGGCCAGACGCGACCAGCCGGGTGGCAGCGCCTCCAGCGCCCGCGCGATGATCTGATCCACTTTTTCCTTCTGTTCCAACGGGTTGAGCGGCGGCCAGTTGCCCATGTGTTCCTCGTCCCCCAGAGATGCGCCGGCCGTGGAGTCTAGCGGTTGAGCAGACCGATCGTGAATGTCAGAGGGGCCCTCAGGAGTGTCGCTCAGCCCGGTCGGCCCCGAATAGATGTTTGACTCTCGGCGACGCTGTGGATGGAGATGGATCCACGCAAACAGACCTGAGGAGTGGTAGTGGTGGTGGACATGGGGAAGCGAGGGACGCAGCTGCAGCATCTGCCCGCCGTGGTCGCCGCCGCATGCCCGTCACACCACGACGTCCGGAAACGCTTGTCCTTGCCGGAAAAAGAGCTTCCGAGCTGCGCAGGCTCCCCGCCATGACCTGGCACCGGTCGTGACAAGGGAGCCGCCCACAGGGGAACCGGTATGGGCGGCTTCCTCTTTCGCATACTCACAGTTCGGTTTGTGCTCGACACGGCTGCATTCTGTGCTGGTCGGTCCGATTCGTTGACATCTGCACAGCGGAGCGGACATCTCCCATCCCGTGAGCGGCCACTCACCACCACGTCCCAGTGACGGAACAGGCAGACGCACGCGGCTCAAACCCGCGTGCCCTCCGCCCACGCCGTACCTGCGGCGCCCCGGGGTCGTTGGCTCACTTGGTCCGGAGCAGCTGGCTCTTACCCAGCGGGTTCGGGGTTCGAGTCCCCGGTGACCCACTCCAGCACCACGAAGCCCCTGTGCTGCAACGGATGCGCCCATGCCGTGACGGTGGGGGGAGGCGAGGTCAGGGCTGCTTCGCGACGGCGGCGACGGCGGCGACGATCGCGGTCAGTGCGCAGACGATCGTGGCCAGCCCGATGGCGACGCCAGTGGTCTTGTGGAACCCGAACAAGAAAGAGAGGTGGGCGCTGACACTCTCGCCGCGCAGCAGCGGCGCGATGATGTTCATGATCACGAAGAACAGGCTGGCCACGCCCAGCGTCCACGCGCCCGCCACCATGCGCGCGAACGTGAACACGGCGGCGATCACCAGAAGGCCCGCCGCGGTGAACCCGCCGATCACGTTCATCCGCACTACGTCCGGCCAGGGCTCCGGGGTGCTGTTCGCCAGCATGTCGGCGACGGCGAACCAGACGAGCAGACCAGCGGCGAGCAGAGCGAGCAGACCGGCGAGCACCGAGCCGACCACGTTGGCGCGCAGTCGTACGGGTGCGCCGAACTGCTGCGGATAACCGGGTGGCGGATAGTCCTGTTGTGGATGACCGTGTGGTGGATGTGCCCGGGGTGGCTGCATCCACAGCAGGTTACCTGCGGGCTAGGGGCCGTGACGGCGGTTCTGGTGAAGCGCTCAGGAGCCAGGAGTCACCGATTCCCGCGGCGGCGGGCACCAGTGTTCGCAGCACGGGCGGGAAAGATCGCGACGAGGACCGCGATCGCCCCGTGCCGTGGCACGGTCCTCCTCTGCCGTGGCCGTGGTCCGTACCGCTTGCCGATCAGGTGGCCGACCGAGTCGCCCGCGACGGCGCATGCGGTGGTGACCAGCCACATGACCAGGAAAGTGGGCCGGTGGTGCCGATGATGAACAACCCGATCTCGTCGGGGGCGATGCACCACAGGCCGAGGGTGCACTCGCCGAAGACGAGCACACCGGCAGCCGGCCTCCCGGTCGCGGATCGGGCGGTCACGGGATGAGGCGCACGTCGGGGTGCGCGGGGGAGTCACCGTCGAACAGGTTCGTCTGTTGCCCGCGCAGGTGCAGCCCGAAGAACGCGGCGAGGTAGCCCCGCTGCGCCGCCAGGCTCCGCCCGGGGTGCACGGTCCCGATCGCCGCCACGAGCTTCTCCGCGGGCAACGCGTGCTTGCGGTCGACCTGTGGCAACAGGACTTGGGCGTCGGTGAAGCTCGCGTGTTCGGCGGCGGGCAGGTAGAGGTCCCGCTTCCACCCGGAGGAGTTGGCCCAGAACGACGCCCAGTCCGGCGCGTGCCGGTGGTTGTGGGGGTGCTTGTCGGCACCGCTGGTCCCGCCGCCCACGAGGAGGAAAGGGCGGTCGGTGCCGCGGGTGCTCGCCTGGCCGTAGTGGGGGTCCATGCTGCCGTCGAGGTTGGCACCCGCGTCGATCCGCTGGTCGGTCAGCATCGTCTCGGCGGTGGTGAAACCGCCCATGGAGTGGCCGAACATGCCCACCCGCGACAGGTCGAGCGCGGCCCCGACCCCGATCGGAAGGGGGCGGCGGGCCGCGTCGGGATTGGCGCCCGCGGTGATCTCGCGGAGCCGGTCGAGCACGAAGCTGGTGTCTCGCGCCCGTTCCCGCATCATCAGGGCCATGTCCACGCCTCGTGCCGGGAGCTCGACGCGGTCGGGGAACTCCACCGGTCCGGCGAAGGTGTGGTCGACGGTGACCACGACGAATCCGCGGCTGGCCAGATCCTCGACCAGCGTGGTCCCGAACGCCCGTGACTGCCCGCCGCCCGGCGAGTAGAGCACCACCGGCCGGTCACCGGGGGCCGCGGCGGCGCGAGGCCTGGCGTGAGTCCGGGTGCCCGCGAAGTCGGCGACGCCCGGGTCCAGCCCGGCCGGTCCGGAGGACTGGTCGTAGAACGCCGCCACTCCGGGGGTGAGGTGCCGCGTCGGTCGGTGGGGCGCCGGCCGGGCGGGGTACCACAAGGACACCATCAGCTCGCGCGGTCGTCCCGGTGGGGCCGCCCAGGGATCGACGCGGCTGTGATCAACGAGATGCAGGTCCGCCGTGCCCACCGGGTGGGGGCCGGTCGGCCCGGGCAGAGTGAGCGTGACGGGCAGCTGGGACGGGCTCGCGGTGGCCGCGCCCACCAGGCCGGTCACCGCCAGGATTCCCGCGCACAGCGCCGGGACAACGACTTTGCGCCAGGTCTTGTTCGCCATGAGGCCAGGATCGCGATCGCTGCGGCGCCGGACATCTGTCGAAGGCTGTCGACCGGACTAGCCGAAAGTCATAGCCGCGTCAGCCGCGCTCGACCAGGCCCGCCTCGTGGGCGATGATCGCCGCCCGCACCCGGTTGGGCACCTGCAGGCGGCGCAGGATGGCGCTGACGAACACCTTCACGGTGCCCTCGACCACGTGCAGCCTGCGGGCGATCTCCGCGTTGGACAACCCGTTGCCGACCAGCGCCAGCACTTCCCGCTCGCGCGCGGTGAGGCCGTCGACCAGCTCGCGGGCCCGCACCGCGCCGGACGTCCGGTCGCCGCCGGTGCTCAGCCGCCGGATCGCCCACTGCGCGATCTTCGGCGACAGGTACGCCGCGCCATCGGCCACAGCCCGGATGCCCGCGAACAGCTCCCGCGGATCACCGGTCTTGAGCAGGAAGCCGCTCGCGCCGCCGTCGAACGCGCGCGCGATGTGCTCGTCCTCGGAGAAGGTCGTCAACATGATCACGCCGGTGGCCGGCGCGGTGCGGTGGATCTCGGCCGCCGCCGACAACCCGTCCAGCCTCGGCATCACGATGTCCAGCAGCGCGACGTCGGGCCGGTGGGACTGGACGATCTCCACCGCCTCGCGCCCGTCGACGGCCTCGGCCACCACGTCGAACTCCGGCTCCGCGCCCAGCACCGCCCGGATTCCGGCCCTGGTCAGCGGTTCGTCGTCGGCCAGCACCACGCGGATCACCGCATCCCCCTCACTCCGAGCCGGTCGAGATCGCGCCGCGCGGGACGACCTCCTTGACCACCAACCGGTCGGCGGCGAAGCACAGCCGGAACAACAGCTGGTCGTCCCTCTGCTCGCTCGCCCAGTAGTGCCGGCACGCCGCGCCCGCCGGCGGCGCGGGGAGCATACGTTCCGGATCGCCCAGGATCTGGAACGGGGGCACGCGTGCCTCGACCTCCGCGCGGGTCGCGCCGAGCGGAATCCGCTCGAACACCGCCGGGTCGAGGGTGTTGTTCGCACCGACGAGGGCATAGAGCGCCATCGCGAGCACAGCGACCACGGTGCCCGTCAACGCTGGTACCCGGATCGCACTGGTGAGGCGGCGCCGTGCCTGGCCGCGGGCACGCTCGCGAGCCGACTTGCTGTCACCGCTCGCGTTCAGGCCCGCGGGTGGATCTGCTGGGGGTGCGTCGTACGGAAGTGTCGCGACCAGGGCGAACCCGCCGTCGCGCGGGCCCGCCTCCAGCGTGCCGCCCAGCAGTCGAACGCGCTCGGCCAGCCCCACCAGCCCGTAGCGGCCCGCGACACCGCCCGGCTGCTTGGTCGCCCGGCCGCTCGCGACCGTGACCACCGTGCTGTCCGGCCCGCGTTCGACGCGAACGGTGACCGTCGCGCCGGGCGCGTGCTTCGCCGCGTTGGTCAGGCCCTCCTGAACCACACGGTGCGCCGCCCGGTCCACGGCAGTGGGCAACGATCCCACCGGCGGCTCCGGCAGCTCGCACACGACATCCATGCCCGCGTCGGCGGCGCGCTCGACGAGCCCGGCGATGTCGACCCGTTCATCCGGCTCGGGCTCGTCGTCCGGGCGCAGCATCCCGATGATCTCCCGCAACCGCTCGGTCGCCTCCGCCACACCGGCGCGCAGTTCACCCACCGCGGCACGCTGCCGCTCCGACAGGTCCGCGGTCACTTCGAGCGCGGCAGCACGCAGCGCGATGAGGCCCCACTCGTGGCCGAGCGAGTCGTGCATGTCCCGCGCGATCCTCGCCCGCTCCCGCGACCGCGCCTGGTCGACCTCCAGCCGCTGCTGGCGTTCCAGCAGCGCGGCGCGTTCCCAGCCGGCGGCGGCGAGCTCGGCCCGCTGCCGCCGGTACCGGCCGGCCAGCCACGGCAGCAGGACCACGATCAGCAGGATCAGCACCAGCACGAACCAGTCGTAGAGACCGAAGAGCAGGCCGAAGCCACCTCGCGCCGAACCGTCCACGAGCACGCTGACGGGCAGCCCCGCCAGCACCACCGCGGCCAGGAAGAACTGCGCAGGGCGCATGTCCTCCACGCGCCGCCCGACGCGGAAGCCGAACACCGAGGCCGCCAGGAAGGGCCACGCCCAACCCAGGTTCGTCACCGTCGGCGCCAGGATCAGCGCCGGAACCTCCGCGGCGCCGACGAACAGGCACAACGCCCCCACCGGGAACCGGTCGGAGAAGACCACCGCCGCGCCCAGCAACAGGCCGCCGCAGGCCAACTCCAGCCAACGGACGACCGCGTGGTCGACGGTCGTCACCTCCAGGACGAGAGCGACCGCCAACGCCACCCACAGCGCGACTTCTCGGGGACGCCGCAGCCGATCAACCATCCGCGGCGTTCACCCGCCCCATCTCACACCCGGCATCGGGTCATGCTAACGCGCTGTGACCTGCCCTCCGTCAACGGAAGTCGGGGGAACCGGACACGGCGAGCGCGGCCGCCTCCGAGATCGGCTGGTCGTACCTGCCCGCGTAGGCCAGCAACCGGTTCAGGGCCTCACTCATGCTGATCTGGTGGCGCTCGGCGAGCACACCCGCGGCCTGGCCGACGAGAACGGGGGAGCCGATCGCCCTCGCCGGCTCGGCACCGGACCGGTTCAGGCGGTACGACCGCCGCGCGTCGCGGATGGTGAACGCGGTCACCTGGCAGAACCCCCTGGCCGCCCGTTCGACGTCAGCGGGCAGCGGCCCCGTCGACCCGCGCAACAGGTTCACGATGCCGATCTGCTGCCCCCACGGCCACATGGGCATCGCGTGCGCCGCCGCGAAACCGCGGGCGAGGGCCGCGGGTGCGAAGCGCGGCCACTGCCCCTCCGCCGTGCTGAGGTCCTCGCAGTCCACCGGCTGGCCCCGCCGAAGGCAGTCCACCCCCGGACCCTCCTCCGCCATCAGGGCGAACAGCTCCCCCGTACCGGCCTCTGCCGCGGAACTGCCGACGGCGCTCAACTGCCCGCCGGAGCTGGGGAGCAGGACCGCGGCGGCGTGCACCCCCGGCAGGTCCTCGCACCGCGCGGCGAGTGCGCACAGCGACTCGATCGTTCGAGCCCCTTCGAGCACCGTGTCCCCGAGTCCCGCTCTTCTGTCGAGCATCCACTGCTCCATCGCTGGTTTCCCTCTCCTCCTGTGACCCTCCTGCCCATCGTCACAGCGGTGGAAGGGGAAGTCGGGGCGCACGCGGGTGATACCGGCGGAATGCGCACCGGCTCAGCCGGCGTCGCCCCCGGCGGACAGCGCGACCGCCGGGACCGACGTCCCCCGCTGCGGCGCCAGCCGGAGCGCGGCCCGGCAGGAGGGCACGGCCAGGTGGGGGATCCACACCCGCCACATGGCCTCCAACCGTTCCGGCAGGTCCTCGTAGTCGCTCGTCGCCCTGGACATCGTCTGCACCCCGAGGGCGGCGGCCATGATCCCTTCGGCGGCCTCGCGGAGGTCGACCTCCCGCCGCAGCTCCCCGCGCTGGTTGGCCTCGTCGAGCAGGTCGTGGACCAGCGTGACGCAGCTGATCATGTGCATCCCGCCGACGAGGTCGAAGACCCGGTCCTGGAACAGCACCCGGTGCGCGGCCCTGGCGACGGGGTCGTGGCGCAGGTCCAGCAGCGCGGCGTAGGAGAGGTCGATCAGGTTCTGCAACCGGTGCACGTCGTCCGGCCGGTGCGTGCGCAGCCCCCCGCTCTGCCGGTGCCACGCCGCCATCCGTCTCTCCAGCAGAGCGAGCGCGAGCGCGTCCTTCGAGGGGAAGTGGCAGTACAGGGCTCCTTTCGTGACGCCGATGGCCTGGCAGATGTCGTCCAGCCGGGCCTGGCCGAAGCCCTGGCTGTCGAAGATGACCGCGGCGGCGAGGAGCAGCCGCTCACGAGTGCTGTCGCTGTGCCCGTTCGGGATGAATGACATCGGTGATCACTGCACCTGGTATCGGGTTCGCGGTGGTTGTGCCGACAGGGATGCCCAGGGGAGCGTCCGCGCATGCGGCGTCATCCGCCCGGCGACGGAGTCAGCGCACCGGCGATCGCCAGGGAGTCCTCGAACATCCGCAGTTCAACGATTCGACCGGACCGCACCGACAACATCATCGCGAAGTGGTTGGAGAACTCGCGCCCGGATGCGGCCACCCGCCCCTGGGCCCGCCCGACGAGTACCGCGTGGCCCCGGTCGACGAGCAGGTGCCGCACCGTCATCCTGGTGAGCTCGAACACCGAGAGGTAGGCCAGGAAGTAGGACTCCACCTCGCGCGCCGAGCGCACGTGTGTCGGCCACGGTGCGCCGGGGATCAGCGGGCTCCACCACACTACCTCGTCGTCGAACAGGCGCGCGAGCGCCTCGGTGTCCTTCGCGACCAGGCGTGCGACGAGCTTCTCGACAAGCATGATGACCTCGGAGCGCGTTGCCGTGGGAACCGTCGTCCTCCATCGCGTCGTCGTTCGAGTCCGGGGGCGTGGGCACTCCTCACGTGTCCGCCGGCGCCGCGTCCTTCAACGCGGCGCCGATCACGCGACGCGCCTTGGGCATTCCCTTGAGCTGTCCGCTCCAGCTGCGGAGGACCTGGTCGAGCTGCGCGGACGGGATGCCGCGCCGCGAGGCCACCCGGCGAAGCCAGCGGAGGTACTCCACGAACGCCGCGGGATTGTCGAGGTGCACGGCGGCCACCAGGGTGTCGACCAGGTGGCCCAACGAGTCGGAGAGGAACAGCGCGAACAGGTCGTCGGCCCGGGAGAGCGGTCCCAGCACGGCCATGCCGTGCTCCAGCAGGTCGTCCCGCCGGGCGCGGATCCGCTCCGCGTCGAGCTCGCACACCGGCCGCGGCTGCCCGAGGGGGTCGAACGGCTGGGCGGGCGGTGGCAGCTCCAGGAGCCGGGTGACCTCCGTGGCATCCCGTGCCGCTGTCACCTCGCCGCGGAACCTCGACGCCCACACGCCCTCGGGACCGAATCCGGGCCCGCCGACGATGATCCTGGTCGTCAGCCCGCGCAGCGCCCGGATCGCCCGTTCGGCGTCGGGGACGCGCGCGGCGAGCATGCAGGACAGCAGCACGGCGTCCGGCCGCACCTGCGTCACGTAGCGGCGCAGATCGGCGACGGGGACGGACGCCCCGAGGAAGGTCAGCCGATGGCCCGCGCCCCTGAGCAGGGTGGCGGTCGCCCGCAGCGGCAGCGAGTGCTGCTCGTGCTCGACGCACGCCGCCACCAGGTGCTTGGCGCAGGGGAGTTCCTGCTGGGTGGCGCCGAGAACCGCGATGATCTGCTCGCTGATGCCGGTCGCCGCGTGCTCCCTGGCGACGTTCCACGTGTCGTTCTCCCAGGCTTCGCCGACCAGCTGCTGGGCGGGCAGGATCACGTTGGTCACGATCCAGTCGAGCTGGAGCCCGGCCTCGAGCAGGTCGGACACCTGGCGCTGCGCCGAGCCCGTGTCGGCTGCGCCGATCGCCTCGAAGTACGTCGACACATACCTCTCGGCCCTCATGGTCAGCACCCGTCTGTCGATCGGCGGAAGACCCCGAATCCTGACCGTTCCGAGCCCGTTGAGCTACGCGGAAACAGGGTGATACCGCGGGTACTCCGAACGCACTCAGGGCGTCCACTGCGGACGGTCCAGACAGATGCCGATCACGACCGCGGCGTGTCGCCGGGAGCTCAGGCGCGTTCGCCGCCAGTGGCGATCCCTCAACTTCGCGGGTGGTTGTGGCGGTGTTGACCTCCGGGCTGCGCGCGGTCAGCCGGGAGTGTCCCAGATGGACAGTGCGTGTCTCGGCACCCGGATCACGAGCTGCGCGCCCGGCGGTGCCCAACGTGGTGCGCGCATGCCGGTCCACGGTCACCGCCATGCCCGAGTGTCACCAGCCGGGTGGACCAGGGCCAGTCGTTCAACTGCCGCGAGTGGATTAGCCCTGTTTCCCGGCAGCCGTTCGCGTGAGCTCGGCTCTGGGGAGGGTTGACCCCGCCCCAGGGTCAGGCTGGAGCCTCGCCGCATGACCAACACCATCACGTCCACGCCGGCGGCTGCCGAGCAGGAGCGCACCGAGCTGCACGCAGCCATGCAGGCGTTCATCGACATCGGTTTCTCCGGGATGCAGTTGCGCGTGCGCGACAAGCGGGGCGAGTGGGTCGGCAGCGCCGGTGTGCGCAAGCTGGGCGAAGCCGCGAAGCCACCGACCGACGGGCTCTTCCGGATCGGCAGCAACACCAAGACCTTCGTCGCGACCGCCGTGCTGCAACTGGTGGCTGAGGGCAAGGTCGGGCTGGACGCCCCGGCGGCCGACCACCTGCCGGAGTTCGGCTTGGACCGGCGGATCACCGTGCGCATGCTGTTGCAGCACACCAGTGGATTGTTCAACCACACGGGAGATTTCTACCCCGATGGGAAGGCCGTGCCGGGGTTCCCCTCGACGGGGCCGGAATGGGTGGACAACCGGTTCCGCACATACCGGCCGGAGGAATTGGTGCGGCTGTCGTTGTCCAAGCCCGTGCTGTTCGCGCCCGGGGAGGACTGGAGCTATTCCAACACCAACTACGTGTTGGCCGCGCTGCTGATCGAGAACGTCTCCGGTCGCCCCTACGCCGAGGAGATGCAGCGGCGGATCATGGGGCCGCTGGAATTGCGGGGGACCGTTGTTCCTGGTTCTTCGCCGGTGATCGCCGGACCGCACGCCCACGGCTACTACCACTACCAGGACTCCGGCGAGTGGAAGACCCTCGACGTCACCCGTCAGAATCCCTCGTTGCTGTTCGCGGGCGGCGACATGATCTCGACGACCGAGGACCTGCAGACCTTCTTCTCCGCACTGCAGAGCGGAAAGCTCCTCCCCGCGCCACTGCTGGCCGAGATGCGCAAGCCGCATCCGAAGGTCGGCTACGGTCTCGGACTGTTCGTGGAGGACGCGGGCTGCGACGTCGTCCTCCTCCGCCACAACGGCAGCACGATCGGCTACGGGGCGTTGATGTACAGCACGCTCGACGGCAGCACGACCCTGACCGCCTCGGTGACCGGCGGGGACACCGAGATCGACCTGGTCAAGGAGTTCCCGAAGGTGCAGCAGGGGCTTGTCACAGCGGTGTTCCGCGGCCCTGATCAGGAGGACGGCTAGCACATGACCGGGACGAGGACCGGCGGCGTCACCATCGGCCAGGCAGCGGCGTTCGCCGGGGTCACGGTGAAGACCGTGCGGCACTACCACCAGCACGGGCTGCTCGCCGAACCACCGCGCGACAGCTCCGGCTACCGGAGGTACAGCTCGGCCGACCTGTTGCGGCTGGTGCAGGTCCGGACCCTGGCCGCGGCGGGCGTGCCGCTGGCCGAGGCCGGGCCCATGCTCGACGCCGACGCCGAGGAGTTCGCCGCCGCCCTCGCCGACGTCGAACAACGGCTCACCGAGCGGATCGCCGACCTGGTCGCGCGGCGGGACACGTTGCGCAGGCTCACCGACGGCAACCGGCTCCTGCTGCCCGCCGCCGCCCTGGCGATCCTGGACCGGCTCACCGAGCTCGGCTTCAGCCCCGGTTACGTTGACGTGCAACGGGATGCCCTGGTGTTGGTGAGGGCGCTGACGCCGGAGATCTTCGAGGTGTTCCTGACCCAGCTCGGGCACCGGCTCGACAACCCCGGGTTCGTCGAGCTGACCAAGCGCGCCTGGGACGCGCGGTCCTGGGAGCCTGACGACCCGCGGATCGACGAGCTGGCCTCCGCGCTCACCGAGACCCTGCTGGCCGACCCGGAGGCGCTGGCGCTGCCGGAAGGCTTCCGGCCCCCGCCCGCGGCCGCCGTCCGCTACGGACTGGTCAACCACCACAGCGAAGGTCAGATGCCTGCGGCCTGGGTCCGGCTGAACGCGCTCGTCGAGGCAAAGCTCCGTTCCGCGGGCGTGCCCATCCCCCACCAATGACGGTGGAGAAGATGGGGTCCGCAGGCGGGTCGGGTAGCGCAGAGGTAGTCGCACCGTGCTGCCAGTACGGAAGACGTCGGTTCGAATCCGGCCCCGGCCCACCCGGGCGAATCGCGTTGGCGCTGCCACGTCACCGTGGGACAGTGCGCCGTGCTTTCCCATCGAGAACAGGTGAACCGTGCGCGGCGGGTCGCGCTGCGCGCATTGAGCGCGTACCCGTTGGCCGATCCGACGTTGCGGTTTGTCGCACTCGGGGAGAACACGACGTTCCAGGTTCGTGCCCGGACGGACAGTGGTGAGGCCGAACGGTTCCTGCTCCGCGTGCACCGACCGATGCGCCACGGCCGGTTCATCGACTCGACGGCCGCCATCTCCTCCGAGCTGCGCTGGCTGACGGCGTTGCGGGAGCAGACAGACCTCGTTGTGCCGCAGCCTGTGCCCACGCGCGACGGTGAGCTGATCACCACGACCTCGGCTCCCGATGTGCCGCTCACCTGTTCGGTTCTGCGCTGGATGGAGGGCCGCAGGTACAGCAGCTCACCGCGGCCGGTGTACCTGCGCCGGCTGGGCGGTGCCCTGGCCCGGGTGCACAACCACGCCGACACCTGGCCGCTCCCTGGGGGCTTCGTCCGGATCCGGTGGGACTGGGAGACCTTCTTCGGCGACACAATGCAGTACGGCGGGATCAACGCCGCCCAGGTCTGGGACCTGCTGCCGGACGATCTGCGGCGAGCCTTCGACCAGATCGCCGCCGCAGCGCGTCACACCATGGCACGGCTCGACGAGCGGCCCGGGGCGGTCGGCCTCATCCACGCCGATCTGCACCTGGACAACGCGCTGTTCGCGGGCGATGTGGTCAAGCTGATCGACTTCGACGACTGCGGGATCGGCTACCGCCTCTACGACGTGGCCGTGGCGCTGTGGGAGCTGCGCCATCGCGACGACTACGCGGCGATGCGGACCGCGTTGATCGGCGGCTACACCGCGCACCGGCCGCTGCCGGAGGACGACCTCGGTGACCTGGACTTGTTCATCGCCGTCCGCGAGGTCGCGTTCGGGCTGTGGTTCGTCGGCACCGCACAGGTCAACCCGGTCTTCCGGGATCGGCTGCCACGAACGCTGGACGGCATCAGGAGGTCGTTGGCGGTGGTCCTTCGGGCAGGATGAGCACGGATCGTTGAGCTTTCGGGGGTCGAGGTCGTGAAGTCGGTCAAGCGAACGGCGTTCGGTGCCGTGATGGTGTGCGTGCTCGCCGCTGCCACGGGGTGTCGCGAAGATCCGCCACCGCCGCCGGACACGTCGGTCACCGTGGTGAACCTGAACGCCGCCATGGGCTTCGTGATGGGGCCCGGCGAGGACCAGGGCACCGACGCCACGCCCGAGGACCTCGCGCTGCTGGCCGACGACATCCTCAAGCACCCCGCGGACGTCGTGAACCTGCAGGAGATGGCGGTGTACGCGGCGCGGGACCTGCGCGAGCTCCTTGCCGGGCGGACGGGCGCCGTGTGGCAGCTGAACTGGGCGCACTCGGACTTCGCGGACTACTACGCGGGCAAGGAGCCGGGCGAGGCGCCGGTCTGGAAGAACGCGTCGGCGGGCAACGCCCAGCTGATCCGCATCGGCGCCGGAGTCCGCTCGCAGAAACCGATCACGGTGGACGGCGACCGGCCCGCTGGCGAGCCGGACCAGGGGATCATGCTGCCGTCCTCGCGGAAGCCGAACCGGGGCCGCTCCTTCCAGGGCGCGGAAATCGTCACCGAGCACGGGGTGATCGACGTCTACAACCTCCACCTCGCGCGGGCGAAGGACAACAGCGACGAGGAGCGCGCCCGGGACGTCGAGACCATCCAGCGGCTCACCGAGTCCCGCACCAACCCGGCGATCATCACCGGTGACTTCAACGAGACGATCGATCTCAGCGAGCTCTACCCCGGGCCGCACGCCTACCCCGGGACGTTCGCCGCGCTGAGCGCGTTCATGAACACCTACGGGTACACCGACGTGGCGAAGGACCTGGGCGCGACGAGCAACCGCGCTCCGAAGCACGACGTCCAGAAGCTGGTGTCCGCCCGGATCGACTACATCCTCGCCCGCGGACTCCGCACAGTGGAGACCGCGAAGTTCGCGAGCGCGGAATCCGACCACTGGGGCCTTGTCACCACCGTCGAACCGGGCTCCGAGCGCGGCACACCGAAGCCCGCCCCCAGCACGGGGGTGTCTGCGGACCGTTTCCGGCACGCACTGCCGGGCGGTGGAACCTTCTACTTCTTCACCTCGGCCGACGCCGGCTACAGCTGCGCCGTCGTCGCCAAGCAGGCTCTCTGCCAGGGCAGGACCAAGCCCGTGCCGCCGCCCCCGGACTCCTGCAAGCAGCGGGGCGGGCCCAGCTGGGGGCACGGGATGTTCGTCGAGGCGACCGGGAAGGTCGACTTCGTCTGCGCGGGCGGTCTCGTGTACTCACCCGTCGACCGCGCGCCCGACGACCGCGACGTCCTCCGGCCGGGGCAGTCGTTCACCGCGCTCGGTTTCACCTGTGCCGCCGAGGAAAGAGGCATCCGGTGCAGGAACGCCTCCGGACGCGGCTTCTTCATCGCACCGGACACCAACGAGCGGTTCTGAACCACCTCAGCCGAACCGGAACTCCAGAAGGCAGCGTTGATCGGTCAGCGTGGTCACGGTGTCGAGGACCAGGCCGTGCGCGGCGCCGAGCGCGCGGAACTCGTCGACCCGGCGCTCACGGCCGCCGTAGAGCGCGAGCATCACGAGGTCCATCTCGGTGCTGGCGCGCAGCCCGCCGACGGGTTCGATCACGAGGACGCGTCCGGCGGGACGAGCGGCCTCGACGCAGCGGTCCAGGATGCGGTGGGCGTGCTCGTCGTCCCAGTCGTGCAGGATGTCGGCCAGCAGGTAGGCCTCCGCACCCGCCGGGAGCGGGTCGAAGAAGCTTCCCCCGGTCACCTCGGTGCGGTCGTCGAGGCCCTGCGAGCTGAAGGTGCGCCTGGCGTCGGCGGCGGTGGGTTCGAGATCGACGAGGTGGCCGCGCAGCCGAGGGTGCGCAGTGAGGATCGCCGCGAGCAGGCTGCCCTGACCGCCGCCGACATCGACGATGCCGGTGAACCTGGCCCAGTCGAAGCCGGCGACGATCTGCGGGATCTGCGCTCGGAACCGTTGCGTCATCTGCCGGTCGAAGGTCTCGCGGAGGTGCGGGTGCTCGGCGAGGTCGGCCCAGAAGTCCTTGCCGTAGCGGCGTGAGTAGGCCTCGCGACCCGTGGCGATGCTGTGGGCGAGCTCGACGAGCGCGAGTTCGGCGCGCCCGCCCGCCGACTCCAGGTGCAGGAGGTTGGCCAAGCCGTTGTCGGCGTCCACACCGAGGTTCGCGCCGAACTCCGTCGTGCGGTACCCGGCGGGGGTCCGCTCGATGATGCCGAGGGTCGTGAGATGGCCCAGCAACAGCTCCAGCGCCACGGGGGAGAGGTCGAGTTCGGCCGCGAGCTGGTCGGCCGAGGCGCTGTCGGCGATCAGCCGGTCCGGCAGGCCCAAGGTCACCGCGACCCGAAGAGCCATCGGCGTCGCGAGCCCGGCCATGCGAAGGAGCGTGCGCTTGTCGTCGTCTGCCACGAAGGTCCACTGTTGCAGGCGCGTCAACCGAGAAAACGGAGTGCGCGGGCGTGCGCGTCCAGCGATCATTCGGGCATGACAGCGACCGTGTCGAAGAAGAGGGCGTGGACCGTCGCCCCGGCCCCGGTGGACAGCCCGGAAGCCGTTGCGCTGTGGCGGGAGTACTACGTCGACGTCGCGGACCGCTATCGCCTGCTGCACTTCAACCGGCGCTCGACACCCGCCGAGCTTGAGGCGGAGCTGGCCGATTCCTCCGGTGACGATCTCGTCCCGCCCCAGGGCCTTCTCCTGCTGGGCAGGTACGGCGGCGAGCCCGCGGCCTGCGCCGGACTGCGGGCTTACGGCCCCGGTGTCGTCGAGCTGAAGCGTGTGTTCGTCCGCCCGGCGTGGCGCGGTACCGGCGGCGGAGCGTGCCTGCTGGCCGCGGTGGACGAGGTGGCGCGCGGCATGGGCGCGAAGCGGATCGTCCTCGACACGCGGCTGGATTTGGTCGAGGCGCGCGCCCTCTACGTCAAGCACGGGTACGCCGAGATCCCGGCCTACAACGACGGCGAGTACGCCGAAGTCTGGTACGGCAAGGACGTCTAGGTCGTGTCCTGCCGTCGGGAGTCATGCGCGCCCTAGAACGGCGCGGGTTCGGCGATGGGTTCGAGTTCGGTCTCGATCACCCTGCCACTCGGTGTGGTCCACGCATGCGTCCCGTCCGGCCGGTTCTCACACCGCCAACTGGAGTGGGTCTTCATCCGGTGATGGTGCCTGCACTTCGGGCGCAGATTCGCGACCGTGGTGTTGGTGCCATCGAAGGGACAACAATGATCCACGTCGCAACGGTGCGCCGGTTGGTTGCAGCCGACCATCGTGCAGGTCGGATACCGCGCGTTGATGAGTTCTCGCTGGGCTGGGGTAGGTCGGTAGGTGGTGATGTGCTCAGCCATCCCCGTCACCGGGTCAGTCAGGATGCGCTTCCAGATCCCATTCGCCGCCACATCCGCCACGATCGGCGCGGGCAGAGGGCCGTACCCGGCGAGCATCACCGGGTCCCGGGTCAAGCCCAGGATGTTCGTGATCGGCATCGTCAGGTTCACACACACCTCACCCTGCGGGGCGGGTGTTTCCTTCCCCATCAACAAATCCGCCGCGACATCGGACCGCTTCTGATCCAACGTGCGGTCATCCTTCGGCAACGCCCGCGCGATGCGGTCGATCCGATCGAAAGCCAAGGCCGCGTCGAGCGCGGGCAGGACGACGCGCAGCGAGCACATGCCGTCGTCGAGGTTGAACTTCTCCACCAACCGCTGCTTGCGCTTCTCCTCATGACGCCGCAACACCGCCTCGGCATCCAGCTTGAGGATGTAGCGCCGGGCATACCGCTGGGAGGCGGTGTAGTTGTGCGACGCCGCATGCGCAATCAACACCGGCTCGGCGATGGCCTGGTTGGCGGCGTCGAGGACACTGACCTGATCAATGATCATCAACGCCTTGCCCTCATCGATCCGCCCGTCCGCCAACGCTTCCAACACCGCCGGGTGCTCCACCAGCGACATCGCCCGGTCGATGAGCTTGTTGCCCTTGACCTGGGAAACATGCAGCAGCGGCATCAGGACATCCCCGGCGTACTGCTGCACTTGCGGGTCGAGGTCGTCATAGAGCTTCATCAGGGTTGAGGCGAAGTCCGCCACCGCACGCCCGATGGCGGCGTAGGCGGCGACGAGTTCGTCTTCGATATCGGCAGGGGCCATACTCCTATTTTAGCGTCTGCAAATAGTGGATCATGGCTCTACGGAGTGAACTTTCCCTTACACCCCAACGGTTTCAGCAAACGAAAGCCGGTTCCAGCTGGCGCGAGGTAAGGCTGGGACGGTCGGCTTTACCTGGGGTGCGCGTGCCATACGCTCGTCGGCGAGGGCCGGTTCCTGACCGTGTCCCGCCCGGCAGGCCCTCGGCACGCGCAAGGGGCCCCAGGTCAAGCCGGCCCCACGCTGGAACCAGCCGACCCACGCTGGTACCGGCGCAGGCGGGAAGCCCGGCCGAGCCCACCCAGCCCTAAGCCCGGAACCGCTTGCGGTACTCCGTCGGCGTCATCCCGAGCTGTCGTCGGAACGCGCGGATGAGCGTGTCGATCGTGTTGAAACCACACGCTGACGCGACGCGTTCGAGAGCGTCCTCTGTGGACTCAAGCCGGTTGCGCGCGGCCTCGACGCGCGCCGCTTCGAGGTAGGCGGCGGGCGTCGTGCCGAGTTCGGTCTTGAAGATCCGGGTGAGCTGCCGTTCGCTGACGTGCGCGTGCATGGCGAGGTCCGCGACGGTGAGCGGTTCGGCGATGTTGCGCGTGATGTGGTGGCGGAGATCCTCCACGCGCCGCGTCGTCGAGACGGGTTCGAGCGGGATGCTGAACTGGCTCTGCCCGCTCGGCCGCTTCAGGTACATCACCAGCTGCCGGGCCACGCCGAGCGCGACGGCCTCGCCGAAGTCCTCGGCCACGAGCGCGAGCGACAGGTCCAGGCACGCGCTGATGCCCGCGCCGGTCCACACGTCGCCTTCGCGGATGAAGATCGGGTCGGGGTCGACGTCGATCGACGGGTGCTCGGTGGCGAGCTGCCGCGCGGTGGACCAGTGGGTGGTGGCCCGCCTGCCGTCCAGCAGCCCGGCGGCCGCGAGGACGTGCGCGCCCACGCAGACGGAGGCGATCCGCCGCGTCCGGCCCGCGAGCACCCGCACCCGGTCGACCACGGCGGGATCGGTGACCGCGCGCACGCGGCGCTTCTCGTCGACGTCGACCGAGCCGGGCACGAGCAGCGTGTCGATCTTCCGCGTGGCCACCTCGTCGAAGGTGGCGTCGGGCAGGACTCGGACCCCGGCGGAGGTCGTCACCGGGTCCACGGTCTCGGCGGCCAGCACGACGCGGTAGCCCGGCGCCCCGCCCAACTCCCTGCGCAACAAGGAGAACACCTCCGGCGGCCCGGTGACGTCGAGCAGGTCGACGCCGTCGAACAGGACTATGACGACGAGCGGTTCGACGCGGCTCACGGCGGCTCCCACGAGGATGTCCGAATCTGCAAGTTGGACGTCATTGCCGACATCCACGGCCGATCGTAGCGTCGGTGGCGTCACGAACTCCCCGAGGAAAGGGCGCACATGCCTACGACGACCCTGCGCGAGCTGAACGGTCTCGACCAGACCCCGGCCTCCCTGGCCGCGGCGACCGTGGTCCTGGTCGACTACCAGAACACCTACACCCGCGGTGTGATGGAGCTGACCGGATGGGAGCCCGCGTTGGACGCGGCGGCGGAACTGCTTGCCGCGGCGAGGAAAGCCGGCGCGAAGGTCGTCCACGTCATCCACGACAGCGGTGAGGGCACTGCCTACGACATCCGAGCCGACATCGGCCGTATCCACCCGCGCGTGGCGCCGGTCGAGGGCGAACACGTCGTCGTCAAAGCGTTCCCCGACTCGTTCAGGGACACCGAGCTGGGCGAGCACGTCGACGCCGCCGGCAACGACGACGTCGTCATCGCCGGGTTCATGACCCACATGTGCGTGGCCGCCACCGCCGCGGGCGCTTTCCTGCGCGGCAACAAGGCGACGGTGGTCGCCGACGCCTGCGCGAGCCGGCCGCTGCGCACGGCCGTGTCCGAGGTGCCCGCCGAGCAGGTCCACCACGGGGCGCTGGCGATGATCACCGACCTCTACGGGGTGGTCGTGCCCTCCGTCGCGGCCTTGAGCTGAGCCTTGCTGGGCAGGAGCGCCGCGTGGGCCTGGGCGACGAGGTTGCCCTCGCCGTCGCGGACGCTGGCGTTGGCGAGCAGACGCGCTCGTCCGCTGTGCACGACCTCGGCCACGACCGCGTACGTCTCGCCGGGCCGCACCGCGCGCACGTAGTCCACCGCCAGGTTCAGCGTGCTCACCGGGTAGCAGCGCTCGCCGGTGCTGACCCCGGCACTGCAACAGGCCTCGTCCAGGACCATGGCGGTGTAGCCGCCGTGCACGGTTCCGACGACGTTGGCCAGCGTCTCGCCCGGCGTCCACTCCATCTCGACCAGGCCGTGGGCTGCCCGCGAGACGCGGAGGCCGACCTGCCCGTACTGGCTCGGGGGCGATGTCTCCTGCTCGGCCAACGCCTGCATCAGCTCCAAGCCGGTCGCTGACGCCCACAGGTCCAGTAGCGCCTTGTGCACGGCGGGCTCCTCCAAGTGGTTGCATGACGGGGTGGACTCGCTCATCGAAGCACTGAAGCGTCGTCCGGTGGTGCTCGACGGGGGCCTCTCGAACGAGCTGGCCGCCGCCGGGCACGACCTGTCGGACGAGCTGTGGTCGGCCCGGCTGCTGCACGACGACCCGGGCGCGATCACCTCCGCGCACCTGGCGTACTTCCGCGCCGGGGCGGAGGTCGTGATCACCGCCAGCTACCAGGCCACCGTCGAGGGTTTCGCCGCGCGCGGGCACGACAGGGACGAAGCGGAGGCGCTGCTGAAGCGGAGCGTCGCACTGGCGAGGGCAGCCGCGTCCGAAGTGGACGGTCCGCGCTGGGTGGCCGCGTCGGTCGGGCCGTACGGGGCGATGCTGGCGGACGGATCGGAGTACCGCGGGCGCTACGGGCTGACCGTCGACGAGCTGGAGCGGTTCCACCGGCCGAGGATGGAGGTCCTGGCGGAGGAGCGCCCCGATGTGTTAGCGCTGGAGACGATCCCCGACATCGACGAGGCGGAGGCCCTGCTGCGGATCGCCGACGACATCGGCGTTCCCGCCTGGCTGACCTACAGCGTCTCCGGCACGGCCACCAACGCCGGACAGCCGCTGGAGGAGGCCTTCGCGCTCATGGCGGGTTCGAGGGCGGTGATCGCGACCGGGGTCAACTGCTGCGAGCCGGCCGATGTGGCCGCAGCAGTGGAGATCGCCGCGCGGGGAAGCGGCAAACCCGTTGTGGCTTATCCGAATGGTGGTGGCGAATGGGATGGCGAGGCCAACATCTGGCGGGGTGATCCCGCCTTCGACGTGGCACGCGTTGCTCAGTGGGTCGAGGCCGGGGCGAGGCTGATCGGTGGGTGCTGCCGCGTCGGGCCCGCCGAGATCGCCCGGTTGGCCTCGGTGCTGCCGAGGTGACCGAGGTCGCGATCCTCATAGGACTCCAAGCCTCCGGTAAGACGAGCTTCTACCGCGCTGTCCTGGCCGCCACGCACGAGCACGTCAGCAAGGACGCCTTCCCGAACGCACGCCGTCGCCAGGCACGGCAGCTGCGGTTGATCGGCGAAGCGCTCGATGCCGGACGCGATGTCGTGGTCGACAACACCAATCCCTCCTCGGAGGAGTGGCAGCCGATCATGACGGTGGCTCGGGCGCGCGGGGCGCGGGTCGTCGGCTACTGGTTCCCGCCGGATCCCGTCGCGTCACTGGAGCGCAACGCCCTCAGGGACACCAAAACCCGCGTGCCCGACGTGGGGCTGTATGCCACGCTGAAGCGCCTGCGGCGTCCGCGGGCGGAGGACGGGTTCGACGAACTTCTCACCGTGCGGTTCGACGGCCGGGGCGGGTTCCACGTTGAGAGCTTCGAGGAGAGACGATGCACCGGGGTGAGTTCGAAGCCGGGCAACGCGCGCGGGAGTGGTTCCACGAGTTGACGGTGCCGCCCGGTGTGTGGACGGTCGTCCGGGTGGACGGCCGCGGGTTCTCACGCTTCACCGAACAGCACTTCGACAAGCCGTTCGACGCCGCCTTCTCCGGGCTCATGGTGGAGACCGCGCGAGCCATGCTGACGGAGTTCGACGCCCGCTACGTCTACACCGAGAGCGACGAGATCTCCGTTGTGCTCCAATCGGAACACGGCCTCTTCGGACGCGGCGTCGAGAAGATCGTGTCGATCACCGCAGGCGTCGCTTCGGCCGCGTTCACCCACGCCGCGGGCAGACCCGCGCACTTCGACAGCCGGGTGTGGATCGGCGCGGGCGTCGGCGATGTGATCGACTACGTCTCCTGGCGCCAGGCGGATGCCACGCGGTGCGCGCTGAACGGCTGGTGCTACTGGACACTCCGCAAGACGGGCGCGTCCCGGCGGGAGGCCGCGCAGCGCCTGCACGGAACGTCCGTGGCGGACAAGAATGAACTCCTGTTCCAGCACGGGATCAACTTCAACGAGGTGCCCGCGTGGCAACGCCGTGGCATCGGCCTGTGGTGGGAGGACGTCAGCCGCTCCGGTCACGATCCCGTGCGCGGCGTCGACGTCAACACGACCCGGCGGCAGGTGCACGTCGAACGCGACTTGCCCATGAAGGACGACTACCGCGCCCTGGTGGAGGAGCTGATCACTCGTGGGCGCGCGTGAGGGCGTGCTCGCCGGTGAGCGCGATCGAGCCGAGGTCGGTCCACTCCCCGCACGGCCCGCCGCCTTCGCTCACGTCCAGCTGGAGCGGCGCGCCGTCCATGCGCAGAGCGGGGTGGTAGTAGGCGGCGACCGTGCGCGCCTCGCCCTCGACGTAGTGCCCGATCAGCGCGCGCCGGAAGCGGTCCTCGGTGGTGTTGGGCGCACTGCCGTGAACGAGGGAACCGTTGAAGAACAACACATCCCCGGCGTCCATCTCCACCGGAACGGCGTCCGGGCCCACCGGCAGCGGCACGGTGACGTCGGTGAAGCTCTGCGTCGTGTCAGCCTTCTCGGTGCACAGGATCGGCCACCGGTGGCTGCCGGGCACGACGAGCATGCAGCCGTTGCCGACGTCGGCGCGCTCCAACGCCATCCACGCCGCGACGCAGGTCCCCGGCTCGGCCCGCAGGTAGAAGTTGTCCTGGTGCAGGGCCTGTCCGCGTGAGCCGGGCGGCTTGAAGTAGAGCATCGTCTGCACCGCGTACGGCTCCGCGCCGAGCAGGGCGACCAGCAGGCCGCGCAGGCGCGGGTCGAGCAACCAGCGCAGGCTCTCGTCGTCCCAGCGGTGCATCTGCGCCATCCGCGGGTAGCGGCGCAGCGGATCGCGTTCGCCCGCCTGGACACCGACGACGTCATCGGAGTAGGAGCGCCGCTTCCTGAGCGTCATGTAGTGCTCGCGCAACCGCTCCACCTCGTCGTGCCCGAACACGCCACGCGCGACGGCATACCCTTCCCGGTTGAACGCCAGCTTGAATGATTCGCTCATGCCATCAAGAATCGTGGTGGATTGTCGCTCCACGCCAGTCACTCGAAGCGCGAGGTGTTGTACTTATGACGCATCTGAACTCGCCGCCCACCTTCTGGCGCTGCGAGCCGTCCTGGTCGTGGCACTCACGCCCGCTCGGCGACCACCTGCTGTGGTGCGTGCTCGACGGCCGGGGGCACATGAGCCTCGGCGATCGGTGCAGCGAGCTGGAGCCGGGCTTCTGCGCGGTTTTCCGGCCCGGCGACGCGCCGATCGCCGGGCACAACCCCGGGCGCCGGTTGCTCGTCTTCGGCATGCACTTCGACACTGCGGAGGACATCGCCACCGATCCGCGGTGGGTGCAGCTGGGCGACCTGTCCCTGCTCACCTCGCTGGCCCGGCTCGCTGACCGCAGTCACCAGCGCGGCGACGCGCTCGGCACGCGACAGACCTTGCTGTGCTTGGAACAACTCGTCGCGCTGGTGCACGCCGAGCTGACCGCGCCGCCGCGCGAGAAGGTGGACCGCGTGCTCGACGAGATCACCGAGACCATCCGGCAGGACCCGCGCAGGCGGTGGTCGGTGACCGAACTCGCCGCGCGGGCCGCCCTTTCCCGGGCCCAGTTCACCCGCAGGTTCATCGCGCACACCGGGCTCACGCCGACCCGCTTCCAGATCAACGCCAGGATCGAGCGCGCGCACCACCTGCTGAGCGAGACCGGGATGTCAGTGACGCAGGTCGCCAGCGCGCTGGGCTACGCCGACCTCGCCTACTTCAGCCGCCAGTACCGGCAGCACACCGGGCACCCGCCTACGTGGTGTGCGGGAACGAGTGGTGTTCATGAGCCACCACCCACCGGTCCTGCTCCTTGCGCAGCCCCAGAGTGAGCCGGAGCCTGTTCTCCGGCTGTGCGGCGAGTTCGTCCGGCGTGCCGCACCGCAGCAGCGCGTGGGCGAACGCGACGTCCGTTCCGGCGGTGACGTCGAGGGAGACGATCTCGAACGACGCCCCCTGCGCCTGCCATTGGAAGAAGGGCGGCCACGTCGCGCGGTACGCGTCGATGCCGATGACTCCGTCATGGGGCGGCGGAACGTCGAACATCACGATGTCGTCGGTGTGATCGGCGAGGACTCGGTCAAGGTCGCCCGCGTGCACGGCTGCGGCCCACCGCTCGATCAGGTTCCGGATCTGCTGCTCGTCAGTACTCATCGCACTCCGTTCGTCGGTTGCTGTCACCCCTACAACCCGCGAACGCGGCCGAACTCATCGGAACTCAGCGAGAAAGTTCCGGAGGCAGGCCGAACAGGCTGAAGTCCGCGTCGAGGAACGAGACGACCGCGGCGATCCGGTCGCCGCGCACGGTCAGCAGGTCGAGCCCCATGGGCACGTAGACCGCTCCGTCCCACATGTGGGTGCCGAACGCGATCTGCCCGTTGGCCCGCGCGGGAAGGAAACGCCAGCGGTGAGTCAGCGGACCGTCGCGGAGGAAGTCCGTGATGGCGGCGTGCCCCTCGAACCACTCCGGCAGCGGAGGCATGGAGTACTCGGCGTCCTCGGTCAGCAACTCCACGATCGCCGCGACATCGCCGTTTTCCCAAGCTGCCAAGTACTTCTCGCCCAGCTCGCGGACGCGGTCCTCGCCGAGGGAACGCAACGTCGCCTGCTGGCTCATCTCCGCGCGCCGCGTGCCGAGGACTGCCCGAGCGCGTTGCAACGCGCTGTTGACGGACGCGACGGTCGTGTCCAGCAGCTCGGCGACTTCGCGCGCGGAGAAACCGAGGACTTCCCGCAGGAGGAGAACGGCCCGCTGGCGCCCGCCCAGGTGCTGGAGCGCCACAACGAAGGCGAGTTCCACGCTTTCCCTTGCGGCGTAAAGGTTCTCCGGTGAAAGTAGATCGTCCGGGAAGGGCGCGATCGACTCGGCGGGGACCTCACGCCGCGCGCGTCCCTCGATCAAGGTCAGGCACCGATTGGTGGCGATCTTGTACAGCCACGCCCGGGCCGAACCGCGGTCGTCGAAGCGGTCCAGCGACCGCCACGCGCGGACCAACGCCTCCTGCAGCGCGTCCTCGGCGTCGTGCAGCGAGCCCAGCATGCGGTAGCAGTGCGCGCGCAGCTCGGCCCGATAGGGCTCGACCAGCTCCTCGAACTCGGCCACGGCCCGAAACTACTGGTTCACCAGCAGCAGCACACCGATCAGCACCATGGCCGCGCCGGAGATCCGGCTGACCACGCGCGCGGCGGCCGGCCTCGCCCGCAGGACCGCACGGGCCAGCACTCCGACGCACAGGTAGACCGCGGCACAGGTCAGGGTGTGCACCACGCCGAGGGTGCCGATCTGCGCCGCGAGCGGCCAGCCCCACGCCGGGTTGGTGAACTGCGGCAGCAGGGCGAGGAAGAGCAGCAGCGCCTTCGGGTTGAGCCCGCTGATCCCCGCGCCCTTGAGCACCCGCGTCAGCCACGTCGCCCCGCCCGCCGGGTCCACGTCGGCGCCGGGAACGGCTGGGCGGGCGAGCGTCGTCACGCCGATCCACACCAGGTACAGCGCGCCCACGGAGGTCAGTGCCGTGAGCACGAACGGGGTGCTCGCCACGATCGCGGCGACCCCGGCCGCGACCACCGCGGTGAGCCCGACGTAGCCGAGGAGCAGCCCGCCCACCGCTGGCACCACCGAGCGGTCCTGGAGCCCGGCGGAGATCGTGTACGCCCAGTCCGCCCCCGGCACGAGGACGAGCAGGACGGACACCGCCCAGAACGCGGTGACGGAGCTGATGGCCATGGGAGGAGATTAAGTCGGCGCCGCCCAAAGGTGTTTCCAACTATTGTCGCTGATCAGTGCTGTGGTGGAAGAATCTTCCCCATGGACGACGTTGACAGGAAGATTCTTGCTGAGCTGCAGGACAACGGGCGGCTGACGGTCACGGAGCTGGCCGCGCGGGTGCGGCTCAGCCTGTCGCCGTGCCACCGCAGGCTCCGCGAGCTGGAGCGGAGCGGGGCGATCCGCGGGTACCGGGCGATCCTGGACGCCGGGGTGGTCGGGCTGGCGTTCCAGGCGCTCGTGTTCGTCACCATGCGCCAGGAGGACCGCGACACCGTCGCCGCGTTCGAGCAGGCGCTCGTGGACATCCCGCACGTGCTGCAGGCGCAGCGGCTCTTCGGCGACCCCGACTACCTGCTGCGCATCGCCACCGCGGACCTTGAGGCGTTCCAGCGGCTCTACGACGAGAAGCTGGCGACGCTGCCCGGGGTGCAGCGGCTCAGCTCGACCCTGGTGATGAAGCACGTCGTGAACGAGCGCGCGCTTCCCCTGTAGCGTTCGCGCCCAGTCATTGCAATGATTAGTTGAAAGAGTACGAAACGCAACGTAGTTTCGTGCGCTGTGACCACGATCCAGGAAGTACTCGACCGGGCCGTGACCGAGGGCGGCGTGCCCGGAATCCTCGCCGAGGTGCACGACGGCGACCGGCGGTGGTTCGGCACGGCAGGGGTGGCCGACACCGCCACAGGAGCCCCGCGCCTGCCCGAGCACCGGTTCCGCATCGGCAGCACCACCAAGACCTTCGTGGCGACGGTGCTCCTGCAACTCGTCGCAGAGGGACGGCTGTGCCTCGACGACGCCGTCGAGCGATGGGTGCCTGGCGTGGGGGAGTGGACCTCCGTGCGGCAGTTGCTCAACAACACCAGCGGGATCTTCAGCTACACCGACGACCATGCCGCTCTCGGGCAGCACGAGCACTACACGCCCGACATGCTGGTGAAGATCGCGATGTCGCGTCCCGCCGACTTCGCGCCCGGCACGAGCTGGGGCTACTCGAACACGAACTACGTGCTCGCCGGGATGGTCGTCGAGCGGGTCACCGGCGCGCGGCTGGCGGAGGAGATCGCCGGGCGTTTCGGCCTGCCCGGGACCTACCTGCCGGAGGACGAGGCGATCCGCGGGCCGCACTCGCGGCACTACACCAAGCTCTACGACCCCGACCCGAACGCTCCGATCCACGACGTGACCGAGCTGGACCCCAGCCCGTTCTGGGCCGCGGGAGCCATGATCTCCACGGCGGGCGAGCTGAACAGGTTCTTCGGCGATCTGCTCGGCGGGCGGCTGCTCCCGCCCGGGCTGATGCGGGAGATGACCTCGACGGTGCCGACGAAGGACTGGATCGACGGCACCGCCTACGGCCTCGGCCTGGTCGAGCTGCGGCTGCCGTCCGGGGTGGCGGTGTGGGGCATGGCGGGCGCGATCTTCGGGTCCTGGACGTACACCTTCGGCTCCCGGGACGGCTCGCACCTGGTCAGCGCCAACATCAACGGGGACTGGTCCGACGCGACCGGCATCCTCGACGGCCTGCTCGAAGCCGAGTTCAGTCCCACTCGGTGAGCAACCGCCGCGCCGACCCGCCGATCGGTCCGACGGCGTCCGCCAGCGTCGCCGCATCGGGCAGGCGCGCGCTCACGATCGCGGCCACGGCCTGGCCCGCGTCGGCGATCGTGGAGGAGCAGACCGCCCGCAGGTAGTCCGGCACGCTGAGCGCGGGGTCGGTGCAGCCCACGAGCGGCGTACCGACCGCCGCGATCAACGGGAACACCGTGCCGGGGATGCCGATCGCGGCCTCCGCCCTGGCCGAGGCCGCGAGCGAGCTGACCGAGCTGATCTCGTACTTCTCCCAGAGCCGCCGGTTTTCACGCGGGTGCAGGCCGACCAGGACGCGCTTGCCCGCCGCGGCGAGCCGTTCGGTCGCGGCGAGCAGGAGCTCCGTTCCGGGTGCCGCGCTGCCCGTGCCGTCCGGGTGCGTGACGCTGGTGAGGACCAGCACGAGGTCCTTCTCCGGAACGCGCTGCGGGAGGTCGTCGGTCTGCGGCGAGCCCACGACCTCGATGCGCCGCTTCGTGCCCAGGTACGCGCCGAACGCCCGCGCCTCGGCGGGCGAGGACGCCGTGATCACCCGCAGCCGGGGACGGATCTCCTTGGCCCGCGGCGCCTCCACCGGCACCTGGTAGGCGAGCGCGCGCGCGGCCACCCGCGTCCTGCGGAACCGCGCGACACAGTCCGCCGGCCAATCCCCGGCCCCCGTGACGACGAGCAGATCGGCACGGGGCGCGTCCGCCGGCGTCGCCACCGGCACTGGGTCGCCGGGAGTGACCTTCGCGTAGTCCGGCACCAGCTGCGTCAGCCGCCACCCGTGCCGCGCCGCCTCCGCCAGCAAGGGCTTGACGTGGTAGGTCGCCCAGGGCTCGTTGGTGGCGACCAGGATCCGGCGACCTCGCGCCGACCCACCTCCCAGGGCGACCGCGAGGGCGCCGCCGAGCACCGTGCGCCGCGACAACAGGCTCTTCATGGCGCGCACGATAAGCGCCCACACCGAACACGAGGTGAACAACCACGGTGGGCATTCGCCCTCACCCGAACAGCTGCGGGGGCGGTCGCCGGCCGCACGCGGTCAGTTGAGGATGATGACGGCGAGGTTGAGCGCGGTGGTGTAGATCAGCCACAGCAGGTAGATGACCTGGAAGAGCGCTGCGAGGCGCGAGCGGAGGAAGAACAGCCAGGCGGTCACGAGCACGACCAGGTCCAGCGCCAGGAGGTCCAGCAGCGCGTAGTCACCCGTCCCGATGTCGAAGAACAGCGGGACCCACAGCGCGTTGAGCACGAGGCCGACGCCGTAGACGGCGACGGCGGCCTTGGAGCCGCCCGCCCGCCAGTACAGCCAGCCGGAGAGGGCGATCAGCACGTACATGACCGTCCACACAGGACCGAACGACCACACGGGCGGGGCCCAGTCCGGCAGGCGCAGCACGGCGTAGGTCTCCTTCGCGCCACTGCCGAAGGAGGCTCCGATCACCGCGACGATCCCGACCGCGGTGCCGAACCCGGCCAGCGCGAAAGGCAGGGACGGGGCTCGAATGGGGGTGGCCATGCTCGCCTTCGTTCACTCGGTGGCTGAGTGACCCGATGGTAGAGCCTTCCGCCGGAGGGCTGCTGCCTGGACAACATGGTTCCGGCCCAGCAGCAGGCGGCTCCGTTCGGAGCAGCGCTGGCGTGCGGTCGCGCGCTGCTGCAAAAGGCCGTTGGCAGGGCCGAATCCGGAACATACGGTCACGGGAACCGGCCCTGTCCCGGGGCTGGTCTGGGGAAAGGACGTCCACCATGGCCGTGCGCCGCCGTGACCTTCTCGCGAGTGCCGCAGCGTTAGCCGGGTTCGCCACCGTGGGGCTGTTGCCGGGGACCGCCGCCGCCGTCACCCGCCAGCGCCCCGGTGCCCAGCTGCCGCCGTCACTGGCGATCGGGGACCGCGCCGTCGTGGCCAGGGCCAGCGCCCGGCGCGCCCTGGAACACCTCGAAGTGCTCAGCAACGAGATCGGCCCGCGCATCGGTGGCACCCCGTCCGAGCGTCGGGCGGCCGACTACGTCGCAGGCGTGCTGCGCAGGCTCCGCTACGACGTGACGCTGCAGCCGTTCCCGGTCGCCGACAAGTACCTCGCCGACATCTCCGTGGTCGGCGACCGCGGGCCGAAGTGGCAGACCGGTGCCTCGCCCCAGGGCAAGCTCGACGTGACGGTCTCCGGCGCGGTGGTCGACATCGGCAAGGGCACCCCGGAGGAGCTGGCGCACGTGCGCGGCCAGATCGCCTTCGTGCCGGACTCGCAGACCAACAGCACCGTGCCCCAGCTCGCGGTGGAGGCGGGCGCCATCGCCGTCCTGCTGGCCCGCAAGGGCACACCTGAGCGCAAGCTCGGCGCGTTCACCCCCACCCTGCCCGCGCCGCTGCCCGTGCCGGTGCTGGGCCTCGCGCAGATCCAGGGCGAGCGGCTGGGACAGCGGTTGGCGGCGGGCCCGGTGCGGCTGAGCCTGACCGCGACCCACCACAAGAACCTGACCTCCTACAACGTGCTCGCGGAGCGCCCGGCGACCCTGCCGAACCCGGAGGGCAAGGTCGTGATGATCAGCGCCCACTACGACAGCGTGCCCGGCTCGCCCGGCGCCAACGACGACGGCAGCGGGACCGCGCTCTGCCTGGAGCTCGCCAGGGTGCTGCGCCACCTGCCGACGCAGCAGGCGGTCCGGTTCGCGCTGTGGGGTTCGGAGGAGCAGGGCCTGATCGGCTCGCGGCACTACGTCAAGCAGCTCTCCGACGCCGAGGCCAAGCGCATCACGGGCTGCTTCCAGAACGACATGGTCGCCACGAGCTGGGACCCGGCCGTCGTGTACTGGCTGCTGTCTGTCGACGGCGGCAACAACAACACCACCAGCGCGGTGGCGGGCGCCGCACAGCGGCTCGGCTACCAGCCCAGGACGAAGGGCCCGGTGGCGCGCGGTTCTAGTGACCACGTGCCGTTCCACGAGCGGGGGATCGCCTCGGCGAACTTCAGCTGGCGCGGCGAGACCGGCCCGGCGCTGCTGGAGCCGACCTACCACACGCCCGAGGACACGATCGCCGCGAACGTCAGCAGCGAGCGCCTTCAGGTCTCCCTCGAACTGATCGGATCGGCCGCCTACGAGCTGGCCAGAAATCGTTGACGCAGTACCGCTATCCATGTAGTTCGCGGTAGACGGCGGCGGCTCCCGGGTGCAACGGGATGCCCGCCGTCGCGATCAGCGCGCGCACGTCGAGGAACTGCGCGCCCAGGGCCTCTTGGGGCACAAGGCGATCGGCCCGTTCGGCGAGCACGGTGGTGACCTCGGCGGCGATGTCGTCCGGCAGGTCGGGCAGGCACACGACGAGGTTCGCCACGCCGACGGTGGGCAGCGACCGCACGGACTTGTAGCCACCGGCGGGCACGGAGACCTGCTCGTAGACCGGGCCGTGCGCGGCGCGCAGCTTCGGGTAGACGTCGTCGAGGGGCAGCAGTCGCACGCCCACGCGCTCGTCCAACTCGGCGATCGCGGGCGTGGGCACCCCGCCGGACCAGACCAGCGCGTCGACCTCGCGCCGTTCGAGAGCGGTCAGCGCCTCGGCCAGCCGCAGCTGCCGCCTCCGCAGGTCGGTCAGCTCCGCGACGGCCGCGAGCCTGGTCGCCAGCAGCGAGGCGCCCGAGCCAGGCGCACCCATGGACACGTTGCGCCCCTTGAGGTCCGCGACCCGGTGGACGGGGGAGTCGGCGCGCACCACGACCTGGAGGTAGTTCTCGTAGATCCGGCCGAGCGCCCGCAGCTGTGTCGCGAAGCTGAACGGCGGCCGCCCGGTGGCAGCGGCCTCGGCGGCATCGGCATGGGTGAGCGCGAGGTCGGCACCGCGTACCGAAGACCCGGTTGCGGGGTCGAGCATCGACGCAGAGAGCAACTCGATGTTGGCCACGCTGGCCTGTGTGGTCAGGGCTTCGGCCCGCAGCAGCGGCTGCGCTTCCCGGATCTGCTCGGCCAGCCGCTCCGCGAACGCCAGGTACGGCCCGCCCGGCTCGCCCGCGGCGATCTTCAGGTCCCGCGCGGCACCCCGGTAGCCGGAGTCGGTGCAGGCCACCCCGAGCGCGCCGACCAGCCCGCCGAGCATCAGCCCTCGCCTGCTCACGCGCGTCATTCCGGAACCCCCGGCAGCTCCAGCCGGACGCAGAGCCCGGTGGGCGTGGCGCGTGTGACGGTCAGCTCGCCGTCGCGCGCGCGGGCGAGCTGGTCCGCGATCGCCAGGCCCAGACCGGTGCCGCGGCTGCTCTGGTGTCGCGTGGAGCGCCAGAACCGTTCTGTTGCGAGGGAGATCTCCTCATCGGTCAGCCCGGGGCCGTCGTCGCGGACCTCCAGGTGCACCGCCGAGCCGGAGCGGGCGTGCCGCACGCGCACCGTGCTGCCCTCGCCCGCGTACTTGATCGCGTTGTCCAGCAGCACGTCGAGCACCTGGGCCAGTTCGCCCTCCTCGCACCCCGCCAGGAGCGGCTGCTCCTCCGGTTCCGGAGCCGCCAGGCTGACCCCGGCGTGCTCCGCGGCAGCGTGCCAGGCGTCGAGCCGATCGGCGACGACGAGCGCGACATCGCAGCTCGGAGCGTCCTCCGTGGACATGGCAATGGTCGCGGCCTTGTTCTCCGCGCCCGCCAAGGCGAGCAGACTGTCCAAAAGGGACTCCAAACGCTCGACCTCGCCGACGACCGACTGGTACGCGCGCTCGGCGCCCGGATTCAGCGCGCCTTCGAGACCGTCCACCCGCAGCCGCAGCGCCGCCATCGGGTTGCGCAGCTGGTGCGATGCCTCCGCGACCAGCCTGCGTTGCCGCTCAAGGGAATCCGTCACCGCGTCGGACATCCGGTTGAACGAGCCTGCCAGTGAGCGCAGCTCGGCCGGCCCGCGCACCTCCACGTGCGCCCTGGGCTCGCCGGATGCGACCGCGTGCACGCCGCGCTCCAGTTCCCGCAACGGGCGCAGCACCCAGCGCGCCAATCCCGATGCCAGCGCGCCGAAAGCCACTGTCGCGGCCACCGCGCCGGCCAGGACGACCGCCCAGCGCTGGGCCACGTCGTTGGCGGCGGAGGTGACGGAAGCCCGCAGCACCACCGCTCCGGTCACCCGCGTCCCGGTACCTGCCGGGCGCGCCAACAACAGCGGTTCACGGGACCACGGGCGCAGGTCGGGAGTGCCGCGCCACCGCTGGTTGCGCAGCGCCGCGTCCACCAGCGCGCGCACTCCGGTGTCCTGCAGGGACATCCCCGCCTGCACGACGAGACGACCCCTGCCGTCGACCACGAGCAGCCCCTCGCCGTACAACTCGATGTAGCGACTCGCCTCCGCCAGGAGTTGGCCGGTGTCGCCCGAACCGTCGGCCTGCTCGGTCAGCGTGGCGAACCGGTCGAGGTCGGCGGTGCGGTCGAACACGAGTCGTTGGGTGCGCTCAGCCGACGTGCTGAGCAGCAACGGGACCGCGAAGGCCGCCACCACCGCGACCGAGAACCCCAGCAGCACCAGGAGCAGGCGGGTGCGCACCGGCTACGCCTCCAAGCGGTAGCCGAACCCGCGGATCGTGGTGAGCAGGCCGGGCCTGCCGAGTTTGGCCCGCAACTGGGTCATGTGCACGTCCAGCGAGCGGGACACCGCGACGAACGCGTCACCCCAGACCTCGTCCATCAGCTGCTGGCGGCTCACCGCGGTGCCCGCGCGGGCGGCGAGCACGGCGAGCAGGTCGAACTCCTTGGCGGTCAAGGAAACCGGCTCACCGCCGACGGTCACCGAACGCGCCCGCACATCGATGTCCACATCGGACACGCGGACCACGTCGTCCTGCGCGGCACCGCGCGCGGCGGCGGCTCTCCGCGTGACCACGTCCATCCTGGCCAGCAGTTCCGCCAGCCGCACCGGCTTGACCAGGTAGTCGTCCGCACCCAGCCGCAGCCCGCGGACCACGGAGCGCTCGTCACCGCGCGCGGTGAGGACGACGACCGGGGTGTCGGCGACCTGGCGCAGCTTGCGCAGCACGTCCATGCCGTCGCCGTCCGGCAGCCCGAGGTCCAGCAGCACCACGTCCGCGCCGCGGTGCGCGATCAGCGCGTCGGAGCCCCGGGCGACCCGGGTGGGCGTGTGGCCGTGCGCGCTCAGGACCTCCAACAGGGCCTCGGCGACCCCGTCGTCGTCCTCGACCAGCAACACGCGCACGGCCGTCCCGCCTGCTTACTTGGGCTGTCCGACGGTGTACAGGCCCTGATCGTTGTCCACCTTGATGGTGGAGATCTTCTGCTTGCCGTCGATGGTCACCTTGCACTGGAACTGCGAGCCCGCGGCGATCTTGTTCCGCGTGCCGCAGTCGATCGCGCCGATCTTGGCCTCGGCCACGCCGAAGTCCTTGGTCAGCACGCCCTTCACGCCGTTCTTCAGCGCGTTGTCGTCGAAGACGTTGGTGGTGAAGAAGCCCATGAAGTACAGCGCCACGGCGGCACCGGCCAGCACGACGACGGCGCCGATGCCGATGAACATGCCCTTCTTGCTCTTCTTCTCCTTGGCGGGCGCGGGCGCCTGGCTCGCACCGCCCCAGCCCCCGCCGGGCTGACCCGGGTGGCCGGGGTGCTGCTGCGGGAACTGGCCGGGCGGCGGGCCCTGCGGCGGACGCGGGCCACCGGGGCCGGGGCCGAAGCCCGGCTGCGGGCCGGTGGGCGGGCCCTGACGCGGGAACTGGCCGGGCTGCTGGGGCGGGTAGGGGCCCTGTGGAGTGGTCATCGCTGCGCTACCTCGTCAACTCGGTGCTGCTGGTCTGCCGGACGGTGAGTGCTGGCGCCGGTCACCGCGAGGCGACCTTGTCCAGGAACTCCTTGCGCGCGGCCTCGGAACCGAGCGCGGTGACGTCGAAGTCCGAAGGGGCCGGGGGGAAGTCCTTCGCCGTGGCCTTGCCGGTGACGTCGTAGGCGACGACGATGTCCAGCTTCTTGCCCTCCTTCTCCAGGACCCCGTTCATGGTGATCGACTTGAAGTCACCGTTGGGCGCCACGGAGATGTTGGTGGGGATGAAGGAGTCCAGCAGCGACTGCGGGAACTGCTTGCGGATCTCCTCGGGGAAGAACATCACCCGGCCGTCGATGAACCCCTTGAGCGTCACGGCGGTCTCCAGCACCATGCCGCCGTCGGGCTGCTCCTTGACCCGCTTGAACACGTTCTGCGCGTTCTTCTGCGTCAGCTTGATCGCGTCCTGCATGGCGCAGACGGTCTGGATGCCGGTGACCAGGCAGACGTTGAACCCGTTCTTCGGGGTGAACGTCGGGTAGGACACCCACGGCGTCGGCGCGAGGTCCTTGAACCGCGTGCCCAGCAGCGCGTAGTCCCGCTCCGAGCCGCTGGGGTGGTAGACGTCGTAGTTGTCGTCGGCACCCTTCCTGGTGCGGGACTTGGTGGAGATCGCGGGCGGCTCCGGCTTGCCCTTGTCCGCGGCCTGGTACCAGAGGACGTCGATCTCCTTCTGCGCCGACTTCCCACCGAAGGAGGCCAGCGTGGAGACCGTCGACTTCTGGTCCCTCGGCTTGGTGAACTGCTCGTTGAGCTTGGCGTAGGCCTCGTCGAAGCGCGCCGCGTTGTAGGCGGTGACCTCGGCGTCGTCGGCCCGCGCGGTCGGGTTCGGCTTCGCCCCGCAGCCCGCGAGCACGGTCAGCCCCGCCGCCAGCGCGATCAGCCTGAGGTAGCGGTTGTTGGTCATCGTCATGCCCCCGAGTCGGCGCGCTTGTACAGGTCGTAGGCGATCTTCCCCATGAGCGACCCGTTGGACGTGCTGCCGTTGCCGGTGGAGTGCGACGAGATCATGTACCCGGCCCCGGTGGAGTCGTCGAAGTGGGTGAACCAGCCACCGCCCGAGCACCCGGGAGTCATCCTGCAGGGGATGGAGATCGTGTTGGTCACGCGACTGTTCTCGGTGTAGGTCGGCGAGGAGCACGAGCGCATCGTCGTGCCGTCGAAGGGCGGCGCGCTCGGGTAACCGATGGTGCGGATGCTGTCGGCTTTAGCGTCGAAGGCGATGCCCTGGCCACCCACGGCGTCCTTGATGGTCCTGCCGCCGAGAGGACGCATCCGCAGGAAGGCGGAGTCGTACGACCAGCCCGAGCCGCTCGTCCCGCCCGCGCCGGACCTGGCGCCGGTGGTGAACTGGGTGGGCGCGTAGATCATCTCCGCGGTCCACCGGCCGTACGGTGACGAGCCGTTGGTGTCACCGGGGATGAACATGACGTTGTCCGCCCACTCCTTGCCGTCCTGGGTGTCCCAGATGCAGTGGGCCGCGGTGGCGACGATCGTCCCGGAAGTCGAGTTGACCACCTGCGCGGAGCAGACGAAGTTCTGGTTGCCGTAGGACGTGTACAGCCGGCCGTTCGTGCTGGCGCTGAGCCCCGCGCGTGACCAGACGGCTCCGCTGTTGTCCGCCGGCTGCGGCTTGGGGCTGCGAACCGGTCCCGACGTCGGGTGGATGACCACGCCGACGGGTTCGTCCTTGGGCACGTCGGTGGCCGAGCCGGGCTGCGTGTCGCGCGGCTTGGCGTTCTTCATCCGGTCGCTGTTCCAGTAGTCGTTGACCTGCTGCGGGCTACTGGTGAAGACCTTGCGGAGGTCGCTCTGCTTGGTGTTGCCGAGCTCGTCCTCGATGTTGCGCGTCGACGGACCGGCTTTCGGTGTGCCCGGATGGGCCACCGTGCACGCGCCCAGCGCGGTGATCGCGGCCAGTACCGCGATCGCGGTACGCAGGTGTCGCATCTATCCCCCAGCTCGACTCATGTCGTTGCTCACTGCGATGAGGCAGGTTAGCGCCCCGTCCGCACAGCTCACCCGGCGTGTCGGAACAAGCCGCCCGCGGGCAGGCTAGTACCGCGTTCACCCGGACGGCGCACGGAGGCCCCAACCTCACCCGAGAAGGGCACCGTGTCTGACGCGGCGCGCTGCCCTGCGGTTTCCTCGCGCTCGACCGGTTCCGGGGCAGCCCGCACCGTCGAGGTGGTCCGTCGCCCACCCGTGCGAGTGCCGCGGCACCGTGACCAAGTCGTTGCCCGAGGTGCGGCTCTAGGCTGGCGAGGTGAGTGCCGTGTGGACGATCAGATACGCGACCGTCGCGCCCGGCGACCCGTACCACGCACGGTTGATCGACATGCCCCGGCACCGGGTCGAGCGGCACACCCACCACGACTTCGTCGAGTTGATGTACGTGCTGGCCGACGGCGGCGTGCACGTGCTGGACGAGCAGCCGGAGCGGATGGTGCGCGACACCCTCTACCTGCTGCACCCCGGCGAGGCGCACTCGGTGTACACAGAGGACACGCTGAGCTACGTCAACATCGCCATCCCGGTCGCGACCTGGGGTTCGCTGCTGGACGTGTCCGGCCTGTCCGGCTCGGTCGGCGCCAAGGTGCACGTCCGCTCGCCCGAGGTGGCCGAGGTGTTCACCGGCCTCGTCCGCTCCGGTGAGCGCGATCCGGCCGGACTCGACCTGCTGCGCTTCGCCGCGGTGGTGCTGCCGCTGTTCGCCGGGCACCCCGCCACCACCGTGCTGCCGGACTGGCTGCGCGAGGCGTGCTCCGGCTTCGACCGCAACCAGGACCGGTGGAGCGAGGGCGTCTCGCTGCTGCTCGACCTCGCCGCCGTCAGCCACGGCCACCTCGACCGCAGCATGCGCCGGTTCCTCGGGAGCACACCGTCGCAGTGGGTCGAGAGACGTCGCATGCGGCTGGCCCGGCAACTGCTGGCCGGGACGGACTCCCAGATTTCCGTCATCGCTCTGAAGTGCGGATACAGCAGTGTCACGTACTTCTCGCGGCGCTTCGCGATGGTGCACGGCGTCCGGCCGAGCGAGTATCGGGGGAGGTCAAGAAAAGTCGGATTCCCGCGCAACTGGTGACACACGGAAGCGCGCGGCTTCGCCAGCATCGTCGGCATGACCTACACCGCCCAGGTGCTGTCCTATGAGGACGAAGGGTACGCGGTTTTCCGCGACGTCCTCGACCCTTCACTCATGGCTGAAGTCCGGTCCCACGTCGAGTGGCTGCACCGCGAACACCCCGGCCGCCGGGGCGAGCAGTTGTCCCACGAACTGGTGGCGGCCGACCCGTTCTGGATCCGTCTCGTCAGCGACGACCGCCTGCTCGACATCGCCTCGGCGTTCCTCGGCGACGACCTCGCGCTGTTCGCCTCGCACTACATCAGCAAACCGCCGTACTCCGGACAACCCGTGCTGTGGCACCAGGACGGCGCGTTCTGGCCGCTCGACCCGATGCGCGTGATCACGCTGTGGCTCGCCGTCGACGAGTCCACCCCGGAGAACGGGTGCCTGCGCGTGATCCCCGGCTCCCACCGGATGGACCTCGGTGCCACCAGGGAGCGCGCCGACGTCGACAACGTGCTCGGCGCGGAGACCACCCTCGACGTCGACGAGTCACAGGCCGTCGACCTCCTGCTGCGGCCGGGCGACGTCGAGGTGCACCACCCGCACATCGTGCACGGCAGCAACGCCAACACCTCGCCGAAGCGCAGGTGCGGGCTGACCATTCGTTACATACCAACGTCTACGCGGATCACCAGCGAGGAACAGCCGTTTCCCAGCGCTGTGCATCTTCGAGGGGAGCTCGGGGTGAACGTTTACCAGTCTCGGCCAGTCGTACCGGCGCGGTGGGCTTGGGAGGGTGGGGCGTAGTTCTCCTGGCGTGGGCTGGGCTGGCGTGGGCTGGGCTTCCAGGCGGCCTGCGACGCCGGAGTCATCCCGATCGTCCTCGGTGGCGACAGCGAACCTCTCGACTACGGGCGGGAACGGCGCCTCGCTTCACCTGCGCAGCGCCGGGCCCTTGCCATACGGGACAAGGGGTGTGCGTTCCCGGGGTGTGATCGGCCTCCGGCGTGGACGGAGGCCCGCCATGTATGGCAGTGGATCGACGGCGGGCCGACCGACCTGACCAACCTCGTGCTGCTGTGTGTGCACCACCATCACGTGGTGCACGAAGGAGATTGGGAGATCGTCTTCGAGCACGGGATACCGAGTTTCATCCCGCCCCGGTGGGTGGATCCGGAGCAGAAACCGGTGCGCAACGTCCGGGTGGAACTCCCGCTCCGGTTGTAGCCCCCTGCGCCGGAACGCAAGGGGCACAACCGAACGGAGGCGTTACTTCTCCAGCGGGGAGTCCTTCGAGGTCTCCCGCATGGTGCCGTACACGATCAACGACACCAGGATGCAGCCGGAGACGTAGTAGAAGTACGCCGACTCGTAGCCGATGTCCTTGAGCCAGAAGGCGATCAGCTCGGCGGTGCCGCCGAAGATCGCCACCGTCAGGGCGTACGGCAGGCCGACGCCGAGCGCGCGGATGTTGGTGGGGAACAGCTCGGCCTTCACGATGGCGTTGATCGAGGTGTAGCCGGTGACGATGACCAGACCGGCCAGCATCAGGAAGAACGCGCCCACGGGCGAGCTGGTGCCGCCGAGCACGGTCATCAGCGGGACGGTGAACAGGGTGCCGGTCACGCCGAAGAACAGCAGCAGCGGGCGGCGCCCCACGCGGTCGGACAGGCGACCGGCCAGCGGCTGCAGGATCACGAAGACCAACAGGGCGAAGAAGTTGATCCACGCGGCGTCGGGCTTGGAGATGCCGCCGGTGTTGATCATGAACTTCTGGAGGTAGGTGGTGTAGGTGTAGAACGCGACGGTGCCACCGAGGGTCAGGCCGACGACGAGGGCGACCTCCTTGGGGTGGGCCAGCAGGGCGCGCAGCGTGCCGCGCGAGCCGGGCTTGCCCTTCTCCTCCGATGCGACCTTGGTGAAGCTTTCCGACTCCTCCATGCTGCGCCGCAACCACATCACCACGACGGCGCCGGTCGCGCCGATGACGAAGGCGATCCGCCAGCCCCACGAGGACATCTGCTGCTCGGTCAGCAGCTGCTGCAGCACGATCTGCACGCCCAGCGCGAGCAGCTGCCCGGCGGTCAGGGTGACGTACTGGAAGCTGGAGTAGAACCCGCGCTTGCCGGGCGAGGCCACCTCGGAGAGGTACGTGGCCGACGTGGCGTACTCGCCGCCCACCGACAGGCCCTGCAGCAGCCGGGCCGCGACGAGCAGGATCGGGGCGAACACGCCGATCGTCGCGTAGGACGGGGTCAGCGCGATCATGAGCGAACCCGCGGCCATCAACGTGACCGACAGGGTCAGCGCGGCGCGCCTGCCGTAGCGGTCGGCGTAGCGGCCGAGCATCCACCCGCCGAGCGGCCGCATCAGGAAGCCGACGGCGAAGACGGCGGCGGTGTTCAGCAGTTCGGCGGTGGCGTTGCCCTTGGGGAAGAAAGCGCCGGAGAAGTAGATCGCGAACGCTGTGTAGGCGTACCAGTCGTACCACTCGACGAGGTTTCCGATGGAACCCCGGATCACGTTCCCGACGACCCGGCGCTCACTGTGGCGGGGGTCGCCCGGCTGCGCCGACGGGCGAACGTCAACTGACATCTGGCCTCCTCATGACTGCGATCACAGTCAGGGCGCAGACCGGGCCCGGGCAAGACGAGCGAGCCAGAGTTAACCGTTCCTTAGGGATGTCGCGCGGAGCGCCGGGCGTCGTCGCAGTCCTCGCACCCGGAGCCCTCGGCGCACAGGAAACGCAGCGGATCGGCGGTCAGCCGGGGGACCACGGTGCGCACGAGGTCACGGGCTGCGAACAGCCGGGCCTCGGCGTTGCCGACACGGCCCTCGCGCTGCGCCCCGTCTTCCCGGAGCCAGTCGTCGGCGGCGGAAAAGCCCTGGCAGCAGTGGTCGGGCTCGGTGACGAGGACCTCGCGCACCTCGTCGCCGTCGCGGACGAGGGCCCGGTCCAGCGCCTGGTAGGGCACGCCGGCCAGGTCCTCGGCGAGGTGCATCGTGGTGTTCGCGTCGTGGCCGACGCCCAGCAGCAACACCGAACCGCCCAGCTCGTGGACCCGCCCGACCGGGCTGTCCTCGCCGTGCGGCGGGGAGAGCGGCTGCGGCGCGACGATCCGCTGCGCGTACCGGCCGACCGCGGCGAACGTCGACGTCGGGTGGTCGCCGCGGAGCACGCCCGGCTGCCGCCAGAACGTCTCCGCGACGACACCCATGTCCCTGGTCGGGCTCTGCCGCGGGTCGTACGGTTCGGGGTTCTCGCCGCCGGTCATCGAGGGCATGACGAGCGTCCCGGAACTCCCGAGCGCCGTGCGCAGCGCGGTGATCACGCCGAGCGGTCCGCCCTCGACCGGTCGGATCGCGCGGAACGAGGAGTGCACGACCAGCACGTCACCCTCTCGGACACCGAGTTCCCGCAGTTGCCCGGTGAGGTGCTGCACAGAGGTCACAGGACCAGTGAAGCAGGTTCAGGAACCGACCCGGAGCATGCCTTTGGTGTACTGCCCGGCGCCGCCGGTGTGCCAGTGGATGTGCACGGCACCCCTCAACCCCTTGTAGGCGGCTCCGCTGGAGATCGTGTGCTCCTTCCCGCGGCAGTCCGCCGCGAACGTGTTGCGGCCAGCGAAGGCCCCGACGACGTTGATCACCGTGGTCCTGTTGAGGACGCCCTCGCAGCGGTAGGTGATGGTCCCCTTGTGCTGCCAGCTGCACGTGCGGGCGCCGTCCTTGTAGTTCTTCGAGGAACCGAGGTTCCAGGTCAGCGGGAACTTGTTCGCCGGGATGAGCTCGCTGTAGTGCGGACACAGGTAGGCGGGGGCGGCTTCGGCCCGCGTGGGCGCGACGACGAAGGCCGCCGCGACGACGGTCAGTGCGAGATGAACGAGGCGCATGCCCCCGACCAGAGCACGGACCGCGCCGCGCGACCACCGGGTTCGGCTCCGTCATGCCGAACTCGGTGGTCCGAACGCAGGTCGAACGCCCCTCGATCAGCCGGTCGGGCGATCCGGGATCTTGGTGACCAGATCGGCGGGGCAGCGGAGGCCGTCCGCCGGGAGCGGGCCGCCGAAGAGGTAGCGGTTGACGTGCTCCCGGAGGCACTTGTTGCCCGCGATGTAAGCGGCGTGGCCGTCGCCGTGCCACAGCGCTCGCGCTCCTGGGAACTGGCCGGCGACGTTGGCGGCGCCGAGGTTGTTGGTGTTCTGGTCCAGCTCACCGATGCCGACGAGCACCGGTGGCACGCCCTTCGCCTGCAGCCGGTGCGGCGGGTAGGTCGCGGCGGGGTCGCCGGGGATGCCGAGGCACCTGCCCATCTCGTAGCGCCCTTCGAGCCAGCCCATGCGCGGCGCGACCGCCTTGAGCCGCTGTTCGATGGCGAGGAATTCCTGGTAGGTGGGCTGTTTCGGCATGAAGTCGTGGCAGAGCAACGCGGACATCACACCCCAGGGGCCGGTCCCGCTCGGCGGGGGCGGCAGGAAGAAGCTCGCGTCGCCCCTGCGCGCCTTGGCCATGCCGTCGGCGAGCGCAGGCCAGAGCGGCGGGGTCATGCCGTGGATCAGACCGGCCTGCAGCTGGGGCAGGCTGACCGTCTTGCCGCCGTTGGCGGGCAGCGGGCTCTTGCTCGCCTTCGCCACGAGGTCGTCCCAGACCTGGGCGACGTCCTGGCCGTGCAGGGGACAGCCCTTGCGCTGCACGCACCAGTCGCGGAAGCGGTCGAACTGCCGTTCCATGGCCACCGCGTAGTTGCGCAGCCAGTCCTCGAACACCGGTTGCGTGTGGTCGGCGACCCCGTCGAGGTACATCCGGTCGACGCGATCCGGGAACAGCTCCGCGTACGCCTGGGGGTAGACCGTGCCGTAGGAGTTGCCCGCGTAGCGGAGCTTCTCCTCGCCGAGCGCGGCCCGCAGGGCGTCGACGTCGTGGGCGATCTGCCACGAGTTCATCCCGAGGTACGACGCGCCCAGAGCCTCGCGGCAACTGGCGTCGTATGCGGCGTTGCGCTCGGCGTGCGCCCGCCACCCGGCCTCGTCGGGGGCGAGGATCAGCCCGGAGGTCGGCGCGGGTCGCTCGGGGCAGCTGGAGAAGGTGGGCGTGCCGGGACGGCCGAGTCCGCGCTGGTCGAACACGACCACGTCCACGCGCTCGGTGAGCTGCTCCAGCATCGACCTCACCGGTGCGGCTTCGGGAATGTCCTTCTCGAACAGCAGGCTCGTGTTGTGCCCGGAGCCGATGTTGAAGATCAGCGAGCCGACCCGCTGCTGCGGCTTGCGCGCGGGCACCTTCACGACCTCGATCGGCAGCGTCGGCCCGGCGGTCCTGCGCCAGTCGGCCGGGACGACGAAGTGCGCGCACTGCATCGTCGGATCGCGATCGCACGGCTTCCAGTCCACTGTGGACCAGGGTGTCCGTTCGGCGGCGCCGAGCTGCTGCGTGGCCGTCATCGTCACCGCGACCACCGCCACCCCGAGGGCGGCGGCTATCAGTTTCGTTCGTGTCATCCGGATCTCCTGGGAAACGACTGCGACGCCACGATCGCAGCGGAACCCGGTCGGCACATCTGCCGTTCGGGATATCCCGGCTCAGTCGCGGGGGATCGCGAGGAAGCGGTCCATGCGCTTCTCGCCCCGTTCGCCGAGCGGCATGAGCGCGGGCGATGGCCGCTGGTACCTCAATCGGCAGACCGAGCTGTGGCAGGGCGTGCCGGAGGGGGCGCGCTCGCCGACCCCGAGACCGCGATGGCGGGCCGCGCCGTCCACCCGATCCTGGACGTGCCCCGGCCCTGACGGCAGCGGTCAGGAGGCCTTGCGCACCGCCTTCTCCAACTCGGCCCGGCTGAGCTTGGACCGGCCCTTGATGTCCAGTTCCCGCGCCATGGCGTCGAGTTCGGACTTGCGCAGCTCCGACAGATCCGGTTTCGTCTTGCCCTTGCGGGCTTTCTCGACGCTGCGGCGCAGGGCCTCCATCAGGTCGACGACACCGGTGGGCTCCGGGGGCTCGGCCTCGGCGACGATCGCCTTGCCCTTCTTCTTGTCCCGCACCAGTTTCTGCACCTTCGCGGTGTAGGTGTCCCGGAAGTCCTCGGGGTTCCACGGGCCGCTCATCGACTCGATGAGGCTGGTGGCCATGTCGAGTTCCTTGCCGCGCACGGTCGCCTTCCCCGGCAAGGACTCCAGCTCACCGGGGTCGCGGATCTCGTCGGCGAAGAACATCGTCTCCAACACCAGTCCGTGCTCACCCGCGCGCACCGCGGTCAGGTATTCCTTGCCGTGCATGACGAACGTGGCGATGCCCGCGCGCTCCGTCTCGGCCATCGCCTGCCACAGCAACCGGTACACCCGGTCGTAGTCGGAGCTGGCCGGGGCGACCCAGTAGGTCCGGTCGAAGTACACGGGGTCGATCTCGTCGAGCGAGACGAAGGTGGAGATCTCCAGCGTGCGCGAGCGACCCGGCGCGATCTCCGCCAGCTCCTCGGGTTCGACCACCACGTACTGCCCGTCGTCGAGCTCGTAGCCCTTGACGATGTCTGAACGGTCGACCTCCTCGCCGGTGCGCTCGTTGACCCGGCGGTTGCGGATGCGGTCGGCCGTTCCGCGCTCCAGCTGGTGGAAGTGCACGGTGTGGTCGCTGGTCGCGCTGTAGAGCCCCACGGGGATGCTGACCAGTCCGAAGGTCACCGTGCCCGACCAGATCGCTCTCGGCATGACGTCCTCCTTCGCGTTCCCGCGTGGAGTACCCCTAATCGCCGCGTTTCAGCCGCTCGACCCTCCCGCGTGCCTCGCCGAGGCGTTCCTCGGCTGCGGCCAACCGCTCCCGGGCGGCGTCCAGCTCGCGCCGCGCCTGCGCGCACTCGTCCTGCGCGCTCCGGAACGCGGCCTCGGCCTCGGCCAGCTCCTTCTTGTCGGGCTTGGGTTTCGACTTCGGCTTCGCCCGCTTGACCGGTAGCGCGGTGGTCACCTCGGGCCAGCTCGCCCGATCGTCCAACCGCAACGTCGTGGTCAGCCGCCCCGCCTCCAGCACGGCCGCCGCGTCCGGGTCGCTGAGCGCGGTCGTCAGGGTCTCCTCCAGCTCCCGCTCCACAGCCGCGCTCAGCGAGTGGATACCCGCGGCGAGCTTGATCAGCCCGCGCACCGTCCGGTGCCGCTGCTGGCCCAGCTCCCGCAGCTTCGCCCCGTCGAGCGTGGTGTGCGCCGCGCGCAGCTCCACTCCGAGTCGCAGCAGTTCGTCGATCTCCTCGGAGTGCTCGCGGACGAGCTGGTTCACCAACCACGCCGCCGTGGAAGGCTTGCGCAACGCGGAAATCGCCTCGGCCGCCTTGGTGTCCCCGTCCTTCTTGGCCTCCGCGACCCTGGCGTTGCGGGCAGCGGTGAACTCGCCCGGCTTCAGGCCGTACAGCTCCGTGATGACCGCCTCCGTGTCCACGCCGACGATCGTCCGGCATGTTCGCCCTCGTCGCGAGGTGGGCATACCTTTGGGCATGCGAAGCGCCGAAGCGGAAGCCCTGTACACGGCCGGGATCACGGCCCGGCGGGGAGCGTTCGAGCCCGAATGGGCCGATCGGCTCCGCGAGGACATCGAGGACCTGTTCGACGAGGCGCGTGCCCGCGAAGGCGGCGCGGTCGGTCGCGGTCCCAACCGGTACTACGTCGAGATCCACCCCGAGCGGCTGCGCGGGTTCGTCGACCTCGTGACGCATCCCTGGGTGCGTTCGGTCGCCGAAGCCGTGCTCGGCCCGGACTACCAGGTCGTCGAGGCGGGCTTCGACGTGCCGTTGCCGGGGGCGGTGAACCAGCCGTGGCACCGCGACTTCCCCGCTCCGGACGAGACCACTCGGGGCGGTCGGCTGACCTCGCTCGCCTTCAACGTGACCGCTGTCGACACCACCGAGGAGATGGGGCCGTTCGAGATCGCCCCGGGAACCCAGTGGGAGGACGGCGCCGCGTTCGACCACGGCATGTTCCCGCCGAAGTCCGACTACCCCCGCCTGGAGTCGCTCGCCGAGCGGAAACTGCCGCAGCGCGGTGACGTCTCGGCTCGCTCGGCGCTGACGCTGCACCGCGGCACGGCCAATCGGTCGGACACCGCGCGCCCCGTCCTGGTGCTCGGATTCGTCGCGTCCGGCGCTGACACCTCGCGCAACGACCTCGTGGTCAGCCGGGCCTACTACGAAGCACTGCCGGAGGACGTGCGCGCGCACCTGGGCTGCCGCGTCGTGGACGAACTCGAACCGCTCGTGCAGAAGCACACCATCGAGGGCCTGGTCATGGGCGATGCGTGAACTCGATGCTCTTGCCGCGCTCGATCGGCCGCAGGGTACCGGGCAACTCGCGCACCACCGCCTCGTCGACGAAGTCCTGCAACGGCGACTTCATCACCCCGTACTCCTCGTAGTGCACCGGCACGGTCAACCCCGGGCGCACCAACTGGACGAGATCAGCTCCCTGCTTCCCGTCCATGGTCAGCAACATGCCCAGCACTCGCGTGCCACCGAGGTGGATCACCATCGCGTCCAGTCCGGGGAAGCGCTCGGCGACCTCGGCCAGCCACGGGCGGCAGAGCGTGTCACCGGTGATGTACAACCGGAGCACCGTCCGGCCGTCCCGTTCCAGTTCGACGACGCTGCCCATGACCGGCGGCATCAGTGCCGAGGCCAGCTTCGGCCCGTGCGCTCCCGGCACCGATGTGACCCGCAGCCGCTCACCACCGCGCTCGATTTCCCTTGTTTCCCAAGGCTTGAGCCCCTCTGCGGCGCTGAACCCCCACCGGTCGAGGCGCCGCGCCGCGTGCCCCGTTGTGAAGACCGGCAGCCCGCGGTCAAGTTCCCGCCGCGCGACGCGGTCGAAGTGATCTCCGTGCATGTGCGACAACAGCACCGCGTCGAGCTTCGGCAGGCTCGACGGCGGGAACGCGGGATCGACCAGGCGCTTCGACGACAGCCCGTAGCCGAGGTAGGCCCGCTGACCGCGGTGCAGGAAGTTCGGGTCGGTGAGCACCGTGAACCCGCCCAGACGCAGCACGGTGGTCGCGTTGCCCACGAACGTCAGTGACGACACCGGGGTGCCCCTCTCGCCGGTAAGCCACCCGGCTACCCCAGCGCGCCACGCGGAAACGCGCCTCCGTTACGTGAGGAGCGCCATGCGGTTGTAGCCCCATTGGCCCCTTGCGGCAAAAGCGCACCGGGCGCGACTATCTCTCAGCTTTGCTGACTGCGTGCTGTGGGGAGCCGCACGGAGTTACGGGGATAGGGGGCACCGGTGGTACACACCGGTTCTGGTTCGCATGCTCGCATGCGATTTCGGGAAGTTTTCGCCCGTGTGCGTGCCCGTCCAGGCATGTTTCTGGCCGAGAGATCGTATCGGCAGCACGTCACCTTGGTGGACGGTTGCGACCTGGGTAATCAAGGGGGAATCCTCCTCGGCTTTTCCGAGTGGCTAGCCCTGCGCGGTGACCTGCGGTCTGTCGGCCCCCACTGGTCGCACCTCGTGCTTCAGGTCGCGTCGCAGGAACTCGGTCGCACGATCGATCCTCACGCTGGTGAAGAAGACGAGCGGTTGGCGATCGATGCCCTCTTCGACCTTCTTCGCGAGTTCCTGACGGAGGCTTCGACCGGGCGGGACAGGGTCCGGATCATCTCCCGGTATGCCCTACGGGAGCGAGAAATGAGCAGGAACTTTCCGCCCGGTTTGACCGCGAGCGATGTCTCGCTCCTGGTGAACTGCATGAACGAAACGTTGGAAGCCCTTGAAGACTGGGAGTTTTCGACCCGCGTGGGGGCGGACAAAGCTCAGGTGAAGGCGATGATGGATCGGCTGAGATGGATGGCGCAGGGAGATGCGTGATGTGCGATGCCTCGCGAGGGCGCTCGTCCGGTGGAAGTCGGCTGAAGAAGGCGGTCGCGTCTCCGGTCCTCCTACCGCGCCCGTGTATGCGGCGACCGCGGTTTTCGTCGAGGGCGGGCAGAGGACCGCGGACCATCTCAGCATCTTGCTGCAAGACCTCGGCGGGCTGGAGGACGGTCGTCTGTGCGCGGTCGACTTCCTCGTGCGGGAACTCGCGGCTCCGCACCTCGTGGTGGGTGGCGAACTGCTGGTGATGGAAGGACCCAAGGTCGTGGCAACGGCGAGAGTCATTGAGGCTCGATGAGCTTCTCCATCGGCTTCGAAGGCGTCACGAGCAGTGAGAACCTCGCGCTGGGGCGAATCCGGCTGGGAGAATTCTCCGAGATCTTCTGGAGCAATCTGTCGTACTGGGACCGGTCCGACTACCGGCGGAGCTGGGCGGACGCGGTCGACGTGGTCGAGTCCGCTGAGCACGCGGTTTCGTGTCTGGTCACGTCGATGGTGGACCCGAGCGACGGCAACTTCGTCGTCTGCTTGCCGCTCTTCCGCGACGGCGACGCGGTGTTCGTGCAGAACTCCCTGATCATGCTGGACCAACTCGAGAACGCCTTTGATCCTCATCGGCCCTGGTGTGCTGTGCGGCCTCGGAGCGTGGTCAGCGAGGACGGGCGGCGGGTCTCGGAGTGGGCGGTCGACCTGGCGAGCCTCGGGGAGTGGGCGCGGAGCCGGTGAACTTCGACGTCGGCGTCAAGATCGTCCCGAACGAGTGCCTGGACGCGGTGGCGGGCGAAGCGGTGCGGCGGGGCTGCGCCGTGTACGTCGTCCCACGAGCGGAAGGCGTGGGGAGGCACGAGTTCTTCCGGGCTGTCGACCGGGTGATCCGCTTGGTTCCTCCGATCGTCGGCGGGCGGAGTTGGGATGCCTTCGCCGACTCCTTGTGGGAGGGGATCACCTTGCTGGAGCACGAGCGGATCGTGATCATCTGGCCGGACAGCTCGGCGGTGGGTGATGAACGCGACCTGGCGTTGGCGATCTTGGACGACGTCGCGCGGGCGGTGGGCGACGGCAAGAGGGTCAGCGTCTTCGTGAGCACGGGAAACGCCTAGAGTCATTGGTATGGCTCAGCGGTTGAACGACGCGCCGAAGCGGATGCTCACCGAGCAGGTGTTCGCGGACCTGCGGGACGCGATCATGCGCGGCGAGTTCACGCCGGGGCAGGCGTTGAAGCCGCAGGAGCTGGCCACGAAGCACGGGGTGAGCCTGGTCGTGGTGCGCGAGGCGCTGGTGCGCGCGGTGGGGGAGGGGATCGCGGACCGCCTGCCGAACCGGGGGTTCGCGGTGCCGGAGTTCTCCGACCAGCGGTGGCAGGAGATCGCCGAGGCCCGCAGGACGATCGAGCCCGAGGTGCTGCGGATGGCGATCGAGCGCGGGGACCTGGACTGGGAGGCGCGGGTGCGGGCGGCGCACCACCGGCTGTCGCGGACGCCGATGCATGTGCCGGAGGAGGGCGAGCACTTCAGCGAAGCGTGGTCGCGGGCGCACCGGGACTTCCACCGGGCGTTGCTGGAGGGCTGCGGCAACGCGGTCCTGCTGGACACCTTCGACCGGATGTGGGTGGCCAGTGAGCTGGCCCGGCGCTGGTCGCTCAACCGGAACCCGCTGCGGGACCTCGTCGCGGAGCACCGCCGCCTGGAGGAACTGGCGCTGGCGCGGGACGCGGACGCGGCAGGGCAGGCCCTCTGTGAGCACCTGACCCTGACCGCGGCGGGACTGACCGGGGACTAGCGCGCGCCGGTGGCGTAGGCGGCCGCGGCTTCGAGCAGCTGCCGGACGACGTCGGCCTGCTCGACGGTGCGCGGCGAGTAGACGAACACGTAGGGCACGGGCATGTTCGGGTAGTTGCCCGCGAGCGGGTGCCGTTCGCCCCAGCCCGCCTCCAGCACGGTGATCGCGTCGGTCGGGCTGAAGATCATGTGCATCGAGCCGTCGCTGGGGTGGATGTGGGCCACCTCCCCCTGGGTCACCCGGATGACCTCGGGAGCGCGGTTCAGGTCGACGACGGTGATGGCGTCGCTGTGCTTCTCGAAGAAGCTCTTGCGGTACTCGATGAGGCCGGGTTCTCGGGCGGCGCGCGTCGAAGTGGTCGAGTGCGGCGACCCGGCCGCGCAGCGATCCGGGCTGGTCGGTCTGCCGGTGCGGCACTGGGTGCGCGCCGACGTTGGGGCGCGGCCCTTCCCGCCGCGGGATCGGCTTGAGCCACCGCCCGTCGCCGGGCTGCCCGACCAGCGGGCGGAATGGGGCGGGGTCGGCGGTCTCGCTCTTCTGCATCCGCAGCCAGCTGACCTGCAGCCAGCCCGCGGGCGTGTTCGGGATGCCGCCGGGGCCGAGTGCGCGCCACCGCTCGTAGTCGCAGCCGCCCGCCAGCCCCACGCCGAAGGCCGCCCCGGCCAGCAGGGTCCGTCTGGCGATCTTCTTCCCGTCCATGTGACTCCTCCCCTGATAATCGATTATTGGGGCGGTAGTCTATTGCTGCACTGTGAGGAAGATGTGAGGAAGCGACCCCGTTTGTCCCTGGGTTGACCTCGGCTCCCGGCTGGACGGAAACGGGCGGGTGAGCCGGGGGCGGGGTATTCGGGTTTGACGCTGACCAGATAGCCTGACCGCCGTTCGCGCCACGGCTGTCTAGGGAGTGCTCTGTGTCTCGGTCCGTACTGGTCACTGGTGGTAACCGTGGGATCGGACTGGCGATCGCCAGGGCCTTCGCCGAGCAGGGCGACAAGGTCGCGGTGACCCACCGCGGCTCCGGCGCGCCGGACGGGCTGTTCGGGGTGCGCTGCGACGTCACCGACGCCGCCCAGGTGGACGAGGCCTTCTCCGAGGTCGAGCGGCAGCACGGTCCGGTGGAGATCCTCGTCTCCAACGCGGGCATCACCGACGACACCCTGCTGCTGCGGATGACCGAGGAGCAGTTCACCCGCGTCATCGACGCCAACCTGACCGCCGCGTACCGGGTGGCCAAGCGCGCGTCCATGGGCATGCTGCGCAAGCGCTGGGGCCGGATGATCTTCATCTCCTCGGTGATCGGTCTCTCCGGCGGCCCCGGTCAGGTCAACTACGCGGCCAGCAAGGCCGGTCTGGTCGGCATGGCCCGCTCGGTGGCCAGGGAGCTGGGCTCGCGCAACATCACCGCCAACGTGATCGCGCCCGGTTTCATCGAGACCGACATGACCGCGCACCTCAAGGAGAAGCTCGACGCCGAGATGGCGCGGGTGCCCGCGGGCCGCGCGGGCAAGCCCGAGGAGATCGCCGCCGCCGCGGTGTTCCTCGGCTCCGACGCCGCCTCCTACGTCACCGGCGCCGTCCTGCCCGTCGACGGCGGCATGGGCATGGGCCACTAGAGTTCCGCGATCGACCGTCCACAGTGGAGGATAAACAGGTGTCAGGTCTGCTTGCCGGTAAACGACTGCTGATCACGGGTGTGATCACGGAGTCCTCGATCGCGTTCGACGTCGCGAAGATCGCACAGCAGCAGGGCGCCACGGTCGTGCTCACCGGATTCGGCCGGATGAGCCTGGTGGAGCGCATCGCCAAGCGCCTGCCGGAGCCGCCGGTGGTGCTCGAACTGGACGTGACCAATCAGGAGCACCTGGACAGCCTGGCCGACCGGGTGCGCGAGCACGTCGACGGACTGGACGGGGTCCTGCACTCCATCGGGTTCGCGCCGCAGTCCTGCATGATGGGCGACTACCTGGAGACCCCGTGGGAGGACGTCGCCACCGCGATGCACGTCTCCGCGTACTCCTTCGCCTCGCTGACCAAGGCCTGCCTGCCGCTGATGGGCGAGGGCGCCTCGATCGTCGGCCTGGACTTCGACGCGCGGTTCGCCTGGCAGAACTACAACTGGATGGGCGCGGCCAAGGCGGCGCTGGAGTCGATCAACCGCTACCTGGCCCGCGAGATGGGCAGGCTGCACGGGATCAGGGTGAACCTGGTCTCGGCGGGTCCGCTGCGCACCACGGCGGCGCGCTCCATCCCGAACTTCAGCGAGATGGAGAGCCAGTGGAACGCCCGGTCGCCGCTGGGCTGGAACCCGGCCGACCGCACCGGCGCCGCGAAGACCTGCTGCGTGATGCTCTCCGACTGGATGCCGGTGACCACGGGCACGATGGTCTGGGCCGACGGCGGGTTCAGCGCCATCGGTGACCGCGTCGAGCCGTTCGAGCCGACGCCGAAGGACTGACCTCCCTCTCCGCGTGGGGTTCGCCGGTCTTCAAGTACGCCGCACCCCCGCTCCCGCTGTCCGCGACCGCCCCCAACCTCCCGGGTTGGGGGCGGTTTGCGATGGTCGGGGGGACTTGAAGACTGCGGAACCCCGGCTGGGAGGGGACCCTGCGCAAGCGGGGGGCGCCGCTGGAAGGCAGGATGGTGGCGTGAGCTTCGATGCGTTGCTGCTGCTGTCCTTCGGCGGGCCGGAGGGACCGGACGAAGTCCGGCCGTTCCTGGAGAACGTGGTGCGCGGGCGGGGTGTCCCGCCGGAGCGCCTCGACGCGGTCGAGGAGCACTACCAGCACTTCGGCGGCGTCTCGCCGATCAACCGGCTGAACCTGGCGATCATCGACGCGGTGCGCGCCGAGCTGGACGCCCGCGGCATGGACCTGCCGGTCTACTTCGGCAACCGGAACTGGCACCCGATGGTGGAGGACACCGTCGCGAAGATGGCCGAGGACGGGGTGAAGCGCGCCCTGGTCTTCGCCACCAGCGCCTACGGCGGCTACTCCGCCTGCCGCCAGTACGACGAGGACATCGAGCGCGCCCGTGCCGCCGTCGGCGAGTCAGCGCCGGAACTGGTGAAGCTGCGCCACTTCTACGACCACCCGCTGTTCATCGGGGCGTGCACGGACGCGGTCCTCGCCGCTCGCGCGGAACTGCCGGAGGCCCAGCGCGCCAACGCCCGCCTCGTCTTCACCGCGCACTCCGTGCCGACGAGCGCCGACCGCGCGTCCGGCCCGCCCGCGGAGGGCGGTCACCGCTACTCGCGGCAGATCGCCGAGGCATCGCGCCTGGTCTCGCTCGAAGCCGACATGCCACACTACGACGTGGTCTGGCAGTCCCGCTCCGGCCCGCCGCAGGTGCCGTGGCTGGAGCCGGACATCGTCGACCACCTCGACGCGCTCAACGCGGACAACGTCAGCGCCGTGGTGGCGTGCCCGATCGGCTTCGTCAGCGATCACCTCGAAGTGATCTGGGACCTGGACACCGAAGCCCGCGAGCACGCGGAGAAGCTGGGCATGTCCTGGGCGCGCGCGGCGACGGCCGGACCGGACCCGCGCTTCGCGGAACTCGTCGTGGAACTGATCCGCGAGCACACCGAAGGCGTTGTCCCGCGCAGGCTTTCCGCGCTGCCGCACGGTGGTTGCACGGTGAACGGCGCCCCGTGCGCTCCGTTGTGCTGCGAGCCCCAGCGCCGCCCTACGAAGTGACCGGCTCGTCGAGGTAACCGGCGGCCTGGAGGCGGAACAGCTTGGCGTAGACGCCATCGGCCGCCATCAGGTCGCTGTGCGTGCCCTCTTCGAGCACCCGGCCGTGGTCGATGACGACGATGTGGTCGGCCGCCCGGACGGTGGAGAACCGGTGCGCGATCAGCAACGTGGTCGCGCGCCCGGCGATCTCGGTCATCCGCGCGAAGATCTCCGCCTCGGCCGCGGCGTCGATGGCCGCGGTGGGCTCGTCGAGCACCACGATCGGCGCGTCCCGCAGGAACGCCCTGGACAGCGCGACCTTCTGCCACTGGCCGCCGGAGAGCTGGCTGCCGCCGGCGAACCACCGGCCAAGCTGGGTGTCCAGCCCCTTCGGCAGGCACTCCACAAAGGACAGTGCGTCGGCCCGGCCTGCCGCACCGCGGATGGCGGCGGTGTCGTCGAGGTCGCTCGCCCGGCCGAAGCCGATGTTCTCCCGCGCGGTCGCCTCGTACTGCACGAAGTCCTGGAAGATCACGCCGATGTTGGCGCGCAGGTCCTCCAGGTCGTACTCGGCCAGCGGCACGCCGTCGATGAGGATCTGCCCGCCGGTCGGCTCGTAGAACCTGGCCAGCAGCTTGACCAGGGTGGTCTTGCCCGCGCCGTTCTGGCCGACGAGCGCGACGCACTTGCCCGCGGGCAGCACCAGGTCGAGGCCGGAGAGCACCGGCGTGTCCGTGCCGGGGTAGGTGAAGGAGACGTCGCGGAACTCGATGCCCCTGCTGAGGACGGGCGGGAACGGGCGCTTGCCGCTCGCCGGGCCGCCCTCCTCGATGTCGAGGAAGCCGAACAGGTTGCCCAGGAACAGGTTGTGCTCGTAGAGCATGGCCAGGCCGCCGAACAACGCCTGCACGGTGGTCTGCACGAGCGTGATCGCGGACAGGTACCCGGCGAACTGCCCGACCTGCCCGGAGGCCATCGTCACCTGGAGCGCGTAGAGCACCGCGCCGACCGCCGCGCAGACGCTGATCAGGCCCAGCGCCCCGGACACCAGTGCCTGCTTGCGTTCCAGGTCGCGGTCAACGCGGTAGAAACGCGCGATCAGGTCCCGGTAGCGGCCGAGGAACAGCGGCCCCAGCCCGAAGAGGTGGGTCTCCTTGAACGAGCGGTCGTTGGTCACCAGGAACTGGAGGTAGGTCGCCCGGCGGCGGTCGGCCGAGCGCTCGTTCTCGATCTTCCAGCCGACCCGGCTGTAGAACACCCTGCTCACCATGGAAGGCAGGGGCGCCAGCAGGATCGCGACCGCGACGCCGACGTTCCACGACAGCAGCACCGCGCTGACCGCGACCAGCGACACCGCGCTGGAGACGGTGGTGATCAGGTGCGCGAAGATCTGGTACGGCCGGTACGCGGCCTCCCGGTTGGCGCGCTGCAGGCGGTCGTAGGTCGAGGCGTCCTCGAAGTGCTCCAGCCGCAACCGCGTCGCCTTGGCCATGATCTGCTCGTTGACCGTGTTGGCCATCCGCAGCTGGAGCAGGGTTTCCAGGTAGTTCCGGCCGACCGCCAGTACGTGCGTGAGCACCATCAGCCCGCACAGCGCCACCCCGGCGGTGAACGCGCGGTCCACCGCCGTCGGCTCGCCCCTGCCCGCCACCGCGTCCGCGACTCCCTGCACCGCCAGCGTCGTCAGCTGCACCGTGGCCGCGGGCAGCAGCGAGGCCAGCGTCGCCAGCGCGATCACACCGCCGACGTGCCAGGGACTGACCTCCCAGAGCAGTCGCAGCGCGCGGGTCCAGTTGCCGCGGTCCTTCATGCGGGCCGTCCCTTGATCAGGCGCAGGGCGAGCGACCACAGCTGGTAGCACTCGTTCTCCCGCTCGTTGTCGATGCCCAGCAACCGGTTGGCCTGCATGTGCGCCAGGCTGCCGAGAACGCGGCCCTCCGTGCCGACCAGGCGGCCCGCCTCGGCCAGCTCACGGACCCGCTCGCCGGCCGCGCGCAGGCTTTCCCGTTGCCCGGCGAGGATCGTGCTCAGCGCGTCCAGGTGCCGCCGCGCCACCGGATCGGGGTGCGCGTCCCAGGGTTCCAGGAGGTCGCACAACAGCGTACGGACCTCCTTGAACCGCGTTCGCGCCGCGTTCGACACAGTGTCCACAATAGACGGAGTGGCACCCCAGTCCCGGTACAGCGAGTGCTGGGCCATCGTGCACACCACGTCCGGCGAGAGGTCCTGGTTGGCCCGCAGGTACCGCACCAGGCCCGCGCAGACCGCGCTGTTGGCCTCGAAGGTCGCTTCGACCGCGTCGTAGGCCTCCGGACCGCCGTAGCGCTCCAGCTCGATGTCGTAGCTCGTCAGCGCGATGTCGTTGGCCAGGCCCGCTTCCACGACCTGCTTGCCCCACGCCAGCACGCGGGCCAGCACACCGGGAACGGCCGCCGGGTCGGGAACGCGGAGCCGGAACCGCAGGTGCGGGTAGGGATCGCTGTAGCGGATGAAGAACCACCGGTCCACCGCGCCTTCCGCGCGCAGCGCGGAGGCCAGATCCGGCATCGGCCCGCCCACGATGTCGTCGTGCTGGGTCAGCGCGGAGTACAGCTTCAGGTAGATCCACTCGTCGCCCGCCAGGCGCCGCCGGGATGCCGGGTCGTGCGCAGGCGGCGCGAGCGCGACCGGCTTGCGCCGCACCGCCTCCTCGCTCCTGGCCAGCATCGGCACCACGATCTCGGAGAAGTACCCTCGACCGTCCACATCGGACAGCCAGGCGTGGGAGAAGTCCGGGAGCAGCTCGTGCAGCACGACCGGCTGCTTCTGCTCCGCGCGCCTGGCCCGCGCCAGCTCGGCGTGCAGCTCGGCCACGCAGAGCGGGTGCTCCAGGTCGAGGGCGAGCCGGTTGTCGAACACCGCGAGGAAAACGTGCCTGGGCACCCGCCACTCCGCGCGCCAGCGGCTCAGGGCCTCGGCGAACTCGGCGCCGTCCTCGGGGAACTGGTGGGCGAACAGCTGCCACCGCGCGGGGGAGAGCACGATCCGTCCGCGCCGCAGACGGGGCAGGTGCGGGGAAGCGGCGGCCACGCCCCAGTCGAAGTCGGCGAGTGGTGCGAACCCGTCCTCCGACAGCTCCAGGAGGAAACGGCACACGTTCGGCGCGGTCACCGGGTTGAGCATGTGCCCCTGGGTGACCCGGAGCTCCTTGTCCAGCCGCCGCGAGCGCAGGTAGAAGCGGTCCACCGTCGCGCCGACCACGATGTCCGACAGGGGAATCCGGTTCTCCTCCGCGACGGAGGGCGCGGTGTTCACGCAGATCTCGTAGCGCCGCACCTGCGGGTGGACGGCCACGTTCCCGTTGCGACCCCTCGGCGAGGCGTAGCTCAGGTCGGCGAAGACCAGGTCGGGGCAGAGCGCTTCCTCGGCGTGGGCGAACTCGCGCAGCTCGGCCAGCGAGGACTCGTCGACCAGGTCGAAGAACCGGCCGAACGTGCGGCCACCGTCGGACATCGTGCCGGGCGCCACGACGAACCGGTAGTCGCCGGAATCCACCGCCTCCCGGGACTCCGCGGCGACCTGCGCGTACAGGTCCAGCGACGGGCGCGGCCGGGTGTGGTCCTCCGTCGGCCGCCACACCGTCAGCCGCTCCAGCAGCTCGTCGGTCAGCTCGATCTCGTCCTGGCCGCGCCGCAGCGCCTCGGCCAGCACCGGCACCAACACCAGATCGCGGGACGCGTCGCGCTCGTTCGCCACGCGCGGCAACGGCGTGGAGCGCGCGGGCATGGTGTAGGTCGCCGGGGCGTCGAGGCCGCGTTCCGGGCTGAGCAGGTCGAGCACCGGGATCTCCGCGCCGATCCCGTACCGCTCGAGGAAAGCCGCGTGGTACTCGATCAGGTGCGATCGGCGCTTGAGCGTGCAGCCAACGCGCATGAGCAGTTCCGCGGCTTCGGACGCGTCCGAGGCGACGCGCTCGGACAACTCCGAGTCCGTGATGGCCAGCGCCGTGTCGAGCTGGAAGGTGTCCTTGGTGTGTTCGGGCGCCATCGCGCGCTGATGCCCGACAAGTTCGTCCACAGTGGACACATCGGCGCGGCCGGCCTGCTCGTCCACCGCGGTGGCGAGCGCCCGCGCCCGCTCCAGGCCCTCGCGCACCTCGCCCCGGTCGAGGCGCTTGAGCAGGTCCTGCTCGGGCAGGGCCACCGTCATCGCCGGCCGCAGGTCGCTGGTCAGCACGTGCAGGTCCCAGAGCTGCTTGAGCAGGCCGCGCGCCTTCGCCTCGGTGGCACCGGGGACGTCCTCGACGATGCGCCGCGCGATGTCGCCGATCGTGGTGCCCGGCCTGCCCGCCATGCGGACCGCGATCGCGGCGGGCGCGGTCAGCCGGAAGCCGATGTTGCGGTTGTCGGCCTGCCCGTGCACATCGGCGTAGGGCAGCACCGCGCGATCGCCGACCTGGTAGAGCACGGGGTTCACCGCGACGCGGGTCTCGTCGGGGAACGCCTCGTCCTCGTCGAGCCGCTTGATCACGGTCAGCAGCCAGCCGAGGTCCGCGCGCGTGCGGGTGCGCTCGACCGGGTCGGCGGCCAGCGCGAGCGTGGTGCGCTCGCCGAACCGGCCGACCCCGACGCCGGAGAACAGCCCGTACGGCGTCGGCCGGGTGGACATCCTGGTGACGTAGCGCAGCAGCGAGGAGTACGCGCGGGCGGCCTTCTTCGACGAGGCGCCGAGATGGGCGAGCCCGGAGGTGAGGCTCGGGCTCGCGACGTGCAGGGCCTGGCGCACCAGCGGGTGCCCGGCCAGCTCGCGCAGCCGCTCCCGCGCGTCGTCGGCGGAGCCGCCGGTGATCGACAGGAACTCAGCCGCGGGCAGGGTGGGTGTGCGCACCATGAAGAATCCGGCGGCGCGGTAGACCGGCTCGGTCATGTCTTTCTCCTTCGAACCGCTATGCCAGCAGCAGAGCGCGAGTCCACCGGTTGTCGACGTCACCGGTCGCGGTGAGCAGCGCGAGCGCCACGCCTGCCGACCCCGTGAGCAGTGAGGGATCGTCCAGGCCGTCGCCCCGCACGACCAGCGGCGCGTCCTCGTCGCAGTGCGAGAGCACGTGCTCCGTCAGCTCCTCGATGCTCTTCCGGGCCACCGTGCTCTCCTCGGCGAAGAGGGCGCAGATGGGGAGGAGGCCGGCGACGCCGTGGCACAGGGGAGCCTCGGGCAGGGGCGCGAGGTTGCGCAGCACGGACTCGAAGCCGTCGACCGCGACATCGCGAATGCTCTTGTCCTGCAACGCGTTCGCCGCGTTCAGGAGAGCGGCGGCCACGCCGGGAGCGCCGTAGCACCAGGCGATCCGGCCCGGTTCGAGGCGATCGCGGTCCTCGGCCCCCGACTCGGTCAGCGGCACGCCCGCGGGCCACCAGCACGGCAGGCCGACGAGGTAGTCGGCGGTGCGCCGGATCGCCTCAACGAGGCCGTCGCGCTGGTACCCAGCTTGGTGCGCAAGGGAAAGAGCGGCCAGCGGCCCGGGAATGCCGTGTGCCAGGCCGATGTTCACGTAGCCGTGCGGATATCTGTCCGAATAGGACGCGAGCGGGTAGCGGTGGGGCGGGATGAACCAGCGCTCGGGGTCGCACAACCACACGAGATCGTCGATCAGTGCGTCGATAGCTTGCCGCACAACGGGTTTCGGCGCGTCGACCGAAATGAGGTAGCCGAGGGTGCCCGCGGCTCCGCTGATGACGTCGTAGTCGCTGTCCCGCACACCGTCGGCGGAGCGCCAGGTCGGAGTGTCGATCACCTGGGCGGCCAGCTGGGTGTTCAGCTTGTCCAGCGTCGCGCCGTAGCGGGGCTCCTCGCGCAGGGAGTCGGCGAAGGCGAAGGCGAGCCCGGAGGTGCCCGCGGAGATGCCGCAGTGGCTCAGTGGCGCGGAGAAGCTGGCCTGCGCAGCGGCGACGAGCTGCTGGTGGGCGAGCCCGCGCCAGTGCGCGGCCTCCGCGGGGAACGCGCGGTGGGCGGCCTGGAAGGCCACGGCGCTGCCCGCGAGCCCGGTGAACAGTCCCGGGCCGCCCCAGTCGAAGGGGTGGTTCGCGCGCTGCCGGGAGGCGGCCACCGCGTCGGCGACGACGGCGGGATCGGCCAGCCGGGTGAGGATCAGCCACGCGGTCTCCCGCGCGCGATCAGCCAGGGCCGGGGTCACCCGCATCACTCCTTGTCCGGCGCAGGGCCGGGTGTCGCGGCGATCGGCGGCGCCGCGACACCCGGGGTTTCGTGCGTGCTCAGCGTGCGCCGGGCGGGCACGCCTTGCAGCTGGTGATCGGGCTGCTGGTGGCCAGCGCCTGTGCGTCACCGAGCTCGCGCGGGCTGGAGACGCGCACGTCCAGCTCGAACTGGTCCATCGTGTTCTGGTCGGGGTTCATGTCCTGGCGCCTTTCGGTAGCTGGTGACAGGGGTCAGCAGAGGTAGATCGTGCAGCGCAGCGAGCACATGACCTGGGTGAAGGTCATGGGCTCGACGTCGTGCTGCTCGCCGGGAGTGACCACCCGGACGTCGAGGTCGAACTGGTCCAGCGCTGCCTGGTCCGGATTCATGCGCACCTCTCCTCGGTGTCCGACACAACGAGGAGAGACGTTCCGGGTCCGGGGCCGTCGCGGGCAATGCCCGATCGGAGCCCCGAATTTCATGTTTCCGGCTGGCCGGAAGGCGGGACCCGAACGCGGTTCGGGTCCCGCCGCCGCGATCAGTTGCCCGGCGCGGAGGTGGTGATACCGCAGTTCTTGCACGTCACGCAGGTCCGCAGGCTGGTGAGGTCCTGCGGCTCGGCACCGAGCTCGCGCGGGGTGCTCACGCGCACATCGAGGTCGAACTGGTCCAGGTCCGGGTTCATGACGGTGCCTTTCGTTGCCTGACGGAGGCGTCCTCCGTCACCGCGGGTTCTTCGGGGTCGGCCGGAGCGCGCTCAGCAGGGCCAGGTGGGGCACTGGAAGATCGCGGTCTTCGCCAGCGTCTCCGAGTCGCCGAACTCGCGCGGGGTGGTGACGTTGACGTCGAGGTCGAACTGGTCCATGGCCGTGCCCTTCATCGAGTGGGAACTTCGCCGCCCACTCTGCCCGTGACCTCCCCGTGACACGCGCCGCCCATCGAAGACGCTGAAGCCCGGACGATCACCACTGTCCATTGTGGCTCGTCAGGGGCTGTGGAAGAACTTTTTTCGCCGAGCGGTCCACAGTGGACGGATCGGCGTCCGCCGAATGGTGAAAATCGTTCCCGTGCAGCGGTTCGGTGAAGGCGCTCAGCGCCGGGTCGGTGTTGTCGCGCGCCCAGCACGCAGCGCGAGCGTCCCGGACACCGGCTGGTGCGGTTGTCGGCGAACCGGATGCAGACGCTGTTCCGGGAACGGCTCCTGCCCACCGCCGCCGATCACGTGTTCCCCGGGATACCGGAGCTGCTGAGCGCTCTGCGCGCGTCCGGGCGCTCGCTCGCCGTGATCACCAACAGGTCCAGGGCGAGCGCCGAGGACCTGCTCGATGCCGCCGGGCTGCTGGCGGAGTTCGACCTCGTGGTCGGCGGCTGGATGACGCCGCGCGGCAAGCCGCACCCCGATCCCGCCCTGCTCGCCGCCCGCTTGCTCGCCGTGCCCCCGGAGGATTGTGTGGTGGTCGGCGATGCCGTCAATGACACGGTGATGGCGGGCTCGGCGGGAATGCGCGCGGTGGGCGTGACTTATGGCGTCGATCGTTTTGAGCGGCTGTTGGCGGCGGGGGCGGGCTGGGTTGCGGGTTCTGTGGACAAGGTGCGGTCGCTGCTCTTTGCTTGGCGAGCAGCTGAAGGAGGAGTCAGCTGTTGTTCCCGCCAGTGATGTCCTGCCGTGAGTGCCGCAGTCGTCGAACCGCCTCCGCGACGGCGACGCAGCGAGCACCGCGCACGGCGTCGGAGAGCGGCTTGAGTGCTTCGGTTCGTGCCCGCGCGGCGGAGGCCGACACGGCGCCTCCGGTGCCGTCGCTGAGGGCGGCGTGGAGGATCGCCTCGACCTCGTTGGCCCGCTCCAGCACCCGCAGGGAACGCGGGGGCATCGCGGGCGGCCACGCCAGCCGCGGGCGGGCCGAGATGAACTCCGCGATCTCCGCGCGGACGTTCGGCCGGTGTCGTGCCACGTCGAGCGAAACGAGCGTCTCGGCCGCCTCGCGCACGGCGATGGTCATGCCGTGCTCGGCCTCACCGATCGGGGTGTGGTCGGTCCCGGGGGAACCGGACAGCGGGAACACCGTCCAGCGAAGCACTCCCTCGGCGACGTCGTCGGGAACGGCGGTGAGACCCGCCGCGGGGAACACGACCGCTTCGCCGCGCTCCAGGGCAGGACGCATCGCGGGACCGGCGCCGCCCAGCCCTCGGACATCGCCGGGGACCGGGAGCACGAGCGCCGCGCCGTCCGCGCCCAGCCTGCGCAGCGCCGCCAGCCAGAGCGCCAGCCCGGCCGCGCGCTCCCCGTCGACGGGCAGGCCGGTGCGGTCGGCGGTCTCGTGGTCGGCGGCGACGACCTCCTGAAGCTCGCCCCACGCCGTGAGGGCGTCGAGCACGTCGTCGGCGGCGGCCGCGCCGTGCAGCCACGCGGAGGCCCACACGGCCATGGTTGCGCTGGGAACAGACACGTTGGTCAAGGGTACCGGTAGGTTCGCCCCGTGCGTTCCTTCAACTACGGCAAGGACATCCTGTCCACTCCGCGCAAGAAGCAGGTCGTTCCCGAGGTGGCCGCCGAGGTCGGTGTCGTCGCCGAGGACCCCGACAGCGGCTTCTGCGGCGCGGTCGTGCGCGTCGAGTCCGGCTCGGTGCTGCTGGAGGACGCGGCGGGCCGGCGGCGGCTGTTCCCGATGACCCCGGCGGCGTTCCTGATCGACGGGCGGCCCGTGACGCTCGTGCGCCCTGCCGCCGCTCCCCCGGGTGGGCCGCGCGTCAGTGCCTCGGGTTCGGTGAAGGTGGAAGGCCTGCGCGCCCGCACCGCCGCGGCCAGCCGGATCTGGGTCGAGGGCATCCACGACGCCGAGCTGGTCGAGCGCGTGTGGGGCCACGACCTGCGGGTCGAGGGCGTCGTGGTGGAGCCGCTGCACGGCGTCGACGACCTCGCCGCCCTGGTCGCCGAGTTCGGTCCCGCGCCCGCGCGGCGGCTCGGCGTGCTGGTGGACCACCTCGTCGAGGGCAGCAAGGAGTCGCGGGTCGTCGCGGCCGTGACCGACCCGAACGTGCTGGTGACCGGGCATCCCTACGTCGACATCTGGCAGGCCGTGAAGCCGTCGGTGCTCGGCATCCCGGAGTGGCCGGTGATCCCGAAGGGCACGCCGTGGAAGGAGGGCGTGTGCGCGCGCCTCGGCTGGGGAGACCCGGCGGACGGCTGGCGCCGCGTGCTCTCCTCGGTGAACGGGTTCCGCGACCTGGAGTCCCCGCTGCTCGGCGCCGTCGAACGCCTCATCGACTTCGTCACAGCCCCGGCCTGACGCACTGAACGCGGCATTCGTCAAGATCGGATCTTGAAGATCACGCGTGGGTCACGCGGGGCGTTGCGCAGGACAGGGGACCCGCGGTTCTGCCACGATGAGGGCATGGCCGCTCTTGTGTGGCTGATCGCCGGCGTGCTGCTGATCGCAGCCGAGGTGCTCTCCGGGGACTTCGTCCTGCTGATGATCGGCCTTGCCGCCCTCGCCGCCGCGGGTTCCTCCGCGCTGGGGGCCGCCCTGCTCGTCGACGCGATCGTGTTCGGGGTCGCCTCGGTCGCCCTGATCGCGCTCGCCCGCCCCGCCATCAAACGGCGGTTGCTCGCGGGCGACACCATGAAGATGCACACCGAGGCGCTCGTCGGCGCCAAGGCCGTTGTGCTGTCCACTGTGGACGGCCACGGGGGTCAGGTGAAGCTCGGCGGCGAGGTCTGGTCCGCGCGCAGCTACGACGAGACCCAGGTGCTGGAACCCGGCAGCACCGTCACGGTGATGAGCATTTCCGGGGCTACAGCGATCGTCTGGTCGGAGGTCTAGGTGGAACCAGCAACTGTCACCCTTGTCCTGGTGGCGGTCATCGTGCTGTTGGTGTTGGTCACGGTCGCCAAGGCGGTCCTGGTCATCCCGCAGGCGCAGGCCGCCGTCATCGAACGGCTCGGCCGGTTCCGCGCCGTCGCCGCGCCCGGCCTGAACTTCCTGCTGCCGTTCCTGGACAAGGTGCGCGCGCGGATCGACCTGCGCGAGCAGGTGGTGTCCTTCCCGCCGCAGCCGGTGATCACCCAGGACAACCTGACGGTCTCCATCGACACCGTCGTCTACTTCCAGGTCACCGACCCCCGCGCGGCGGTCTACGAGATCTCCAACTACATCATCGGCGTGGAGCAGCTGACCACGACGACGCTGCGCAACGTTGTCGGCGGGATGAGCCTCGAAGAAACGCTGACCTCCCGGGACTCCATCAACCGCCAGCTGCGCGGTGTGCTCGACGAGGCCACCGGCCGCTGGGGCATCCGGGTCCGCGGCGTCGAGCTGAAAGCCATCGACCCTCCCCCATCGATCCAGGACTCGATGGAGAAGCAGATGCGCGCCGACCGGGAGAAGCGCGCCATGATCCTCACCGCCGAGGGCCAGCGTGAGGCGTCGATCAAGACCGCCGAGGGGCAGAAGCAGGCCGCGATCCTGTCCGCGGAGGGCCAGAAGCAGGCGGCCATCCTCGCCGCCGAGGGTGAGCGGCAGGGCCGCATCCTGCGCGCCCAGGGTGAGCGCGCCGCGCGCTACCTGCAGGCGCAGGGCCAGGCCAAGGCCATCGAGAAGGTCTTCGCCGCGGTGAAGGCGGGCAAGCCGACGCCGGAGCTGCTCGCCTACCAGTACCTCCAGACGCTGCCGCAGATGGCGCAGGGCGATTCCAACACCGTGTGGATGGTGCCCAGCCAGTTCGGCGACGCGCTGCAGGGCTTCGCGAAGATGTTCGGCGAGAAGGGCGACGACGGCGTGTTCCGCTACCAGCCGCCCGCCGATGAGACGGTCAGCAAGCCCGAGGCCGACGACGAGGAGACCGCCGGCTGGTTCGACACCGCGCCCGACCCGCACGTCGCCAAGGCCGTGCAGGAGGCGGAAGCCGTTGCGCGCAAGGAGGTTCCGGGTCCACTGGGCACCGGCACCCCCGAGCTGGGCACCGGCGCCCCGCGGCTGACCACCGGGTCGACCGAACTGGCCGACGAGGAGAAGTGATCACTCGTCGGGCAGCCTGAGGAACAGGGTCAGCCCGGCGCTGACGAGGTACAGGACGGCGAAGACCACCATCACGCCCTGGACCCCGAACGGACCGAGGAACAGTCCCGCGATGGCGGGACCGGCCATCACACTGGCGCCCGCGCCGAGGTTCAGCGCGGCCATCGCCTGCCCCTTGTGCTCGGGCGCCAGTGACGGCATCAGCGCCGACAGCGGCACGTAGCCCGCGAGCGTCGCCCCGTAGGCCGCGGCGACCAGCAGCGCCAGCCAGTACTGCGGGCCCGCGGCGACCGGCACGTGGTAGAGCAACAGGATCGTCAGCGCCGACCCGACGCCGCCGCACCACGCCACAGTGCGCCGCCAGCCCAGCCGGTCGCCGACGATCCCGAAGATCAGGTTGAACACGATGTTGGTGGCGAACATGACGGTCAGCAGCCGCAGCCACTGACCGAGGCTGAAGCCGATCGTCTCGGTGAAGAACAGCGGCAGGAACACCAGGAACCCGAACTGCGGCGCCGTGTTGATCACCCGCACCAGGCAGCCGACGCCGATCCTGGGGTTGCGCCACAGGATGCTCACGCTGCCCAGCAGCGTCACCAGCGGACGCTCCCCGGCCGGGGCGAGGCGGTGGTAGCCGCTGCGCTCCCGCACCAGCAGCAGCGCGATCAGCCCGCCGAGGACGATCAGCGCCAGCGCCACCCACAGCGTCGCCAGCGGTCCGATGACCGGGATCAGCCCGCTGGCCACGAGGGAGCCGAGCGTCGGGAGGCCGCCGGTGAAGGCGAACCAGAACCACCCCACCGCGGTGCCCAGCCGCTCGCGCGGGGTCGCCGCCGCCACCCAGACCAGGAACCCGAAGGCGAACAACGGATAGCCGAACCCGCGCAGCCCGTACCCCAGCAGCAGCAAGGGGAAGTTCATCGTCGGCACCGCGACGACCAGGAACAGCACCTGGAACACGACCCAGATCACCAGGCCCAGCGCCATCACCCGGCGCGGTCCCCACAGGTCCGACAGCGCGCCGGACAGCCACGCCGCGACGCCCGCGGTGACGCCGTACACGGTGAACAGCAGCGCCACCTGCTGGGTCGAGAGCCCTTGCTCCACCAGGTATGGCGAGAGATAACCGGCCTCGACGCCGTCGCCGATCATGAAGATCAGCACGCCGAGGAAGCCCCACGCCAGGGGCCGCGGGATGCCCGCGCGCTCCACCAGGGTGCGCGTCGCCGTGTCCGTCACCGTCATGGGGAGGAGAAGACGGCAGCCGTTGTGGTCGGCGCAACACACAGGGCGAACACCACGTGAAGAACGCCCGGGCGCCGCGTGAAGTGCTCCGCCCCCGACCAGGCCGAGCGCCGCGGACCGTGTTAGCTCGGTGTTATCTTCACATCCGTGGGTGTCGACGAATCACAGGCGGAGCGGCGCCGCGTCATCCGGGAACGGGTCACTGCGGAGGGCTTCCTCCGCATCCAGGACCTGGCCGAGGAGTTCGGCGTCAGCGTGATGACGGTGCACCGCGACTTCGACGCCCTCCAGGCGCAGGGGTGGCTGCGCAAGGTGCGCGGCGGCGCGACCGCCGTGCCCTCCACCGTCTTCCACGGCGACGTCAGCCAGCGCATGGCCGCCATGGCCGACACCAAGCGGATGCTCGCGCGGGCAGCCGTCGAACTCATCCCGCCGGGCAGCTCCGTCATGCTCGACGAGAGCACCACCTGCCTGCACCTCGCGCAGCTGCTGGCCGAGCGCGCCCCGCTCACCGTCATCACCTACTTCCAGCCCGTGATCGAGTTGCTCACCCGGCGGCCCGGCATCAACCTCATCGCGCTCGGCGGCGAGTACTTCCCCGCCTACGACGCGTTCCTCGGCCTGTACACGGCGGAAGGCGTCGGCAAGGTCCGCGCCGACACGCTCTTCATGTCCACCACGGCGATCTCCCATGGCCGTTGCTACCACCAGTCGCAGGAGACGGTTCAGGTCAAGCGCGCGCTGCTGGCCGCCGCGTCCCGCAAGGTACTTCTAGTTGATCACACCAAGTTCACGCGTCAAGGCCTGTACACGTTGGCGCCCTTGACCGATTTCGACCTCGTGCTCGTCGACGACCGCCTTCCGGCCGCCGAGCAGCGCCGCATCCGCGATGACGGAGTGGCCCTCACCGTCGTGCACCGCACGTAGGCTCGGCGCATGACGCCCGAGGAGTTCCTCAAAGCCTTTCACGACAACAACCCTGGACAGCAGTCGGCGGGAGCCGAGGCCAATCCCACGGCCGAGGGCCGCACGAGCTACGAGGAGTTCGCCGACCGCGTGGGCACCCCGGAGCGGGTCTTGGACCTGGGATGCGCGGACGGTGCGTTGCTGGAGGTGCTGGCCGGGCGTGGGGCGAAGACGTTGGCGGGTGTCGACCTGTCGGAGGCGGAACTCGCGCTCGCCCGGCGGCGTCCGGCGTTGGCGAAGGCGGACCTGCGCCAAGCGCGGGCGCAGGAGTTGCCGTTTCCGGACGCGTCCTTCGACGCCGTCGTCTCGCACATGGCCTTCATGCTGATGACCGATCCCGAGCGGGTCGCCGCCGAAGCCGCCCGGGTGCTCGTTCCCGGTGGGGCGCTGTCGCTGGCCATCGGCGGTGGCGCGGTGGCCGCCGAGGCGATGGAGCTGTTCCTGGACCTGGCCCGGCCCTACTTCGAAGCGGCCGAGCGGCGGATGCCGAGGTTGGGGGACCGCAGGACCCGCACTCGGGACGGGCTGGACGAAATCCTGTCGCCCGCCGGGTTCGCGCCCGTGACGTGGGACTCGATCGTGCTCGATCTGGGTGGGACGGCCGAGCACGTGTGGGAGACGAACTTCTCGATCTTCTACGACGTCGTGGTGCTCGACGAGGACCAGCTCGCGAAGCTGCGGCGGGAGTTCCTGGACGCCGCGGGAGATGGCCGGATCGCGTGCGGCATGCGGATCAACATCGCGACGGCTCAGCTCCGCGACGCGGCGACCACGACCGTGGTGTAGGGCATGGTGAAGCTGCCGCCGAGCGCGTCGATCGCGGCGCCGGACGCGGTCAGCACGTCGGTCTGCCGCGCGGGTGCGAGGTGGGAGTAGCCGCCGAACGTCGGTAGCTGGTCGAGCCACTCTTGACGGGTGTACGACCGCTCCCACTCGAAGCGCCAGTCCTCCGCGTCACCGAAGCCCCCTGCGTCGCGGATCCCGTTGGTGGCGTTGGAGAACATGACCTCGTAGGTGTCCAGCATGGGCCGCTTCCCGAGCGTCCCGCCGAGCAGGTCGCCGAAGGGCGCGAACACCTCGGGCGGGGGCTGCATGACGTTCCAGAACAAGGCGATCAGGCCGCCGGGGCGCAACGCCTCGGCGGCCTTCGCGGCTCCGGCGACGGGGTCGATCCAGTGCCACGTCTGCCCGGCGACGACCGCGTCGAACTCCCGCCCCGCGGGGTCCCAGGTCTCGAAGGCCGACACCTCCACGTCGAGGCCGTTCCGGGCGATCGAAGCCATGCGCGCGTCGACCTCGACGCCGAGCACCCGGCAGCCGGCCGCCTGGAACTGTCGGGAGGAAATGCCTGTGCCACAACCGACATCGAGGACGCGGGGGCCGGGGCTCCGCGCGACGATCCGGTCCACCGCGGCCGCGGGGTAGCTGGGGCGGGCGCGGTCGTAGCGGTCGGCCTCGGCGCCGAAGGACCGAGCGGCAGGCTCTAGAGTGGGCATGTGCCCACCATAGTGGGCGCTTGCCCACTCGACAAGGGAGGCCCGGTGCCGACAGGGGTGTCGATCCGCGACGTCCGGGAACAGCTGTTCGTCGCCGCCGAACGGGTGCTGCGCCGCGACGGGCCGAGCGGGCTGACCAGTCGCGCCGTCACGACGGAGGCGGGTTGTGCCAAGGGCGTTCTGCACCGGCACTTCGCCGACTTCGACGCGTTCCTCGCCGAGTTCGTGCTCGACCGCGCCAACCGGATGGACGCCACCGCCGCCGCGCTGCGCCAGGCCGCGGGCACGCACACGGTCGTGGACAACCTCACCGAAGCGCTGACGGCCCTCTTCGAGTCGGTCGCGGTCGCGGTGGTCGCCCTGATCACCTTCCGGGACGAGCTGCGCGCCCGGCTGCGGGAGAAGTGGCCCGCGGGCGTCCCGGTGCTGACGGAGGCGGCGATCGTGATCGCCGAGTACCTCGCCGCCGAGCGCGAACTGGGCCGCATCGCGGCAGACGCCGACGTCGACATGCTGGCACCGACGCTGATCGGGGCCGCGCACCTGCTCTTCGCCGACCGGCAGAGCGCCCCGCCCGGGCCGGACGCCGTTCGCCGGATGGTGTTCACGGTCGTCGGCGAGGTGTGAAAGGCACCCCTCGAAAGTCCCTACCGCCGCGCCCGAGCCGTCCCAGACACTGCCGGTGATCTCTGCGCCACTGAGCACCAGTGGCGTTCACCCTGCTGGGAGGTCACACAGTGAAGATCCGAGCGACACTCGGTTCGGTTGCCCTTGCCTCGACCCTGACCCTGGGCGTGCTCGCAACGCCCAGCGGCGCCGCCACGGTGGACGTGGCGGCCGCGCCGACCATCCCGGTCGCCGCGGTGCAGGCGCACCTGAACCAGCTCCAGCAGATCGCGACCGCCAACGGCGGCAACCGGGCGCACGGCAGACCCGGCTTCAAGGCGTCGATCGACTACGTCAAGGCGAAGCTGGACGCGGCCGGCTACCAGACCAAGGTCCTGGAGTTCACCAACTGGGGCACCAAGGGCTACAACCTGATCGCCGACTGGCCCGGCGGCGACCCGAACAGCATCCTGATGGCCGGTGGCCACCTGGACAGCGTGGGCAGCGGGCCGGGCATCAACGACAACGGCTCCGGTTCGGCCGGGCTGCTCGAGGTCGCGCTGACCGTGTCCAAGCAGCAGCTCAAGCCCAAGCAGCACCTGCGCTTCGGCTGGTGGGGTGCTGAGGAGCTGGGCCTGGTCGGCTCGACGAACTACGTGAACTCCTTGCCCGCGGCGGAAAAGGCGAAGATCAAGGGGTACGTCAACTTCGACATGACCGGCTCGCCGAACCCGGCGTACTTCGTGTACTCCTCCAGCGGTCAGCCCGCGGGCTCGGAGAAGCTGCAGTCGACGCTGGAGGCGTACTTCAAGTCGATCAACGTGCCGACCGAGACGACCAACGTGGGCGGGCGTTCCGACCACGCGGCCTTCGCGCGGGCCGGCATCCCCACCGGGGGCACGTTCAGCGGTGCCGAGGGCCGCAAGACCGCGGCGCAGGCGCAGAAGTGGGGCGGCCAGGCGGGCGTCGCGTTCGACAAGTGCTACCACCAGTCCTGCGACACCACGAGCAACATCAACGCTCAGTCGCTGGAGCGGCACACCAACGCGATCGCCCACACGATCTGGACGGTCGCGGGCACCACGCGCACGGTGCCCGTGCGCACGGCGGCCTGATCAGGCCGGGTCACCGGCTGATCACCGCTTGATCACCGTCCGGGCGGCGGCGCCCTTCGGGGTGCCGCCGTTCGGGCGCTCGGGTTGATGCGTTCGGAGTCATCTCGGGCGCAGGGCGGGCGGCGTGCGGTTTGATTCAGCAGGTGGGCGGCATTGGGGGCGATGAGCCTTACGGCGTGGCGGCGCTGCGGGGCCTGCGTGGTGGGCTGCCCCCGTTCGACGGGGAGCGCGAGGCCGAGCACTGGGTGCGCCTGCGCGAGGTGGTGCGATCCCTGTGCGAGCAGGCGAAGGTCGGCCGCGCGGACCAGGCGGTCGACTACGCCGAGCAGGTCGTGGACGTGCTGTGTTCGGCGGCCCAGCAGGTCACGGGCAACGCGGGCGAGCTGCCCGAGCTGATGCAGCGGGCACTGGCCGGGCACGCGTTGGCCTGCCGCAGGAGCAGGCCCGACCCCCACCGCCTCGCCGGATGGCTGGTGCGCCTGCAGCTGAACTACCCGGACGGCCCGGAGGTCGTGCTCAGCGAGTACGCGGAAGCGTTGGGGCCGGAGGGGATCGCGGCTTACCGAAGGACCGCCCGGCGCGCGTGCCGGGAACTGCCGACCGTCCCGTTCGGACGGACGCCGCGCTACGACCGCAGGCGGTGGGCGGTGATCCGGCTGATGGAGGAGCTGGCGCGCTTCACCGGTGACGTGGACGTCGAGGTGCAGTGGCTGGCGACGGACCTGTCCACCCCGTGGCAGTACCTGCGGATCGCGACCGTGCTGGAGGACGCCGGGCGCACCGCGGAGGCCCTGGCGTGGGTGGAGCGCGGCCTGGTCGCCACGCAGGGCAGCCGCGCCGAGGTCCGGCTGGTCGACATGGCGGTGGACGCGTGCCTGCGGCTGGGCAAGACCACGCGGGCTTTGCAGTTGGCGCGCAACGCTTTCCGGGACTGGCCGGGACTGGACACCTACCTGAAGCTGCGCACCGTCGCCGATCGGGCCGATCGCTGGCCCGCGCAGCGCGAGTGGGCGCGGCGGTGGCTGCGGGCGCAGGGCGAGGACCCGGGCGGCAGCTCCGTGCTGGTGCAGATCCTGTTGTGGGACTCCGAGATCGACGCCGCGTGGGCGGTGGCCGCCGAGCGCGGGTGCTCCGACCGGGTGTGGGCGTCGCTGGCCGCGGAGCGGGTGATGCAGCACCCCGAGCAGGTGCTCCCAGTCTACCGCAGGCTGGTGCGCAGGCGGATCGCGGTCGGCGGGCCGGATCACCCCACCGAGGTGGCGGAGTTGCTGGAGAGCCTCGGCGTGGCGTGGGAGAAGGCCGCCGACGACGGCCGCGCGAAGTTCCACCGCTACCTGGAGGAGCTGAAGCGGGAGTGCTCCGGGAACCGCGCGCTGCTGGCCGAACTGGCCCGCCGGGGCATGTGACCCCGGCGGGCGGTTCGGCTCAGCCCACCGGAGGAACGTCGGAGAAACCCTTGGCGGCGTTGGTCACCGTGTTGTCGCGGTAGACCAGGTTGGGCTTGGCGGCGCACTTCCTGTTGTGCGGGAACTGGAATCCGTAGCCCGCGGCCTGCACGTCGGCGACGTTGCGGTGGAAGACGTTGCCGCACCCCCAGCCCGGCAGCCGCTGGATCACCTTGAAGCCGTGCTCGAAGCTGCGCACGCCCTTGTTGTCGGAGATCTCGTAGTCGTTGCCCTTGGCGTTGACCCAGCTCTCCGAGGAGTTCTGGCCGGTCATGCCCACGCCGTCGAAGGAGTTGCGCAGCACCTTGCCGCCGGTGGTGCCCTCCTTGATGTCCACGTGCTCGGCGGCCACGTTCGGGCCGAGCCGGTTGTCCAGCGCCTGGTTGCGGTCGCTGGTGTCCGGCGTGTTCTGGTCGCCCGGCCGGTCGCCGTACTTGCCCCAGTTCGCGCCCTTGGCGGAGCCGAAGTACACGCCCTCGCCGTACGCGGGCTGCGCGATCCCGACGTGGTGCACGGAGGAGTTCTTCACGACGTTGTCGTTGGAGTCGGCCCGGAAGTGCACGCCCTCGTCACCGATCCGGCTGACCTCGACGTCGTCGACCACGTTGTTGTCGGAGCCGTCGAGCACGATCCCCTTGGCGGAGTCGGCGACGCTGAAACCCTTGAGCACCCAGTGCTTCACCTGGTTGAGGTGAAGCCCGTAGCCGCAGTAGCTCACGCCCTGCGCCTTGCGCTCGGGTGGCACGTTCGGGTCGCACGCCTTCCTGGTGTTCTTGAGGACGGCGGTGCGCGGCCCGCTCAGGGTGATCGGCGCGCTCGCGGTCCCGGACGCGGTGGCGAAGAACGCTCCGTCGTAGACGCCGGGCCGGAGCTCGATCGTGCTGCCGGGCTTGGCGGTGGCCAAGGCGGTGACCAGCTCCGCGGGCGTGCCGATGGCGGCCTGCCGGGCCTGCGCGGGGAGCGCGGTGAGCAGCAGCGTTGCGGTGATCACGGATGTGAAGCGGAACATCGGTGTTTGCCTCCCAGTCCGCGGCGGTCCTCCGACCGTGCCCGTGTTTCCTATTTCCGTCAACGATTCACGTCGCTGAACGCAGCGCGTCGATCAGGGTGGCCACCGGCGGACGCGAGCGGACCCGCTCCGCGACGGCGACGCCGATCCGTCGCGTCGGCCTCGGCCGCTCCACCGGGACCGCCATCAGCGAAGGGGTTTTCCGAAGCGCCACAAGGGGAATGAGCGCGATCCCGACCCCTGCCTCCACCAGTGCCTGGGCGAAGAAGTAGTCGGTCGTGTTCGCCGAGACCCGCAGCGAGATCCCGGCGTCCTCGGCGTGGCGGTGCAGGAAGGCAGCGGTCTTCGAGCACCCGAACACCCAGCGCTGATCGGCGATGTCCTTGAGCGGCAAGGACTTCCTGGAAGCCAGGGGGTGATCACGGCGCAGCACCACCGACAGTGGGTCGTCCATCACCGGCAGCAGGGTCAGCCGGTCCAACGGCAGCGGCCGGTCGAACTCGTACACCAGCGCCAGGTCCGCCGCCCCGGAGCGCACCAGGGGCAGGCTGTGCTCCGGTTCCCGTTCCATCACGGTGATCTCGACCTCGGGGTGTTCGGCGGCGAGCCGCGCCAGCGCGCCGGGCAGCAGGTACCGCCCGCCGGTGCCGAAGGTGGCGATGGTCAGCGTGTCCACGCCGGTGGCCAGCCGGGCCAGCTCCGCTTCGGTGTGCCGCAGCTCCGCCGAGATCGTCTCGCCCGCCTCGACCAGCAACCGCCCCGCTTCGGTGAGGGTGACGCCGCGCGCGCTGCGCACCACCACGTCCGTGCCGACGGTCCGCTCCAGCGCCGCGATCTGCTGAGAGACCGCGGACGGCGTGAACAGCAGCGCGGCGGCGGCCTTGCTGAAGCTGCCGTGCCGGGCGACCTCGGTCAGCACGCGCAGCCGCTGGACGTCGATCATCAGTTTTCCTAACAGCTCGTTAAGCAAGTGATTACTTCCGCTGATGACTCTACGAGGCGAAGGTGGTCGCCATGAAGACCGTGTGCGTCATCGGGGGCAGTCGTCACTTCGGCCGCGACCTGGTGCTCAACCTGCGGGACGCGGGCGTCGGGGTGACCCTCGTCAACCGCGGCTCGACCGCTCCGCCGCCCGGGGTGGACCACCTCGTCACCGACCGCGCCGACCTCGACGCCGCGCTGGGGACGCGGACCTTCGACGTCGTCGTCGACCAGGTCTGCTACACCCGGGCCGACGCGGAGACCGCGGTCGAGGCGTTCGCCGGCCGCACCGCGCGCTACGTCATGACCTCCACGATCGAGGTCTACGAGCACGTGCGGGCCGAAGCACCGCTGCCGGAGACGGCGGTCGATCTGCACGCGACCGCGCCACAGGGCTACGGCCAGGGGAAGCGCGAGGCCGAAGCCGTATTCGCCACCACGGCGCCGTTCGACTTCGTCGCGGTGCGCTCGGGGCACGTGCTGGGCGGGAACGACTTCACCGGCAGGCTCGCCCACTACGTCGACCGCGTCCGCGACGGCAGGCCGATCGTGGTCCGGCCGCGGAACCACCCGTCCTCGTTCATCCACCACCGCGAGATCGCCGAGCTGCTGGGCTGGGCCGCGCTCGCCGACTTCACGGGCCCCGTCAACGCGCGTTCGCACGGTGAGCTGAGCGTCTTCGCCCTGTGCGAGCAGATTCCCGGCGACCCGGTCTTCGAGGTGGGGGAGGACGCCTCGCCCTTCGCCTTCGGCCACTACTACGGCATGGACAACAGCCGGGCGGCCGAACTCGGGTTCACCTTCTCCCGCACCGAGGACTGGCTGCCGGAGGTGGTCGGCGCGTGATCACCCGCAGGATCGGCGACTTCGAGGTCGGCGCCATCGGGCTCGGCGCCATGCCGCTGTCCGTCGAAGGCAGGCCGGACCGCGATCGCGCCGTGGCCACCGTCCACGCCGCGCTCGACGCGGGGGTGACCTTGATCGACACGGCTGACTCCTACCACTGGCACGCGGACGAGGTCGGCCACAACGAAGAGCTGCTCGCGGGCCTCGAAGGCGTGCTGATCGCGACCAAGGGCGGCCGCGGCAGGCCGGGGGACGGCTCGTGGACCGTCGACGCCTCGCCCGAACACCTCAAGCGGGCCTGCGAGGGATCGCTGCGCCGTCTCGGGGTCGATGTGATCGACCTCTACCAGTTGCACAAGCCCGACCCGAAGGTCCCCTTCAGCGACTCGCTCGGCGCGCTCGCCGAACTGCACGCCGAAGGCAAGATCCGCGCGATCGGTCTGTCCAATGTGGACGTAGATCAGATCCGCCAGGCCCGTGAACTGCTCGGCCCCGCGTTCGTTTCCGTCCAGAACGAGTTCTCGCCGCGGGTCCGCACCGCCGAGCCGGAGCTGCGGCTGTGCGCGGAGCTGGGCCTCGCGTTCCTCCCGTGGAGCCCCCTCGGCGGTATCTCGCGCAGCTCGCTCGACGGTCCGTCGGCGCTGCCCGAGGACCCCGCGCTCGCCGCCTTCCACCACGCCGCGCGGGATCTCGGCGTCAGCCCGCAGCGCGTCTGCCTCGCCTGGCTGCTCTCGCTGTCCCCGACCGTCATCCCGATCCCCGGCGCGACCCGGCCCGCCAGCATCCGCGACTCCGCCGCCGCGGCCGAGATAGGTTGGTGGAGTGGGTTTGACGAGGCGTGCGGTCCTGTGTGGACTGGCGGGAGCGACCATCGCCGGGTGCGGCACCCCCGCGAAGCCGGCGGCCGGGACGGGGACCGCCAAGCCGGGTGACCCGCTCGTCGGGCTCGCGGAGATCCCGGCGGGCGGGGGAAAGCTGGTCGACGTGCCGGGCGGCGGGCGGTTGCTGGTCGTGCGGACCAGGGCGGGGGAGGTGCGCGCGTTCGACCCGCGCTGCCCGCACACCGGCTCGATCGTCAGCCCGCCGGCCAAGGGGATCGTCGACTGCCCCACCCACGGCAGCACCTTCGACGTCGAGACGGGCGACCTCCGCAAGGGCCCGGCGACCGCGGGGCTCACCGCCGTGCCCGTCCGCGCGGCCGGTGACCGGGTCGTTCTCGGGTGATGTCAGACCAGTCCGTAGGCTTATGACGTGGCCGACCCGTCGACGTATCGCCCCGCCCCGGGAACGATTCCCGAGGCGCCGGGGGTGTACAAGTTCCGCGACTCCACCGGGCGCGTCATCTACGTCGGCAAGGCGAAGAGCCTGCGCAGCCGCCTCTCCTCGTACTTCGCCGACGTGGCGACGCTGCACGCCCGCACCCGGCAGATGGTCACCACCGCCACCTCGGTGGAGTGGACCGTCGTCGGCACCGAGGTCGAGGCGTTGCAGCTGGAGTACTCCTGGATCAAGGAGTTCGACCCGCGCTTCAACGTCCGCTACCGCGACGACAAGTCCTACCCGGTGCTGGCGGTGACGCTGCACGAGGACTTCCCGCGGCTGCACGTCTACCGAGGTCCGCGCAAGCGCGGCGTCCGCTACTTCGGTCCCTACGCGCACGCGTGGGCGATCCGCGAGACGGTGGACCTGCTGCTGCGCGTCTTCCCCGCGCGCACCTGCTCCAACGGCGTCTTCAAGCGGCACTCGCAGATGGGGCGCCCCTGCCTGCTCGGCTACATCGACAAGTGCTCGGCACCGTGCATAGGCCGCGTCACCGAGCAGGAGCACCGCGACGTCGTCGAGGACTTCTGCGACTTCCTCTCCGGCCGCACCGACGCCATGGTGCGCAAGTTGGAGAAGGAGATGCAGGCCGCCTCCGACGAGCTGGAGTTCGAACGCGCCGCCCGGCTGCGCGACGACGTCGCCGCGCTGCGCAGGGCCATGGAGAAGCAGGCCGTCGTGCTCGGCGACGGCACGGACGCCGACGTGGTGGCCTTCGCCGAGGACGAGCTGGCCGCCGCCGTGCAGGTCTTCCACGTGCGCGGCGGGCGCGTGCGCGGTCAGCGCGGCTGGGTGATCGACAAGGTCGAGGAGGTCGACACCGCCGGGCTGGTCGCGCAGTTCATCACCCAGTTCTACGGCGAGCAGGCCGACCTCGCGGCGCAGGCGGACGCGGGTGGCAGTCCGGTCCCTCGCGAGGTCCTGGTGCCCGAGCTGCCCGAGGACGCCGAAGCGGTCGCCGACTGGCTGTCCGAGCTGCGCGGCTCCCGGGTGGACCTCCGCGTGCCGCAGCGCGGCGACAAGCGCGCGCTCGCCGAGACAGTGGCGCGTAACGCCGCGGAGGCGTTCACCCAGCACAAACTGCGCCGCGCCGGTGACCTCACCGCGCGCTCCGCGGCGCTCCAGGAACTCCAGGAGGCGCTGGACCTGGACACCGCGCTGCTGCGCATCGAGTGCATCGACATCAGCCACGTGCAGGGCAGCGACGTGGTGGCATCGCTCGTGGTCTTCGAGGACGGTCTCGCGCGCAAGTCCGAATACCGCCGCTTCGCCATCCGCGAGGCCGCGACCGAGGGCGACGTCGCGTCCATCGCGGAGGTCGTGCGGCGCAGATTCGCCCGCTACAAGGAAGAGACAGCACAGGAGACCGGAGAGCTACCGGGGATCGACCCGGAGACGGGCAAGCCGAAGCGCTTCGCCTATCCGCCGAACCTGCTGGTCGTCGACGGCGCGGGGCCGCAGGCCAACGCCGCCGCGGACGTGCTGGCCGAGCTGGGCGTCACCGACGTGGCCGTGATCGGGCTGGCCAAGCGGCTCGAGGAGGTGTGGGTGCCCGGTGACCCCGATCCGGTGATCCTGCCCCGCACCAGCGAGGCGTTGTACCTGTTGCAGCGCGTCCGGGACGAAGCTCACCGCTTCGCCGTGTCCTACCACCGGCAGAAGCGGTCGAAGCGGATGACCGCCTCCGCCCTGGACGGCGTCAGCGGGCTCGGTGACGCGCGCAAAGCCGCGCTGCTCAAGCACTTCGGCTCGCTGAAGCGGCTGAAGGCGGCCACCGTCGACCAGATCACCGAGGTGCCCGGAGTGGGACGGCGCACCGCAGAGGCAGTACTCGCCGCGCTGGGCGCGGGCAACGGGGAGGACGGAAAGTGAACGACGAGAAGTCGGGCGTCGAGGTTGCCGTGGTCAGCGGCCTGTCCGGGGCGGGCCGCAGCACCGCGGCCAAGTGCCTCGAGGACCTCGGCTGGTTCGTGGTGGACAACCTGCCGCCGGAGCTGGTCTCCACCATGGTCGAGCTGGGCGCGCAGGCCCGCGGCGTGATCACCAAGGTCGCCGTGGTGATGGACGTGCGCAGCCGGGCGTTCACCGACGACCTGGCCTCGGTGATCAAGGACCTGGACGCGCGCGGCTACAAGCCGAAGGTGCTCTTCCTCGAAGCCACCGACGCCGTGCTGATCCGCCGCTTCGAGCAGGTCCGGCGCGGGCACCCGCTGCAGGGCGACGGCAGGCTCTCCGACGGCATCGCCGCCGAGCGCAGGATGCTGATGCCGCTGCGCGACGAGGCCGACCTGGTGCTGGACACCACCGGCCTGTCCGTGCACCAGCTGCGCGGCAAGATCGAGGACGCCTTCGGCAGCGAGTCCAGCGCGCGCACCAGGGTCACCGTGCTGTCCTTCGGCTACAAGTACGGCCTGCCGATGGACGCCGACCTGGTGATCGACGTGCGCTTCCTGCCGAACCCGTTCTGGATCCCGGAGCTGCGCGACAACACCGGCCTGGACGCCGAGGTGCGCAACTACGTGCTCAGCCAGGAGGGCGCGGAGGACTTCCTCGACCGCTACCAGGAGCTGCTGCGGCTGATCGGTGCGGGCTACCACCGCGAGGGCAAGCGCTACCTGACGCTGGCGGTCGGCTGCACCGGCGGCAAGCACCGCAGCGTGGCCATGTCGGAGGAGCTGGCCGGACGGCTGGCCTCGGAAGACGGGATGACGGTCAAGGTCGTGCACCGGGACCTGGGGCGCGAGTGACATCAGGGTCCACTGTGGACACTCTGCGGGTGGTGGCGCTCGGCGGCGGGCACGGGCTCCAGGTCACCCTGGCGGCGCTGCGCCGGATCACCCAGGACGTGACCGCCGTGGTGACGGTCGCCGACGACGGCGGCTCCTCCGGGCGGCTGCGCCGGGAGCTGGGGCTGCTGCCGCCGGGAGACCTGCGCAAGGCGCTGGTCGCGCTGGCGGGCGACGACGCTCCCGTGTGGACGGAGGCGTTCCAGCACCGCTTCGGCGGTTCCGGGGCGCTGGCCGGGCACGCGGTGGGCAACCTGCTGCTGGCCGGGCTGCTGGAGACGCTGGGCGATCCGGTCGCGGTGCTGGACGAGGTCGCGCGCCTGCTCGGGGTGCGCGGCCGGGTGCTGCCGATGTGCCGGGAGCCCATGGACATCGAGGCCGACGTGGTCGGGCTGGACGAGGACCGCGCCGCGGTGCGGCGCATCCGCGGCCAGGTGGCGGTGGCGAGCACGCCGGGCCGGGTGCAGCGGGTCCGGCTGCGCGCGGCCGGGGCCGAGCCGGGACCGCCGCGCGCGTGCCAGGAGGCCGTCGACGCGGTGCTCAAGGCCGACGTGGTGCTGCTCGGCCCGGGCTCGTGGTTCACCAGCGTGCTGCCGCACCTGCTCGTCCCGGAGCTGCACGACGCCCTCGTGCGCACCGCCGCCCGCCGGGTCGTGGTGCTCAACCTTGTCCCACAACCGGGGGAAACCGAGGGCTTCTCCCCTGAACAGCACCTCCAGGTGCTCGCCGAACACGCGCCGGGCCTACGGGTGGACGCGGTGATCGCCGATACCGACTCGGTGCCCACGCCCGACCGCCTGCGCCGCGCGGCGTCCTCACTCGGCGGCACCGCCCGGCTGAGCCGGATAGCCGTCGCGGGAACCCCCGACCGGCACGATCCGGACGCGCTGGCGGACAGCCTGCGCGCCGCCTTCGCCGACACCGGCTTAGGCGCCGGCGGTACCGAGAGTCCAGAATTCCCCAGCACCACCGACGATCCCGTCCGGGAGGAGGAGACCCCATGGCGATGACCGCGGCGGTCAAGGACGAGCTGAGCCGCTTGTCGGTGACCAAGACCTGCTGCAGGCGGGCCGAGGTCTCCTCCCTGCTGCGCTTCGCGGGCGGGCTGCACATCGTGGCCGGGCGCGTGGTCGTGGAGGCCGAGCTGGACACCGGCGTGGCCGCGCGCAGGCTGCGCAAGGAGATCCACGAGCTGTTCGGCCACAACTCGGACGTGCACGTGATCACCTCCGGCGGGCTGCGCAAGGGCACCCGCTACGTGGTGCGCGTGGTCCGCGACGGCGACGGGCTGGCCCGGCAGACCGGCCTGCTCGACCCGAGGGGCCGCCCGGTGCGCGGGCTGCCCGCGCCGGTGGTCTCCGGCGGCGTCTGCGATGCCGAGGCCGCGTGGCGCGGGGCGTTCCTGGCGCACGGGTCGCTGACCGAGCCGGGCCGCTCCTCCGCGCTGGAGGTGACCTGCCCCGGCCCCGAGGCGGCGCTGGCCCTGGTCGGCGCGGCCAGGCGGATGGGCATCCAGGCCAAGTCCCGCGAGGTGCGCGGCGCCGACCGGGTGGTGGTCCGCGACGGGGACTCCATCGGCGCGCTGCTGACCCGACTGGGCGCGCACTCCAGCGTGCTGGCGTGGGAGGAGCGGCGGATGCGCCGCGAGGTGCGGGCCACCGCGAACCGGCTGGCCAACTTCGACGACGCCAACCTCCGCCGGTCCGCGCGGGCCGCGGTGGCCGCCGCGGCCAGGGTGGAGCGGGCGCTGGACATCCTCGGCCCGGACGCGCCGGAGCACCTGGTCGCCGCCGGGCGGCTGCGGCTGGCGCACCGCCAGGCGTCGCTGGAGGAACTGGGCCAGCTGGCCGATCCGCAGATGACCAAGGACGCGGTGGCGGGCCGGATAAGGCGTCTGCTGGCGATGGCCGACAAGAAGGCACGCGACCTGTCCATCCCCGACACCGAGTCCGCGGTCACCGCCGACATGCTGGACGCCTGACCCCGCCGCGGACACCGCCGACCGCTGGGAACCCCCGCGGGGACGGGACGCGCCGGTGTGGCGGCAGTCACCGGGAAGGTTTCCGGTGCGCAGGGTGGGGCACGATGAAAAGTGCTGCTCGGGCGGCACTTCCGCTGATTCGATTAAGCGGGCTGCAAGGGCGCTGTGACCAGCGACTCTCTCAGCCGCTAGGGTGACGGCGGAAGACCTCAGTCGACTCCCAAGGAGAGGCACCGTGACGGTTCGCGTGGGCGTGAACGGCTTCGGCCGTATTGGGCGCAACTTCTGGCGGGCGGTCCAGGCCAGCGGCCAGGACATCGAGATCGTGGCCTTCAACGACCTCGGTGACGTCGCGACCATGGCCCACCTGCTCAAGTACGACAGCATCCTCGGCCGCCTCGACGGCGACGTCTCGGTCACCGACGAGGGCATCTCGGTCAACGGCAGGACCATCCGCGCGCTGGCCGAGCGCGACCCGGGCAAGCTGCCCTGGAAGGACCTGGGCGTCGACGTCGTCGTCGAGTCCACCGGCTTCTTCACCGACGCCACCGCCGCGCGCAAGCACGTCGACGAGGGTGGCGCCAAGAAGGTCATCATCTCCGCGCCCGCCAAGAACGAGGACCTGACCGTGGTCTTCGGCGCGAACGAGGGCCGCTACGACGGTTCGCAGACGGTGATCTCCAACGCCTCCTGCACCACCAACTGCCTTGCCCCGATGGCGAAGGTCCTGCACGACACCTTCACCATCGAGAAGGGCCTGATGACCACGATCCACGCCTACACGCAGGACCAGAACCTGCAGGACGCGCCGCACAAGGACCTGCGCCGCGCCCGTGCCGCCGCGCTGAACATCGTGCCCACCAGCACCGGTGCGGCGAAGGCGATCGGCCTGGTGCTGCCGGAGCTCAAGGGCAAGCTGGACGGCTACGCCCTGCGCGTGCCCGTGCCCACCGGCTCGGCGACCGACCTCACCGTCACCGTGGGCCGCGAGACCTCGGTCGAGGAGGTCAACGCCGCGCTGAAGGCCGCGGCCGAGGGCGCGCTGAAGGGCATCCTGCGCTACAGCGACGAGCCGATCGTCTCCACCGACATCGTCACCGACCCGGCGTCGTGCATCTTCGACGCGCCGCTGACCAAGGTCATCGGCAACCAGGTCAAGGTGGTCGGCTGGTACGACAACGAGTGGGGCTACTCCAACCGCCTCGTCGACCTCGTCTCCCTCGTCGCCTCCAAGCTCTGAGGAACCCATCTTGAAGACCCTGGCTGACCTGCTGGCCGAGGGTGTTGCGGGTCGGCGCGTCCTCGTGCGCGCCGACCTCAACGTTCCCCTCGACGGTTCGAAGATCACCGACGACGGCCGGGTGCGGGCGTCCCTGCCCACCCTGACCAAGCTCACCGAAGCGGGAGCGCGGGTCGTCGTCGTCGCGCACCTGGGGCGCCCCAAGGGTTCCCCGGACCCCACGTTCTCCCTCGCTCCGGTCGCCGCGCGGCTGGGCGAGCTGCTCGGTTCCGAGGTGGCGCTCGCGTCCGACCTCACCGGGGAGTCCGCGAAGTCCACTGTGGACGGTCTGGCGGACGGCCGGGTCGCGCTGCTGGAGAACGTGCGCTTCGACGCGCGCGAGACCAGCAAGGACGAGGCCGAGCGCGGCGCGCTGGCCGACGAGCTGGCCGCGCTGGTCGGCCCCGACGGCGCCTACGTCTCCGACGGTTTCGGTGTGGTGCACCGCAAGCAGGCGTCGGTCTACGACGTCGCGAAGCGCCTTCCGCACTACGCGGGCGGCCTGGTGCTCGCCGAGGTCGAGGTGCTGCGCAAGCTCACCACCGACACCGAGCGGCCCTACGTCGTCGTGCTCGGCGGCGCGAAGGTCTCCGACAAGCTCGGCGTCATCGCGAACCTGCTGACCAAGGTCGACCGGCTGCTCATCGGCGGCGGCATGGCCTACACCTTCCTCAAGGCCCAGGGGCACGAGGTCGGCAAGTCGCTGCTCCAGGAAGACCAGCTGGACCAGGTCCGCGGGTTCCTCGACGAGGCCGACAAGCGCGGTGTCGAACTGGTGCTCCCGGTGGACGTGCTGACCACCACCGAGTTCGCCGCCGACGCCGAGATCGAGATCGTCGGCACCGACGCCATCCCGGCCGAGCGCCAGGGCCTGGACATCGGCCCGAAGAGCCGCGAGCTGTTCGCCGCGAAGCTGGCCGACGCCCGCACCGTGTTCTGGAACGGCCCGATGGGCGTCTTCGAGTTCGAGGCGTTCTCCGGCGGTACCCGCGCGGTGGCCGAGGCGCTGGTGAAATCCGACGCTTTCAGCGTGGTCGGCGGCGGCGACAGCGCCGCGGCCGTGCGCCAGCTCGGACTGCCCGAGGACGGCTTCTCGCACATCTCCACCGGCGGTGGCGCGTCGCTGGAGTACCTGGAGGGCAAGGACCTGCCCGGCGTCTCGGTTCTGGAGGACTAGATGGCCCGCAAGCCGCTCATCGCCGGCAACTGGAAGATGAACCTCAACCACTTCGAGGCCATCGCCCTGACGCAGAAGATCGCGTTCTCGTTGCCCGCCAAGTACTTCGACAAGGTCGAGGTCGTCGTGCTGCCGCCGTTCACCGACATCCGCAGCGTGCAGACCCTGACCGACGGGGACAAGCTGCTGTCGAAGTACGGCGCCCAGGACATCTCCCCGTACGACTCCGGCGCCTACACCGGTGACGTCTCCGGGCCGATGCTGGCCAAGCTGGGCTGCTCCTACGTGGTGGTCGGGCACTCCGAGCGCCGCGAGTACCACGCGGAGACCGACGAGCTGGTCAACCGCAAGGTGCGCGCGGCGCTCAAGCACGGCATGTCGCCCATCCTGTGCGTCGGCGAGCAGCTGGAGGTCCGCGAGGCGGGCAACCACGTCCAGCACTGCACCGACCAGCTCATCGCTGGCCTGAAGGGGCTCAAGGCCGAGCAGGTCAAGGACGTGGTGATCGCCTACGAGCCGGTGTGGGCCATCGGCACGGGCAAGGTGGCGACCGCCGCCGACGCCCAGGAGGTCTGCGGCGCGCTGCGGGCCGCGCTGGCGGAGAAGTACGGCCCGGAGATCTCCGCCGCGGTCCGCGTCCTCTACGGCGGTTCGGTCAAGTCCGGCAACATCAGCGAGCTGATGAAGGGCGACGACGTCGACGGTGCCCTGGTCGGCGGGGCCAGCCTGGACGGCGAGGAGTTCGCCAAGCTCTGCGCGCTCGCCGCCGGTGGGCCGCTGCCGTAAAGGGTTAGGGTTTCGCATCAATGATTTGAGCCCGGGGGCGGTCATCCGCCCGCAGGCGACCCGGTACCCTGTGATGTCAACCGCTGTACGGCGAGGGTGAGATGCAGCTTTTTCTTCAGATCATGTTGATCGCGTCGAGCATTGTGCTCATTCTGCTCGTGCTGCTGCACCGTGGGCGTGGAGGCGGTCTGTCCTCCCTGTTCGGCGGTGGCATGCAGTCGAGCCTGTCCGGCTCCAGTGTGGTGGAGAAGAACCTCGACCGGATCACGATCTTCGTGGGCGCGGTCTGGTTGATCTCCATCGTCGGGGTCGGCCTGCTGCTCAAGACGGGCGCATGACGGCGTTGGTCTCCGCTGGGGATCGATGGGCTAACGGGGTCGGGAGTGTGAGGATCGATGGCTGGTGGTAACGCGATCCGCGGCACCAGGGTCGGGGCGGGTCCGATGGGCGAGTCCGAGCGCGGGGAGTCCGCTCCGCGGCGCCGCGTCTCGTACTACTGCTCGAACGGGCACGAGGTGAAGCCGTCCTTCGCGTTGGAGGCCGAGGAGCCGGAGACGTGGGACTGCCCGCGGTGTGGTCTGCCCGCGGGCAGGGACTCGCAGGAGCCCCCGGCTCCGCCGAGGAACGAGCCGTACAAGACGCACCTGGCGTACGTGAAGGAGCGGCGTTCCGACTCCGACGGCGAGGCGATCCTGGAGGAGGCCCTCGCCAAGCTCCGCCAGCAGCGCGGCGAGTAACGGCGCACGGCACCACGACGAACGGCCCGGAAGCCAACCGCTTCCGGGCCGTTCGCCGTCGCCGGTCCGCTGAGGGCCCTGAAGGAGTCGTTCGCGACGGTGGACGCGGTCGCGGCCGCACCTGTCGTGAGTACTACGTCAAGGTCGGACAAGCCCGGTCCTCAGAAACCGCGGACTTCACGAAGGACTCTCGAACCACGTGGAAACCAGTAACCTCCTGGTAGGAAAATTCCGCTGACCTCGCCACGCTGACCGCCGGTGCGCAGTACGTCGGCGATCTTCCTCTCGGTCGCGGCCGCGAAGAATTGGACGCTGTCCGGCTCAAGGTGGTAGCTCCATCCCGGATTGTAGGGCTTCGCGCTGAGTATGATTCTGCCGAATACGTTTACCTTCTCGCGTTCCTCTCCGGCGAGAATCCTTCGCGCATGGGCTATCCTGTTCCTGCAGGTAAGCTGGAAGACGAACTCTCGGCCTCCTTGTTGTCGGAACGCAAAATAGGCTGCGACAAACATAAGAGGGGCCCGTCGTTCTGTGGCATGTGGAGCCTCCACGTCTCCAGGTCGAGGGTATTGTCAACCGATCTAACTGGCTCACCGGCCGGTGAGCAATTCGGCGAACGGCTGACGAGGAAGCCGCCATTCAGTGCATAATTATTTGAGCTGAGGAGCCGGAGGAGCTGGGCCGGACCGCTCAGTCTTCGACCCGTTGAGCGCGGCGCGACCGGACGCCACCTGCTACCGCGCTGGTCCGGCGCCCTTCTGCCGCGCGGGCGCCGCTACCCGGGCTGGGCCGGGTAGCGGCACAAGCGCGACCGGTGGAGAACGGTCAGAGGTCGCGGAGCACGTCGGGGCGGTTGGTGATGATGCCGTCGGCCTTGCGGGAGATCAGGGTGCGCATGAGGTCGGCGGAGTCCACGGTCCACACGTTCGCCTTCATCCCGTGCTTGTGCACCGCCGCGATGTACTCGGCGGTCGCCGACGCGTGCGGCGGGTTGACCTGGTCGGAGTAGCGGGCGATCTCGGCCAGCTCCTCGGCCCTGGGGGTGCCGAGCACGCCGAGCACCGCCTTGGGCACCAGGGCGCGGTAGGCCTTGATCCACGGCCAGTTGAAGCTCTGCACCTGCACGCGGCCCCGCCACGACGGCCAGGCGCCGACCTGCCTGGCGATCTCGCGCTCGATGCCCGGGTAGAGCTCGGGCGCCTTGGCCTCCAGGAGCAGGCCGACCCGGAGCGGGGCCAGCGCGCGCAGGAACTCCGGCAGCGTGGGCACGCGTTCACCGGCGAACGTCGGGTTCTTCCACGAGCCCGCGTCCAGCCGCTTGATCTCCGCGAGGGTGAAGTCGGCGATCTTCCACGGAGCCCTGGTGGGGAAGACCTGCTCGACGTCGGTGGTGCGGGCCAGGGTGGTGTCGTGCATCAGCACCAGGTGCCCGTCCTTGGTGCGCTGCACGTCGATCTCCACCAGGTCGGCCCGCATCCGCGCGCCGAGGCGCATCGCGACGAGGGTGTTCTCCGGTGCGTCGTGGGAGGCACCGCGGTGCGCGATGTTGGTGACGTCCGGGGCGGCCCCGGCGGCGGGTGTGCCCAGCAGCGCGGCGATGACCGCGACGAGGACGGTTCGGCGGAGCATGGTTTCTCCAGTCGATAGCAGGAACGACCAGGCGATGATTCCCGCTGGAACCGTCCTCGGCAGCGCGTGGTTTCCGCGAGGCGGGCAAACGCTCAGCCGGTCGCCCTGCCGAGATACACCTCAGGAGAGAACCCGTCGCCGTCTTCGCGCACCCTGAAGCTGTGAATCTGCTGGCCCACACCGAGCTGTTGTCCGGCTCTTCGTCGCATGCCATCGTGGTCGATTCGTGGCCGTATTCCCAGGAATAGTGGTTGGCGGCGTGGGCGTAGTCCCAGCCGTGCTCTGACCGCCCGGAGGTCACGGCCATCGCCGGGAGTGAATGGAGAAGCATCGTGGACAACGTGAGATGTGCTGCGGTGCAGATTTTTGCTCGCTTGTTGCGCACACCGGCGAATGATTCGTGAAACGGTCTGTTCACGGGTGAGCCCCGGCCCGCTCGGCATCGAAATCGGCGGGCAGCGGGCCGGGACTCGATCAGCTTTTCGCGTCACGCGCGGGATGGTTCCGCGCGGCCGGTCAGACCAGCGGTGGGACGAAAACCCCCGGCACCTTCGCGGCGGCGGCGCGGTCGAGCATCCACAGCGTGCGCAGCTGACCCCGGGCACCGGCCGCGGGCAGCTGGACCTCTCCGGCCTCGCCGAGCGCCATGGACACCGCGGCGGCCTTGGCGTCGCCGGTGGTGAGCAGCCAGACCTCGGTCGCGTGCCGGATCGCGGGCAGCGTCAGCGACACGCGGGTGGGCGGCGGCTTGGGGCAGTTGCGCACCGCGACCACGGTCCGCTCGGTCTCGTAGACCGCGGGCGAGGACGGGAACACCGATGCCACGTGCCCTTCGCCGCCGACGCCGAGCATGCACACGTCGAAGGTCGGCACCGGCCCGTGGTCCTCCGGCCGCGCGGCCCGGGCGAGCACTTCCGCGTAGTCCGCGGCAGCGGCCTCCGGGTCGTCGCCGAAGCGCCCGTCGCTGGGCTCCATCACGTGCACGCGCTCCGGGTCCACCGGGAGGTGGTCCAGCAGCGCCGCGCGGGCCTGCGTCTCGTTGCGCTCCGGGTCGCCCGCGGGCAGGAACCGCTCGTCGCCCCAGTACACGTCCACCCTCGACCAGTCGACGGCGTCCCGAGCCGGCAGCTCGCGCAGCTGTTCGAGCACGGCGATCCCGGTACCGCCGCCGGTCAGCACCACCGAGGCCGAACCCCTCGCCGTCTGCGCGTCGACCAGCCTGGTCACCAGCCGCGCCGCGGCGGCCGCCGCCAGCAGCTCGGGGGAGCTGTGCACCACTACCTGCGGTCGGGTCACTCTTCGTCCTCTCCTGCTTCCGTGTTGTCCGGTGCAATCCTAGGTCCGGCGGGTACCCGGCCTGCCATGACGGACGAGAACACGGTGGAGGCGGTCGGCGCGCTGACCGAGGCGCTGGAGACGGTGGAGATCGCGCGCGGGCACCTCTACGCCTTCCACCAGCTCACGGGCGAGGCGGACTTCAAGGTCGAACGGGCGATCAAGCTGTTCGAGGACGCCGGTCGGCACGACCTGGCCGAGAAGCTCTCGCGCGAGCTGCTGGGCCGCAACGTGCTCCCGGGTCGGTGGACGTTCCAGGTGATCGAGGACTACGAGAGCACCTACTACGACCCCTTCCGCGGACTCGAACGCGAAGCCCGTGACCTGATCGGGGGACGTCGGCACGTGTACGAGGCGAACCTGAAAGAGCAGCGCAGGACGAAGGGCGAGCCGGGGCACGAGGCCACGCCCGAGGAGTCAGGGAGTTCCTAGCGTCGCCGCAAGGGTTTCGTCGAGGAAGTGCGTGATCGCGCCGATCCCCGGTGCCGTGATCGTCAGCACGATCGCGCTCGTCATCTCGCCGTCGAGGTGGCACACGAACGCCGGTTGACCGTTGGCGCGCGTGGGCACCAGGCGGAAGTGCCGCCCTGCGCGCCAGGTGGCGCTGGCGGTGAGGAAGGCCGCGATCGCCTCGCGTCCTCGGTAGGCGTGCGGGGCGGGCGGCATGGAGAGCCAGGCGTCGTCGGTCAGCAACGCGACCACGCCTTCGACGTCGTCGGCGGAGAACGCTTCCGCGAAGCGCCGTGCGAGATCCCGTTCCTCATCGAGGGTGGGCCGCGCGGACGGTGCGGGCAGCGCGGCGCGAGCGCGCTGGAGGATGCCTTTGACCGCGGTCGTCCCCGTGCCGAGCATGGAAGCGACCTCGTCGAGCGTGAAGTCCAGTACGTCCCGCAGGACCACCGCGGCGGCCTGACGCGGCGGAAGGTGTTGGAGCGCGGCGATGAACGCGAGTTCGACGGCCTCGCGCGACTCGTGCTGCGCGGCCGGATCGTCCGGATAGGGCTGAAGCCACGTGATGTCGCTGTGGCTGGTGGGTTCCGGAACTTCGAACGGGGGAACCGGAGCGACCGGCAGACGACGCTTCGCACTGCGCAGTTCGCTCAGACAGCGATTGGTGGCGATCCGGTACAACCACGCCCGCAGCGACGCCCGCCCCTCGAAGTCGTCGAGGCCGCGCCACGCCGCGAGCAGCGTCTCCTGAACCGCGTCCTCGGCGTCGGTGAGCGATCCGAGCAGCCGGTAGCAGTGCACACGAAGCTCACGGTGATAAGGCGCCGTGAGCTGGTGAAACTCATGCGCGTCGCGGCTCATCGCGGGATCTTCGCACACGACCGTTCCGATCCGGGCCGAGGTGGCGTCTCTACAGAGGACAACCGCACGAGAGGAGCCACCATGACCGCGCTCGCCACCGCGTTGGCCTATCACAAGGCTTGGACCGACCACGACCTCGAGCACGCGATGACCTACATCGCCGACGACGTCGTGTGCCACGCGCCTGCCGGACTTGTCCAAGGGGCGCAAGCGTTTCACGCCTTCATGGGTCCGTTCGTCGAGAGCCTGGAGGCTGCCGCGCTCCTGGCCTGCTACGGCGACGACACCACCGCGCTGCTGATGTACGACACCGAGACGGTCCTGGTGCCCAGCGCGCCCGGTGCGGAGCTGCTGACCGTGCGCGACGGCAAGATCATCGAGATGCGGATCGTGTTCGACCGCCTGCCGTTCGCAGAAGCCCGATCGCGGCCTTGATCGCGGGGACGCCGTCGGACCCGGCGACGGTGACGGCGGAGACCACACGGGACGCGCCGCCGCGGACCGGCGCGACCGACACCCCGGGATGGGTGAAGGCGTCCAAGGCCAGCCGCGGCAGCAACGCCACCGCGAAGCCGGCGGCGACGAGGTTCTGCACCACCACGTAGTCGTCGGTCTCGTGGCGGATGTCCGGCTCGAAGCCCGCTCGACGGCTCAGCCGGAGCAGGTGGTCCCGGCACCGCGCGCAGCCCGCGATCCACCTGTCGCGCGCAAGCTTCGCGAGGTCCACCGTCCGTTGCGCCGCAAGGGGATGATCAGCCGCGAGCACCACCCGAACGGGATCGTCGCGCACCGGGTGCACCGCGAGGTCGGTGTCCGCGGGCGCGTGGTCGAAGACGATGGCCAGATCGCAGTCGCCCGCGCGGAGCAGGCCGAGTGCTTCCGGCGGCTCGACCTCGACGAGGCGGACGTCGAGGTCGGGGTACCGCCGGGTCAGCTCGGTCATCAGCCGTGGCGCCACGGTCGCGGCCGCTGACGGGAACGCCGCGATGCGGAGCCTGCCGGAACGCAGGTCGGCCAGCATCGCCAGCTCGTCCTCGGCGGCCGCGAGCCGGGCCGCGAGAGCGTCCGCGTGACGCAGCAGCGCGGTGCCGGCGTCGGTGAGCCGCACGCCCGTCGCCTCACGTACGACCAGCGGCTGTGCGACCTCGCGCTCCAGTCCGCGGAGGTGCTGGCTGATCGCGGGCTGCGTCCAGCCCAGGGCGCGCGCCGCCGCGCTGAGCGAACCGTGCCGGGCGATCTCCCGGAAGAGCAGCACGCGTCGCGCATCCACAGGCCCAAAGTACAGCTTTGGTGGATCGAAGGAGATCGTAGTTCTGCTTTGGCCACGACCGTGCGAGTCTGCCGGCATGCGGACGATCGGTCTTCTGGGCGGCATGAGCTGGGTGAGCAGCGCCGAGTACTACCGGCTGGTGAACGAGCTGGTCCGGCGGGAGCTGGGTGGGTTCCACTCGGCCAGGTGCGTGCTGTACTCCGTGGACTTCGCCGACGTCCAACGGCTGCAGGCCGAAGCGCGGTGGACCGAGGCCGGAGAACTCCTCGGCTCGGCGGCGCGCAAGCTGGAGGCGGCGGGCGCGGACCTCATCCTGTTGTGCACCAACACGATGCACGAGATCGCTGACCGTGTTCAGTCCGCCATCAGGGTTCCGCTGCTGCACCTCGCGGACGCGACCGCGCGAGCCGTCATCGCCGCCGGGGTGCGCCGCGTCGGCTTGCTGGGCACGGCTTACACGATGGAGCGGGACTACTACCGCGGGCGGCTCGAAAGCCACGGGCTCGACGTGCTCGTGCCGAACGCCGCCGATCGTGCCGCCGTGCACGGCGTCATCTACGACGAACTGGTCAGGGGCGAGATGTCCGAGGCGTCGCGGAGGCTTTACCGCGAGGTCATCGCCCGGTTCGCGGACGCGGGCGCGGAGGGCGTGATCCTCGGCTGCACCGAGATCGAGCTGTTGGTCACGCAGGATGACAGCCCGCTGCCGGTGTTCCCGACCACCCGCCTACACGTCGAGGCGGCGGTGGCTGACGCGCTGCAATGGGCGACGTGAGCAGAGCGCGAACACCACGGCCAGCACCGTCCACCCCGTCACGTAGCTGACGAAGAGCGGCCAGGGCTCGTCCCACCCGGAGCTGAGCGTCGCGAACAGGCTGAGGAACACCACGATGCCCGCGCCGAAAGCGGGCACGAGCCCCCACAGCCGGTTGGCGCCGATCGACTTCGAGCTGCGGAGCACGATCCACGCGAACGGCGCGAGGAAGACGAGGCCCTTGCCGCCGAAGAACGGCGCTCCGTCCGCGGAGAGCCAGAGGTGGTGGCCGAGCACCGTGACGGCGGCGAGCAAAGCGGTGGCCACGGTGGTGGACAGCAACGGGGCGGGTCGCCCCGGCATCGGATGATCGTCGCTCAAGGGGTCCTCTTGGTGTGGTGGCGTGCGGCCCAGGCTAAGGACTCCGCGACGTCACGACAAATAGACGACCTTTCTGCGAATTGCCGGAATGTCCACTGTGGAAGGGCTAGTCGGCCTTGTCGAGCAGGAGCAGGGTGCCGTAGATGAGGCGTGCGGGGAGGTATCCGCGTTGGCGTAGTTGTGGGATGAGCTTGCGGCCGATGCTTTCCATCTCGGCGTCCATGTCGCGGTCGCCGCGCAGGGTGAGCACATAAGGCATTTTCGTGAACGGCATGTCGACGTCCGGGTCGTCTTCGTCTTCTTCGATGCCCAGGTTGAGGTCGTAGTGGCGGCGTCCGTCGTGCGCCTCGTAGTCGGCGTAGTAGGCGGTGGACGGTTCGAAGCGCACGCCGAGGAGGTCACCGAGGTACGCGATGGCGGTGCTGTCGTCGGTGTCCTGGGGAGCGCCGAAGTACAGCTCGACGTAGTCAGCCACGGGTGCGGTTCCAATCGATCTCGTAGTCGGCGCCCAGGATGCGGACGCGCACCAGTCGCTCAGCACGGTCGGGAAAGCTGCCGAGGTAGTCGTTCAGGCCTTGGAGCGCCTGCTCTTTCGAGAGCGTCACCCGGGACGCATCGATGATGATGTTGTTGCCCTGCCCGAGGCCCCCGCGCCTGTCCCGCTGCATCTTCTTGATCGTTCTGCCGATGTTCTCGGGTCCGTGTCGCGGGGCTTCCGGCGAGATCCGAAGCGTCTTGAACTCGACGGTGTAGCCGTTGACCGCGGAATCGGCGGTGCGCCCGTCCGTCCTCGGAATGGGGGCGATCCGGTAGGGGTACAGCCGGGCGAGCCAGCGCGCGATGGACCGCTCGTCGTCGTTGAACGCGAACCGCCGCCCGACCTGCCCCTCGTCGACCCGGCCGGGCCAGGTCCTCGGGTTGTCGGTCACCCAGGGCGCGGGCTGCCGTCGTGGCGAGACGACCGGGGAGGTCTCCGCGACCGGGCGCGTCGGCGGGGCGTGCACGGCGTGCTCGGTGAACCGGTAGGTCCGGTCGTCCTGCGGCGCGCTGAGCAGGGAGTGCATGTAGTCCCGCGTGACGCGGTGCGTCTCGTGCGCGTGCCGCCGCCCGCTGTCCAGCTCGACCCCGGCGCGGTTGAGCGCGGCGAGCGCCTCGTGCAGCCGGGGGTTGGAACTGGATCGGGCCAGGTGGTGCAGCCGGGGGAGGACGACGCCGCGCAGGTGCTCCCTGGCCGCGGTGAGGTCGTCGAGGGGGAGCTCGTCCACGGCGGCCTGGAGCCGCGCCCGGAGCTCGCCGATCGAGGACACCACGGCGTCACAGCTCCACGGCCGCCGTGCGCAGGCACCCCAGCGCCCGCTGGAGGGTGGCCTCACCGTCGCTCACGGCCCGCTGCGCCTGGGCGAGGTGGTGCCGTGCCTTGTCCGGACGGTGGTCGGAGCTGTCCTTCCACGCGTCGCTCAGCTCGGAGTGCACCGCGGTCAACCGCCTGCGTGCCTCGGTTACCCGGGAAAGCGGAATGTCCTCGCGGACCGCGTGCAGTCCGGCGCGCACCTCTTCGACTTCGCTCATCGACGCCCCCCGATTCGCTCGCACAAATGGTCGTCCCCTTCGCGCCCCAGGGGAAGTCGTATTCCCCCGATGGGAGCAGGGCGTGCTGAGGAAATGCCAGACGAGCCTGCCACACATCACATATTTCCGTGGTGGCAAGCCGTTGTGCAGGTCAGGACGCGAAAACGGCGGAGATTTCGTGCCAGGGGCGCAACTTGACCCCATTTGGGGGAAATCTACATGCGCTCGGCGGCGGAGGCGATGGCCTCCCGAATGCGGTTGTAGGTGCCGCACCGGCAGATGTTGCGGATCTCGTCGAGATCGGCGTCGGTGATCTTCCTGCCCTGGGCCTTGGCCTGGCGGACCTTCGCGACCGCGGTCATGATCTGGCCCGGCTGGCAGTAGCCGCACTGGGCCACGTCGCGGTCGATCCAGGCCTGCTGCATGGGGTGCAGGGGTGTGCCGACGGTGCCGGGCAGTCCCTCGATGGTGGTGATCCGGTCGGTGGGCTTGATGTCGCCGACGCGGACCGCGCAGGGGTTGAAGACCTTGCCGTTGATGTGGCTGGCGCAGGCCTTGCAGACCTCGACGCCGCAGCCGTACTTCGGGCCCGTGACGCCGAGGATGTCGCGCAGCACCCACAACAGCCGGACATCGTCCTCGACGTCGACGGTGACCTGCTCGCCGTTGAGGATGAAGGTGTGTTCGGGCACGGGTTCTCCTAGAAGGCGTTGCCGAGGCCGTTGGTGGGGGACTGCGGGATCGGCGGCACGGTGGGCAGCGGGTCGAAGCCGAGCGGGTCGTCGTGGTTGACCGGGAAGGTGGTCGGCAGGCTTCCGGTCGCGCGGGTGTAGGCGCACGCGACGGCGGCGTAGCTCGCGGCGACGCCGAACTCCCCCGCGCCACCGGGCTGACCGGTGGTCGGGGGCATCACGATGATCTCCAGGTCCTTCGGCACGTTCCACTGGCGCGTGTAGAAGTAGTTGTCCCAGCTGCCTTCCAGGAAGTAGCCGTCCTTCAGGTGCAGGCTGGAGGTGAGCGCGAGCGCGATGCCGTCGCTGATCCCGCCCATCATCTGGGCCTGGAGCCCGCGCGGGTTGACGGCGAGGCCCGCGTCGACGGCGAAGACCACCTTGGTCACCCGGGGGCCGGTGCGGGCCGAGGGGATCCTCCGGTTCACCGTCGCGGGGCGGCAGTCGATCTCGACGAGCGCGGCGGCGAATCCCTTGTACTCGGTGTGGATCGCGATGCCCTGCGCGGTCCCGGCCGGCATCGCGCGACCCCAGTTGCCGACCTTCGCCACCTTGACCAGCACCGCGCGCGCCCGATGGTCCCGGAGGAACTCCTGGCGGAACCTGTACGGGTCCTTGCCCATGTTCTTCGCGAGCTGGTCGACGAAGAGCTCCCGCGCGCAGCACACGTCGGGGGAGTAGATGTTGCGCATGCTGCCGGTGTTGAAGCCCCGCTCGACCTCGTTGAGCAGCTGGGTGGTGACGCCGAAGTTGTAGGGCATGGTCTGCGTCAGCGTGAAGACGGTCTCGGAGAAGGTGAGGTCGCCGACCGGGAGCTTGGCCGCGAGGCCGGTGATGATCTCCCCGAGGCCGTGGCCGAAGTCGGTCGACACGCTGGTGTGCCGCTGCTCGAAGGTCAGCACGTTGCCCGCGGCGTAGGTGGCGCGGATGCGCGAGGTGCACATCGGGTGCGTCCGGCCCTGCCGGAAGTCGTCGGTGCGGTGCCACATCAGCTTCACCGGCTTGCCGAGCTTGCGGGAGATCTCGGCGGCTTCGAGCGCGGCGTCGAAGAACAGCTTGCGGCCGAACGATCCGCCGCCCTCGGTGACGTGCACCCGCACCGCGCTCTGCGGCAGCCCGATCTTGGCCGCGATCGCCTGCTGCGCCACGATCGGCGACTTGAGGCTGCCCCAGATCTCGGCGCGGTCGCGGCGCACGTCGGCGATCGCGCAGTTCGTCTCCAGCGCGCTGTTGCTGCGGAAGGCGAAGGTGAACTCGGCGTCCAGCGTCTTGGCCAGCAGCGGCAGCGGCGGCACCACGAGCGGGAGCTGGGCCGCCTTGAGCTCGCGCAGCACCGAGGCGTCGGAGGCCCCTTCGACGGTGCCCTTGCCCCAGTCGACGCGCAGCGCCCGGACCGCGTCGACGCACTGGCCGAACGTGCGGCCGCGCACCGCGACCCCGGTGGAGATCGTGATCACGTCGGTGATCCCGGGCATCCTCCGCACGGTCTCGGCGTTGAGCACCGACCGCACGGTGCCGTTGATCGTCGGCGGCCTGCACACCATCGTCGGCAGCGCGTCCGGGATCTTCAGGTCCATCGCGAACACCTTGCGCCCGGTGACGGCCGCGAGCGCGTCGACCCGGTTGTGCGAGGTGCCGATGACCGTGAACTCGGAGCGCGGTTTCAGGGTGACCGAGACCTGTTCGACCCGCGTGCTCGCGGCCCGCGTCGCGAGTTCGCCGTAGGTCACGCTCTTCCCGCCGAGACCGGTGATCACCCCGAGGCGGCTCGTCAGGTTGGTGACCGTGTCCCCGAGGACGATCGCCGCTGCCGCCAGCAGCCGTCCCCTGGCGACCGCGGCCGCGACCCGGATCGGGGTGTAGGTGGAGATCGTGGTGTTCGACGCCGCGGTCAGCTGGTTGAACAGCAGCTCCGGCCGGGAGTCGGCCAGCGTGACCTTGATCCTGTCGACCGGCAGGTCCAGCTCTTCGGCGATCAGCATCGCCGTCGACGTGGTGACGCCCTGGCCGACCTCGGCGCGGGGCAGCGCGAACGACGCGGTGCCGTCGGTGTGCACCTGCACGGCGACGAGGCCCGAGGACGGCAGCGCCGCGGTGGTCAGCAGGTCGTTGAGGTCGAACAGATCGGCGGGCTGCGGCAGCGTCGGGATCGCGGCACTTGCCTCGGGGGCCGGGCCGCCCAGCTGCGCGGCGGCCACCAGGGTCGGCGCGGCGAGCACGTACCCGAGGAAACGCCGACGGTCCAATCCCTGCGGGGATCGACGCTGATCCGCCATGACAGTCCTTCCCGAACCGGCAGGTGTGGGGCGTAGTTCTACACCACACGCCCGTTCGGCCGAAAGGAGCAACGAAAAGGGCGCCCACCGGAGTGGACGCCCTTCGCGCCTACTTCTTGGCCTTCGCCTTGGCGGGCTTGGCCTTCTTCGGCTTTGCCTCGGCCTGTGCCGCTGCTTCGGCCGGGGCTTCGGGCTCCGGCTTCTTCGCGGCCTTCGGCTTGGCCGCGGGCTTCTTCGGCGCCGCGCGACCGCGGACCACCTTGGGCAGCGCCCGCAGCGTCTCCGCGAAGGTCTCGTCCGGGTCGAGCCTGCGCAGCTCCTCGGCCAGGCAGTCGCGGACCGGGCGGCGTTGCAGCGCGACGCGGCGGTCCGGCTGGCCGGGCTGTTCGAGCGTGCCGACCTTGCCGTCCGGGCGGACCAGCTCCACCTTGCCGGAGCGCCGCTCCAGCACCGCGGAGACGATGCCCTGGCCGGAGCTGGCCTTGGTGCGGGTCACCGGGATCCGCAGCCGCGCCGACAGCCAGGCCGCGAGCAGGTCCGTCGACGGCGAGTCGGCCTCGCCGGAGACGGTGGCCGCGGTGACCTTCTCGTAGGGCGGCAGGTCCAGCGCGGCGGCCAGCAGGGCCCGCCACGAGGTCAGCCGCGTCCAGGCCAGATCGGTGTCACCGTCCACATAGGACTCACGCCGCTGGTCGAGCGCCTTGATCGGGTTGCGCTCGGCAGCCGCGTCGGTGATCCGGCGTTGCGCCAGCGCACCGATCGGGTCCTGCGAGGGGTTGTCCGGCGCCTCGAACGGCCACCACGCCACCACCGGGGCGTCCGGCAGCAGCAGCGGCACCACGCAGCTGGCGCCCTCGTCGGCCAGCGGGCCGTAGAGCCGCAGCACCACGACCTCGCTCGCCCCGGCGTCACCGCCGACCCGGACCTGGGCGTCCAGCCGCGCCGCCGCCTTGCGGGCACCGCGGGCCAGCACGATCACCCGGCACGGGTGCTCGCGGCTGGCGTCGTTGGCCGCGTCGATGGCCTCCTCGGTGCGTGCCCCGTCGTCGGTGACGATGACCAGGGTCAGCACCCGGCCCAGCGCCACCGCTCCGCCCTGTTCGCGCAGCTCGACCAGCTTCTTGTTGACCTGGGAGGTCGTGGTCGAGGGCAGGTCGATGATCACGGGCGCCTCCTGCGCTCATGCGGGATACCCGCACCCGGTCGGCGTCCACGAGAGCGGGCATTGTGACTCATGGCCGCCTCCAGTGACGTCCGGTGCGGGCCATCATGGCGTCGGCCGAGGGCGGACCCCACGTGCCCGCCTTGTACTCCTCGGGACGGCCCTTCGCGGCCCAGTGCTTGAGCACCGGGTCCAGGATCTTCCAGGACAGCTCGACCTCGTCGTTCATCGGGAACAGCGAGGGCTCGCCGAGCAGCACGTCCAGCAGCAGCCGCTCGTAGGCCTCCGGCGAGGACTCGGTGAACGCGTGGCCGTAGCCGAAGTCCATCGTCACGTCGCGGATCTGCATCGCGGTGCCGGGCACCTTCGAGCCGAACCGCAGCGTGATGCCCTCGTCCGGCTGCACCCGGATCACCAGGGCGTTCTCGCCCAGCTCCTCGGTGGCCGTGGAGTCGAACGGCAGGTGCGGGGCGCGCTTGAACACCACCGCGATCTCGGTGACGCGGCGGCCCAGCCGCTTGCCGGTGCGCAGGTAGAACGGCACCCCGGCCCAGCGGCGGGTGTTGACCTCCAGCTCCACCGCGGCGAAGGTCTCGGTGGTGGAGTCGGGGGCGAAACCGCCCTCCTCCAGCAGACCGGGCACCTTCTGCCCGCCCTGCCAGCCGCCGGTGTACTGCCCGCGCGCGGTGGTCTCGTCCAGCGGGCCCGCGGGACGGGTCGCCGAGAGCACCTTGACCTTCTCCGCCCGCAGCGCCGCCGGGTCGAAGGAGACGGGCTCCTCCATCGCGGTCAGCGCCAGCAGCTGGAGCAGGTGGTTCTGGATCACGTCGCGCGCCGCGCCGATGCCGTCGTAGTAGCCGGCGCGACCGCCGAGACCGATGTCCTCGGCCATGGTGATCTGCACGTGGTCGACGTAGTTGGAGTTCCAGATCGGCTCGAACAACTGGTTCGCGAAGCGCAGCGCCAGGATGTTCTGCACCGTCTCCTTGCCGAGGTAGTGGTCGATGCGGAACACCGAGTCCTCGGGGAAGACCTCGTTCACCACGCGGTTGAGGTCCTTGGCGGAGGCCAGGTCCGAGCCGAACGGCTTCTCGATCACCACGCGGCGCCACTGGTCCGGGTTCTGCGCCGACAGGCCCGAGCGGGCCAGCTGGCGGCAGACCGCCGGGAACGCGCCCGGCGGGATGGACAGGTAGAACGCGTGGTTGCCGCCGGTGCCGCGGACCCGGTCCAGGTCGCCGATGGTCTCGACCAGCTTGTCGAAGGCCTCGTCGTCGTCGAAGCTGCCCTGCACGAAGCGGCAGCCCTCGGCCAGCCGGTCCCAGACCTCCTGCCGGAACGGCGTGCGGGCGTGCTGCTTGACCGCCTCGTACACCACCTGTTCGAAGTCCTGGTCGGCCCACTCCCGCCGGGCGAAGCCGGTGAGCGCGAAGCCCGGCGGCAGCAGCCCCCGGTTGGCCAGGTCGTAGATGGCAGGCATCAGCTTCTTGCGGCTGAGGTCGCCGGTCACGCCGAAGATCACCAGGCCGCAGGGCCCGGCGATCCTGGGCAGCCGCTTGTCCCGCTCGTCGCGCAGCGGGTTGCGCCAAGTCTTGCTCACAGGGAGTCCTGCACCGCCTTCACCAGGTGGACCAGGCCCTCGGCCCGGTCAGTGAGGTGCAGGCGCAGCACCGGACGCCCGTGCTCGGCGAGCACCTGTCCGTCGCCGAGCGCCTGAGCCTTCTGCAGCACTCCGAGGGTGTACGGGCGGTCCGGCACCTCCAGGTCCTCCGGCGAGTAGCCGGTGATCTGCAGGAACACGCCGTTCTGGTGGCCGCCCTTGTGGTACTGGCCCGTGGAGTGCAGGAACCGGGGACCCCAGCCGAACGTGGTCTGCAGCCCGGTGCGCCGCGCGATCTCCTTGCGCAGCACCGCGATCGAGGCGTCGTCGTTGCGATCGAGGTACGCCTGGATCGAGAGGTAGCCGTGCTCCGGCGCCGCGTCGATCAGCGCCTTCAGCGCCGCGCCCACGGTCTCGGTCTCCGGCGCGAACAGCTTGTCCGCCCAGCCCGCGGCCTCGCCGGTCAGCCCCGACGCGTAGACGTCGATCGGACCGTCCGAAATGGCCGGTGCCGCCGTCGTCTCGTCAGCGGGAGCATCGAGCAGCGCGCGCGCCGCCTTCTTCGCCGCCTCGACATCGGGCTGGTCGAACGGGTTGATCCCGAGCAGCCTGCCCGCCGCCGCGGTCGCGTACTCCCACAACAGGAACTGGCCGCCGAGCGAGCCGGCGACCGCGACGGCCGCCGCACCCGCTGCACCGCCGATGCTCACCGGAGTGGCGTCCTCGCGGGCGTCGGCGAAACCGGGCGCGTCGATGCCCTCGACCGCGACCGGCAGCAGGCCGGTGCCCTCCTTGCCGGTCGACTCGGCGATCAGCTGCTCCGCCCAGTCGGCGAAGCCCTTGATGCCCGAGCCGGCGTCGGCGATGACGACCTTCTCCGCACCGCGCGCGTGCGCGGCGGAGAACGCGGCGGCCAGCACCAGCGCCGGGTTGTCGGCGGAGTCCGCCGACAGCGCCGGGGCGGCCGAGGCGGCGTCGTCGAGCAGCGTGGCGATGTCCGCACCGGCCAGACCGCTGGGCACCAGGCCGAAAGCGGTCAGCGCCGAGTAGCGGCCACCCACGTGCGGATCGGCGAGGAACACCTTGCGGTAGCCCGCCTCCGCCGACGCCTTGGCCAGCGGCGAGCCGGGGTCGGTGACCACGACGATGCGCCGGGCAGGGTCGATCCCGTTCGCCTGGAAGGCTTTCTCGAAGACGCGGCGGTGGCTGTCGGTCTCCACCGTGCCGCCGGACTTGGAGGACACCACGAGAACGGTGCGCTCCAGGTCACCGGCGAGTGCGTCCGCCACCTGGGCCGGGTCGGTGGTGTCCAGCACCACGAGCGGAACGCCCGCGGTCGCGCAGATCACCTCCGGTGCCAGGGACGAGCCGCCCATGCCCGCGAGCACCACCCGGTCCACGCCCTCGCCGTGCAGTTCGGCGCGCAGGGCGTCGATCTCCGCCAGCAGCGGGCGGGAGGTCTCGTGCAGCGTGGTCCAGGACAGCCGGATGGACGCCTCGGGCTCGGCGGCGGGACCCCAGAGCGTGGCGTCCTGCGCGGTCAGCTTGCTCGCGAACTGGTCGGCGACCAGCTTGTCCACCAGCGGGGCGGCCTCGGCCGCCAGTCCACTGTGGACGAGTGTGACCGAAATGTCAGTCATCTCAACCCTTCGCTCGGCCGAGTTGGTCGGTCACCGTCTCCAGCAGCTCGGCCCACGACTTCTCGAACTTGTCGACGCCCTCGGTCTCCAGGACCGCGAAGACGTCGTCGAGGTCGATGCCCGCGTCGGCCAGGGCGTCGAAGACCTCCTGGGCCGACTCGGCGGTGCCGGTGACGGTGTCGCCGGTGATCTTGCCGTGGTCGGCGACCGCGTGCAGGGTCTTCTCCGGCATCGTGTTGACCACACCCGGCGCGACCAGCTCGTCGACGTAGCGGGTGTCGGAGTAGGCCGGGTCCTTCACGCCGGTGGAGGCCCACAGCGGGCGCTGCGGGCGGGCGCCCGCCTCGGCCAGCGCGGTCCACCTCGGCGAGGCGAAGACGTCCTCGTAGGCGGCGTAGGCCAGCCGCGCGTTGGCGATGGCGGCCTGGCCGCGCAGCGCCTCGGCCTCCGGGGTGCCCAGCGCGCCGATCCGCTTGTCCACCTCGCTGTCCACCCGGGACACGAAGAAGGAGGCGACGGAGGCGATCTTGGACAGGTCGTGGCCGTTGGCCTTGGCCTGCTCCAGGCCCTCCAGGAAGGCGTCCATCACCGCGCGGTAGCGCTCCACCGAGAAGATCAGCGTCACGTTCACGCTGATGCCCTCGGCCAGCGCCTTGGTGATCGCGGGCAGACCGGCGACGGTCGCCGGGATCTTCACCATCAGGTTCGGCCGGTCCACCGCCTTCCACAGCTCCTGCGCCTCGGCCGCGGTGCCGTCGGTGTCGTGCGCCAGGCGCGGGTCCACCTCCAGGGAGACCCGGCCGTCGAGGCCGTCGGTGGCCTCCCAGGTGGCGCGGAAGACGTCGCAGGCGTGCCGCACGTCGGCGGTGGTGATCTCGCGGACCGCCTGGTCGACGGAGGCGCCGCGCTCGGCCAGCTCGGCGACCTGCTTGTCGTAGGCGGTGCCCTTGGACAGCGCGCCCGCGAAGATCGTCGGGTTGGTGGTCACGCCGACCACCGACAGCTCGTTGATCAGCTGGACGAGGTTGCCGGACTCCAACCGCTCGCGCGAGAGGTCGTCCAGCCAGACCGAGACACCGGCCTCGCTCAGTGCGATGAGGTTGGGGTTGCTCACTTCGTCGCTCCAATGCTGCGCTTGGCGGCCTCGACGACGGCGGTGTCGGTGAAGCCGAACTCGCGGAAGAGGGTCTGGTAGTCGGCCGACGCGCCGAAGTGCTCGATCGAGACGATCTCACCGGCGTCGCCGACGTAGCGGTACCACGGCTGCGCGATGCCCGCCTCGACGGCGACGCGGGCCTTCACGGCCGGTGGGAGCACGGAGTCCTTGTAGGACTGGTCCTGCGCCTCGAACCACTCGACGCACGGCATGGACACCACACGGGCGGCAACGCCCTGCTCGGCGAGGATCTTCCCGGCGGCGACGGCGATCTGCAGCTCCGAGCCGGTGCCGATGAGGACCACGTCCGGGGTGCCTTCGGTGTCCACCAGGACGTAGCCGCCCTTCGCGACGCCCTCGGCGGAGGTGCCTTCGAGCGTCGGCACGTTCTGGCGGGTCAGCGCGATGCCGGTCGGCCCTTCCTGGGTCTCCAGCACCTTCTTCCACACCGCGGCGGTCTCGTTGGCGTCGCCCGGGCGGGCGATCGCGAGGCCGGGGATGGCGCGCAGCGCGGCCAGGTGCTCGATCGGCTGGTGGGTCGGGCCGTCCTCGCCGAGGCCGATCGAGTCGTGCGTCCACACGTAGATCACCGGGGACTTCATCACCGCGGCCAGTCGCACCGCCGGGCGCATGTAGTCGCTGAACACCAGGAAGGTGCCGCCGTACGGGCGGGTCGGGCCGTGCAGCGCGATGCCGTTGAGGATCGAGCCCATCGCGTGCTCGCGGACGCCGAAGTGCAGCGTGCGGCCGTACGGGTTGGCCTTCCACTCCTTGGTGGAGATCGAGGCCGGGCCGAAGGAGTCCGCGCCCTTCATGGTGGTGTTGTTGCTCTCCGCGAGGTCGGCGGAGCCACCCCACAGCTCCGGCAGCACGTCGGCGAGGGCCGAGAGCACCTCACCGGAGGCCTTGCGGGTGGCCAGGCCCTTGGCGTCGGCCTCCCACGTCGGCAGCGCGTCGGCCCAGCCCTCGGGCAGCCGCTTGGCGACGAGGCGGTCGTAGAGGGCCTTGCGCTCCGGGTTGGCCTGGGCCCACGCGTCGAAGGACTTCTGCCACTCGCCGCGGGCCGCCTCGCCGCGCTTGACCACCTCGCGGGCGTGGGCCAGCACCTCCGGCGCCACCTCGAAGCTCTGCTCGGGGTCGAAGCCGAGCACCTTCTTGACCTCGGCCACCTCCTCGGCGCCGAGCGCGGAGCCGTGGATCTTGCCGGTGTTCATCTTGTTCGGCGCGGGGAAGCCGATGACGGTGCGCAGCAGGATGATCGACGGGCGCTCGGTCTCGGCCCTGGCCGCCTCCAGCGCGGCGAGCAGGTCCTTGACGTTCTCGCCGCCCTCGACGTGCTGCACGTGCCAGCCGTAGGCCTCGTAGCGCTTGGCCACGTCCTCGCTCAGCGCGATCGCGGTGTCGTCCTCGATGCTGATCTTGTTGTCGTCGTAGATCAGCGTCAGGTTGCCCAGCTGCTGGTGCCCGGCGATGGAGGAGGCCTCGGAGGTCACACCCTCCTCGATGTCACCGTCGGAGGCGATCACGTAGATCTGGTGGTCGAACGGGCTCTCGCCGGGCGCGGCGTCCGGGTCGAACAGGCCGCGCTCGCGGCGGGCCGCCATCGCCATGCCGACCGCGGAGGACAGGCCCTGGCCCAGCGGGCCGGTGGTGATCTCCACGCCCGGGGTGTGCCGGTGCTCCGGGTGGCCGGGGGTGAGCGAGCCCCAGGTGCGCAGCGCCTTCAGGTCGTCCAGCTCGACGCCGTAGCCGGAGAGGTAGAGCTGGATGTAGAGGGTGAGGCTGGAGTGCCCGCAGGAGAGGACGAACCGGTCCCGGCCCGGCCAGTCCGCGTCCGCCGGGTCGTGCCGCATGACCCGCTGGAAGAGGGTGTAGGCGGCGGGCGCGAGGCTCATCGCGGTACCGGGGTGGCCGTTGCCGACCTTCTGCACGGCGTCGGCGGCGAGGACGCGAGCGGTGTCGACCGCACGCCGGTCCAGCTCGGTCCAGTCCTCTGGCAGGTTGGGGGTGGTCAGACCGGTGAGGTCGGAGTTCACGGACACGGACGCTGTCCCACTTTCGCTTGAGGTTCCGCAAGGTCGCGCGCGAGGAGGGCGGAGCGTTCCGCGGGCGAACTCGACGGCTTCCCCTCAAGCGCTCTCGCCCGGCGTGACGCACGTTCTCCCTCGTCCACCGATCAGCCTAGTAGTGGCCGTGGGAGAACGTCGCTTAAGGCACGTCACACGACCCCCCGCGCGCGTTGGTTCTGTAGCGTGCCTACCATTTGGGTGACCCGCGTTCCCCGGGTCGAAACCAGTCGGGGCAGCCACCCGACTGACCCGATCTGACTGAGGAGCCCCATGCCGCCGGTGACCGTTGCGGAGGGGACGCGATGAGCATCACCGCTGACGCGTCGGCCCGGAGCCACCACCACCCGCGGCCGGACTGGAAGACCAGCGTGCGGGCGTACGTCGCGCTCACCAAGCCCCGCGTGATCGAGCTGCTGCTGGTGACCACCATCCCGGCGATGCTGCTGGCCCAGCGGGGTCTGCCGTCGCCGCTGCTGGTGCTCACCACCCTCGTCGGCGGGATCATGGCGGCCGGCAGCGCCAACGCGCTCAACTGCGTCGCCGACGCCGACATCGACGCGGTGATGAAGCGGACCAAGGCCCGCCCGCTGGCCACCCACTCGGTGCCCCGGCGCAACGCGCTGGTCTTCGGCGTGCTGATGGGGCTGGGATCCTTCGGCTGGTTCTTCGCCACGACCAACCTGCTGGCCGCGGTGCTGGCGGTGGCCACGATCCTGTTCTACGTCTTCGTCTACACCCTGGTCCTCAAGCGGCGGACCGCGCAGAACATCATCTGGGGCGGCGCAGCGGGCTGCATGCCCGTGGTGATCGGCTGGGCCGCGGTGACCGGCACCGTGGAGTGGCCCGCCCTCGTGATGTTCGGCGTGATCTTCTTCTGGACCCCGCCGCACACCTGGGCGCTGGCGATGAAGTTCAGCGACGACTACAAGGCCGCGGGCGTGCCCATGCTGCCCGCCGTCGCCGAGCCCGCCTACGTCACCCGGCAGATCGTGATCTTCACCTGGCTGATGGTCGGCTGGTCGCTGCTGCTGGTCCCGGCCGCGAGCTGGCTCTACCTGGCGGCGGCCGTGGTGGCCGGCGTGTGGTTCGCGGTGCTGACCCACCGCCTGCACGGCCAGGTCCGGCGCGGGGAGAAGGCCAACCCGATGCGCCTGTTCCACATGTCCAACACCTACCTGATGCTGGTGTTCGTCGCGCTCGCGGTGGATTCCGCGATCGGCCTCCCGGTGCTCGGCTGGCCCTGGACCTGGTAGGCCCTTGCGGGCGGGGTGCCCGCGGGGGCACGATGGTCGTCAAGATCAACTCGTTCCGGGGTGGGCAGGAGGACCCGCACGCCATGACCAGCGTGGACGTCAGCTACCGCAGCCAGGTCAACGGCAAGTGGCTGGAGCACCTGGAACGGATCAACGCCACGCTCTTCGACCGGATGCTGGCCGGGCGGCTGCCCGAGGTGGGCAGGCACGGCGCGATCATCCGGCACCGGCACCGCCCGGTCGACGACCGCGACCCCTCCGAGCGCGAACTCATCTTCGGCGTCCGGAACGGCCGCGCCGCCCTGTACTACACCGACGAGACCGGGGCCTGGTACAGCAGGGGACCGACCCCGGCCTCGCCGGACGAGCTGGTCTACGCAGACCTGGAGTTCCCCGCGCACTGCGAGATCTCGCTGATCAACCTGGCGCACGCGCTCGCCGAGTTCTTCGACACCCAGACCAGGCCCGCCTGCGTCTCCTGGCAGGAAGCCGACTTCTAGGCCCCCTTGCGCACTGAATGAGTCATTCGGGGTGAATGCCCGGGCGCAGGAGTTCGATGACGCTGCTGGCGCTGTCCCGCGCATGCCCGTCCGCGGCGCGCCGGTCGAGCAGCTCCTTGAAGGGCAGCAGCAGGTCCGGTGACACCCCGGCCGCGCGGCTCGCGGCGATGATCTTGTCGAGCGCGACCTGGTTGATGGCCACGCTGGACGCGCCGTCGGTGTAGTCGCGCTCGTCGACCTCGCGGGCCACGTCGGCGAGGTAGGCGACCATGCCGGTGAGCCAGGTGGTGACCAGCGGAAGCAGTTCTCTCGCCGTGACCCCCGCGGTTCCCACGATCGCCACCGAGTTCAGGAAGCCCACCAGCGTCGCGTACCCGGCGTACAGCAGCCCCAGGTCGTGGAACTCCGCCACGCCGGCGTCCTCGCCGAGGAAGTGGCTCGCGCCGAAGCTGTCCAGGGCAGCCCGGTGCGCGTCGAAGACCTCCCGCGAGCCGCTGTACATGACGAAGGCGTCCGGAGTGCCGATGGCGGCGGGGACGGCCATCACGGCCCCGTCGAGGTAGTCGACGCCCCGCGAGGCGGCCCACGCGGCCAGCTCACGCGCCTCGTCCGGCGAGCCGCTGGTCAGGTTCACCACGGCCTTGCCCGCCTGGATGGGCGCCAGCAGCTCGCGTGCGGCCTCGGTGTCGAAGACGCACACGATCACCACCGGACTGGCAGCGGCCGCTTCGGCGACTGTGTCCGCGCGGGTGGCTCCTTGCGCCACAAGGGCTTCGGCCTTCTCCGGAGTGCGGTTCCACACCGTCACGTCGTGCCCGGTCCGCAGGAGGGCGGCGGCGAGCGCGGATCCCAGGCTGCCCAGGCCGATCACGGTCACCTTTTTCGTGCTCATGGTGTCTCTCCTCGGTGGTGCTTCGCTGATGGGTTCACCGTGATCGGGAGCGCTGTCGGTTTCCTGTCGCTAGGCTGTCGGCCGTGCGTTTCGGGGTGCTCGGCCCGCTGGAGGTGCGGTCGGCTGACGGAGACCCCGTCGACGTCCCGGAGACGAAGGTCCGCGCTCTGCTCGCCGACCTGCTCGTGCACCGGGGCCGCGTCGTGTCGGCGGACCGCCTCGCCGAGGACCTGTGGGCCGAACGCCAGCCCGTGAACCCGATGGCGTCCTTGCAGACCAAGGTGTCCAGGCTGCGCCGTGCGCTCGGTGGTCTCGTCGAGTCCCGTCCGCCCGGCTACGTGCTGCTCGTCGAGCCGGAAGCGGTGGACCTCGGGCGCTTCGACGCCCTGCTGCTGCGCGCCCGCAGGGCCGACAACGCCCGCGTCCGGGCCGACCTGCTGACCGAGGCGCTGAGCCTGTGGCGAGGCCCGGCCTTCGCCGACTTCGCCGATGAGGACTTCGTCCGTGCGGCGGCCGAGCGCGCCGAGGAACAGCGGCTGACCGCGGTCGAGTCGCTGGCGGAAGCGCGGTTGGAGCTGGGCGAGCAGCCGGACCTGGCGCAGGTCGTCGCCGAGCACCCGCTGCGGGAACGGCTGCGCGCCGCGCACATCCGCGCGTTGTACCGGGCAGGCAGGCAGAACGAGGCCATCGACCACTACGAGGACCTGCGTGCCCGTCTCGCCGACGAACTCGGGCTCGACCCGGGACCCGGGCTGGTCGCCCTGCACACCGCGATCCTCCGCCAGGATCCGGCGCTGACGGCCGCGCCACAGCGCCGGACCAATCTCCCGGCCCCGGTCACCGACATCATCGGCCGTTCGGCCGCTGTCGCCGAGCTTCGCGAACTCCTTGCGGTGAAGCGACTTGTCACGCTCACGGGGGCGGGCGGTGTCGGCAAGACACGGCTCGCGGTCGAGACGGCGGCCGAGCTCGTCGACTCCTTTTCCGATGGTGTCTGGCTGGTCGAGTTCTGGGACAACGACGACGTCGTCGCCGCGGTCGCGTCCGTCCTCGGCATCCGCGACGACGCCGCACCCGTTCCACTGCTCGACCGGCTTCTGGATTCCTTGCGCGACAAGCACACCTTGCTCGTGTTGGACAATTGCGAGCACGTGGTGGAGCCGGCCGCGAACCTCGTCGAGCTGCTGCTGCGCACCGCGCCGTCGCTGCGGGTGCTCGCGACGAGCCAGGAGCCGATCGGTCTCGCGGGCGAGACGCAGTGGCCGGTCCCGACGCTCGACAGCGCCGATGCCACAAGGCTTTTCGCCGAGCGTGCCGCCGCGGGCGGCTATCCGGTCAACCCGTCGGCACCCGAGGTCGAGCGGCTGTGCAAGCGGCTGGACGGCATCCCGTTGGCTCTCGAACTCGCCGCGACCCGCGTCCGCGTGCTCGGTGTCGCCGAACTCCTCGCCCGGCTCGACGACCGCTTCAGCGTCCTCACCTCCGGTCACCGCGGCGCCCCGTCACGCCAGCAGACCCTCCGCGCGATGCTCGACTGGAGCTGGGAACTGCTGACCGAGCCGGAGCGCGTGGTGCTGCGCAGGCTTGCCGTCCACGTCGACGGCTGCACCCTGGAAGCTGCCGAGGCCGTGTGCGCCGTCGACGTCCTGGACCCGTTGGCGCGTCTGGTGGATCGGTCGCTCGTCACGGTGCTCGAAGGCCCGCGCTACCGGTTGCTGGAGTCCGTCGCGGCCTACGCCACCGAGCGCCTGGCCGAAGCAGGGGAGCTGGACGCGGTGCGGCAGCGGCACTACGACTACTACTCCGGGCTCGCCGAGAGCGCGGCCCTGCGCGGGCCCAAGCAGCGCGACTGGGTGCGGCGGCTGGATCGCGAGAACGCCAACCTGCGTGCGGCACTGGACTTCGGGGGCGACCTTCGGCTGGCGAACGTGCTGTCCTGGTACTGGTACCTCAGCGGGCGGCTCAGCGAGGCCAAGCGGGCGTACGACGCGCTTCGCGAGCCACTTGACCCCCAGTCAAGTGCGTGCCTCGCAGGCATGTTCCTGCTCACCGGGCAGACCGTCGCGATTCCGGACACCGACGATCCGGAGAGCCAGTGGTTCCTCGGTTTCGCGCTCTACCGCAGCGGGGCCGACCTCGGTGCGAGCGAACGTCTCATCGAAGGCGTCCTGGCGGAACCGGGTGGCGACGAGTGGGTGATCGCGGCGGCGCTGAGCGTGCGCGCGAGCCAGGCACTCGTCCGCGGAGATCTCGACCGAGCGCGCGCGGACGGGGAACGCGCTCAGGCGATGTTCCGCGAACTCGGTGACCAGTGGGGGCAGCTGCAGACCGTCTTCCCGCTGGCCGCGCTCGCCGAGATCGCAGGCGACTACGCGCGGGCGGAACGCCTCAACCGCGACGGCCTGCGCATGGCCGAGGAACTGCGCCTGTGGTCGGAGGCGGCCGACCGGCTCACCGGCCTGGGCAGGCTCGCGCTGCTGACCGGCGACTTCGCCGCGGCGGAGGATCTGCACGAGCGTGCGCGGAAGCTCGCCGCGCGGCAGGGCTACCGGGCGGGGGAGATCCACGCCGAGATCGGGCTCGCCCTCGGCGCCCGCAGGCAGGGCGATCTGGACGCCGCCGAGAACCACCTGCGCGGGGTCTACGAGTGGAACCGGCACGCCGCCTTCGACCCCGGCAACGCGCTGATCCTCGCCGAGCTGGGCTTCGTCGCCGAACTGCGGGGCGACGCCGACACGGCGCTTGCCTTGCACACCAAGGGGCTCACGGTCGCCCGGCACATCGGTGACCCGCGCGCCGTCGCACTCGCCCAGGAAGGGCTGGCCGGAGCGCACTCCCTCGCGGGCGACCACGAGTACGCGGCGCGCCTGCTCGCCGAGGCGGCTGCCGCCCGGAACGCGGTGGGCGCCCCGCTGCCCTCCGCCGAGCGCGGCGACGTCGACCGCGTCCGCACCCGCCTGCGTGACAGCGGAACGTCATTGTCCTAAGTGGACGGCAGGGGTGCCGGAGGTCGGGGCAGGGGCCGGTCCTCCTGGCGGTCTTCTCCGTCTGTCAACGCATCGCCGTGATCAGGCGACGGGCAGTGCGCCCCTGGTCATCCGGTGCAGCGCGGCGATGTGGCTCTCCAGTGCGCGCTTGCCGGGCCGGGTCAGGGTGATCCACGTGCGCACGCGGCCCTTGCCGGCCACCGGTGCCTTGCGCAGCGCGACGTAGCCCGCCTCCTCCAGGATGCGCAGCTGCTTGCTCAGCACGGAGTCGCTGACGCCGAGCTCCTCGCGCAGCGGGCGGAACTCGCCTTCCTTGACCCCCGCCAGGAACGAGCAGATCTGCAACCGGTGGGCGGGATGGACTATCGGGTTGAACGCGGGACGGGTCTTCACCACGGGGCCTCCAAGCGTGTCCGGGACCACACATACTCACCACGCCTTGGAGTGGTCAAATTCCTTCCCCTGGCGGGTGTAGGCAAATCCCGGTCGGTGCGTGCCGCACCCCTCCCGCTAGCGGGGGAGCAGCCGGAGGGCGTCGGCCGACGCGGCGTCCTGCGGGATGTAGACCTCCAGCCGGTGGTCGGGGCTGTCGGGCTGGAGCCACACCTGGTAGGTGACGTCCACGTCCCCGATGGTGGGGTGCCGCAGGTGCATCGGGCCGACGGTGCAGTCCGCCACGTCGCCGGCGGCCCACAGGGACGCGAACTCGTCGCTGTGCATGGCGAGCTCGCCGATCAGCTCAGCGAGGCGCCCGTCACCGGGGTAGCGGCCGGTGGTGAGGCGCAGGTAGGCGACGTGGACGCGGGCCAGCTCGGCCCAGTTGCGGTGCAGGGCGCGGGTGTGCGAGTCGAGGAAGAACATCCGCGGGATCGACGGCCGCCGCTCCGGGTCCTCCGGCGCGTCGAAGTCGACGTGCTCGGCGATCAGGGAGTGCCCGGCGCCGTTCCACGCCAGGACGTCGCCGCGGCGACCGAGGACGAGGGCGGGGGTGGTCTCGTTCAGCGAGTTCAGCAGGGCGAGCACCCGGGGGTGCGGCCGCTCCGGATCGGGCCGGGACATCCGCGGCGTCGCCGGGCGGCGGGCGAGGTTGTGCAGGTGGGCCGTCTCGGCGGCGTCGAGGCAGAGCACCCGGGCCAGCGCGTCGAGGACCTGCGGGGAGGCGGTGGTGGCCTGGTCCTGCTCCAGCCGGGTGTAGTAGCCGGCGCTGACCCCGGCGAGCTGGGCCAGCTCCTCGCGGCGCAGGCCGGGAACGCGCCGGGCCGTCCCGTAGGTGCGCAGCCCCACGTCGACGGGGGTGACGCGGTCACGGCGGGTCTTGAGGAAGACCCCGAGACTCTCCGGCTTCATGACGGCGATCGTAAGCACGGCGTCGGCGGCGGTGCCTGCACCTGCCAGGTGTACCCACGGCAGGGGCTGGTTGGCCGTTCGCCCGGCGGGCACCGTCGTGGCCATGAACGACGTGTTGGTGTCCCGCCCGGCCGATCGCCGGGCGTGGTTCGGACTTCTGGTGGTCCTCGGCCCGGTGCTGCTCGTGTCGATGGACGGGTCGGTCCTGTTCCTGGCGATGCCCAGCATCACCTCGGAGCTGAGCCCGACCGCCGACCAGGCGCTGTGGATCCTGGACGTCTACGGGTTCGTCGTCGGGTCCCTGTTGATCGCCTTCGGCAACATCGGCGACCGGTACGGCCGGTTGCGGCTGCTGCTCGTCGGGGCGGTGCTGTTCGGCGCGGGATCGGCGGCGGCCGCGTTCGCGCCGAGCCCGGAGCTGCTGGTCCTGTTCCGCGCGGTGATGGGCCTCGGCGGCGCCACCCTGCTGCCCTCGGCGCTGGCGGTGCTCAGCGAGTTGTTCGCCGACCCCAGGCAGCGCGCCCGGGCGATCGGGATCTTCGCGGCCACCTTCGCCGCCGGGTTCGCCATCGGCCCGATCGTCGGCGGCCAGCTGCTGAGCGCCTTCTGGTGGGGCTCGGTGTTCCTGATCAACATCCCGGTGGTGGTGCTGTTCCTGGTCTTCGCCCCGTTCCTGCTGCGCGAGGTGCGCGCCACCCGCCCCGGTCGCGTCGACGCGCTCAGCGTGGTGCTGTCCGCGGGTGGCCTGCTCGCGGTGGTCTACGCGGTCAAGCACAGCGCCGCCTACGGCATTTCCGCGCCACCGGTGATCGCCGCGGTCGTCGGAGCGGCGTTGCTGTGGTGGTTCCTGCGTCGTCAGCGCGACCTCGAGCACCCGCTGGTCGACGTCAGCCTGTTCCGCGACCGCGTGTTCACCATCGCCGCAATCACCGGACTGCTGTCCCTGGTCGCGTGGTCCGCCGCGGCCTTCCTCACCGCCACCTACCTGCAGTCCGTGCTTGAGCTGCCAGTGCTCGTCGCCGCCCTGGTCGCCCTTCCCGGTGCCGCTGTGCTCACGGTGACCTGCGTGGTCACCCCCGGGATCGTGAACCGCGTCGGCAAGCGCGCCGCGCTCATCGCCTGCCACTTCTGCATGGCCGGTGGCCTGCTCCTGCTGTTGCCGGCCGGAACGACGGCCGGAGCCGGCTGGTTCGTCGCCTCCACGGTCGTCGCGGGCGTCGGCTACGGCATCTCCTTCAGCCTCGTCGCGGAGACCGCTGTCGCCGCGGTGCCCGAGGAGCGTGCCGGTTCCGCCGCGGCGATCGCGGAGACCAGCAACGAGATCGGCAACGCTCTCGGCATCGCGATCCTCGGTTCGCTGGCCACCCTGCTGTTCCGCCTGCGGGGACCCGAAGTCGCGGCCACCCTCAACGAGACGATGCAGTTGCCGGGCCTCGCGTCCGAGGTCGTCGAGCACGCGAAGAACGCCTTCGTGACGGGCCTGCACGTCGCCACGGCCACGGCGGGCGTCCTCTGCGCCCTCCTCGGCGTCCTGGCGATGCGGTGGGTTCCCCAGGACCGCCACGTGGACGTCGCAGGCGCCTGACCGGGTCAGGCCGTCTTGCCGGACAGGATCTCCGTCAGCTCGTCGGCCGAGGAGGGCTCGCCGAAGTACGGGCCCTGGGCGAAGGTGGCGCCGACGCCGCGCCACCACTCCAGCTGCTCCACGGTCTCGATCTCGCCGACCACCACCCGCGCGCCGGAACGGCCGAGCGCGGGGATGAGGAACCGGACGCTGTTCCGCAGCGCGACGTCCGTCCCGTCCTCTGTGGACAGACGGCGGACCACCCACGGCGCCACGCGGACCAGGTCGGCGTTGAGCGAGCCGGAGACGCCCAGGTTGGCCAGGCCGCCCTCGAACTCGTGCAGCGCCATGACCACGCCCATGTCGCCCAGCACCCCGGCGTTCTCCTCGGCCTCGTCGCGGTGCTGGCGCAGCGAGGCCATCGGGATGCCCAGCCGCAGCCGCGACGCGCTCATCCCGCAGTCGGCCAGCGCCATCCGCACCGTCGCGGCCAGGTCGGGGTCGCGCGCCTGCAACGGGGTCAGGTTCAGCCACAGCCCGGGCGCCGCGCCGTCCGCGGTGGACGGCCAGGAAGCGGCGATCATGCACGCCTCGCGCAGCATCGACCGGCCCAGCGGCAGGATCATGCCGGTCTCCTCGGCCAGCTCGACGCACCGCTCGTGCGGCAGCACGCCCTGCTCCGGGTGGTTCCACCGCAGCAGCGCCTCGACGAAGGTCACCTCGTGGTCGGGCAACCGCAGCACCGGCCGGTAGACGATCTCGAACTCGCCGTTCTCCTCCGCGCCCGGGATGGAGGCGGCCAGCCGGGTGCGCGTCCTGGCCTCGGTGTCGTGCTGGGCGTCGAAGAGCTCCCACTGGCCCTTGCCGCCCGCCTTCGCCCGGCGCAGCGTGATGTCGGCGGAGCGCAGCACCTCCTCCGGGCGCAGGTTCTGGCTGTTGGCCCGCACCACGCCGATGCTGGCCGAGACCGCGACGCCGACCCCGTCGACGTAGGTGGGCTCGGCCAGTGCGGTGTTGATCAGCACCGCGAGCTTGCCGGGGTAGGGGGTGTCCTCGGTGTTCTCCAGCAGCACGGCGAACTCGTCCCCGCCGAAGCGCGCCACCACGGCGTTCTCGTCGGCGAAGACGTGCTCCAGCCGCTTGCCGGTGACCTGGAGCAGCTGGTCGCCGACGCGCGGGCCCATCCCGGCGTTGACGACGCCGAACCCGTCCAGGTCCAGCTGCAGCACGGTCACCCCGAGCTGCGGGTCCATCCGCGCGAGCGCGGTCTGCAGCCGCGAGCTGAACAGCTGCCGGTTGGCCAGCCCGGTCAGCGCGTCGTTGAGGGACTGCTGGCGCAGCCGCTGGGTGAGCATGTGGACCTCGGTGGCGTCCTCCACCATGGTCACGATGTGGCCGGGCATCTCGTGCAGCGCCGACACCGCGAGGTAGGCCAGCACCGCGTCGCCGTCCTTGGTGGCCAGCATGCGCCGCACCCGGAACCGGTCCCGCTCGCCCTCGGCAAGCTCGCGGTAGGCGTGCCGCAGCGTGTCCGAGCCCTCCTCCTGGAACAGCTCGTAGAGGTTCAGCCCGGCCAGCTCCTGCTGGGAGTAGCCGAGGATCTCGGTCAGCGCCGGGTTGGCCTGGACGATCCGGCCGTCGAAGTCGGTGAGCGCGATGCCGACGCCGGAGGAGGTGAACACCTCGCGGAAGCGGGCCTCGGAGGCGCGCAGGTGCCGCTCGGCCTCCTGCTTCGCCCGCAGCAGCGCGTCGGTGATCTGCTGCTGCTGGTGCAGCGTGCGCTCGCGCATGGCCTTCGTGTAGCTGGTGGCCAGCCCGCCGAGCAGCGCGAGCACCCGCGAGGTGAGCCGGTCCGCCCCGGAGCCGAGCACGTCCAGCAGCCCCTCGCCGAGCACCTCGACGCTGCGGCGCAGGCTGTCCGGGCCGGTGAAGTTCGCCCGCACCATCCGCTCGGCGACCTCGTCCAGCAGCCCGGTCGCGGCCTCGCCCGCGTCCATCGCGGCCATCAGCAGGGTCAGCAGCTCGTGGGTGAGCCGTTCGACCTCACCGCGGGTCAGCGGGGTGTAGGCGCTCGCGGTGACCGCCTCGGCCCAGGTCCGGGCAAGCCTGAGCACCGGGGTGGACACCGCGCTCTCGCGGGTCACCTCGGTGGTGGCCGACTGCCGGGAGTCCTCCGGATGCGGCGTACTCATCCTGGCTGGGGATCTCCTGCGCCGGTGCCCGCGGCGGACGGGCGGACGAGCGGTTCCACGAACACACCTCAAGGCTTTGCCATGTTGGCAAAAGTCTAGCGATCTCCGATGGGGTCCGCGTATGCCGGACCGGGGTCCGCCTGGGTGAGTTCGTTCCTCGGCCGCGTGCCACCCCCGCACACCCGTGCGTCAGGATTGGCGGGTGGGTGTCGTCAAACAGGACCGCAGGGCCGAACTGCTGGCGATCGCGGGCAGGCTGTTCGCCGAGCGCGGCTTCGCCACGACCACCGTGCGCGAGATCGCCGACGCCGCGGGCATCCTCTCCGGCAGCCTCTACCACCACTTCGACTCGAAGGAGTCGATTGTCGACGAGATCCTGCGCGGGTTCCTCGACCGGCTGCGCGCCTCCTACGAGCGGGTGCTCGCCGAGCGGCCCGAGCCGCGCGCCGCGCTGACCGCGCTGGTCACCGTGTCCTTCGAGTCGATGGACACCGACGGCGACGCGATCGCGATCTTCCAGAACGAGGCCGCGTACCTGTCCCAGTTCGAGCGCTTCGGCTACCTCGAGGAGGTCACCGCCGAGCTGCAGGCGTGCTGGCTGGGCGTGCTGGAGCGCGGGCAGGCGGCCGGGGTGTTCCGGGCCGACCTGCGGGTGCCGCTGGTCTACCGCTTCATCAGGGACACCGTCTGGGTGGCGGTCCGCTGGTACGACCCGAAGGGCACCCTCGGCGCCGAGGAGATCGCGGCGCAGTACCTGACGATCCTCTGTCAGGGGATCGTCGCTCTGCGTTAGTGCGTTCGGGTGACGGCTGTGCGCAGCTCACCGTTGGGACACCAATGGGTCACGGCCATTAACACGGACGGCGGAATCGCCGACGATTCAGGCATCCGGCTCCGACGAGACCGCCTGGAGCGCCCATGCCACCTCATCACCGCGGGTTCCGTGACACCTTCGCCTTCATCGCCGGCACCGCAGGCGCCTCCGCCGCCGTGTTCAGCATCGCGGTGTGGGAATGCGCACCCCTGGTCGGCCTGCCGTTCGGGCTCGGCTTCGGCGTGGTGTTCGGCCTGCTGGTGACACCGCTGGTGATCAGCGTGACCAGGAGCGTCCCGGTCGCGCACGGCGGCGGCGACGCGCTGCTGGAGGCGCTGAACGAGCTGCTCAGCGGTCTCGGGTACGGCGCGCCGGAGCGGCTGGGCGAGGACACCCTCGGCTACGCCCCGGTCAGCAGGAGCCGGACCCGCTGCCGTTACCTGAGCGCCCGGCTGGGCGAGCGGGAGATCACCCTGACGGGGCCTCGCCGGGTGGTCGGCTCGCTGCAGCGCGGGCTGTCCGGGCGGCCACGGGGAAACAGGGCGGTAACGGGACAGGAATAGAGTTGGTGGCCTCACCCCAGGAGGCACACGTGCTCTACCAGCTGATGAGACGGGTCCTGAGCCCGCTGGCTCGGCTGATCTTCCGCCCGCGCATCGAGGGACTGGACAACGTTCCGCAGAACGGCGCCGTCATCCTCGCGAGCAACCACCTGTCCTTCGTGGACAGTCTGGTGATCCCGCTGATCGTGCCGAGGAAGGTCGCCTTCCTGGCCAAGGCGGAGTACTTCCACGGCAAGGGCGTCAAGGGCGCGATCTCCCGCTGGTTCTTCACCATGATCGGCCAGATCCCCGTCGAGCGCGGCCGCGGCCGGGCCGCCAAGGACGCACTGGACGTGGCGATCAGGGTGCTCGCCGAGGGCGGCGCGTTCGGCATCTACCCCGAGGGCACCCGCTCCGAGGACGGCCGCCTCTACCGCGGCAAGACCGGTGTCGGCCGGATCGCGCTGGCCAGCGGGGCCCCCGTGGTCCCGGTGGCGCTCATCGGCACCGAGCGGATCCAGCCCATCGGCAAGAAGCTGCCCCGCCCGTACCGCGTCACCGTGCGCTTCGGCGCGCCGCTGGACTTCTCCCGCTACGAGGGCATGGCGCACTCCACCGTCATCCACCGCACGGTCACCGACGAGATCATGTACGCCATCCTGGAGCTCTCCGGCCAGGAGTACGTCGACACCTACCACCAGCGCAAGGCCGCCTGACCCAGCGCCGCTGTCGCACCGAATGACTCATTCAGATACTTGAACGCACTGAATGAGTCATTCGGTGCGCAACGGCGGCGGGGGTCAGGTGAGGGTGGCGAGGGCTTCGGCGAGGCGGCGGACGCCTTCGTCGAGGACCTCGGGGGAGGCGGCGCCGAAGGTCAGGCGCAGGTGCGCGGCGGGGGACTCGGCGGCGTACCACGGGCGGCCCGGGAAGACGATCACCGAGTGCGCTGCCGCTGCCGCGGTGAGCGCCGCGTCGTCGACGCCGTCGGGCAGTCGCGCCCACAGGTGGAGACCGCCTTCGGGCACCATCGCCGGCTCCACCTCCGGCAGCCTCCTGCGGAGAGAGCCCAGCAGCGCGTCCCGCCGCTCGCGGAGCGCGCCTTGCAGCTTCCGCCGGTGCCGGTGCCACGCGGGCGAGGTCACGAAGTCCAACGCGGCGTCCTGCAACGGCCCCGCCACGAAGAAGTCGTCGAGCACGCGAGCAGTGCGCAACCGCGCTCCGGCCACCCCGCGAGCCCCGACCGCTGCGACACGCAGGCCCGGCGCGGCCGACTTGGTCAACGACCGCAGGTAGACCACGTGGCCGTCCACGTCGTCGGCGGCCAGGGGGCGCGGCGGGTTCGGGTCCATCGTCAGATCCCGCGCCCAGTCGTCCTCCAACAGGAACGCACCCGCTTCGCGCACCGCGTCGAGCACCAGGGGCCGCCGCTCGGCGGAGAGCACCGCGCCGTGCGGGTTGGCGTAAAGCGGCTGGCTGTAGAACAACCGCGCTCCGGTGCGCCGCAACGCCGCGAGCAGCAGGTCCGGCCGCACACCGTCGGCATCGGCGGGAACGGGAACCACGCGAAGCCCGGCATGGCGTGCGGCGGCGATCGCGCCCAGATAGGTCGGAGCCTCGACCAGGACCGGATCTCCCGGTTTGGCCAGCGCGCGGAAGGCCGTGGTCAACGCGGGCTGGCCGCCGGGGCACACCACCATGTCGCCCGTGCGGAGCGCACCGCCCGCCTCGGCGGCGAACCACGTCCTGAGTCCGTCGCGGCCCTCGACCGGTCCTCGTTCCCAGGACGCGGGATTGCGCGCGGCGCGGGCGAGGGCGGCGCCGAGCGGTCCCACCGGTTGCAGCGCCGCGTCGAGGTAGCCGCTGGACAGCGGGATGGCCTCCGCGCGCGGCACGGCGAGCAGCTCCGGCAGCGCTTCCTCGCCCCGCGGCTGGTCGCCGAGCGCGACGGTCTGCCACGAGAGGTCGGGCGCGGCGGGGGGAGCGGCCGGCTGAGAGACGAAGCTGCCCCTGCCGGGAACGGAGTCGACCAGCCCTTCGGCGACGAGCGCGCGGATCGCCCGCTGCACCGTGACCGGCGAGACGTGGTGCCTGCCCATCAGCTCGCGCACCGAGGGCAGCCGGTCCCCAGGACGCCCGGCAGTGATCCTCGTCCGGAGGTCTTCGATAACACTGCCCGTCGCGTTATCCTCATTCATGAGAGAGCAGAGTAACGTTATCGAGCGGAACCGGATAACACCCGGCCTGCTGCTCGGCTCAGTGGGCGTGCTGGCGTTCAGCTTCTCGCTGCCCGCCACGCGGATCGCCGTCGAGGGCATCGACCCCTGGTTCGTCGCGTTCGGGCGCGCGGTGGTCGCGGGCGTGCTCGCCGTCGCCTACCTCCGGTTCACCGGCGCCCCCCGGCCCGGCCGTGGCCAGCTCGGCCGCCTCGCCGTCGTCGCTTTCGGTGTCGTCGTCGGCTTTCCGCTGTTCACCTCGCTCGCGCTGGTCACCCAGACCGCCTCGCACGGTGCTGTGGCGGTCGCGCTGCTGCCCGCGGCCACCGCGGTGTTCGCGGTGCTGCGCGCGGGGGAGCGGCCGTCGCGGATGTTCTGGTTCGCCAGCGGCGGCGGCCTGCTCGCGGTGCTGGCCTTCTTCGTGGTGACCGGCGGGACGGGTGGCGGCTTCGAGTTCGCCGACCTGCTGCTGCTCGCCGCGATCCTGGCCTGCGCCCTGGGCTACGCCGAGGGCGGCGCGCTCTCCCGGGAGCTGGGCGGGGCGAGGACGATCTGCTGGGCGCTGGTCGTGGCGCTCCCGGTGACCGTCGCGGTGACGGCCGTGGTGTTCGCGGTCGGGAATTTCCCGAATGTGAACGCGGCTTCGCTGCTCGGCTTCGGATACCTCAGTGCCGTCTCCATGTTCCTGGGTTTCTTCGCCTGGTACGCGGGGCTTGCCAGGGGTGGTGTTGCCAAGATCGGCCAGCTCCAACTCGCCCAACCGGTTCTCACGTTGCTCTGGTCGGCCCTATTCCTCCGCGAAAACCCCGGGATGGCGGCCGTGGGCGCGGCCGTGATCGTTTTGATATGCGTCGCCCTCACCCAACGAGCCCGTTGACCGTGCTAGGGTTGCCCTAGTTGCAGTTGTGTTACCCATGGATTTAGGGCGCCTGCGAGAGTTTATGCGCAGGCGTTTTGTTTTGCCGGGGTGTGATATGTCCGGGGTTCTAGGGTGAGCATGCCGCGACTCAGGGCTCGCGAAGCGGGTCCTGACGGTCTGTTCTACACGGAGTGAAAATGGCTACTGGTGTTGTCAAGTGGTTCAACGCGGAGAAGGGCTTCGGCTTCCTGACCCCGGACGGCGGCGGCGCTGACGTCTTCGCCCACTACTCGGCGATCGAGGGCAGCGGCTACAAGTCCCTCGACGAGGGCCAGAAGGTCGAGTTCGAGATCGGCCAGGGCCAGAAGGGCCCGCAGGCCAACAACATCCGGGTCATCTGAGCCTCGGACGGTCTGAACTGACGCGGGGGCCCGCACCACTCCGGTGGTGCGGGCCCTTTCGCGTTTTCGCCCCGCGCCGCGTTTCCGACCGATAGGATCACCGCAGGTGTGCCGGGAAGCCTGGTCGGCGACGAAGAAGCGTGCCCGCGAAAGGACTCCCGTGCAGCGACACCGTCTCCCCGCAGGCGGTCCCCGGTGATCGGCAGGACCGGCCGGGTGACCGGCCGCGTCGGGCCGGGCCTGGTCGGTGAGGTGATGATCGAGATCCGCGGCGGGATCGAGGCGTTCTACGCCTATCCCGCCGATCCGGAGCGGGTCATCGAACCGGGAGCGGAAGTCCTCGTCGTCGGCTACCAGCCGCCGCGCAGCGTGCACGTGGAGCCGTGGTTGTCGATCGACCACGCGTGAGGACGAGGGGGAACTGTGACGACGACGTTGTGGACGGTCGGCGGCATCGCACTGGGCGTGCTGGTGCTGCTGGTCCTGCTGCGGATGGTGTGGAAGGTCGCCGAGCCGGACGAGGCGCTGATCATCTCCGGGCTCGGGGCGCGGAGCAAGGTCACCGAGGCCGCCGACAGCATGGGCTTCAAGATCATCACCGGTAAGGGCGTGATGGTGCTGCCCGGGTTCCAGACCGCGCGGCGGCTGTCCCTGGACACCCGCTCGGCGAACCTGGAGGTCTCCTGCGTCACCAAGCAGGGGCTGCCGGTGACCGTGCGGGCCGTGGTGATCTACAAGGTGGGCGACGACTTCGTCTCCATCGCCAACGCGGCGCGCCGGTTCCTCGCCCAGCAGGGCAATATGAACGACACGATCCACGAGCTGTTCTCCGGCCACCTGCGCTCCATCGTCGGCGGGCTGACCATCGAGGAGATGATCCACAACCGGGACGCGCTCACCGGCGAGGTGCGCCAGTCCTCCGCGGTCGAGATGAGCAAGCTCGGCCTGGTGGTGGACTCGCTGCAGATCCAGGAGATCGAGGACGAGTCCGGCTACATCCTCAACCTGGGCAAGCCGCACGCCGCCGCGGTGGCCGCCGCCGCCCGCATCGCCGAGGCGCAGCGCGACCAGGAGGCCACCGAGGCCGAGCAGATCGCCCAGGCCAACAAGGCGGCGGCGCTGCGCGACAGCAAGATCAAGCAGGCGTCCTACCAGGCCGAGATCGACCAGGCCAACGCCAAGACCAAGCAGTCCGGCCCGCTCGCCGAGGCCACCGCCCGGCAGGAGGTCGTCAAGCAGGAGACCAGGGCCGCGCAGCTGGAGGCCGACCTGGCCGAGCAGCGGCTGCAGTCCCAGGTCCGCAAGCCCGCCGACGCCAAGGCCTACGACACCCGGATCTCCGCCGAGGCCGACCGCGACGCACGGGTGGCCAGGGCCGAGGCCGACGCGAAGGAGACCGAGCTGCGCGCGGCCGCGGACGCGACCAGGGTGAAGACGGCCGCGATCGCCGAGGCCGAGGCCATCAAGGCGCGCGGTGACGCCTCCGCCGCCGCGACCAGGGCGACCGGTGAGGCCGAGGCGGACAGCGCACGGGCGAAGGGCCTCGCCGACGCCGAGGCGGCGAAGGCCAAGGGGCTCGCCGAGGCCGACGCGATCAAGGCGCGGGCCACCGCGCTGGCCGAGAACCAGGAGGCGGTCGTGGCCCAGCAGCTCGCCGAGCGCTGGCCGGAGATCGTCGCCGCGGGCGCTGGCGCCTTCGCGAACGTGGACAACATGGTGGTGCTCAACGGCGCGGAGGGCATGTCGGAGCTGTTCACCAAGGCGCTGTCGATGGGCGGGACCGGCCTCGGCCTGGCCCGCACCCTGATGCAGGCCATGCAGGCCGACCAGGCGGCGCCGAAGTCCAACGGCGTCACCCCGATCCCCGTCGACCTGCCCACCAAGGACTGAGCGGGTTCCCCGCCGGGGTAGGTACCCGATGCGGCATTCGTTACGTTCGACGCGACGTGTGCCACATCGGGTACGCGGGGGGAGCGTGGAGAAGCCGAGATGGCGGACTGGTTCCAGCGGACGTTCGTCGAGGCGGGCAGGCTGCCGCTGCTGTGCTTCCTCGCGGGCATGGTGTTCGGGTTTGCCTTCATCCGGATGTCGGTGCGGCTGATCCGGGCGAAGGTCCGCTGGTGGCCGGGCAACTTCACCCCGGGCGGCCTGCACATCCACCACGTGGTCTTCGGCGTGGTGTTCATGATGATCGGCGGGGTCGCCGCACTGGCCATCCCGGACCACCACGAGGGCTGGCGGGCGACGGCGGCGGTGGTCTTCGGCATCGGCTCGGCACTGGTGCTCGACGAGTTCGCGCTGATCCTGCACCTGCGGGACGTGTACTGGACCGAAGAGGGCCGGATCTCCGTCGACGCGCTGTTCGTGGCCTTCGCGCTGACCGGGATGCTGCTGCTGGGGCTGCGCCCGCTCGGGCTGGACGAGGCGGCGGCCTGGGTCGCGCCGGACGAGCCGGGGGCGGTCGCGCTGACCGTGCTGGTGATCCTGGCCGATCTGGCGCTGGCCGTGGTGACCCTGTTCAAGGGCAAGGTGTGGTCCGGGCTGATCGGGCTGTTCATGCCGGTGCTGCTGGTGGTCGGGGCGCTGCGGCTGGCCCGGCCGTCCTCGCCGTGGGCGCGCTGGCGCTACCGCGCCGACACCCCGGGCGGCCGGCGCAAGCTGGTGCGGGCGCGCTGGCGGGAGCGGCGGCTGCGGGTGCCGGTGATCAAGGTGAAGATCTGGGTCCAGGAACTGCTCTCCGGCAGGCACGACGAACCGTCCAGGTGATTTGCCGCCGGTCCTAAGGTCATGGCATGCAGGGGGAGCGGTTTCCCGGCCGCGCGACGGCCCTCGCCACCGCGATCGCCTTCGGGTGCTTCGCCGTGCTCGTCGTGGCGTGGGTGCTGCACTTCACCGCCCCGGTCGACCAGGCCAGATCGGGCTGGTTCTGGGTGCAGACGGCCGAGCACTCCCTGCGCGGGCTGGCGTTCGCGATGGCGGGCGCCCTGGTCGTCACGCGCGTGCCGACGCACCGGGTGGCCTGGCTGTTCCTCGTCGCCGGTGCGACAACGTCGCTGTACCCCCTGGTCAGCGCGGCCCACCCGTACCCGTTGGCGCCTTCGGTGCGCGCGGCCGTCTTCGTGTTCGGGCTCGGGCTGTCCGCGCTCAACCTGGTGGTGTTCCCCCTGCTGGCGTTGTACTCCCTGGACGGGAAGCTGCCGAGCCGCCGGTGGCGGGCGATGCCGGTCGTCCTGCCCGCGGTCGTGCTGGTCATCCCGGTCGCGCTGCTGAGCGCGGTGTCCACGTCCGGCCCCCTCCTCGCCTCGGCCGTGCACGAGCCCGGTCACCGGGGCTCCGGGATGGTCCTGGTCGGGGCCGCGGTCGCGGTGCACCAGGTGCTGTGGGTGATGTGCCTGTACTCGTTGCACGCCAGGGGGCGGCGGATGCGGGGCCTCGCCCGTGCCCAGATCCGCGTCGACCTGGTGATCTACGTGCTGATCTTCCTGGGGAACGGGCTGGAGCTCTGGTTCGCGCGGGGGTCGTTCCTGTGGTTCGGGCCGACCCTGCCCGACGAGCTGTTCCTGGTGCTGCGGGCGCTGATCGTCCTGGTCGGTCTGCCGATGCTGGTGTTCGTGCTCACCCGGACCAAGGTCTACCAGCTGGACCGGGCGGCACGGGCGACGGTGCTCGTGGTGACGGTCGTCGGCGGGCTGGTGCTGTCCTACGCGACCGCGACCGCCGTGTTGTCGAGCGTGCTCCCCGGCGCGACGTCGGTGGGGGCGTTGGTGGTGGCGTTCGCGACGGGACTGGCCGGATTTGGGTTGCGTGATGCGGTGCGGTTCGTGCGGCGCCGGGTGGACCGTGCTTTCTACGGGGACCGCGCGGAGCCGTACCGGGTGTTGCGCGCGTTGCCGCGTCGGCTCGACGGCTTGCCGCCCAACGAGATCCCGTTCGCGGTGTGCCAGACGGTGGTGAGCGTGCTGCGTCTGCCCGCGGCGGCGATCGAGGTGGACGGCAGGCGGCTGGCCAGTGCCGGGGCCCCGGCGGGGGAGCCGACCGTGTTCGCGCTCGGCGAGGTCGGGACGCTGCTCGTCTGGCCGCGCTCGGGCCAGCAGGCGTTGGACGAGATGGACATCGCGGTGTTGGAGCCGGTGGCGGACCAGACCGCGGCGGTGATCGCGACTGTGGTGATCGGGGAACGGCTGGAGCGGAGCATCGAGGAGGAGCGGCTGCGGCTGCGGCGTGACCTGCACGACGGGCTGGGGCCGGCGCTCGCGGGGGCGACGCTGCAGTTGGGCGCGGTGCGGACGCTGCTGCCGCCGCGCTCGGACGCGTCGGTGCTGCTGGACTCGGTGATCGTCCACATGCGACAGATCGTGGCCGATTTCCGCCGTGTGACCAGGAATGAGCGACCGTTGCTGCTGGAGGAGCGCGGGCTGCGCGGCGCGCTGGCCGAACTGGGCCGCCGTTTGTCCACTGTGGATCTCCCGGTGGTGGTGGAGCTGCCGGAGGAGCTGCCGGTGGAGCACGAGGAGGTGGTGTTCCACGTGGCGGCCGAGTCGTTGGCGAACGCGGTGCGGCACGCGGGGGCGCGGTCGGTCGGGTTGCGCGTGGAGGTCACCGAGGAGTCGATCACGGTGGAGGTCCGCGACGACGGGAGCGGGATCACCGAGCCGGTCGGGTTCGGGGTCGGCCTGGTCTCGATGCGGGAGCGCGCCCGGGCGGTGGGTGGCAGCTGTGAGATCAGCAGTGGCCCGGATGGCACGACCGTCCGCGCCAGGATTCCGCGGTCGTGAGCGCGCCGACGCGGCCGATGGTCGCCGCGACGATCGCGTTCTGCTGCGTGGTGGTGACCGTGCTGGCGTGGACGCTTCTCCTCGGAGCGCCGGGTGCTTCGTCGCTCGGCCCGTGGTACTGGGCGCAGATGGCCGGGAATTCCTTGCGGGGGCTGGCTTTCTCGGGCATGGGCCTGCTGGCGGTGCTGCGCTGGCCCAGGCAGCCGTTGGCGTGGCTGTTCGTCGCGGCGGGCATCACGCCGTCGCTGTACCCGCTGCTGCGGGCGAGCACGCTCTACGAGCTGTCGTCGCCGGTCAACATCGCCACCGACGTGCTCTGGGAACTGTCGGAGGTGATCAGCTACGTCGTCCTTCCGCTGCTGCCGTTGTACTCGCCGGACGGAGCGCTGCCGAGCAGGCGGTGGCGTCCGATGCTGGTCGCGCTGCCGGTGGTCGCGCTGGCGGTGATGACCCCCGTGTGGCTGGACCTCCCGCTGACCGGCGCGCTGGACACCGCCGTGCGGATCGGTGCCGCGGTGCTCCAGGCGCTGTGGACGCTCTGCCTGGTCGCGCTGTACGGGAAACTCCGGCGGGCAAGGGGTTTCGATCGCAGGCAGACGGCGGTCATCCTGGTCATCTTCGTGCTGATGTACCTGATGTTCTGGCTGAACTACCTGTTCGCGCCGACGTCGGTCATCTGGGTCGGGATCGAGGTGCCGACCGGGGTCCTGGTCACCAGTCAGCTCCTGGCGACCGTGATCCTGTTGCCGACGCTGGGTTTCGTGCTCACCCGCACCCGGCTCCACCAGCTGGACCGGGCGGCCCGCGCGACCCTGGTCGCGGTGACCGTGGTCGGTGGCCTGGTGCTGTGCTACGTCGCGCTGGCGGCGCTGCTGTCCTCAGTGTGGCCCGCCGCCGCGTCGACCGGGGCGGTGGTCGTCGCCGCCGCGACCGGGCTGGCCGGGTTCGGGCTGCGCGACGCGGGCCGCTTCGTGCGGCTGCGCGTGGACCGGGCCTTCTACGGGGATCGGGCGGAGCCGTTCCGGGTGCTGCGCGCGTTACCGCGAAGGCTGAACGAATGCTTGTCCCCCAACGAGATCCCGTTCGCGGTGTGCCAGACGGTGGTGAGCGTGCTGCGCCTGCCCGCCGCCGCGATCGAGGTGGACGGCAGGCGGTTCGCGAGCGCCGGTACCGCTGACGGTGAACCGACCGCGTTCGACCTCGGCAGGTCCGGCCGGTTGCTCGTGTGGCCGCGTTCCGGGCAACGTGAGCTGGACGAGCTGGACATCGCCGCACTGGAACCGGTCGTGGAGCAGACCGCTGCCGCGATCGGCGCGTTGGTGGTGGGGGAGCGGCTGGAGCGCAGCATCGAGGAGGAGCGGCTGCGGCTGCGGCGGGATCTGCACGACGGCCTCGGTCCCGCGCTGGCGGGCGTGACGCTCCAGTTGGGGGCGGTGCGGACGATGCTGCCGCCGCGCTCCGACGCCGGTTCGCTGCTGTCCACCGTGATGGTCCACATGCGACAGATCGTGGTCGATTTCCGCCGTGTGACGCGGAACGAGCGACCGTTGTTGCTGGAGGAGCACGGGCTGCGCGGCGCGCTGGTCGAGCTGTGCCGCCGCCTGTCCACGCCCGAGACCCCGGTGACCGCGGACCTGCCGGACGTGTTGCCGAGCGACCATGAGGAGGTCGTGTTCCACGTCGCGGCGGAGGCGTTGGCGAACGCCGTCCGCCACGCCGGGGCGTGGTCGATCACCCTCCGCGTCGCCGTGGCGCCGGGGTCGGCCGTAGTTGAGGTGTGCGACGACGGAGCCGGTATCGCCGAACCGGTGGAGTTCGGGGTGGGGCTGACGTCCATGGCTGAGCGGGTCAGGTCCGCGGGCGGGGACTACGAGATCGACTCCGGTCCGGCGGGCACCACCGTGCGGGCCCGGTTCCCCTTGGAGGAGCGGTGAGGCCGGCCCTGCGCCCGTTCGGCCGACCCGTCGTGCTGGCGGTGTCGATCAGCTTCGTGTGCCTGGTGGTGAGCGTGGCCGCGTGGGTGCTCTTCGCCACCGCGCCACCGGGACCGGTCCGGCCGCTGTGGTACTGGCTGATGGCCGGTGAGAAAACCGTTGTGGGACTGAGTTTCACGACCATCGGCATGCTCATCGTCGCGCACCTGCCCCGGTTGCCGCTGGCGTGGCTGTTCATGCTGATCGGCGGCTGCGACGTGCTGTACCCGTTCCTGGGGGCCGTGCTGCGCCACGGACCGCCGGAGGGGCCGCGGACCGCCGTCTTCCTGATGTGGCTGGTCGTCAACGTCGCGGGCGTCGTGCTGTTCCCGCTGCTGACGTTGTTCACCCCGGACGGCGTGCTCCCGGGGCGGCGCTGGCGGTGGATCTACCCCGTGCTCAGCCTGATCGGCGCCGCCCAGCTCACCGCGTTGCTGCTCACGGTTCCCGTGCCCGGTGGGCGCGTGCTCCTGCCGGGGGTACCCGAGGCCGGTGTGGTCGTGCTGCGGGTGGCGATCGTCGCCTTCCAGGTGGTGTGGGCCGTGTGCCTGATCGCCACCTACCGCGATCTGCGCCGACGGCCGAAGGGGTTGCGGCGCAGGCAGATCACCGTCGTGATGACCATCTTCACGCTCGGCTACGTCGCGTTCTTCCTGGAGATGTGGTTCACCGACCAGTCCTTCGCGCGGGCGGTCGTCACCGTGCCCGACGAGCTGCTGAACGTGCTGCGGCTGCTGCTCGCCGTGGTCGGTGTGCCCGTGGTCGGTTTCGCGCTGACCCGGACCCACCTGCACCAGATCGACCGCGCGGCCCGCGCCACGGTCATCGCGGTGACCGTGATCGGCGGCCTGGTGTTGGCCTACACGCTGGCCACCGCGTTGCTGTCGAGCGTCCTGCCGGGCGCCGCGTCCACCGGCGCGCTCGTGATCGCCCTCGCCACCGGCTTGGCGGGCTTCGGCCTGCGCGACGCGGTCGGCGCTGTCCGCAGACGCGTCGACCGCGCGTTCTACGGCGACCGCGCCGAGCCTTACCGAGTGCTCCGCGCGTTGCCCAGCAAGCTCAACGAGGGGCTGCCCCCTGGCGAGATCCCCCTGGCCGTCTGCCAGACCGTGGTGAGCGTGCTCCGCCTGCCCGCCGCCGCGATCGAGGTGGACGGCAGGCGATTGGCGAGCATCGGCGCCTCCAGCGGCCCGCCTGTCGAACTGCCCCTGGTGCATCAGCAGCGCCGCATCGGTGTCCTGCTCGTCTGGCCGCGCTCCGGCCAGTCGTCGTTGGACGACCTGGACATCGCCGCCCTGGAACCCCTGGTGGAGCAGACGGCCACCGTGATCAGCACCATGCTCATCGGCGAGCGCCTGGAGCGCAACATCGAGGAGGAACGCCTCCGCCTCCGCCGCGACCTGCACGACGGCCTCGGCCCCGCCCTCGCCGGTGTCACCCTGCAGCTGAGCGCCGTCCGCACCATGCTGGCCCCTCGCTCCGAGGAGGCCGCGCTGCTGGAGAACACTTCCGTCCACATGAGACAAATACTCGACGATTTCCGGCGCGTGACGCGCAATCAGCGCCCCTTGCTGTTGGAGGAGTACGGCCTCCGCGGCGCGCTCGTCGAGCTGTGCCGCCGCCTGTCCACCACCACGACCCCTGTCACCGCGCAGATCCCCGAGCACCTTCCCCCGCTCCAGGAAGACGCCGTCTTCCACGTCGCCGCCGAGTCCCTGACCAACGCCGCCCGCCACGCCTCCGCCACCGCGATCATCCTCACCGTGACCGTGGAGCCGAGCCACGTCGTCGTCGAGGTCCGCGACAACGGCGCAGGCATCGCCGAGCCTTCCGGTTTCGGCATCGGCCTGGCATCCATGCGCCGACGCGTCGCGGCGACCGGCGGCGAGTGGGATCTCGACACCTCTCCGTCGGGCACTGTGGTCCGCGCCTGCTTCCCCCGTGTCGAGTCATAAGGGCGCCGGTTCCGCGATCGGTTCCGGTTCGTAGACCCGCCCTCACGGCGTCGTCCACACGTGCCGTACGTCCGGGAGGTTTTCGCACGTCCGGTCGGACTCGTGCTTCATCCGGTGGTGGCGGCGCCTCGGCCTCAGGTTCCGCGCGGTGGCGACCTCCGAACCCGTGTACTGGTAGTCGCGATCAGCGACATGATCCATGTAATCGCGGGCGGCGATCACGCGTTCGGTCTTCGCGGTATTCAGCTTCCGACAGGCGTCCTTGATCGCGTCGAGAAACGTCGAGTGGGTCCCAGGTCACGCCGAGCCCACGCTGGGACCGGAGTTCCCTGGAAGTCGCAAACTGGAAGCCACAAAAGAGGCCCACAACTCCACCGGCGGCTCCTCCCGCCTCAACAGGAACAACCACACGAAAACCGGCCCCAGCAACAAGGCGTGCACAACGTCCACGTCAGGCACCTCCGGCAGCTCTCCCCGAGAGACCGCCCGGCCAAGAACCGCCCGCAAGCAAGCCTGCTCCCCGGCGATGAAGATTTCCTCGAATCGTCCAGGATCGACGCTCACGTCAGCCAGCAACCCGGGGATCGCCGTCAGCGCGGGACCGGAAAGGCTCGTGACGATGTCCCGGAGCACCGCCAGCAGATCGGCTTCCAGCGAGCCCGCGTCCGGCGGAACCTCAACCGAGACGCCGTGCACGACCGCCGAGAACACCAGTTCCTGCTTCGTCGCGAAACGGCGGTAGATCGCCGCTTTCCCGACTCCGGCGCGGGCGGCGACGGCGTCGACGGTGAGCTTGGCGTAGCCGGTCTCGGCGAGCAGTTCGCGGGTGGCGGCGGTGAGGGCGTGATCCACGCGACTTTCCCTGGGTCTGCCTCCGGCCATGGTGCCACCATACAGAACCATGAGTTCCGAAACTAAGCGTTCCGTTATTGTGGCCGGGTGGATCACCCTCTTCCTGGGGGCGCTGCACACCGTGCTGACGCTGGTCCTGGCCTTCCCGCACCTGGTCGGCGGGCAGCTGTGGTTCCCGCCAGGCGGGCTCGCCGAGCCCTCGAAGGCCACGGCGATGTTCTGGATCAGCCTGGGGAGTTTCGGGGTTCCGTTCGCCCTGCTCGGCGCGATGGTGCTGCGAGCGGGGGAGCGCGTTCCGGCCTTCGTGGGCTGGGGGATCGCGGTGTGGGCTCTCGTGTGCGCGGCGATCCTCGAACCGACGCCGTTCGTGCTCGCGGTCATTCCGGGCGTTCTGCTCATCCGGGCGGCGCGGAAGTCCTAGGGTCGAGCGGGTGAGGATTGGCGGGTTCCGCTCCCCGGAGGCGCGGTCGGACTTCGAGGAGAGCTATCGGGCGGGAATGCGCCTGCTGCCGGAACCCGTTGCGGTGCATGACGTTCCGACCGGCTACGGCTCGGTGCGGGTGTACCGGTTCGGCCAGACGTCGGGCGCGCCGATCGTGCTCCTGCCGGGCCGCGCCGGGACGACGGTCATGTGGCAGCCCAACATCGCGAGCCTGGCCGAGCGGCATCCGGTGTACGCGGTGGAACCCCTCGGCGAACCCGGGCAGAGCACGCAGACCGCGCCGATCACCAGCGGCGCCGAGCAGGCGGAATGGCTGGCGACGGTGCTGGAAGTGCTGGACCTGCGCGGAGCGCACCTCGTGGGCGTCTCCTTCGGCGGGTGGCTTGCGTGCAACCAGGCGCTGCGCAGGCCGGAGCGGATCGCCTCGGTGAGCCTCGTCGACCCGGCGTGCACGTTCGCCCGCTTCCCGGTGCGGCTGGTCCTCGGCGTCGCGCTCGCCGGGCTGCGCGGCTGGCGGGCGTTCCTGGCGTGGGTCTCCGGCGGGATCGCGTTGCCGGAGGGCAACCCCGTCGGCGACGTGATCATCAAGGGGATGCGGTCGTTCCGCCTCGGCACCCCGTTGCCCAGGTACTTCACCGACGAGCAGTTGCGGAGCATCCGCGTGCCGGTTCTCGCGATCATCGCCGGGCGCAGCGTCATGCACGATCCGCGCAAGGCGCACGAGCGGGCCAGGACGCTGATCCCGGACGTCGAGGCGGAGCTGTGGCCCACCGCGAGCCACAGCCTCTCCGCGGAGTCACCGGCCGAGGTCAACGCCCGCATCCTGCGCTTCGTCGCCGCCCGCTAGGTCCGTAGGGTGCCGCACATGACGAACGACGTGCCGGCGGCGGCTCGGGTGATCGCCAAGGACTTCGCGAGCCAGGCGGGCGCCGGGTGGCAGAGGATCATCATGCAGCTGACGTGCACGTCGGGCGGTTCGTCGATGAGGGCCGAGGTCGACACCGGCGGGTACCTGCGGTCCGACTGGCAAAGCCTGTCCGCCTTGCGGGAGGACGTCCTCGAGTCCGCGGGCGCGGAGGCCGCCGTCATCGAGCTGGTCGTGCGTGCTTCGGGTGGTTTCGAGCTGAGCTACGTCGCGGGCGCGGGGCAGCTGCACCCGGCGACGCAGGTCTTCGACCGGGAGTTCCGGTTGCCCGGGCACCCTCGCCCCGGCATGCCGCTGCCCGCTGCCGCGCGCCCCGGCTGCGCGCCGACCGACCCTGCGGTCCTCGCCGAGGTCACCGCGCTCGTCGACGAGTTCGCCTTGCGGTACAAGGAGATCAAGGGCGAATCGCCCCAGTGGCCGCCCGGTGCCACCGAGGCGGAGGTCGCCGCAGCCGAAGCACAGCTGGGCGCGCGCCTGCCGGAGGACCTGCGCGCGCTCTACCGCAACCTCGCCAGTGATCCGGAGGAGACCGGCCTGCTCGGCAGGTACAGCATCTTGCCGCTCAAGATGGTTGTGGAGTACTACGGCGAGGGGGAGCCGGGCTCGCTGGGCCGGCACGACGGCCTCTTCGACAACCACGCCGTCGTCTTCGACAGCGACCCGCCGCTGCACGTGAAGCGGTTGTCCCGCAACGATTGGTGGATCACCGTCGCCGGGGACTTCGCCATGAACCACCTCGCCGTCGACCTCGATCCGGCCGAGCATGGGCACGCGGGCCAGATCTTCGAGTACGGCAGGGACATCTACGGCCCGGTGCGCTACGTCGCGACCTCGGTGTCGGTGATGCTCGCCGAGGTCCTCGACGAACTGCGCGCCGGACGCTGCGAGGTGCACGAGGACAGCCCGCACCTCCAGACGTCGCCCGGGTTCGACGACCGCGGAGTCCGCGACCACGAAGAGGTCCTGCACGAGTTCGGCGACGCGGACCTGGCGGGCGCCGTGGCGAAGCTCGACCGCCCCGAGCGCGTGCAGCGGTTGTTCGTCAACGACGCGGCAGAGCTGGACCTCGCCGCGCTCGCCCCGCTGACCGGCCTGCGGGAGCTCGCGGTCAACCGGGCGGCCTCGGTGTCACCCCGGCCGGCGGACATCCCTTCGTTGGAGCGACTGGAGATCACGGCGGACCGGGTGGACCTGGGGTGTCTCGCGGAGCACCCCGCTCTCTGGGACGTGAAGCTGAGCGGGGCCGCCGTCACCATCAGTCCACTGAGGACAGTGGTCCGGCTCGACCTCTCCGGCGCGGAGGTTGTCGATCTCGAAGCGCTGGCAGAGCTGCCGAACCTGCGCGTGCTCACGCTGGATCACGCGCAGTGGCGACGGCTCGGCGAGGCCGGAAGGCTGCCGTCCGGGCTCGCGGCGGCCTCCTGCTCGGGAATGGTGCCCCTGGCCGACGCGGTGGAGTGGGCGCGCGGGTTCGGGCGGGAGGTCGAGCTGTGCACAGTCACCGGAGCGCTCTCGGACTCGTGATCACCTGAGGGCTCGCCGAGCCGGACGGCGATGACGCCCACGAGGATCAGCACGCCCCCGAGCAACTGGGAACCGCGCGGTACCTCACCGATCAGCAGCCAGGAGAAGGTGAGCGCCATCAGCACCTCGGTGAGCGCGGCGAACGACGCGAGCCGCGAGCCGAGCCGACGCGTCGCGGCGATGCCGGAGACATAAGCGAGCGCGGCGGTGACCACACCGAGCGCGAGCACGGGCAGCCACCAGGCGACGGTGAAGCCGGCGAAGACCACGGGCTCGGCAGACGTCGTGAACGGAAGGATTCCGAGCAGTCCGGCCAACAGCAGCGCGATGCCGCCGAGCAGCAGCCCGCCGGCGGCGAGGACGGTGCCGGGCAAGCCTTCCTCCTCGCGCGACGAGAGCACGAAATAGGCCGCGGCCCCGACCATCGCGCCGAGTGCCCACAGGATGCCGACCACGTTGACCTCGGCGCCGGAGACCACGTCCAGCACAAGCAGCAGGCCGCCCACGCCGAGCACCGCGCCGAGCACGGTCAGGCGCGTCGGGCGTTGGCCTCGGCGCAGCCATAGCCAGCCGACCACGGCGACCGGCGCGGTGTACTCGATCAGCAGCGCCACGCCGACCTCCATGTGCGCCACCGCGTTGAAGTAGGCGAGCTGACAGCCCGCGATCGCCAGCATCCCGTACGCGGCGATTAGGGAAGCGTTGCGGCGCAACACGTTCCACCGTCCGCGCAGCTGGGCGAGCGCGATCGGTGCCAGCACGACCGCGGCCAGCAGGACCCGCACCGCCACAGCGGCGGCCGACGACCACCCCGCATCCATCAGTCCGCGGGCCAGCGGCCCCGACAACCCGAAGGACGCCGCGGACAGCAGTGCGAAACCCCAGCCGGCCCGCCGTCTGTCATGAGTGAAGGTCGTCATGACACATGACGGTATGGACGGAGCAGGTAATGTGTCAATGTGCTTTTCACTGATGACACCGCAGCGTCCCTGGTCGCGGCGGTCGCACTGGTCAACTCCGCGGAGGAGCCGGACACGCTGACCAGCCTCGCCGAGCTCGACACGTTCTTCGCCGAGCACGGGTACACCGGTTCGCGTTCGCGCGACGCCGAGGAGCTGGCCGCGGTCCGCGCGCTGCGGGCGCCTCTGCGGACCCTGCTCACCAGTGATCGCGACACCGCCGCGGAGATCGTCAACCGGATGCTGGCCGAGCACCGCGCGCTGCCCCAGCTCGTCCGCCACGACGGGCTCGACTACCACCTGCACGCGGTGGACCGGGACCGGCCGTTCGCCGAGCGGATCGCCGTGGAGACCGCCATGGCGATGACCGATGTGATCCGCGCGGACGAGATGAGCCGGTTGTCCTTGTGCGCCAGCGATGTCTGCGAAGGGCTCGTGCTGGACCTGTCCCGCAACCGCTCCCGTCGCTACTGCAGCACGACGTGCGGCAACCGGCTCGCGGTCGCGGCTTATCGAGCGCGTAAAGGGGTGAACGGCCCCGGCGGGGGTCGTTAGGGTCCCGTGAATGGGGATTCACGAGCGACTGCGGCTGTCCCGGGTGATCAACGCCAGGGGGACGTACACACCGCTGGGGGTGTCGCGCAGCTCGGCCGCCGTCGTCGCGGCCGTCGCCGAGGCGCTGCCGGAATTCGTCGTGATGGACGAACTCGCCGACCGCGCCAGTGAGATCATCGCGGATGCGACCGGTGCTCAGGCGGGCGCCGTGGTGCACTGCACGGCAGCGGCGATCACCGTCGCGGTGGCGGCCGCCATGGCGGGAACCGATCCCGGGCGGATCGCCGCGCTGCCGGACACCGAGGGGATGAAGGACCGCGTCGTGGTGCCCGAGGGGCACGCGGTGAACTACGGGCAGTCGAACCTGCAGGCCATCCGGCTCTCCGGTGCTCGTGTTTCCCTTGTGCGACAAGAAGAACTGACGTTCACCGACGACGTCGCGTGCATGGTGCTCGTGTCGTCCCGGCTCGCGCGTGAACAGATCGACCTCGCCGCTGCGGTCCTTGCCGCGCACGACCACGGCGTGCCCGTGATCATCGACGGGGCCGCCCAGTACCCGAGGGTGGGGGAGCTGCTGGCGACCGGGGCGGACGCCGTGCTGGTCAGCGGCCAGAAGTACCTGGCGGCGCCCACAGCGGGGCTGGTGCTGGGAACGCGGGAGTTCGTGCGCGCGGTTCGGGCTCAGGACAAGGGGATCGGGCGGGGGATGAAGCCGACGAAGGAGGCCATTGCCGGGGTCATCGCCGCCATCGGGGAGTGGCGCACCGACCCGTGGCTGGCCGCCGAGGCGGCGAAGGTCGCCGATTTCGTGCGGGAGGCCGGGAAGATCCCCGGAATCGCGGCGCGCCAGTGGCCCGACCCCGCCGGGCTGCCCGTGTCCCGCGCGGTGCTGACCGTCGAGGACGCCGCCGGGCTGGCCGCGGAGCTGGCGGCGGGCGATCCGCCGATCTTCGTGCTGGCGCACGGGGACGAGCTGGTGCTGGAGCTGGTGTCGCTGGCGGACAGTGAGGTGCGCGTGATCCTGGACCGGCTGCGCGGCGCCCGGTGTTAGGACGCGGTCCCGTGCCTCCTGACGCTCCCGCGTTCGGTCAGCCGAGGCGCCAGCAAGGTCAGTGCGGGCGGCGGTTCTCCGGCCATCTTGCGCACGAGCAACTCCACCGCCCGGGTGCCCAGTTCCTCGGCGGGCAGGTGCACCGAGGTCAGCTGTGGTGTGCTCCCCTCGGCCAACTCGTCCGGGCACACGGCCACCACCGACATGTCATCGGGTACGGCAAGACCCAGTTCGCGCAAGCAACTCAGCATCGAGGGCAGTGCGGCCTCGTTGTGCACCACCAACGCCGTCGGCCGTGGTTGTTCCCGGAGCAGGTCGGTCAGCGCCTCCAGCACCGCGGCGCGATGACCGTCGGTGGCGCGGGTCCGCGCGGAGACACCGCGCCGGATCGCCGCGGCCGTGAAGCCCGCCGGGATGTCTACCTCGTCTTCGGCGGCGACCTCCGGATGTCCCTCGTTCTCCGTGCGGTGATCTGGACCCCGCGTGGGACGTGCCGCGCACGTGAACCGACTACCTGCGCCGTGGTGTTAGCGTTAACAGCGTGGAGAGACGAGAGCTGGGCCGCAGCGGCGGGCAGGTCGGGGTAGTCGGACTGGGAGCGTGGCAGCTGGGCGCCGACTGGGGCGAGGTGGACGAGGGTCAGGCGCTGTCGGTGCTCGACGCGGCGGTCGACGCGGGCGTGACGTTCATCGACACCGCCGACGTCTACGGCGACGGGCGCAGTGAGCGCCTGGTCGGCCGGTTCCTCAAGGGGCGCCAGGGCATCACCGTCGCGACCAAGATGGGTCGCCGGATCACGCCGCAGGACCCGGCGATCTACACGCTGCACAACTTCCGCGCGTGGACCGACCGGTCGCGGGCGAACCTCGGCGTCGACACCCTCGACCTCGTGCAGCTGCACTGCCCGCCGACGCCGGTGTACTCCGCGGACGAGGTCTTCGACGGGCTGGACACCCTCGTCGAGGAGGGCCGCGTCGCCGCGTACGGGGTGAGCGTGGAGACCCGCGCCGAAGCGCTGACCGCGATCGCCCGGCCCGGGGTGGCCAGCGTCCAGATCATCCTCAACGCGCTGCGGCTCGGCCCGCTCGCCGAGGTCCTTCCCGCCGCCCGCGCCGCCGGGGTCGGCATCATCGCGCGGGTGCCGCTGGCCAGTGGCCTGCTGTCCGGCCGCTACGACGCGAACACCACCTTCGCCGACAACGACCACCGCAGCTACAACCGCAACGGCGAGGCGTTCGACGTCGGTGAGACCTTCTCCGGCGTGGACTTCGGCATCGGGCTCGAAGCGGTGCGGCGCCTCGCCCCGCTGGTGCCGCCCGGGGTGACGATGGCGCAGTTCGCGCTGCGCTGGATCATCGACCAGCCCGGCGTCAGCGTGGTGATCCCCGGCGCCCGCACCCCCGCGCAGGCTCGCGCGAACGCGGAGGCGGCCGATCTGGCGCCGCTGAACGCTGATCAACTGGAGACCGTGCACGTCGTCTACGACGAGCTGATCGCTCCCCAGATCGCCGATCGCTGGTAGGACCTCAGCCCTGCTCGGGCGACCACGAACCGCGAACGTCGCATTGGTGCGTTGAACGCGCTGAATGAGTCATTCGGTGCGTTCAAGTACCTCAATGACTCATTCAGGGTGTAAGCGGGGATGTCAGGTCTGGTCGGGGGTGTCGTGGTGGGTCGCCCGGAGGGAACCGGCGTGGGCCTTCGCGGAGGGGTCGCGGCGGGTCTTGAGCAGGCTCGCCACCGTGACGATCACCAGGACGCCGATGATCACGCCGAGGCTGACCGGGGTGGGGATCTCCGGCACGCGCGGGTCGATGTCCACGTGCGCCCAGTGCAGCATCAGCTTCACGCCGATGAACGCCAGGATCAGCGCCAGCCCGGTGGAGAGGTAGACGAGCCGGTCCAGCAGCCCCTTCACCAGGAAGTAGAGCGCGCGCAGGCCGAGCAGCGCGAACGCGTTGGCGGTGAAGACGATGAAGGGCTGCTCGGTGACGCCGAAGACCGCGGGGATGGAGTCGAGAGCGAAGAGCAGGTCGACGCTGCCGATCGCCAGCAGCACCACGAACAGCGGTGTGACCAGCCGTCGCCCGCCCTGGCGCACGACCAGTTTCCCGCCCACGTAGCCGTCGGTGCTCGGGAACAGCCGCCGGGCGGCCTTGACCATCACGTTGTTCTCGACGTCGGGGTCCTCGTCGCGGTGCCGGAACAACTGCACCGCGGTGAACACCAGCAGCAGCCCGAAGATCAGGAACATGAAGGAGAACAGCGACAGCAGCGCGGCCCCGAGCACGATGAAGAGCGCCCGCATGATCAGCGCGAGCACGATGCCGAAGGTGAGCACCTTGTGCTGGTGCTCCTCGGGCACGGCGAACGTGGTCATGATGATCACGAAGACGAAGAGGTTGTCGACCGACAGGCTCTTCTCGACGATGTAGCCGGCGAAGTACTCGGTGCCGAAGTCCCCGCCGTGGCTCAGCGCGAACCAGACCCCGAAGCCCACGGCGACCAGGATGTAGAACACCGACCAGGCGGTGGCCTCGCCGAAGCCCACCCGGTGCGGGCGCACCGCCGCGACGACGAGGTCGACCGCGAGCAGGGCGACGATCAACCCGATCGTCACGGCCCAGGTGAGAAAGCTGATCTCGAGCATGCTGCCCCCGGCTTCTCCTCGGAACTCGCAGCGATCTTAATCAAGCCTGGTCAGCGGCGCGACAGCACGCGCTGCACGACGATGAAAGCGAGCAGCAGGACCCCGATCACGATCTTCGTCCACCACGAGCTGAGCGTGCCCTGGAAGGAGATCAGCGTCTGGATGGTGCCGAGCACGAGCACGCCCGCCACCGAGCCGGCCACGAACCCCACCCCGCCGGAGAGCAGGCTGCCGCCGATCACCACCGCGGCGATCGCGTCCAGTTCCATGCCCACCGCGTGCAGGCCGTAGCCGGAGAGCATGTACAGGCTCAGCAACAGCCCGCCGAGCGCCGAGCACAGTCCGCTGACCACGTAGACGCCGACCTTGACCCGTGCGGTCGGCAGACCCATCAGCAGTGCGGAGGTCTCGCTGCCGCCGACCGCGTACACGGTGCGGCCGAAGCGCGTCAGGTGCAGCACGTAGGCGGCGGCCGCCGCGACGGCCAGCGCGATCAGCACGGCGTAGGTGATCGTGACCCCGCCGCCGAGGTCGATGGTGGCCGCGGCGAGTTCGCGCAGCGTGGCGTCCTTGATGGGGATCGACTCGACGCTGATCACGAAGCACAGCCCGCGGGCGAGGAACATCCCGGCCAGGGTGACGATGAACGGCTGGATGTCGAAGTGGTGGATCACCAGTCCCATCAGCAGGCCGAGCACCGCGCCGATGCCGAATACGGCGAGGACGACCACCGGCAGGGGCCATCCCGCGCGCAGCCCGGCCGCGGTGACCATTGTGGACAGTGCGACGACCGAACCGACCGACAGGTCGATGCCGCCGGTGAGGATCACGAACGTCATGCCGACCGCGAGCACGACCAGGAAGGCGTTGTCGATGAAGAGGTTCGCCAGCACCTGCCCGGACGCGAAGCCGTCGTAGCCGGCCGCGCCCGCGCCGAAGGCGAGCGCGAACAGCACCAGGGTGGCCAGGACGGGCAGGAACCGGGCGGGCACCCGGCGGGCGAGAGCGGTCATGGCGCGGCCACCTTCTCGGGTTCGGGGCGGGTGGGGCGCAGCAGGGCGCGGGCCTTCGGCGCCTGGAGCAGGCACACGGCGATCACCACGACCGCCTTGAACACCAGCGTGATCTCCGGTGCGACGCCGATCGTGTAGACGGTCGTGGTGAGCGTCTGGATGATCAGTGCGCCGAGCAGGGTCCCGGTCAGCGAGTAGCGCCCGCCGGTGAGCGAGGTGCCGCCGATGACCACGGCCAGGATCGCGTCCATCTCGATCCACAGCCCCGCGTTGTTGGCGTCGGCGGCGCTGACGTTGGAGCTGATCATGAGCCCGGCCACGCACGCGCACAGCGCGGCGAAGACGTAGACGGTCAGCACGATGGTGCGCGAGCGGACCCCGGCCAGCCTGCTCGCCTCCGGGTTCACCCCGACCGACTCGATCAGCAACCCCAGCGCCGTGCGCCTGGTCAGCAGGCCCACTGCGGCCACCGCGGCGCAGCTGATCAGGATCGCCACCGGCAGCACCAGGTAGCCCGCGCCGACCTCCCGGTAGGCGTCGTTGGCGACGGTGACGATCTGCCCCTCGGTGAGCAGCATCGCCAGGCCCCGGCCCGCGGTCATCAGCACGAGCGTGGCGATGATCGGCTGGATGCCCAGCACCGCGACCAGGAACCCGTTCCACAGCCCGAGTCCGGCGCACAGCGCGAGCGCCAGCGCCATCCCGGTCACAGCGGTCGTCACGCCGCCAGGGGCGGCGGAACCGGCGATGTGGGTGCAGGTGACGGCTCCCGCGATGGCCGCGACCGCGCCGACGGACAGGTCGATGCCGCGGGTGGCGATCACCAGCGTCATGCCGAGGGCGACCAGCAGCGTCGGCGCGCCGTTCTTGAGGATGTCGACGAGCCCGCCGTAGAGGTGCCCGTCCTGCACGCGCACGGCGAAGAAGGCGGGCGTGAAGACCAGGTTCAGCAACAGCAACGCGACCAGCGCGAGCAACGGCCACCGCAGCCGGGCGGTCATGACGCGGCCCTTTCCGTGCCGCCGGCGATGAGCCCGACGACCTCGTCGACGCTCGTCCGCGCACCGTCCAGCTCAGCGATCTTCTGCCTGTCGCGCAGCACGATCACCCGATCAGCCAGCCTCAGGACCTCCTCCAGCTCCGCGGAGATGAACAGGATCGCCATCCCCTCGGCGGCGAGGTCGGTGACCAGCTTCTGGATGTGCGCCTTGGCGCCGACGTCGACGCCGCGGGTCGGCTCGTCGAGGATCAGCAACCTGGGCTCGGTGACGAGCCACCGCGCCAGCAACACCTTCTGCTGGTTGCCGCCGGAGAGAGCGCGCACCGGCGTGTCCGGGTTGGCGGGCCGGATGTCCAGCGCCGCGAGGTATCTCGCCACCAGCTCGTCCTGCGTCCTCCGGGGCAGCGGGCGGGCCCAGCCCCTCGCGGCCTGCAACGCGAGGATCAGGTTGTCCCGGACGCTGAGGTCGGCGACCAGTCCTTCGCCCTTGCGGTCCTCCGAACAGAACGCGATACCCGCCGCGATCGCCGCCGTGGGCCCGCGCCCGCGCAGCGGTTTGCCGTCCACGAGCAGCGTTCCGGAGTCGGCGCGGTCGGCGCCGAAGAGCAACCGCGCCAGCTCGGTGCGCCCGGACCCGAGCAGGCCCGCCAGCCCGACGATCTCCCCGGCACGGATCTCCAGGTCGACGGGCTCGATCGCACCCTTGCGGCCGAGCTTGTCCGCGCGCAGCAGCACCGTGCCGGCTTGGTGTCCCGAGCGCGCTGCGTGCTCGATCTCCTCGAGCGCGCCGAGCTCGCGCCCGAGCATCGCCGACACCAGGCCGAGCCGGTCGAGGTCGGCAGCGGCGTACTCACCGACCAGGAAACCGTTGCGCAGCACGGTCATCCGGTCGGCGATCGCGTACACCTGGTCGAGGAAGTGCGACACGAACAGGATCGCCACGCCCTCGTCCCGGAGCACCCGCATGATCCGGAACAGCTCGGCGACCTCGTCGGCGTCCAGACTGGACGTCGGTTCGTCCAGCACCAGCACCCGGCAGTCCACCGCGATCGCCCGCGCGATGGCGACCAGCTGCCGAACCGCGATCGGGTGGCTGTCGAGCGCCGATGCCGGGTCGATGTCCAGCCCGATCCGCGCGAGCAGCTCGGAAGCCTTGGCACGCATGGCTTTCCCGTCGATGCGGCCAAGCCTGCGTGGTTCCCTGCCGAGCAGGATGTTCTCCGCGACCGTCAGGTTGGTGCACAGGTTCACCTCCTGGTACACCGTGCTGATCCCCGCCTCCTGGGCCTGCGCCGGTGAGGTGAACGCCACCTGTTCACCGCCGAGCCGGACGACGCCGGAGTCGGGGGAGTGCACCCCGGTGAGGGTCTTGATGAGGGTGGACTTGCCCGCGCCGTTCTCGCCCATCAGCGCGTGCACCTCGCCGGGGAGCAGCCGGAAGTCCACGTCCTGGAGCGCCTTCACGCCGGGGAACGCGAGGGAGATCCCGCGCATCTCGACGACCGCTGGGGAGTTCATCGCTGCTGCCTTCGTCGCTGGAGGTGGGATGCGGGACCCGCAGGCGCGCTTGGGGAAGGCTGCGGGCCCCGCGGCCGGAGGGGTGTCAGTACTGACGGCTGGGCAGGGCGGCCTTGGCCTGCTCCCTGGTGAAGGTGGTCTCCTCGGTGACCACCCGCTGCGGCACGCTCTCGCCCGCCTTGACCTTCTTCGCCAGGTCCATCAACTGCTTGCCCAGCAACGGGTTGCACTCCACGATGAAGTCGATCTCGCCGTTGGCCAGCGCCTGCATGCCGTCGCGGACCCCGTCCACCGTGATGACCCGGATGTCGCGGCCGGGGACCTTGCCCGCCGCCTTGACCGCCTCGATGGCGCCGAGCCCCATGTCGTCGTTGTGCGCGTAGACCACGTCGATGTCCGGGGTGGACTTGAGCATCGCCTCCATCACCTGCTTGCCGCCGGAGCGGGTGAAGTCCCCGGTCTGCGACGCGACGACCTTGATGTCCGGCCGCGCGGCGATCTTCTCCTCGAAGCCCTTCTTGCGGTCGATGGCCGGGGCCGCCCCGGTGGTGCCCTGCAGCTCGACAACGCTCACCGGCCCGGTGGAGTTGGCCACCAGCCACGCGCCCGCCTTGCGGCCCTCCTCGACGAAGTCCGAGCCGAGGAAGGTGCGGTAGAGCGAGGTGTCCTCGGAGTCGACGGCCCGGTCGGTCAGGATCACCGGGATGCCCGCCCGCTTGGCCTCCAGCAGCACGGTGTCCCAACCGGTCTCCACCACCGGGCTGAAGGCGATCACGTCCACCTTCTGCTGGATGTAGGAGCGGATCGCCTTGATCTGGTTCTCCTGCTTCTGCTGCGCGTCGGAGAACTTCAGCACGACACCCGCCGCCTGGGCCGCCTCCTGGATGGACTTGGTGTTGGCCGTCCGCCAGCCGCTCTCGGCACCGACCTGGGCGAAGCCCAGCGTGAGGGCGCCGGTGCCGGAACCGGCGGGGGCCTGGCCGCCGCAGGCGGCGAGCGCGCTCAGCAGGAGCACGCCTGCCGCTGTCGCGATCTTCTTCAGCACGGGGACTCCTCGGGGGAGAGCGAATCGGACTTGGTGGACAAGAGTGAGCGTTCACATATTGGTCGTCAACCCCCGCGTAGCGAGAAGTTCTCGGCGTTGACACATCGAGAGGTGCGGAATATGTTAGCGCTCACTTTTGTGACCTGGGCCATGTTCTCCCCGTCGCCGAGGCCGCACCCGACCGCGTTCGCGCGGCCTTCCCGAGCTGGCAGGGAGATCGCATGCGGGTGCCGCCGGTCGCGGCCTGGCGCGACTGCACGCTGACGTCAAGGCCGCCAAGCAATCCGGGTACGAGGGGTTCCTGATTGCTCTCGGGGGTGAGGACACCGGCAGCCACCGCCGGCGCAGTTCGTCGCGGCTGTCGGACGACTCCGTCGCCCACCCCCGGTGACGCGGGCCGACTCGTGGTCGTGAAGCCTGGCAAAGCGCGAAGTGCACGTGCCACGTTCCGGCTGGAATGATCCCTGGTATCGCTAACATCAAGGATCGGGAGATCGAGGATCGGAGAACGTCAGTGGACAACAGGGCTTCGCGCGATCCGGCGATGACAGACGTCGCCAAACTCGCCGGTGTCTCCCACCAGACGGTCTCCCGCGTCCTCAACGACCACCCCAACGTCCGCGAGCAGACCCGGTTGCGGGTGCGCGCCGCGATCCAGGAGCTGGGCTACCGGCCGAACCGCGCGGCCCGCGCGCTGGTCACCGGCAAGTCCCAGCTCATCGGGGTGGTGGCGCAGAACTCCACGCTCTACGGCCCGGCATCCCTGCTGGCCGCCTTCGAGGAGGCGGCGGCAGGGGCCGGGTTCTCGGTGAGCGTGGGCCGGGTGAAGGTCCTCGACCGCGCCTCGATCGCCGCCGCCGTGGAACGCCACCGCGACCAGCGGGTCGCCGGGATCGTGGTGATCGCCCCGACCGCCTCGGCCAACGACGCGCTCGCCGACGTCCCCGCCGGGGTGCCGCTGGTGACCATCGACGGCGATCCCGGGCGCCCGACCCCGCTGGTGACCGTCGACCAGGCCGCGGGCGCCTTCGCCGCGACCAAGCACCTGCTCGACGCCGGTCACCGCACGGTCTGGCACGTGTCCGGCCCGGCGGACTGGTTCGACGCGGCCGGTCGCGTCGAGGGCTGGCAGCGCGCTCTGGAGGCCGCGGGCGCCGAGGTCCCCCCGGTGGTGGCCGCGGACTGGAGCGCCGCCGCCGGCTACCGCGCCGGGCAGATGCTGGCCAGGATGCCCGAGGTCACCGCCGTGTTCGCGTCCAACGACCACCTCGCGCTGGGTGTGCTCCGGGCGATGAGCGAACGCGGGCGCAGCGTGCCCCGGGAGGTGAGCGTCGTCGGCTTCGACGACGTGCCCGAGGCGGCGTACTTCATCCCGCCGCTGACCACGGTCCGCCCGGACTTCGACGCCGTTGCCCGAGAGGCGCTCGGCCTTCTGCTCGCTCAGGTGAGCGACGGGGAGAGCGCCGAACCGCGCCGCACCGTCGCTCCCGCCCTCGTGTCCCGCGAGAGCGTCGCGCCGCCCGCCTGAACGTCCCCGCCCCTGCGACCCGGTCCGCGTTCACGGCCGGGCCGAGAGCACGCTCGTTTCCGTTGGCCCGGGTTGTGATGTGCACGCTCACATCACGCAGACATGGCTAGCCACAAGGACCTTGACGCACTGAATGTTAGCGATAACACTCAGCGGGACACGTCCACTTCTCCGGTGAGGGCTGACAATGGCGATCAATCCCGACGCGTGCGTGGTGGGGGTCGACTTCGGCACGCTGTCCGGCCGCGCGGTGATCGTGCGCGTGCGCGACGGCGCGGAGCTGGGCAGCGCGGTGCACGAGTACCGGCACGGCGTCCTCGACCGCGTCCTGCCGCGCACCGGCGAGCCCCTGCCGCCGGAGTGGGCGTTGCAGGTGCCCGCGGACTACGTGGACGTGCTGCGGACCGCGGTGCCGAACGCGGTGGAGAACGCCGGTGTGGACGCGACCGACGTCATCGGGATCGGTACGGACTTCACGGCGTGCACGATGATCCCCACGACCGCGGACGGCACCCCGTTGTGCGAACTGCCGGAGTTCGCAGGCAATCCGCACGCCTACGTGAAGCTGTGGCGCCACCACGCCGCGCAGCCGCACGCCGATCGCATCAACGAGCTGGCGCGTCAGCGCGGTGAGCCGTGGTTACCGCGCTACGGCGGGTTGATCTCCTCGGAATGGGAGTTCGCCAAGGGCCTCCAGCTGCTGGAGGAGGCGCCGGAGGTCTACGCCGCGACGGAGCACTGGGTCGAGGCCGCGGACTGGATCGTCTGGCAGCTCACGGGCTCCTACACCCGCAACGCGTGCACGGCCGGGTACAAGGGGATCCACCAGGATGGCGCCTACCCGTCGGCGGACTTCCTCGGTGCGCTGAACCCCGCGTTCGCCGGGTTCGTCACGGACAAGCTCGATCACCCGCTGGCCGCACTCGGTGACCGGGCGGGGAGCCTGACGAAGCAGGCCGCCGCGTGGACCGGGCTCCCGGAAGGCATCGCGGTCGCGGTGGGCAACGTGGATGCTCACGTCACCGCCCCGGCGGCGCGGGCGGTGGAGCCCGGGCAGCTGGTCGCGATCATGGGCACCTCGACCTGTCACGTGCTGAACGGCTCAGTGCTGCGCGAGGTGCCGGGCATGTGCGGGGTGGTGGACGGCGGCATCGTGCCGGGGCTCTGGGGCTACGAGGCCGGGCAGAGCGGAGTCGGTGACATCTTCGCGTGGTTCGTGAAGAACCAGGTTCCGCCGGAGTACCACGAGCGCGGTCGCGACGTGCACGAGCTGCTGACGGAGCTGGCGAGCGCGCAGGCGGTCGGCGAGCACGGCCTGATCGCGCTGGACTGGCACAGCGGCAACCGTTCCGTGCTCGTCGACCACGAACTCTCCGGCGTGGTGGTCGGCCAGACCCTCGCCACCCGCGCCGAGGACGTCTACCGGGCGTTGCTGGAGGCGACCGCGTTCGGCACGCGGACCGTCATCGAGGCGTTCACCGGAGCCGGTGTCCCGGTGACGGAGTTGGTGATCGCGGGCGGCTTGGTGCGCAACGCACTGCTGATGCAGATCTACGCCGACGTCACCGGTCTCCCGTTGTCGGTGATCGGCTCGACGCAGGGACCCGCCCTGGGCTCGGCCATGCACGCCGCCGTCGCGGCGGGAGCGTACGCCGACATCCGCGCGGCGGCCGAGGCAATGGGCTCGGTGCGCCGCGCCGTGTACCGCCCGATCGCGGAGAACGTTCAGGCGTATCAACGGTTGTACGAGGAGTACCGGCAACTCCACGACTACTTCGGCCGCGGCGCGAACGAGGTCATGCACCGGTTGCGGGCCTACCGCCGCGACGCACTGGGGAAGGCGGCCTAGATGTCGATCACGTCTGAACTGCGCCGCGTGGTGGCCGACCTGCACCGCGAGTTGACCCGCTACGAACTGGTGATCTGGACCGCGGGCAACGTTTCCGCGCGGGTGCCCGGCCGCGACCTCATGGTGATCAAGCCCTCCGGCGTGTCCTACGACGACCTCGGCCCGGAGGCCATGGTCGTCACCGACCTGCACGGCGAACTGGTGGAGGGGGAGCTGGCACCGTCCTCGGACGCCGCGGCGCACGCCTACGTTTACCGCCACATGCCGGAGGTCGGTGGCGTCGTGCACACGCATTCGCCCTACGCCACCGCATGGGCCGCACGCGGTGAGCCGATCCCCTGTGTGCTCACGATGATCGCGGACGAGTTCGGGGGTGACATCCCGGTCGGGCCCTTCGCGCTCATCGGCGATGACTCGATCGGCCGCGGCATCGTGGAAACCCTGCGCAGCAGCAGATCTCCCGCGGTGCTCATGCGCAACCATGGTCCGTTCACGGTCGGTGCCACGCCCAGGGCCGCGGTCAAGGCCGCGGTGATGGTGGAGGACGTCGCGCGCACCGTCCACATCGCCCGCCAGCTCGGCACGCCCGATGTCATCGGCCAGGACCAGATCGACCACCTCTACGCCCGCTACCAGAACGTCTACGGGCAGTAAGGAGCACCATGAAGCGCCAGGTCTGGTTCCTCACGGGCAGTCAGCACCTCTACGGCCCGGAAACGCTGGAGCAGGTGGCCGAGCAGTCGCGTCGCATCCAGCGCATGCTCACCGACTCGGGCAGGCTCTCGGCGGAGATCGTCTGGCAGCCCGTGCTCACCGACGCGGCCGCGATCCGCGCGGTGATGCTCGCCGCCAACACGGACCCGTCCTGCGTCGGGGTGATCGCGTGGATGCACACGTTCTCCCCGGCGAAGATGTGGATCACCGGACTGGACGCGTTGCGGAAGCCGTTGCTGCACCTGCACACCCAGCTCAACGAAGCGCTGCCGTGGGCCAGCATCGACATGGACTTCATGAACCTCAACCAGGCCGCTCACGGCGACCGCGAGTTCGGCTTCGTCCAGACCCGGATCGGCGTGCCGCGCAAGACGATCGCCGGGCACGCCGCCGATCCCGTCGTGGCGAGGCGGATCGACAGCTGGATCAGGGCAGCCGCGGGATACCACCACCTGCGCTCGCTCCGGCTGGCCCGTTTCGGCGACAACATGCGCGATGTCGCGGTGACCGAGGGGGACAAGGTCGAGGCCGAGCTGCGGTTCGGCGTCTCGGTGAACACCTACGGGGTCAACGACCTGGTCGAGCTGGTCGACGCGGCCCCGGAGGAGGAGGTCGACCTGCTGGTCGCCGACTACGGCGAGACCTACCGGTTGGTCCCGGAGCTGGCGCGCGGGGGAGAGCGGCACGTGTCGCTGCGCTACGCCGCACGCATCGAGGCCGGACTGCGGAAGTTCCTCGCCGAGGGTGGTTTCGGCGCCTTCACCACGAACTTCGAGGACCTCGGCGGCTTGCGCCAGCTGCCGGGGATCGCGGTGCAGCGGCTGATGGCCGACGGGTTCGGCTTCGGCGGTGAGGGCGACTGGAAGACCGCCGCGCTGCTGGCCGCGGTCAAGGAGATGGGCGAGGGCACCGGGCGGGGCACTTCGTTCATGGAGGACTACACCTACCACTTCGGCCCGGGCGAGCCGAAGATCCTCGGCGCGCACATGCTGGAGGTGTGCCCGACGATCGCGGCGGGCACACCCTCGTGCGAGATCCACCCGCTGGGCATCGGCGGTCGCGAGGACCCGGTGCGGCTGGTGTTCGACGCCGAGCCGGGCCCCGCCGTCGTGGTCGGGCTGGCCGACCTCGGCGACCGCTTCCGCCTGGTGGCCAACGAGGTCGAGGTCGTCGCGCCGGACGAACCGCTGCCGAACCTCCCCGTGGCCAGGGCGGTGTGGCGGCCCGCGCCGTCGCTGTCGACCTCCGCGGAGTGCTGGCTCGCCGCGGGCGGCCCGCACCACACTGTGCTCACGCAGGCGGTCGGCGCGGAGACGCTGGAGGACTTCGCGCGGATGTCGGAGACCGAGCTGGTGCTCATCGACGGCGCCACCACGCCGTCGTCCTTCGCCGACCGGCTGCGGTGGAACCGGGCCTACTACCGCCTGGCCGCGTTGTCACGGCAATGACAGCAACGGGACACGGGCCGGAAACGGCGGCGGAGAATATGCGGAGTCGCGCTGACGGCATGCTGCTTCTGGTTGATTGACGCCTGTTCGAGCGCGGGGAATTCCTTGACACGCCAACGGAATGCGATTGATATTCCGTCCTGGTTCGCACTACCCGAGGGAGCGTGCAATGAAACTCGTCAAGCGCCTCATCCGTCGCCGCCGTTTCGCCTCGCCGGGCTACTACGCCTATCCGGCGGTGTGATGAACCCGCGTGCGGCGGCACTCGCCGCGGCCGCCGCACGTGCGGACGACGGCATCAGCGAGGTCGAGCCGGGTGTGTGGCTGGTGACCGATCCGACCGCGACAGAACGGCTTCTGGCGAACAAGGCCGCGTTCGCTCCCCGCGCGGACCTGCGCACCACCGTCACCTCGTGGGGGCCGGACGGACTCGCGACCTGGATGGCGGTTCGCCGGGCGATGCGGCCGCTCCTGTCCGCCGCCAGGGCTGACGCGTTCACCCCGGTGATCGCCGCCGAGGCCGAGCGGATCACCGCCGCCTGGCCGGATGTCGTCGATGCGATGCGGGAGGCGGTTCGGCTGGTCTCCGCGATCAACGTCCGATATGTGCTCGGCGAGGCGGCTCCGGCGATTTCTGCCTTGGTGGACAAGGAACTCTCGGTGGCGTCGCGGCTCTGGCGGCGACGCCGCGCCCAGTGCGCGACGTACGAGGCCATTCGACGCCACGTCCGCACCACGAACACGGGGTTGCCCGCTCACCTCGCGGAGCACGGTTTCGACGAGCACGCCATCACCTTGTCGGTGCGCACGATGTTGTTGTCCAGCCACCATGTTCCCGCCGCAGCCTTGGCCTGGTGCCTGCACGAACTGTCGGCCCACCCCGACGTGCAGGAGCGCGCTCGCACCGATGTTCCTTTCTGCCAAGCGGTTGTCCGCGAGGTGCTGCGCTTGCACCCGCCGGTCTGGCAGTTGCCCCGGCAGCTCGCCGCGCCCGTCGGTGACCTCCCCGCCGGCGTGACGGTGCTGTTCAGCCCTTACCTCAACCAGCGCGATCCCGGCGCCTACGCGGAGCCTGACGAGTTCCGCCCGCAGCGGTGGCAGTCCGGCGCGTGTCCGGCCTCCGGCAGCTACTTCCCCTTCGCGCTCGGCCCGCGCTTCTGCCCTGGTTCCCAGCTCGCGCTGACCGAGCTGACGGTCATTCTCGGCACGGTTCTCCGCTCGTACCGGCTCATGCCGCACAAGCCCGCGAAGCCCTCGCGCGGCATTCTCCACGCGCCGAACGGTCTTCATCTTCGCGTGGGGCCGTAAGGTGGAGCGGCTCTTTCGCCTTGCTGGAGCGATGAATTCGGGTTACTACTTCAAGGTCGGGCGCGGCGGTAACGCGGCCTTCCGGGACCCCAAGGGCGGCAAGCCCAGGCCGATCGAGTTCTGAGACCGGGCCTCAGCGCGGGAGCACCGACCGGGCGGTGTCGATCGCCTGGTCGAGCTCCCGCAGCGCGGCGCGGAAGAGCGCGGTGTCCGTCCGGGAAAGCGCGGTCCGACAGTCCTGGGCGGCTTTGCGGCCCTGAGCGATGAAGTGGCTCCAGCGGCGCTGCGGCTCCGCGTCGGCGATGCGGAAGTGGCCGCTCGCGTCCAGGGTGACCTCCGCGAGTGCCGTGCACAGGGGCTCCACCCGTGTCACGTCGACCCTGCCGCGCACCTCGTCCACATAGGACAGAATGCGGCTCGCTCCGGTGTCGAAGCGGAGCAGGAGGTCTCGTCCACCGTGACCGGCCCAATCGGGCAGTGGGAGTTCCCGTGCCGGTGCGGGCAGTAGTGAAGTGGGGTTTCCCCGCTCCAAGGTGTCGGCGCGTGCCTTGATCACTCCGGCGGTGCCCATGGCCTCCTCGATCCACAGCATCGACGTCTGGACCGCGGCGCGCTCGCACTCCCGTGCCACCCTCTGCACCTGGGTGATGAACGTCTGCCAGATCTCGTGGGTTTGTGGCTCGGGGAAACGGAAGTAGCCGCTCGCGGCCCGAGTGATCCCGCCGAGCGGACCGCACGCAGAACGGTCGATCGCGCCGTTCGTCGCCTTGACGTGCGCGACGAACCGAGCGCTCTCCTCGGTGAAGCGCCTCAGCAGCCTCTCGCCGCCGTAGCGCCGCCACGCCACGATCTGGAGCCGCTTGATCTGCGGTGAGGCCGACGAAGTGCCGGCGGGGCCGAATAGCTGGGTCGTCGGGGGTTCGGGCACGCCCGAAGAGGGGATCCACTCCGGCGCCGCCACGGCCACCGCGGCGATGCACGCGACCGCGACGCAGGCCCGTCGGGCTGTCACGTGCGCCCTTGGTGCGACGGGGACGCGTGGTTTCCCGAAGAGCGAACCGACCGCGGCGACGATGATCGAGACGACGGCGGCCGACACCACGACGAGCGTGATGATCGGTCCGACTTCCGGCCAGCCGGAGCCGAGCACGAAGGCCCCCGCCAGGCCGAGCAGCGTCGCGACCTGGGTGGCGATGAGACCGGCGAACAACCGGTAGCGGGAACAGAGCGCGCTCGCGGCGATCGCAGCCACCACGGCGGTTCCCATGAGGACCACGAAGACCCATGCCAGATAAAGCAATTCGACGAGGCCGCCCTCCTCGGCGGCTTGCGGATGCGCGGCCTGGACGAGCGCGATCGCACCCCAGCTCGCCAAGCCCGTCAGAACGCCGGGCAGCAGCACGCGGGGCAGCGACGGCACCGGGACGCCGAGCGGTTCCGGGACCTCGTCGGAGACCGCGCACGCCCAGCGGGCCGGGCCAGGCCGGATCGTCCACGCCAGCAACGGAACCACCCACAGCGCTGCGACCACGGCGAGGGCGAGTGGGACCTTGTTGACGGACGCGATCAGCGTGATGGCGATGGGAATCGCCGACAGCATGCCCTGGTGCTCGGCGAACGGGCCGGGGAACGCCTGCTCCACCGACTGGCGCATCATGTCGAGGTCGATCGGCCAGCCGACCACGAACAGCGCTCCACCGCCCTGCCACCACGCCAGCCACCCGGCGAGCACCAGGCACGCCGCGACCAGCCCGACGGCCATCGCGGGGCGGAGCGTGCGCCCGCGCCACGTGCTGACGGCGAGCAGGGCGCATCGTGCGGTCCACCAGCCGAACACGGCGCCCGCGACCACGAAAAGGAGAACGACCTCGGGATGGTCGGGAAGCCAGTTGTAGACGGCGTTCTTGCCCGTGAGCAGTTCGCTGACGGTCATGCCGGCGCCCAGCCAGAGGCCCGCCCGCACCCCGGACGGCACCGGGCGCGACGTGAGCACGGCGTGCGCGACGGCCCGCCACAGCGCCGTTCCCGCCGCACCAGCGGCCAAGCCCGCCGCGAGGATCGCGACCGCCTGGTCCACCCACCAGCCCGCGAGCTGGTATTCCTTGAGGTAGCGCCAGAAGTTGTCGTTGATCAGCGTCGTGGTCGCACCGATGAGGAACATCGGCAACGCCCGCACGCCGAACAGGGCCGAGGTGTCGGTCAGCGAGTGCCAGCGCAGCTCCCACCGCGGATGCGTGCGCCACAGCTCCGCGAGGGAGGCCACCACACCCCGGAAGCCTGCGGGCATCGGCGGCTGCGCGATCGCGAAGCCGTGCAGGGCTGCACCCCAGCGCACCGCGGTCAGATCGGCGTAGATCTCCCTGGTGCGCAGGACGTCCGACCGCGCGAGGTAGACCAGCGCGATCATGAAGGCCGTCAGCACGAAGCCGCGGGTCACACCGGGCGCGTGGGCTGACCACAGCGGCGAGTTCGGCCAGCTCGGCAGGCTCTGGACGGTCATCACGAGCTCGGGCAGCACCGTGACGGCGAGGAACGCGCGCCACAGCGCGACGGTGGCGTAGGTGATGGTGACGTCGCCGTTGTGGATGTGGGCGAACTCGTGCAGCAGCACGGCCCGGAAGCCCTCGCGGTTGCTGTGCCTGTCGGCGATCAGGCCACCGTGCAGGCACACGATCGGTCTGCGGGTGCTGCCGAACACCACAGCCCCGGTGGAGGTCGCGATCGGGTCCACGACGACGCGCGGAAGGCGCCGGAGCCCGGCCACGGCGGCGAGTTCCGCCAGCGTCCGGTGGATCTCGCCTTCCGGATCGACCGCCGCCAGCGGAACGACGCGACCGCGCCGGGCCTTCCACGCCGACAACCCGAGGAACACCAGGCCCGCCACGGCCAGCAACAGCGCCGGCCACGCCAAGGGCAGCCACCAGGGCGGAGGCGGGGCGAACTCGGCCATGCACGCCTGGTAGGCAGGCGTCTGCCCCGCTCTGTTCACGACCGCGGCCCGATCCGAGCCCGCGGTGGGGTCGACCCCGGCCGCCAGCGTGCACCCCCAGCCCTCCGGACTGCGGGTGAACTCCAGCACCACCGCGACGCTCGCCGCCAGCATCAACACGACGAGCAGCGCGAAGCGCACGGTCGTGCCCGCGCCCACCGCCCGTTCGTCGATCCGCGGCGCGGCGACGGCGCTAGCCAGGTTCTTCCTCATCGCTCGCGTCGAGCGTCAAGCGGGCCACCACCGCGTCGGCGACAGCTCTGGCCCTCTCCTCGGACATGCCGCGGTGCAAGGCCGCCTCGTACACCTTCCGCCAGCCCTCGGCCAACTGCTCCGGGGTCAGCGGCGGAACGACCACCCGTGCGGGCCCCTTGCGGAAGACCTTTCGCAGCAACGCTCTCATCCCTTTGGCGGCACCGTCCACGGCGGTGCCCGCGACCTTCTGGGCGATCTGGTCCACCACGATCCAGACCACCGGGGCGACCATCACCGCGATCTCGCCCAGGCCGAACCCCAGTGGTTCCCTCCGGTTGCCGCCCCGGCGCAGCCGCCGGACGACGGTGCCGTCGTCGAAGCCCGCCAGGCCGTCCACGACCGGCAGTTCCTCCGGCGCGACCTCGGCAACCACGTCGCGCACCACGTCCCGTACGGCTACTGACCCCATAACATCACGATGACGGCACGAGCCCCGATTGTCGATAACAACCGGGCAACGAGGATCATCTACAGTGGACGGTCGCCGAGCTTCAGGCTGAAGGCAAGGTATTCCACCGGTTAGCCGGTTGTGATGAGGGTGGCGCTGTGCTCAGGAGCGCCCTCACGCGTGCCCGCTCTTCTCGCGAGCTCCGGCGAGCGCCAGCAGCTCGTCGACCGACCACTGGTCGTAGGCGTGCTCGCCGTGCTTGGAAGCGAGCACGCTGCCGTCCCGGTCGAGCAGGAAGTCGGCCGGGAGCCCGAGCCGTCCACCGTCCTGTTTGGACGCGGGCGGCCGGAAACGACCCAGCACCGTCAGGGCCGACCCGCGCAGGATCGCGCCCCACGTGCGCGGGTGCAGCAGTGCGCGGCGGCTCGACTCCACGCCGTACTCCCGGTAGTAGCGCTTCTCCGGATCGGCGATGACCGCGAACGGCAGGTCGTACTCGCGCAGCTCGTCGGCGGGGGAGTGGAAGAAGACCACCTCGCGGATGCCCGCCGCGGTGATCTCGCCGTGCCGCCGCACGACCGACTGCAGGTGCAGGTTGCAGACGGGGCAACCGGCGAAGCGGCGGAACTGCAGGTGTACCAGGCGATCCGGGTCGGGCACGCGGACGCGCTCCCCGGAGACGGCGATCAGCTCGCGCATGGCTCCTCCTGTAAGCGTGTGGTGTACGCCTACGCGCGTATGCGCGTATGCTGTACGCTGTCAAACGCCATGCCACGACCTCGTTCCCTCACCCCAGAACAGATCGCGACCGCCGCGCTGACCGTGCTCGACCGCGACGGGCTCGACAGCCTGTCCATGCGCACGGTCGCCCAGGAGCTGGGCATGGGCACGATGTCGCTCTACCGCTACGTCAGCGACCGCGGCCAGGTCGAGGAGTTGGTCGTCGACCTCGTGCTCCGGGCCGTCGACGCGGGCATTCCCCGTGGCACGCCGGGAAAGCGCCTCAGTGCGCTCGCCGACCGGGTGCGGGTCGCGGTGTCCGGGCACCCGGCCGTCGTGCCGCTGCTGCTGACCTACCGGCACCGCTCGCCCAGCTCACGGCGCTGGGGAGAGGCGGTGCTGACCGTGCTCACCGACGCCGGGCTGACCGGCAAGCGCCGGGTGATCGCGTTCCGCGCCCTCCTCGGCTACGTCTTCGGCGCGCTCCAGGTCGCGCATTTCGGTTCGCTGTCCGGTCCCGGCACCGCCGCGCTGGCCGATCTGCCGCCCGAGGAGTTCCCGATCCTGTCCGAGACCGCGGCCCAGGCTCGGGACATCCCGCCGGAGGAGGAGTTCCGGAAGGGCTTGGAGATCGTGCTGCGCGGGCTCGGGCTCTAGCCGAAGCTCGCGCGGTCGGCCGGCGGGACCCACTGGCGCGCCGGGTCCAGCGGGGTGAAGTTCTCCGCGACGTGCCGCACCAGCCGGGGCAGCGCGGGGTGCGGGTGGTGCCGGTTGAGCAGCAGTGACCACGGGTAGACCGGGATCGGCTGCACGATGGGGATCTGGACGACGTCCGGGTACCACGGCACGCGCATGCGCTCGGCGGCGAAGCTGAACCAGTCCGTCGACCGGCCCAGCTCTTCGAGCAGGTGGTCGAACCCGAAGTGCGGACCCGTCGTGTCGATCCTGATGCCCAGCTCCTCCTCCAGCGCCTCGTAGTAGTCCGCCCACTCGCTGCCGGGCTGGTTGTCCGGCATCCACGCGGTCCCGCCCACCAGCTCCGCCACGGTCACGCTGCGCCGCCGCGCCAGCGGGTGCCTGCGCCCGACCAGGAGGTGCAGCGGTTCGAGGTAGGCCGGGTGGTGGGCGATGGACTCGTCCAGCGTGCCGATCACCCGTGCGAAGGCCGCGTCGACGCTGCGATCGGCCAGCGCCGGTCGCGCGTCGCGAAGCCCTTGGGAGGTCACGATTTCCACCTCGACGCCGGTGGACTGGTAGAACTCCCGGACGAGTTCGGTCGAGGCCAGCCAGGTGCCGAGCACGTCGATCCGCAGCGGCCTGCGCCTGGCGCGCAGCGCCGCGACGGCCTGGTCGGCCACGGTGAGCAGGGCGCGGGCGTGCGGCAGGAACGCGTCACCGTCGCTGGTGAGGCTGGTCCCGCTGCTGCGCGAGCGGTGCAGCAGGGTGGTGGCCAGATCGTCCTCCAGTCGGGCGATCCGCTTGGACACGGCCTGCTGGGAGAGCCCGAGCCGGGTCGCCGCCTCGCCGAAGTGCCGCTCGTCCGCCACCGTGACGAACGCGCGGACCGCTCCGAGGTCCAGCTCCACGTTCACTCCTGTCGGTTGTCAGCTCCGGGTGTCGGTTGTTGGACGACCGCCCAGCGACCGCGTTCCAATGCCCTCGCCCTGAAGAACCTACAACGAGGGGGAGTGACGGGGTGGATTCCTTCGTTCACCTGCACGTGCACACCGAGTACTCGATGCTCGACGGTGCGGCGAAGATCGCTCCGTTGTTCGCCGAGGCGCAGCGGTTGGAGATGCCGGCGGTGGGGATGACCGACCACGGGAACATGTACGGGGCGGATCAGTTCTACCAGCAGGCGAAGAAGTTCGGGATCAAGCCGATCATCGGGATCGAGGCGTATGTCGCGCCGACGAGTCGGGGTCACAAGAAGCCGGTGTTCTGGGGTGAGCCGCACCAGCGTGGTGATGATCTTGCTGGTGGTGGTGCGTACACGCACATGACGATGGTGGCGCGGAACGCGACGGGGTTGCGGAACCTGTTCAAGCTGTCGAGTTTGGCGAGTATCGAGGGGTATTACCGCAAGCCGCGGATGGATCGGGACATCATCGCGCAGTACTCGGAGGGGATCGTCGCCACGACGGGGTGTCCGTCGGGTGAGGTGCAGACGCGCCTTCGGTTGGGGCATGAGAGGGAAGCGGTTCAGGCGGCGGCGGATTACCGGGATATCTTCGGGGCGGAGAACTTTTTCCTGGAGTTGATGGATCACGGTCTGGACATCGAGCGCCGGGTGCGCGAGGGTCTGTTGAAGATCGGTAAGGATCTGGGTATCAAGCCGTTGGCGACGAATGATTCGCATTATGTGACCAGGGATCAGGCGGATACGCATTCGGCGTTGTTGTGCGTGCAGTCGGGGAAGACGCTGAACGATCCGAACCGGTTCAAGTTCGATGGTGATGGTTATTACCTGAAGTCCGCGGCGGAGATGCGGCAGATCTGGGATTCCGAGGTCGAGGGGGCCACGGACAACACGTTGCTGGTCGCGGAGATGGTCGAGCCCTACGACGAGGTCTACGCGAACAGGGACCGCATGCCCCGGTTCGCGGTGCCGCCCGGCCACAGCGAGGCGAGCTGGCTGCACCACCAGGTGCTGGAGGGCCTGCGCTGGCGGTTCCCGTCCGGCGTCGGGGAGGAATACACCGCGCGCGCCGAGTTCGAGCTGGATGTCATCGCGCAGAAGGGGTTTCCGGCGTACTTCCTCGTCGTGGCCGACCTCGTCCGCCACGCCAGGAAGGTCGGCATCCGCGTCGGCCCCGGACGCGGCTCGGCGGCCGGGTCGCTGGTGGCGTACGCGCTGGGGATCACCAACCTGGACCCGATCCGGCTCGGACTGCTGTTCGAGCGGTTCCTCAACCCGGAACGCACGTCCATGCCGGACATCGACATCGACTTCGACGACCGCAGGCGCGGCGAGATGATCCGCTACGCCACCGACAAGTACGGCTCCGACAAGGTCGCCCAGGTGATCACGTTCGGCACGATCAAGACCAAGGCGGCGATCAAGGACTCGGCTCGTGTCCACTACGGACAGCCGGGCTACGCGATCGCCGACAGGATCTCCAAGGCGCTGCCGCCGCCGGTCGCCGCGAAGGACATCCCCCTGTCCGGCATCGTCGACCCCAAGCACGAGCGCTACGGCGAAGCGGCGGAAGTGCGCGCCCTGATCGAGAACGACGCCGAGGTGTCGAAGATCTTCGAGACGGCGCGCGGCCTGGAGGGCCTGATCCGCAACGCCGGTGTGCACGCCTGTGCGGTGATCATGTCCTCGCAACCGCTGATGGACTCCATCCCGCTGTGGCAGCGCGACGACGGCTCGATCATCACCGGCTGGGACTACCCCTCCTGCGAGGCCATCGGCCTGCTGAAGATGGACTTCCTCGGCCTGCGCAACCTGACCGTCATCGGCGACGCGATCGAGAACATCAAGGCCAACCGCGGCATGGACATCGATCTGGACACCCTCGGCGTCGACGACCCGGAGACCTACGCCCTGCTGGGCCGCGGGGACAGCCTCGGCGTGTTCCAGCTCGACGGCGGTGCGATGCGGGAGCTGTTGCGGCGCATGCAACCCACGGGCTTCGGCGACATCATCGCGGTGAACGCGTTGTACCGCCCCGGCCCGATGGCGATGAACACGCACAACAACTACGCCGACCGGAAGAACGGCCGCCAGGCCATCGAGCCGATCCACCCGGAGCTGGCGGACGACCTGGAGGACGTCCTCGCCGAGACCTACGGCCTGGTCGTCTACCAGGAACAGATCATGACGATCGCGCAGCGGGTGGCGGGCTACTCGATGGGCCGCGCCGACGTGCTGCGCCGGGCGATGGGCAAGAAGAAGAAAGAGGTCCTGGACAAGGAGTTCGAGGGCTTCCAGCGGGGCATGCGCGACAAGAGCTTCTCCGACGGGGCGATCAAGGCGCTGTGGGACACGATCCTCCCGTTCGCCGGGTACGCGTTCAACAAGTCGCACGCCGCCGGGTACGCGCTCGTCGGCTACTGGACCGCCTACCTGAAGGCGAACTACCGCGCCGAGTACATGGCCGCGCTGCTCACCTCCGTCGGGGACAACAAGGACAAGTCCGCGATCTACCTGTCCGAGTGCCGTCGGCTCGGCATCAAGGTGCTGCCGCCGGACGTCAACGAGTCCGCGCTGCGCTTCGCCGCGGTCGGCGACGACATCCGCTTCGGCCTCGGCGCGATCCGCAACGTCGGCGCCAACGTGGTCGACTCGATCATCAGGACGCGCGGTTCGAAGGGCGTGTTCACCTCCTTCACCGACTTCCTCGACAAGTCCGAGCTGGTCTGCTGCAACAAGCGGGTCCTCGAATCGCTGATCAAGGCGGGTGCCTTCGACTCGCTCGGCGCCACCCGGCTGTCGATGAGCAACGTGCACGAGGCGGCCGTGGACGCCGTCGTCCCGATCAAGCGCCAGGAGGCCATGGGCCAGTTCGACCTGTTCGGCGCCGAGCCGACCCCGGACGCGTCCCCACTGGCCCACCTGGCGTTCGGCGAGGAGGAGTGGCCGCGCGAGCAGCTGCTCGCCTTCGAGCGGGACATGCTCGGCCTCTACGTCTCCGCCCACCCGCTCGACGGGGCCGAGCCCGTGCTGCGCAGGCACGCCCCGCGCCCGATCGCCTCGATCCTGGACAACCCGCCGCGGGAGGGCGAGCTGGTCGTCGCCGGCTTGATCACGTCGTTGGAGCGGCGGATCAACAAGAAGGGGGAGCCCTGGGCGATCTGCACCGTCGAGGACCTCGACGGCGCCATCGAGGTGCTGTTCTTCCCCAAGTCCTACGCCCTGTTCGCGGCCGACCTGGTCGAGGACAACGCGGTGCTGGTGAAGGGCCGGGTGAACTGGCGCGAGGACAGGATGTCGGTCTTCGGCGCCGACCTGGCCCCGCTCGACCTCACGGCGGGCGGTGACGCCCTCGTGCTGGTGATCAACGGCAGGCTGGTCACCGAGTCGGTCGTGCTCGAACTCAAGCAGACCCTGCTGGCGCATCGCGGCGACACCCCCGTGCTCCTGGAGATCACCGGCCTCAGCCGCACGCACAAGCTCGCCGTGCCGGACTACCCGGTTCGGCCCAGTCCCGCGCTCCGGGCGGAGCTGCGCGGCATCCCCGGGGTCACGCTGCAGCGCCCGGCGTAACCCCGGTCCACCACGCGTCCGGGGGATCGACGACGCCCCGGCGGGTGCCGAAGATCATCTCCTCGGTCTGGGCGGACCGGGTGCGTGCTGTTAGCGTCGCGTCACCGGAAGGTCTGTGACCGTGGGAGGTGGGTGCTGTGTCCTCGGACGACGGCGAGCTGCTCGACGTGCGGTGGAGCACCGTCAACGGGTGGCAGGTGCTGTCGCTGGCCGGAGAGGTCGACGTCTCGCGCCAGGACGAGCTCTACGACGAGCTGTCCACGGCCCTGCGCTCCGACTCCGCCAAGGTGGTGCTGGACCTGTCCCAGGTCTCCTACATCGACTCCTCGGGGCTGTCGGCGATCGCCGTCGCCAACCGCGAGGCGCACGAGGTCGGAGCGGTCTTCCGTGTGGCCGGGTCCTGCGGGTTCGTCTCCCGCCTGCTCCGGACCACGGGGCTGGACACGGTGCTCGACCTGCACCCCACGGTCGGTGCGGCGGTCGGCTCGACCTGAGCGCTCGGCGGGACCGGTCCCGAACCGCGGGATTAGGTTGCGGGAATGGTGCGCAGCATGGTCGTGGTGCTCGCGTCCGCCCTCCTGCTGGGCGGATGCGCCTCCGTGCAGGACAAGGTCAACGGTGCCTGCTCGGACGTCAAGGACGTGGTGAACGCCGTGCCCGAGTTCGCCGACCGGACCCACGCCGGGGTGACCGTGCCCGCGCTCGGCAAGCAGATCGAAGTCGCCCAGGCCGCGGGCAGGACCTTCGAGGTCGCCGGTGCGGACGCCGATTTCCGCGCCGCGTGGGAAAAGATGATCAACGCCCTCCAGGAGAACGCGACGGCGTGGAAGGGCTGGGACAACAAGACGCGGCCTCGCGGCAGCGACATGTACTTCATGGTGATGTTCGCCAAGGCGGAGAAGGAAGCCGACGAGGCGAAGGGCGCGCTCGACACGGCCGCGGGCAAGAGCGGCTTCACCGAGTGCGGAGACGCCATCCGGTGGCGGTACTGACGCTCAGGAGCCCGCGGCGTACTGGTGCGCGTTCGGCGGCGACTCCGAGGCCGCACCGAGGTGCAGCACCACTCGGCACCCGGGGTCACCGAGGGCGATGCGCTCTTCGAGGGTGACCGCGGCCTGTCCGGCGCTGCGGGCCGCGATGCCGCCGAACACCGCGGAGGTCAGGCGGCACAGCGAAGGCGAGCGCTGCACCGCGGGCCCGAACGGGCAGCGGCTGTTGACCAGCACGATCCGGTCCTGGCTCACCTCGACGACCCGGAACGTGCCGCCGATGGCCGTCTTCAGGCGGACCAGGCACTCCGCGACCTGCTCCGGGGTCAGCGGCTTCGCCTCGGCGTTCCCGGTGGCGATCCGGTACTCCTTCTCCATCTGGCCACCGATGTCCGCGCCGACCTGCGCGATCGCGCGCTGGGCCGCGCTGGGCCCCTGCTGCTGCTCGATGGTGTTGGCGAGCTGGACGACCAGCGCCCGCAGGAAGCTCTCCCGGCTGAACCCGCCGGAGGCCGCCGCCTCGTCGAGGTGCGGCAGCGGGTTCACCGTGTGCCCGCGCGGCGGCTCGATCGCGATGTCGACCGGCCGGGAGACCGGCAGCGTCGACCGGACGACCTTGCCGACCCGGCGGGCGGCCACCGCCAGCTCCGGCGAGAGCTGGGAGACCAGCCAGAGCCCCCGGCCGCGCGGCTGAGCGGAGTCCGGGGCGTGCGCGGGCAGCGCGAAGGCGGGCCCCAGGTCGCGCACGGTCAGCGTCGGCTGGGCCTGGGTCCATTCCAGGGTGACCCACACCGGGCCGCTGCCGTGGTCGAGCGCGTTCGCGGTCAGCTCCATCGCGATCAGCTCGGCGTCGGCCAGCTCCTCCGCCGTGGAGTGCGAGTGCCTGGCCAGGTAGTCGCGGATCTCCCGGCGCAGTGCCGAGGGCACTGTCCGGTCGTGCCGGTCGACGAACCAGTCCACGAGGCCGTCTCCTACTCGTAGTCCACGCCGCGGTGTTGCCCACCGCACGGCAACGGTAAACCTCCTCAGCCACAGGGGGCGAACAACACCCGCACGATGGTCCCCTCGGGGCCGGTGTGCGCGCGGACCGGGTCGGCCCGGCAGGTCCGCCGGGGCGTAGCGGTCACGTCGCCGTCCCAGACCAGCTGATGCGCCGCCGGCTCGTCCTCCAGCGCGCCGCTCAGCTCCGCTTGGCTTCGGCGGCGGGAACACCTGCACGGCCCCGCGGGCCAGCGCCGCCTCGATCTCGTCGACACCGCGGAGCGGATCGGTGCCCGCGGAACCGACGTGCCGGATCCACTGGTGCAGGACCAGCAGGGCTGTTCGTGCGGCACAATGCGGGCATGCCGGGTCATCTCATCCTGGTCCGCCACGCCGAGTCGGTGGTCCCACGACCCGGTGGACCCGACGAGTTCCACCGCCCACTGACCGAGACCGGCCTCGCCCAGGCCGAGAACCTGGTCGCCGAACTGGTGTCGGCGCGCCCCACGCTCATCGTGTCCAGCCCGTACCTGCGCGCCGTGCAGACCGTCGAACCTCTCGCACGCGCGGTCGGCCTGCCCGTTCGGACCAGGTGGGAGCTGCGGGAGTGGGATTCCGGCCTGGAACCGACCCCCGACTACGCCCGCTACTACGCCGAGAGCTGGGCCGACCCGGCCGCCGCTCGTCCCGGTGGTGAGAGCCTGCGGCAGCTCACCGACCGCGCCGTCGCCGCACTCACCGCGCTCGCCGGGGAGAGCGACGGGGGAACCGTCGTCGTCGGCAGCCACGGCACGTTCGTCGCCAGGGCGCTCGTCGGCTTCGGCATGTCCACTGTGGACTGGGAGTTCAGTCGCGCGATGCCGATGCCCGCGATCTACCGCATCGAGGTCAGCTGAACCTGTTGTCCTCCTCTAGCTCGAGTTGAAGATCCACTCGGATGTTCCGTACCGGTGTCTGGTCCGGGTCTGCCCGTCGTGGTGGGATGAAGCTCGGTATCCCGTGCTCGAAGACGATCTCCCAGTCTCCTTCGTGGATCACGTGATGGTGGTGCACGCACAGCAGCACGAGGTTCGTGAGATCGGTCGGCCCGCCGTCGATCCAGTGCCATCCATGGTGGGCTTCCGTCCACGCCGGTGGCCGATCACAGCCCGGGAACGCACACCCCTTGTCCCATATGGCCAGGGCCCGGCGTTGGGCGGGGGAGGCCAGCCGTCGTTCCCTCTCATAGTCGAGGAGTTCGCTGTCGCCGCCGAGCACGACGGGGATGATCCCGGCATCGCACGCGGCCTGCCGCATCAACCTGGCGCTGATCGGGTCACCGTTCTGGGTCTGACCACACCCGGCCTTCGCGGCCAGGACATCGAAGTCCATCGTGACGATCAACTGCGTCCGCATGCCACCGTTGATGCGGAGATCCTTTGCCGACATCGCCGTGGTCATCGCCTCGATGAACGCATCCGCGAGACGCTGCTCGGACGTGCGGGGATCCTTCTCCCCGTCCACCGTCTTCGGCTTGGACAACGCCAGCAGGAACGCCTTGATCTTCGCCCCGTTGAGCGGGTCGATGACCGCGTTGATGTGCAGGCACCCGTCCTGGTCGTTGGCCATCCGCCACGCCCGCGTCGCGATGCCTTCTTGTTCGTCGCGGTAGACGCCGTCGGGGGCGACATGAGCCCGGATGCGTTTGCCGACCTGCATCAGCTCCCGCGAGGTCAACCGCGCAGACCTCCGCCAACGCCCGATCCGCCCGCGCCCGGTATTCGTCCGGGAGCCGTTTGACCGCATCCGAGATCACCACCGCATGCTCACCACTCATGGTGCCGCTGTACACGGCATCCTGGGTGTGCGGCAACGACGGCAGCTCATGCACGCGCCGGGTGCGGCGTTTCGCGTCCGCCTGGTTGAGGTTCAGCGTGGACCGCAACAGAATCGACAGATCCTTGCATCCGTGCCGGGTGTCCAGCCCTCGTTCCTCGGCCTGCCGAGCGGCATCGATCTTCACCGCCATCACCAAGTTCCCGATCCGTTCCAACTCTTTCAGGAAGGGGATACCTCGATTATAGCGGCGAGCCTGACAGTGTCTAATCCGTTGCCGCGCAGGGAAAGCCAGGCGGCACCCAACCGCAGGCCGATCCCACGCTGGTACCGGCGCAAGCTGGAAGTCCAGCCGTACCCCAGCTGGAAGTCCGACTAAGAACCCCGATAAACCCGGAAGTACGCAAACGCAGCAGCAACCACCGGCACATCCCCACCATGCGCCACTAGACCAACCCGCGGCGCGACCCCCGCCGGGAACACCCAAGTCCCGCCCCAATTCCAGTGCACGCCATCGACGCTGACCCCACCCCGAAACCGATGCTCCCCGCTCATCGGATCCACGCTGTGCGCAAGCCGCAACCAGGTCGTAGTCGCCGGAGCGGTCAGCGTCACCTGCCCGTAGACGAGCCGCCCGGCATGCGGAAGCTCCCGGCCGAACTCCACCTGCCGAGTGTTCCAGATCGCAACATGGCTCAACCGCGCGAAATCGTCGTCATTGGCATAGGCGATCAGGCCAGCTTGCTGGAAGTTGCGCACGGTCCCTTCGTCGAGGTCGAGGTCGAGCCGGGTCTCCACGACGTAGTCGCCGCGCGGTGGATCGCGGAGGAGAACGCCAGCATTGTTGTTGTTGCCAACCACATCCGCGGCCTGAGCAGGCCAGTGCAGCGAACCTCCGCGCACGGTCGCGGACGGATCGGCGCGAACCCACGTCCACCCGTCCCCAAGTGCGCCGTCGAACTCGTCCGAAGCCGTGCGGTCGAGGCGGCCCGGGCGCGGCGTGGGCTCGGGACGCCACACAGGCTGGGCCAAGCGTGCGACGGAGACGTTGTCCAGCTCGGCCGCACCTCGTGCGATGAGGGCGAAGGAATCCTCCATGTGGTGCGGCAGATCGCGCGACTGTTCGGAAACAGGATCACCGAGCCGGGCATCGGTCACCGACGCGGTCAGCGCCCCATCCCGCACTCTGATGGTGAGCGAATGCCAAGCTTCGTGACGAAAACTCGCGGGAAGGGGAGTTCGCCGCGCGCCGCGCCCCGGCACATCCGTCACCAGCGCCGCGGATTGCCGGTCGACCAGAACGGTAGTGCCACCTACGGACACTCCGGCAACCCCGCCAACTCGCACGTCCAGTTCGATGAAGGCGTTGGTGGGCAACGACTCAAGCGACCAAAGCTTGTTTTGCCCCGGAGACACATGCCGTAGCAGCCCGGACTCCACTTTCCAACCTGGCAAAGAAGGCTGCCAGCCAGGGCCGATCGCGGTGCGATCGAAGCGATCGTCGACGACGCCGGACGTCACCGGAGCGCGCTGGCGCCCGGTCGACGCGCCTGCGCCCGCACGCACGGTCGGCCAGCCGTCGATCCAGTCGAGCCGGTCGAGCAACATCGGTCGCATGTTCACGCCGTGTGGTTCGTTCAAGTACGGATCGGAGCGGTCGATACCGTGGTACACCAACCAGTCCTGGCCCGCCGCATCGGTGACAACCGAGTTGTGCCCAGTACCGATCCACCGGTTGCCGTTCTGCTGCACCACCGGCGTGCCGCCCGTGCGCGAGCCGAGCAGCGAAACGCCGTCGCGATCCACGAACGGCCCAGTCGGGAACCGGGACCGACCGGCGAACACGCTGTAGCCGGTAGCGGGCCCCACGCAACAGTTGGCGGACGAGGCGAACAAGTAGTACCAGCCGTTTTTCCTTACTGCGTAAGCACCCTCGTATCGGTCACCGATCGCGATCCGTGTTGCGGCTCCGATCATCCGCGTTCCGTCCTCGGAGAGCGGAACGACGAAAAGCCCTCCGTAGTAGGAGCCGTAGTACAGCCAACGCTTGCCGTCTGTGTCAGTCAGCATCGCGGGGTCGAGGATCGACCAGAACCGACCTTGGTCTCCGGGAACGGGTGGCACCACGGGAGCGTCGAGCGCGGTCCACGGACCCGAGGGCGAGGGTGCCGTCGCCCCACCGACCGCGGCGTCACCGCCCTCGTTCAGCACGGTGTCGGTGACCGTGAAGTACAACAGGTACCGGCCGTCGACGTAGCGGATGTCCGGCGCCCAGAGGCCCGCGCCGTGCGCCGCCCAACGAGGCCGGGATGCCTGGGTGAACACGTCGGTGACGTACTCCCAGCGCGTCAGGTCGGCCGAGCGCATGATCGGCAGCAGGCGGTGGTCGTGCTCGCCCCGCCGCAGCGGGTCACCGGTCCCGAACGCGTACCATAAGCCGTCCTTGCCCCGGATCACCGCAGGGTCGGCGAAGGTGTCGGCGGCCGGGGCGGACACCGGGTTGGCGTAGCGCTGTTCCGGATCGGCCGCCGCGGTCACCGGGGAGAGGGCGACGGTGAGCGCCACCGCCAGCGCGAGCACCCGATCCAGAAAACTCGCCATGGCGCGAGGTCCCTCCGGTCAAGAGCAGCCCATGGTATGGCCGGGCGGAGCCCTGGCGACAGGTCCACTGAGCTGAACCTGTTTACCCAGAAGGCGAAGCGCTGACGACGTCGCGCGCGCGTTCGGGGCAACGCCGGTACGGTCCCGCCATGCCCGACTCGCCCAGGTCCTCTGTGGACAGTGAGCTGATCAGCGCGATCGCGGCCATGGTGCCCGATGACATGCCGGTCCTCACCCGCACGGATACCGAGTTCCCGCGCGCAGTCCGGCGGTCCCGGCTCCCGCCGAAGGTGCGGCGGCACGCACTGGTCACGCTGGCCGAGATCGGCTGGAGCGAGCTGGTTCGCGCTCCCCACCGCGAACACCGCCGAGGTGCTGGTCGCGTTCGGGCTCGGCGATCCAGTGGCGGTGCCCGCGAACGCGGGGTTCTCCCTGTTCGCCTCGGGGCGCCGGACGCCGCACCAGGTCTTCGTCAGCCCGGTGCTCGACGGGTGGACGCTCGTGCTGTCGGCCAAACGGACCAGCGACGCGGATTGGGAGGACATCGGGCGGGCGTGCGCCGAGCTGAGCCGCAGGTTCGTGCCGCGCGCCACTACACGATGTGGGACGAGGGCTACTCCGGCTGGTGCGTCGCCGAGAAGGGAAGGCTGCTGCGGTACGCCTGCTGCTCCCAGGGCTTTCCGGAGGCGAGCCCGGTGGACGCCGCGACCGGCCGCGCGCTGTTCCTCCTGCCGACGGCCTTCGACGCGGGCACCCGGGCAGAGGGAACCGGAGTGCTCGCCGTTCCGCCCGCGCCGCGGAACCGGCGGCGTGGCGTCCTCCACCTCGGCGGGGGAGGTCCACCCACAGCACTCGGAGACCATCCGATGGTGAGCCGGTGCGCTCCGCCGATCCCGCCGGGGCCGGTCTTCGACGGCGGAGGCCGGGTCATCGACACCTCACCGGCAGTTCGAGCAGTCCTGGATCCTGCGGAACTGGACGTGCGAGGGCCGCACTCGGCGCAGTTCTTCCTCAACCACGTCATCTCGCAGCCCGCCGTCACCTGATCCCCGATGTTCACCTGGTGAAGAACGGTCAGCGCGCCGATCCGTGGCGCGTCACGTCGCCGGACCTGCGGAACCCGGATGTCCCCGGCCGGTGCGCGACGCAGTCCTTCTCCGCCGCGGGCAACCGTGTCCCACGATGACGAACAATCCCGAAGTCGCACAGGCGTTTCCGATCGCGGTGGCCAGTTCGCCCCGGCCCCGCTCGCTGTTCCTGGAGAAGATGCCGATGACCTCCATGGCTCAAGCGTTCCGGTGAAGTGACACCGGAGACTTCGCGTTGATCTTCCAGTCGGAACGGGGCGAAACGCTCAAGCGGTGGTGCGCGGGCAGGATGGGCTGATGAATGTCGCGGAGTTCGTCGTGTTCCTCGGGGTGTCGTTCGCGGTGATCGCCACTCCTGGCCAGGACACCGTGCTGACCGTGCGCAACGCGCTGGTGGGCGGCCGTCGCGGTGGTGTGCTGACGGCCGCCGGGGTGGCCGCGGGGCAGGCGGTGTGGGCGGTGGCCGCGGCTACAGGTGTCGCTGGCGTGATCAGGGCCTCGGAGTCGCTGTTCGTGGCGATCAAGCTGGTCGGTGCCGCGTACCTGGTGCTGCTCGGAGTGCGGTCGCTGTGGTCGGCCTGCCGCGGCGAGCGGCTGGAACACGTCGCCGCAGCCCCCGCCGGACGAGCGTTCCGGCAGGGGCTGCTGAGCAACCTGGCCAACCCGAAGATGGCCGTGTTCTTCATCAGCCTGCTCCCGCAGTTCGGCGAGCACAGTGGGCTGCCGACCATGCTGCTGCTGGGCGCGATCTTCTGCGCGATCACGTTCTGCTGGCTGGTGCTCTACGGCTGGGCCGTCGTCGCCGCGCGTCACGTTCTGACCCGGCCGGTGGTGCGCCGTTGGATGGACGGCGTCTCCGGCTGCCTGCTGGTCGGGCTCGGCGCCCGGCTCGGCCTACAGCGGGTCTGACACGATTTCGCGGAAGAACTCGCGGACGTCGGCCACCAACAGCTCGGGTTCTTCGAGCGCGGCGAAGTGGCCGCCGCGGTCCACGTCGACCCAACGCGTGATCGTGTTCGCCGTCTCGGCATAGCGGCGGATGCCGATGTCGTGTGCGAAGGCGATCACCCCGGTGGGGACGCCGGAGTTCGCCGCGACGGCGCCCCAGCCCGCGTCCTGCGCGTAACCGACGTAGGCGGCCGACCCCGCCGTCCCGGTCAACCAGTAGATCATCACGTTGGTCAGCAACCGATCCCGGTCGATGACGAGCTCCGGCGAGGTCGTGCGCGGGTGCGTCCACTCGCGGAACTTGTCCATGATCCACGCGAGCTGGCCGACCGGGGAGTCGACCAGTCCGTAGCCGAGCGTCTGCGGGCGGGTGGACTGGATCGCGATGTAGCCGAACTCCTCCCGCATGAACGCCTCGATCCGGGCGACCCGGTCCCGTTCGAGGTCGGTGAGCCCGGCCAGCTCCTCCTCGGACAGGGGCAGCGGGGGCATGGGGCCGGGGCCGCCGTTGACGTGCACGCCGACGACGCGGTCCGGCGCGACGCGGCCGACCTCCGGGCTCACCGCGGCGCCGATGTCCCCGCCCTGCACGCCGAACCGCTCGTAGCCCAGCCTGCGCATCAGCTCCGCCCACGCCCTGGCGATGCGCTCGACTGTCCAGCCGGAGTCGGATACCGGCCCGGAGAAACCGAAACCGGGCAGGGACGGGATGACCAGGTGGAAGTCCGCGCTGAGCGGTTCGATCACGTCCAGGAACTCCACGACCGACCCCGGCCAGCCGTGGGTGAGCACGAGCGGCAACGCGTCCGGCTTGGCGGAGCGGACGTGCAGGAAGTGCACGCGCTGCCCGTCGATCGTGGTGGTGAACTGCGGGTGCTTGTTCAGCTCTGCCTCGGCGAGGCGCCAGTCGTAGCCAGTGCGCCAGTAGTCGGCCAGCTCCTTCAGCCAGGCGGTCGGCACGCCGGTGTCCCAGTCGTCGCCCGGCAGGACCGCGGGCCAGCGGGTGCGCTCCAGGCGCTCGCGCAGGTCGTCGAGCTGCTGCTGCGGGATGTCCACGCGGAACGGCTTGATCTCTTCGCTCATAGGACCAGGCTAGGAACGAGTTAGGACAGGTTCCGCCCTAGCTTCCTGGCAGACTTCGCCGCATGTTGGAGACGTCAGCCCGCCTGCTCCGTCTGCTCTCCCTGCTGCAGACCCCGCGCGACTGGACGGGTGCCGACCTCGCGCGGCAGCTCGACATCGACGTGCGCACCGTGCGTCGGGACATCCAGAAGCTGCGCGACCTCGGCTATCCCGTGCACGCCACGCCCGGCGCAGCCGGCTACCGGCTCGGCGCGGGCGCCAAGCTCCCGCCGCTGCTGCTCGACGACGACGAGGCCATCGCGGTCGCGATCGGCCTGCGCACCGCCGCGAGCGGCACCGTGGCAGGCATCGAGGACAGTTCGCTGCGCGCGCTCGCCAAGCTCGAACAAGTCCTTCCTTCCCGGCTTCGCCACCGCATATCCGCGCTGCACTCCGCGACCGTCACAGTCCCCGCGTCCGGTCCGGTCGTCGACCCCGACGTCCTCACCGCCATCGCCGCCGCGTGCCGGGACCACCACCGGCTCCGCTTCGACTACCGCAGCCACGACGGCACCGACTCCACTCGCGACATCGAGCCCTACCGCCTCGCGCACACCGGGCGGCGGTGGTACCTCCTCGGCTGGGACACCGACCGCGGGGACTGGCGCACCTACCGCGTCGACCGCATGCGGCCCCGGATTCCCACCGGACCCCGCTTCACACCGCGTGAGGCCCCCGACGTCGCCGAGCGCCTTTCGCACGGCGTGTCCACCGCGCCGTACCGCTACCAGGCTCGCATCACCGTGCACGCCAGCCCGGAGGAGGCCGCCGAACGCATCCCGCCCACTGTTGGCGTCATCGAGGCCGTCGACCCGCACACATGCTTGGTGCGAACGGGTTCTCACTCGTTGGATGAGCTGGCCGTCTACATTGGACTGTTCGGGTTTCGGTTCGAGGTGCATGAGCCGGTGGAGTTGGTGGCGCACTTGCGGGCGTTGGCCGGGCGGATAGGTGATGCGTGCGGGCTGCGGCGATGAGGTGGCCGACGGACTGGGCCATGCCGGCGCGGACCACAAGACAGATGTCTGATGTTTGGCAATCGTGGAAAGGCCGGGCGGAACGGGCCGCCCGGCCTTCGGCGTGGATCATGCGTCCTTGTTGTCCTCCCACCACTTCTGGCCCGTGTCCGGGAGCGTGGTGATCGGGTCGTAGTACGGGTAACGGCGGTCCAAGGCCTCGGTGTCGCTCAGTTCGATGCCGGTGCGGTAGTTCTTGGTCCAGTAGGAGATGCCCAGTTCGCGGTCGTATTCGGCGAGTTGGTGTACCCAGCGTTTGCCGACGTAGGGGACGTCGCAGACGATGCGGGGGGTGGCGTAGCCGGGGAGGTAGCCCATGATGGCGTGTTGGAGTTCTTGGGCTTCCCAGACGGCGACGCGCCAGTGTTCGGCGTTGGGGATCATGTCGCACATGTAGAAGTAGTAGGGCAGGATGCTGGCTTCTCCTTGGAGGGCGAAGCACAGGTCCAGTAGTGCTTTCGGGTCGGCGTTGACTCCGCGCATGAGCACGCCTTGGTTGCGGACGTCGCGGACGCCGACTTCCAGCATGGCTCGGGCGGCCTCGGCCACGAGCGGGGTGACGGACTGGACGTGGTTGACGTGGGTGTGGATGGCCAGGTTCACGCCGCGGCGTCGGGCGGTGCGGGCGACGCGTTCCATGCCTTCGATGACGGTGGGTTGGATCCAGTGCTGGGGTAGGCCGGCGAGGGCTTTGGTGGCCAGGCGGATGTCGCGGACGGTGTCGATGTCCAGCAGCCGCATCAGGAATGATTCGAGTTGGCGCCAGGGGACGTTGGCGACGTCGCCGCCGGAGACGACCACGTCCCGCACGCCGGGGGTGCGCTTGAGGTAGTCGATCATCTGGTCTTGGCGGTCGACGGGTTTCAGTGCCAGTTTGTGTTTGTCGACCTGGGGGGTGGAGTTGCCGACCAGGTCCATGCGGGTGCAGTGCCCGCAGTACTGCGGGCAGGTCGACAGCAGCTCCGCCAGTACCTTGGTCGGGTAGCGGTGGGTCAGTCCTTCCACCACCCACATCTCCGCCTCGTGCAGGGAGTCGCGGGCGGAGTGCGGGTGGGAGGGCCAGGCCTGGTCGCGGTCGGAGGCCACCGGGATCATGTAGCGGCGGATCGGGTCGGCGTAGAAGGCCGCGGTGAACTCCTCCGGTGATCCGGTGTTCTCGGGCACCATCGTGTTGATCATCTGGGGTGGGACCAGCATGGACATCGTCGCCAGCCGCGCCTGGTCGGCGGCCAGGTCGTCGTAGAAGCGCTCGGTCAGTAGGTCGCCCATCACCGCGCGGAGCTGGCGCACGTTCTTCACGCACGACACCCGCTGCCACTGCGCGTCCCGCCACTGCGCCTCGCTGACCTGGCCCCACCCCGGGAACCGACGCCAGTCAGGTTCGCGCAGCTCCTGCCGCACGTACTCGTACGGCTGGCGCGCGCTGTGCTCGATGGCCTCCGACACCGTCGTGCTGGCAGAGACACCGTCGTGAACCGCAGTCATAACTACTCCTCGCCCTCAAGACGACGTAAAGATATGCTGCCAGAACGCAGCGATGGCGTAAATCTTTCGGAGGTAAGCGTGACCGAGGCCGGTTCCCGGAGTCAAACGCTGAGCGAGACCTCGCCGTTCGGGTTGCACCGGGTGGTCGAACCCGCGGGGGTGCTCCCGCAGCAGGCGTGGCGCCTGGACGCCGACCCCACACCGGGCCCGGACGAGGTCGTGATCGACGTCGAGCGGCTGAACCTGGACGCGGCCTCCTACCGGCAACTGCGCGAGGCCCACGGAACAGGGCCTGAGCTGCGCAAAGCCGTGCTGGACATCGTCGCGGAGCGCGGCAAGATGCAGAACCCGGTGACCGGCTCCGGCGGCATGCTGCTGGGCACCGTGCGCGAGGTCGGGCCGGAGTCCCCGCTCGGCCTCGAGCCCGGCGATCGGGTGGCCACGCTGGTGTCGCTGACGCTCACCCCGCTGCGCATCGACGACCACCTTTCGGACTGGGACGGTCAGGGGGAGCAGGTGCCGTGCAAGGGCACCGCCGTGCTCTTCGGCCGCTCGATCGCCGCCGTGCTGCCCGACGACGTGCCCGACCTGCTCGCGCTGTCCGTCTTCGACGTGTGCGGGGCGCCCGCGCTGACCGATCGCGTGGTCAGCCGCCGCACCGACCCGTCCGTGCTGGTCCTCGGCGGCGGCGGGAAGTCGGGCTCGTTGTCGCTGGCCGCCGCGCGGCGGGCCGGGGCGAAGCGGCTGGTCGCGCTCGTGCCGTTCGAGGACGAGGCGGAGGTCGTGCGCGCGTCCGGCCTGGCTGACGAGGTCGTGGTCGCGGACGCGCGGGACCCGATCGCGGTGCTGAACGCCGTCGGCGAGGCCGTGGACGTGACCGTGGTCTGCGTGGACGTGCCCGGCTGCGAGCACGGCGCGGTGCTGGCGACGAAGGACGGGGGCACCGTCATCTTCTTCTCCATGGCGACCTCGTTCTCCGCGGCCGCGCTCGGCGCCGAAGGACTGGCCGCCGACGTCGAGATGCTGGTCGGCAACGGCTACGTCCCTGGTCACGCCGCGTACGCGCTGGAGCTGTGGCGCGCCGTACCCGGGGTGCGCACGGTGTTCGAGGCACGCGAACGGCAGACTTCCGGATCATGACGCGCAGAACTCCGACCCTGTTGCACGGCGGCCGCATCCACAGCTCGGCCGCTGTGTCTAATTCGGACGCGACCGCCATGGCCGTCGAGGGCGACACGATCGTCTGGGTCGGCCAGGACGCGGTGGGCAAGGCGCTCTACCGCGACGCCGAGCAGATCGACCTCGCCGGCGCGTTCGTCACCCCGGCGTTCGTCGACGCGCACGTGCACGCGACCTCGGCCGGACTGCGGATCGACGGGCTGGACCTGGCGGGCTGCGCCTCGCTCACCGAGTGCCTGGACGCCGTGCGCCGGTTCACCACGGCCAACCCGGGCGTCCTGGTCTGGGGCCAGGGCTGGGACGAGACGAAATGGCCGGAGCGGCGCCCACCGACCCGAGCGGAGCTGGACGCGGCGGCCGGGGGAGCGGCGGTCTACCTCTCGCGGATCGACGTGCACTCCGCCCTGGCCACGACCGCGTTGATCGAGAAGGCACCCGCGACGCGCGACGCGGTCGGCTGGTCCGGTGACGGACCGCTGACCCAGGAGGCGCACCACCACGTGCGCCGCGCCGCGCAGCAGACCCTCACACCGAGTCAGCGACGCTCGGCGCAGACGGCGTTCCTGCGGCTCGCGGCGGCGAACGGGATCGCGAGCGTGCACGAGTGCGCCGGGCCGGACATCTCCAGCGCGGAGGACTTGGCCGAACTGCTGGAGCTGTCCGCAGTGGACGATGTGCCCGAGGTCATCGGGTACTGGGGCGAGCTGAACGCTTACGAGACGGCCAAGGAACTCGGCGTCCGCGGGCTCGCCGGTGACCTGTTCGTGGACGGGGCGATCGGCTCGCGCACAGCGGCGTTGTGCGCTCCGTACTCCGACAGCTCCGGCACCTCCGGCGCGTTGTACCTCCGGGCCGACGACATCGCCGAGCACCTGATCGGGTGCACGCGCGCCGGCCTGCAAGGCGGGTTCCACGTCATCGGTGACGCGGCGGTCGCCGAGGTCGTCGAAGGCTTCGAGCTGGCGGAAAAAGTCGTTGGCGCGCATGCGCTTTCGGCCGCGCGGCACCGCTTGGAGCACTTGGAGATGGTGGACACCGAGCAGGCGGCACGGCTCGCGTCCTGGGGTGTCACGGCGTCGATGCAGCCGTTGTTCGACGCGGAGTGGGGCGGTGCGGAGGGCATGTACGCGCAGCGGCTCGGGCTGCCGCGCGGCGCTCAGCTCAACCCGTTCTCCCAGCTCGCCGCGGCCGGGATCGTTCTCGCGTTCGGCTCCGACGTGCCGGTGACACCGGTCGCGCCGTGGGCCACCGTGCGCGCCGCTGTGCACCACCGCACCGAAGGGCTCGGTGTGTCGCCGCGCGCCGCGTTCACCGCGCACACCCGTGGCGGGTGGCGCGCGTGCGGTGTCAACGACGGCGTCACCGGGACGATCAAGCCAGGCGCTCCGGCCACCTACGCGGTGTGGGAGGCCGGTGAACTCGTCGTCGCCGCGCCGGACAACCGCGTGCAGCGGTGGTCCACCGACCCGCGCTCCGGAGTTCCCGGGCTGCCGCGGCTCGACGCCGACGCACCGTTGCCGCGCTGTATCCGCACTGTCCGGAGTGGACGGACGATCTATGACGGAGGCTCAAGCCAATGACAAGGGCGTTGTTGGGACTGGACCAGGGGACTGTCGCGAAGGCGAGGGAGCTGGCGGCGGCAGCGGCCGCTCCGGTGATCGAACTCGCCAAGGCGCACACCACCGTCGCGGTCGAGCGCGCGACGCTGCGGCTGGCCGGGATCACCGGAGCGGACACCACCCACCGGGCGGGCGACGTGCCGTGGGTGAACCGGGTCGTCGACACCGTTCGTGACCACTGCGGCCTGGAACAGGGCGCCCTGCTGCCGGTCTTCCACGCGCTGCGCGAGCACGACCTCGGCACGCTGACCGAGCTCGCCGAGGCGACCGCCGCCGGGCAGGTCCGGTTCACACAGCCCGATGGCAAGGACCGCGACCGGGCCGCGAAGACCGCGAGATCGGCCGTGGGCAAGGGAATCCGGCAGGTCGACCGCAGCAGGGCGCAGCGGGCGAAGCTGGTGGAGAAGATCGGCGACCCGCCGCAGCGACCGTGGATCTACCTGATCGTCGCGACCGGCGACATCGACGAGGACGTCGTGCAGGCGTGCAACGCCGCGCGCGCCGGGGCGGACATCATCGCGGTGATCCGCTCCACCGGGCAGTCCCTTCTGGACTACGTGCCGGAGGGCGCCACGCACCACGGGTTCGCGGGCACCTACGCCACGCAGGAGAACTTCCGGATCATGCGGGCCGCGCTGGACGAGGTGAGCAAGGAGGTCGGCCGCTACATCCGGCTGACCAACTACGCCTCCGGGCTGTGCATGCCGGAGATCGCCGTGCTCGGCGGCCTCGAACGGCTGGACATGATGCTCAACGACTGCATGTACGGCATCCTGTTCCGCGATATCAACCCGATCAGAACCTTCGTGGACCAACGGTTCTCGCGCCAGGTGCACGCGCGGGCGGGCATCATCATCAACACCGGTGAGGACAACTACCTCACCACCGACGACGCCGTGGACGCCGCGCACACCGTGACGGTCTCGCAGCTGCTCAACGAGCGGTTCGCGCACGAGGCCGGGCTGCCGGACGAACTGCTCGGGCTCGGGCACGCGTTCGAGATCAACCCCGATCTGCCCGACTCGTTCCGGATGGAGCTGGCGCACGCGCTGCTGGCCCGCGAGGTCTTCCCGGACGCGCCGCTGAAGTGGATGCCGCCGACCAAGCACATGACCGGTGACGTGTTCCGCGGTCACCTGCTGGACGGCTTCTTCAACCTGGCGGGTGTCCTGACCGGACAGAGCATCCTGCTCGTCGGCATGATGACCGAGGCCGTGGTGACCCCGTTCCTGTCCGACCGCGATCTCGCCATCGCCAACGTGCGCTACGTGCTCAACGCGGCGGGCAACCTCGCGGAGGACTTCCGCCCCGCGCCGGACGGTTTCATCGTCAAGCGCGCGCACCAGGTGCTGGACGAGGCGGTCGGGCTGCTGGAGCGCATCGGCCGCGACGGTCTGCTGAAGGCCATCTCCGAGGGCACGTTCGGTCTGATGAAGCGCCCGCCCGAGGGCGGCAAGGGCGCGGACGGTGTTGTGGTCAAGGCGGAGGAGTACTTCAACCCCGCCATCGAGATGCTGGAGACGGGAGCCACCAAGTGACTTCTCGTTACGTACGGCCCTACGGCGACACCACCGGCGACGGCATGGTGCAGATGTCGCTGACCGTGCCGGTGCCGCACGGCCCCAAGGCGGAGGGCGCCGCCGCGCAGCTCGCCGCCAAGATGGGGATCGAACCGGCGATGGTGGTGCACTCGCACGCGATCGGCCCGGACTTCACCTTCGTGGTCGTCTACGGTTCGGTGAAGCACCTGATCGACCTCGACGAGGTCAAGGTGGTCGAGCGCGAGTACCCGCTGCTCACCGCGACCGAGATCAACACGTCCGTGAAGAAGTCGTTGCGGCGCAAGATGGTCGTGGTCGGCGCGTGCATCGGCACCGACGCGCACACCGTGGGCATCGACGCGATCCTGAACATCAAGGGCTTCGCCGGGCAGAAGGGCCTGGAGTACTACCGCGAGCTGCGCGTGGTGAACCTCGGCGCCCAGGTCGCCGTGCCGGACCTGGTCAAGCGCGCCCGTTCGGAGAAGGCCGACGCGGTGCTGGTGTCCCAGGTCGTGACGCAGCGCGACGCACACCTGTTGAACACCAAGGAGATGGCCGCCGCCTTCCGCGAGGCGATGGGCGAACGGCGTCCGCTGCTCGTCGCGGGCGGCCCGCGCTTCGACCCGCTGCAGGCCGCAGAACTCGGCGTCGACCGCGTCTTCGGGCGGGGCACCACCCCGGGCGAGGTCGCCAGTTTCCTCGTACACGCGTTGTCCCACAAGGAAAAGGTGGCTTGATGTCGCTCGTCGAAGGCTTCACCGTGACCCACCGCGGGTACGTGCCGTACGCGCACGCGCACTACGGAGGGAACCTGGTCGACGGTGCCTACAGCCTCGGGCTGTTCGGCGATGTGGCCACCGAGCTGTGCATCCGGACCGACGGTGACGAGGGCCTGTTCGCCGGTTACGCCAACGTGGAGTTCCTGGCGCCCGTGCGCGCGGGCGACGTGATCGAGGTGGCCGCGACGCTCACCCGCATCGGGAACCGGTCGCGCACCGTGGCTTTCGAGGCTCGCGTGGTGTGCCGAGCCGCTCCCGACCGTGGGCCGTCCTCCGCCGACGTTCTCGATCCGCCGCTCGTCGTCACGCGCGCCACCGGCACGGTCGTGGTCCCCATCGCCACGACATGACCGCTCAGGACGTCTACAAAGAGCTGATGAGGACCAGGTTCGCGCCTTGGCTACGCGAGGCCGGTTTCCGGGGCTCCGCAGGCAAGTTCGCGTTGCCGTCCGAATCGCACTGGGCACTGCTGGGCTTCCAGCGCTCGGTCTACAGCGACAAGGACGAAGTGCGGTTCACCATCAACCTGCTCTGCGTCGGCAGGGAGCAGTGGGAGTCGATGCGTGCTGCGGAACCGTTCCTCGGCGAGCGCCCCACGGCTGCTGTGTACTACGGGCGCGAAGTCGCGCAGGCCCGCATCGGCGCACTCACGCCCTCCGGCGAAGACAAGTGGTGGCACCTCCGTCCGAGGCGAGACGTGGAACACGTTGTGGCGGACCTGTTCCACGATCTCGGTGAATACGCCGTTCCGTGGCTTCGGACAGCTGCGGCCGGCTATCCCGGCGCTGAGAACGGAAACCAGTAGCCACCGCCGCCGATGACCGCGCCGACGGCGTTGCCGAGCGCGGCTTCGTGGACCGTGTGGCTCTTGCCGGGTGCAGCATGACAGTGCCCGCCACAGGGCGGGCACTGTCATGCCGATTGTCCGCTCAAGAACGCGGCAGCGGCACCTTCGCCGAGATCGCGCTCGAATCGATCACGACGTTCTCTGCCGTGTGGCGTGCGTCAGCGGATCCGGAACTTCTGGTTGGCGCCGCCGTGGCAGCGGTACTGGATGATCGGCACGAGGTCGCCCCGGCTGGCGCCTTCGACGTCGAAGCACTTGCGGGCGAACGTGTGGATCTCGTTCCTGACGATCCGGAACTTCTGGTTGGCACCGCCGTGGCAGCGGTACTGGATGATCCGTGCGCGGTCGGCCCGGCTGGCGCCCTCGACGTCCAGACACTTGCCGGCGAACGTGCGGATCTCGTGGCCGACGATCCGGAACTTCTGGTTGGCACCGCCGTGGCAGCGGTACTGGATGATCGGCACGAGGTCGGCCCGGCTGGCGCCCTCGACGTCCAGACACTTGCCGGCGAAGGTGTGGATGGTGACGATTCGCTGCTGTGCCTCGGCCTCGGCGGCCGGTGCCGCCTGAGCCGAGACCCCACCCAGGAGGGAAGAGAGTGACGCGGCGAGTGCAGCTGCCGTGAGCGTTGCCGTTCGAATCCGCCGTGACATGGAAGATCTCCTTTCGGGGACTCCTGCCCGCCGAGGTGACGAACATCGGAGTTGACCACGTCAGTACTCGAACGGTGTTCAACCGCGGTTCACCGCGAGCACGGGTTCGCTCGGTAACCGCTGGTCAGCGGCGGGCTTCCAGGCCGTCGAGGACGACGGAGATGCCGTAGGCGAAGTGCTCGTCGCGGGTCTGGCGCATGTCGACGCCGCGGTTGGCCGTCGCGTGCTCGCGGAGGTGCGGATAGGACTGGGCGGCCTCGACGACGGCGGGGGCGAGCTCGGCGATCCACTCTTTCTCGTCCTGCCCGCTGCGTGCGAGCGAGGTCAGCCACGCGGCCTCGCTGACGCCCATGCCGATCACGAAGGCCATCACCGAGCTGATCGCCTTGTCGGCCTCGACGGGACCGAACCCGCCCGCGTCCTCGAACAGGGCGAGCATGCGGTCGTTGAGCCGCATCACGTTGGGACCCAAGTAGGACAGGCCGACCTGGCCGAGCAGCGACGCGATCCACGGGTGCCGGAGGATCATCGCCCGCACGCTGTGCGCGCACGCGGTCACGGCTGCGCGCCAGTCCCCGTCGGCCCCGGGCACCTCGATCTCCCCGTAGACCTCGTCCACCACCAGCTCGATCAGCTCGTCCCGGTTGGTCACGTGCCGGTAGAGCGAGGTGGCGGCGGTGCCCATGCGCGCGCCGAGGGTGCGCATGCTCAACGCCTCGACGCCTTCGGCGTCCAGGAGCCTCACCGCCTCGGCCACGATCTGCTCCCGGCTCAGGGTCTCCCGCTGCCGCCGCGGGCGGGTCCACGCCGACGCGATCTTCGGTTCGTCCGCCATGCGCCGAGCTTAGCGCACGGTGTGCGCTTCTTGCGTACGACGAACCGATCTGCGTACACTGTTCGCAAGTTGAGAACATCGTTCGCAGGAGGACGGGATGAACCGGATGCGTGAGCTGCTCGCCGGGAAGGTCGAGTCGGGGGCCTTCCCCGGAGTGGTCGCCCTGGTCGACCACGGGGGCGAGACCCGGGTCGAGGTCGCCGGGACGCTGCACGCCGGCGGCACCGAGCCGATGCGCAGGGACACGATCTTCCGGATGGCCTCGGCCACCAAGCTGCTGACGGCCGCCGCGGTGATGGCCCTGGTCGAGGAGTGCAAGCTGCGGCTGCACGACCCGGTCGACGAGCTGCTGCCGGAGCTGGCCGGTCGCCGCGTGCTGACCGGCATCGGTGCCGACCTGGACGACACGGTGCCCGCGCACCGGCCGATCACGGTGTGGGACCTGCTGACCTTCACCTGGGGCTTCGGTGCCGTGGTGGCACCGCGCGGCGCCCACCCGATCCAGATCGCCATGTCGGAACTCGGCATCGGCAGCGACGGCACCACGCCGACCGCCATGCAGCCGGACGAGTGGATGCGCCGCCTCGGCACCCTGCCGCTGATGCGCCAGCCAGGGGAGAAGTGGCTCTACAACACCGGTTCCGACGTCCTCGGTGTGCTGATCGCGCGGGCCTCGGGCAGGACGTTCGGCGAGTACCTGCGTGAGCGCCTGCTGGACCCGCTCGGCATGTGCGACACCGGCTTCCACGTCCCCGGCGACAAGATCCACCGGCTGCCCACGAGCTACGCCCACCACCCGGAGACCGGCGAGCTGACCGTCTGGGACGAGGCCGCGGGTGGCAAGTACAGCAGTCCGCCGCCGTTCGAGGTGGGTGGCGACGGGCTGGTCTCCACCGCCGACGACTACCTGGCGTTCTACCGGATGCTGCTCAACAAGGGCACGCACAACGGCCAGCGCGTCCTCTCGCGCGCCGGGGTGGAGCTGATGACCAGCAACCACCTGACCCCCGAGCAGATGGACGGCAACGTCTTCAGCGACCACGGCGGGTTCGGCTTCGGCATGGGCGTGCGCACCGTCCGCCGCGGTCACGCCTCGATCGGCCAGTTCGGCTGGGACGGCGGGCTCGGCACCACCACGCAGGCCGACCCCGAGCGCGGGCTCGTCGGCATCCTGCTCACCCAGGTCGCGCAGGACACCCAGGACACGCCCCGCCTGATCAAGGACTTCTGGACCACCGCCTACCAGGCGATCGACTGAGCGGGGAAGCGCTTCGCTGGCCGTGCTCGCCGACGGCGAGGTCCACGAGCTCGCGAGCGGGGTCCTGCACCGCGGCACGGGCGTCGCGGTGACGACGGATTCGGTGTTCCAGCTCGGCTCGGTCGCCAAGGTGTACACGGCGACCCTGGTGATGCAGCTCGTCAACGCCGCAGAGCTGGGCCTGGACGCGCCCGTGGCCTCCGTGCTGCCGGGGTTCCGGGTCGCCGACGCCGAGGCCACGAGGACGGTGACCGTTCGCCAGTTGCTCAACCACCAGTGGCATCAGCGGCGACTTCACGCTGGACACCGGGCGCGGTGACGACTGCGTGGCCCGCTGCGTGGAGGCGTGCGCGACGGTCGGCCAGGACTTCCCGCCCGGGACAGCGATCTCCTGCAGCAGCACGGGGTACAACATCCTCGGCCGGATCGTCGAGGTGCTGACCGGGCAGACCTGGGACGACGCGCTGCGGGACCGCCTCCTCACGCCGCTCGGCCTGACCGGCTCCGCGACGCTTCCCGAGGACGTGCTGCGTTTCCCAGCCGCGATGGGGCACACCGACAGCGGGGAGCCGATGCCCGCCTGGACGCTGATCCCGCGCTCCGGCGGTCCCTACGGGGGAGTGCTCTGCTCGACAGCGGGCGACGTGGTCCGCTTCGCGCGGATGCACCTCGCCTCGGCGGAGTTCAGCGCGATGCGGCGCCACGAGGTGGACGTTCCGGACAAGTGGACGGTCAGCTCGGACGGCTGGGGACTCGGCTGGGCGCTCTACGACTGGGGATTCGGGCGCGACGGCGCGGCGACCGGGCAGTGCTCCTACCTCCGCGTCGTTCCCGAGGCCGGTGTGGCGGTGGTGCTGCTGACCAACGGCGGCGGAGCCCGGCAGCTCTACTCCGACCTGTTCCGGGTGCTGCTGGCGGGAGTCACGGTGCCCGCGCCGTTCGCGCCGCCGCCGGAGGCGTCCACTGTGGACTTCGAAGCGCATGTCGGTGTGTACCAGCGGGAGGGTGTGCGGATCACGGTGTCCGAAAAGGACGGTGTGCCGCATCTACGAGTTCATCGACGGCATGGCGCACTTCTCCCCGCCGCTGGAGGTGGACCTGGTTCCGGTCTCCGACGGCGTGTTCGCCGCCAAGGGCACCGGCGCGTTCAGCGATGACTGGATGCCGGTGGTGTTCTCCACCCTCGCGACGGGGACGCCGTCGGTCTACGTGGGCCTGCGCGCCGCGCCGAAGATCGACTAGGTTCGGCGGCGTGACAGAGCTGCAGCGGGTTGCCGAGGACGTGTGGGCGTGGGTGAGACCGGGGCGGGGCTGGGGGTGGAGCAACGCCGGGGTCGTCGGCGGGCGGGGGCAGGCGCTGCTCGTCGACACGCTCTACGACCTCCGGCTGACCCGGCAGCTCTTGACGGCGGCTGTCAAGGTGCTGGACGGGCGGCCGATCACCGACGCCGTCAACACCCACGCCAACGGCGACCACTGCTTCGGCAACGAGCTGCTGGGCGCCGACGTGCGCATCCACGCCGCCCGGGAGACCGTGCCCGGGATGCACGAGGCCCCGCCGCACTACATGGCCGCGATCCTCAAGGCGGACCTCGGGCCGGTGCTCACGCCGTACATGCAGAAGGCGTTCGGCCCCTTCGCCTTCGAGGAGATCACTCTACGAGAGCCGGACTCGCTCTTCGACGGCAGCCACACCCTGGACATCGGCGGGCGGACGGTGCACCTGCACGATCTCGGTCCCGCCCACACCGAGGCCGACACGGTGGTGCACGTACCCGACGCCGGTGTCCTCTTCACCGGGGACCTGCTCTTCGTGGAGTCGACGCCGATCATGTGGGCCGGGCCGTCGCGCACCTGGATCGCCGCCTGCGACCGCATGATCGCGATGGACCCGGAGGTGGTGGTGCCCGGCCACGGCCCCGTCACCGGGCAGGACGGGATCCTGGCGATGCGCGGCTACCTGGAGCACGCCTTCGAGCACGCCAAGGCGGCGCACGCCCGGGGCGAGAGCATCGAGGAGGCGGGGCTCGGCTTCGACACCGGTCCGTACGCCGGGTGGGAGAACCCCGAGCGGATCGTGATCACCATGCACGCCCTCTACCGCGAGATCGACCCGGCCCAGCCCGTGGTGGACCCCGTCACGATCTTCCAGCGCATGGCCGAATGGGACCGCCGCAGGAATCCCGTCAGCGCCGCGGGCGCATGATCAGCGCGGTGAGGTAGTAGGAGCACGGCTCCGCTCCGGGGTTGGCGAAGCCGTGCACGACGTCCGCCGCGAAGTACGCCGAGTCGCCCGCGCGCAACGTCAGCCGCTGCTCGTCCACGGTGAGCACGAGGGTGCCCTCCTGCACCACCACGTACTCGTGGGAGCCGGGCGCGTAGGCGGGGAAGCTGCCCGCGTCGCACCCCGGGGGCAGTTCGGTGCGCAGGAGTTCGACGTTCACCCCCGGCACCACGGGCGAGAGGATGGTGCGCCGCCAGCCGCCGGGGTGGTCGGAGACGTCCTGCTCCGCCGCCCGACGGACGATCACGCGGTCCTGGGCGGGTTCGGCGACGAGCTTGGCCAGCGGGACGCCGAGGCCGTCGGCGATGCGGGAGAGCACCGTGATGGTGGGCGCCTTGGCCGCGCGCTCCACCGAGGACAGCATGCTCACGCTCACCGAACTGCGTTCGGCCAGCTCCTGCAGGGTCAGGCCGCGGTCGGCGCGCAGCTCCTGCACGCGTTCGCCGAGAACTCCCAGGTCCAGCATGTACGCTATAGTATACTCAGTTCTTCTATAGTGAAACGGAGGGGTCGTGAAGATTCGGCAGGCGTCGGAGAGCGATCTCGACGCGATCGGACGGATCTACGGGCACTACGTGATCTCGGGGGTGGCGACCTTCGACGAGCGGCCGCCGAGCCTGGCCGACTGGCAGGGCACGTACTCGAAGATCGTCGCGGCCGGGTTGCCGTTCCTCGTCGCCGAGGACGAGGGGCAGGTCATCGGCTACGCGTTCGCCAAGCCCTGGCGCGACCGCCCGGCCTACCGCGCGACCGCGGAGGAGTCGATCTACCTCGCTCCGGAAGCCGCGGGCAAGGGGGCGGGAACCGCGCTGCTGACGCGGCTGCTGGAGGACTGCGCGCGGTGCGGCATCGCCGAGGTGCTCGCGGTGGTGGTGGACAGCGGCGAGCCGGCGTCGCTGCGGCTGCACCGCCGGTGCGGGTTCGTCGAGACCGGCCGCCTGGCGCGGGTGGGGCGCAAGCACGGGCGGGTGCTGGACACCGTGCTCCTGCAGTGCTCGCTGGACACACCACTGGACGACGCGGTGACTGTCGGGGCGTGACGAGTTGGCTCCACGCGCCTGAGCAGGAACTGCTCCGGAAGAGGCAGAGCGGCGCGGCGGTTGTGCGCCCGGTACCGGTTCGAGAAGTACCTGGAACCCGAGTTGACTAGGTAAAACGTGGATTGGGCTGTCCGGGTGACGGCCACCTGCCGTTGGTCGCTCGGCATCGACAGTTCGCCGCGCCGTACTCGCTGTTTGCCACGCGCGCAAGATCCACTCGACAGAATTGGCCTGTCGTCGAGTGCGTGGGACGGGAGCCAGATGAGCGTGGAGCGGGTGTCACAGCAGCCGTCGCGGCCCAGTCCGGCCGTGCTCGCCCCGCGCCGCCGCCGCGTCCACCTCGGCCCCGCGGGCCGGGGACCGCGGGCGGTGAGCGCGATCCCGGTGCAGCGCCCCGCCGCGGGCAGGCGCAGGTCCTGCTTCCTCGCCCCGCTGGTCCGCCGCACTCGTCGCTGGTCACCGGCGACGCGGCAGGCGGTGTTCACGATGGTGCCGCTGGTCACCTTCGGCGCGGTCTCCATGCTCGCGGGCCCGGCCGTGGCCGCCATCATCCTGGCATCGCTGTTCGGCGGTGCCGCGCTCTGCCGACGACGGGGTTGATCACCTTCGGCAGTGCCGAACTCCGGTTGCCGTTCACCGCCCCGCCGTCACCGGCTCGGGTAGGTGTGGAAGCCCCGTCCCGTCTTGCGGCCGAGGTGCCCGGCGCAGACCAGGTCGGCCAGCAGGCGGCTCGGTGCGAAGCGCGGGTCGTTGGTGTACTCCTGCAGCACCACCAGGGAGTCCAGCACCGTGTCGAGGCCGATCAGGTCCGCGGTGGCCAGCGGGCCCATCGCGTGGCCGAGGCAGTCCTGGAACACCTTGTCCACTGTGGACGGATCGGCGCTCTGCGCCTGGACGGCGTGCGCGGCCTCGTTCACCGCGAGCAGCACCACGCGCGTCGAGACGAACTCGCGCACCACGATGCCCTGCTTGCCGAGGTCGGTGAGCAGGGCGAGCGTGCGGTCCACGGTGTTGTCGCTGGTGAGCGCGCCGCGGACCACCTCGACGGACCGCTTGAGCGGCGCCGGGTTCATGAAGTGGGTCGCCAGCACCCGGTCCGGCCTGCGGGTGTTGGCCGCCAGCCGCTCCACCGGCACCGTCGACGTGCACGAGGCGAGGACGGCGTCCGGGCGGCACACCACGTCCAGCTCGGCGAAGATCTTGTCCTTGAGCGCCAACCGTTCCGGGGCGCACTCGATCACGAAGCAGGCCGCGCCGAGCTCGGTGATCTCCGTCGTCCAGCGCACCAGCGCCAGCGCGTCCGGCGGCGGCGTCGACGGCAGCCTGCGCAGTTGTTTGGTCAGCCGCAGTCCCTCGCGCAGCCGGTCGAGCCCGCTCGTCAGCGCCCCCGGCACCGGATCGACCACGATCACCTCGCGCCCCGCCTCCGCGAGGCACTGCGCGACTCCCGCACCCATCGTGCCCGCGCCGATCACCCCGACCGGCCGGGCGCCGTTCATGCCGACTCCTTCGTCACCGCACGTTCCCTACCACGCGTCTCGCGGTCGATCCAGCCTTTGCCCGAAACGGCAAGGAACTCGGGTGAAATACTCCCAGCCCATGAGGATCAGGCGGGTGGGCGGCGTCTGCGCGGTGCTGCTGCTGGTGGCGGGGTGCGAGGAGAAGCCGGTCGTCGGTCTGCCTGCTGAGCCGTCGAGCGCCGCGCCCGTGCGCGCTCCAGACGCCGCGCGGAAGGCCACGGCGGAGAAGTACGCGCCGTTCATCTGGTTCGCGAAGGGCGAGGACCACGGCCCCATGGACGCGGGGCGGTTCGTGTCCACGGCGAAGCTCAAGTGGGCGCACGACGACGGCTGTCCGGACTCCGACATCGCCGCCCCTCCGGACATGGACGTGCTCACCGGCAGGACGCAGCCGTACGCGCACCGCGTGAAGAGCGGCTTCCCGCGCTGCGACTTCGAGGGCGAGCCGATCAGGTCGACCGACCCGAGTGCTCCGCGCCGCAACGAAAAGCTCGGTGCCGAAGGGTTCTACCTCGACGGCGAGGACTCGCTGCGGCGGCAGACCGGCGACGGTGCGCCGACGTACTGGCAGGTGCACAGCCCCGAAGGCGCCGGCGTGCGCGTCTACACGTACTGGCGTTTCCACGCGTGGAACAACGCGCGGAACGTGGAGGACGTCATCCCGGTGCCCGGCTCGGTGATCGGGCTGGACGGTGACCACGAAGGGGACTGGGAGCGCGTCACGCTGATCACCGACCTGCGGGACACGCCGACGATGCTCGTCTTCAACGGGCACGGCTCGCAGTGCAGCCTGGAGTGGTCGAAGGTCGAGAAGACCGACGGCAGGCCGGTGGGGTACTCGGCGAAGGGCACGCACGCCTCCTACCCGACGACCGGGACGCACGGGTGGATGCTGGACCAGACCGACCAGGGCAGGCGGCTGGACACCCTGACCGACCTGCGCTGGGTCGAGGTCGAGGCGTGGTGGGGCTACGCCGGAGGCTGGGGTTCGGTGGGCAGGCCGGGCGTCGCGCTGAGCAAGGAGCGCACCGGCCCACCCGGGCCGAGCCCCGTGCGCGGAGCGGGTGAGCCGTGGAAGGCCAAGCGCTGCGACGAGCCCGGGGGACTGCTGCCCGACTCCTTCGCGGGGGTGTGGCGGTCGCTCGGGTACGTCAACCAGCCCACGACGACCGCGAAGTACACGGCGACGATGACGCTGCGCGGCGGCCGGGTCGGCGACAAGGTCGGCGAGATCGTCTACCCAGGACTGGAGTGCCGGGGTGAGCTGACCCTGGCGAAGGCCGACCGCTCGGCCGTCGTGCTGACCGAGGAGATCGTCGCCGAGCCGGTGCGGGCCTGCGTCAAACGCGGCACGATCGGGTTGATGCCGGTGGAGGCGACAGGATCGAGGCCGGAGTTGTTCTGGGTCTACCACCAGCTCGGCGCGGGGCCCGTGGTCGGCGCGAACGCCACCATGGTCAAGGCCGGGTAGGCACGCGGGGGAGTTCGACGCCGAAGTGCTCGCGGTAGGCCGCCAGGATCGCGGCGTCGGAGTGCAGCACCTCCTCCGTGCGCTCCCCGCCCGTCGTCCTGATGAGACGGTCCCCGGCGAGCGTGATCCGGCCGCCGGGCACCGCCACCGAGCACGTGGGGCCGCGCCGGAACGGTGAGCCGGGCGCGGTCTGCTGGTACCAGCAGGTCGGCACGAAGTCGGTCAGCCTGCGCGGGCGCGGGTCCAGCCGGTACTCCGGCACACCGTCGCGCAGCACGTCCACGTCACCGTCCTCAGTGGAGCGGAGCAGGAAGGTCCCGTCCGGGTCCTCCTGCGGCGTGCGGGAGTCCAGGCGGAGCGGGAACGTGCTGTGCCTGCCGAAGCCGACATCGGCCAGCCACGGTTCGTCCAGGTGCACCAGCAGCGCCATGTGGTCGAACGGCGGACCGGCGACGCCGTCGCGGAAGACCCCGGCGGACAGCATCTCCACGCGGAAACCCAGCTCCGCCAACAGGTGCGCGAACGCGCTGTTGAGCTCGTAGCAGAACCCGCCCCGCCTGCGCTTGACCACCTTGTCGAGCACCGCGTCCGTGGTCAGCTCGATCGGGACGCCGAGGTGGATGTCCAGGTTCTCGAACGGGACCGTGGCCAGGTGCCGCGCGTGCAGGTACCGCAACGTCTCCTCGTCCATCCGAAGTGGACGGTCGGCGCCGATCCGGTCGAGGTAGTCCGCGAGCAGGCTCACGCCGCCGCCCCGAGGCGGTCGAGCAGGCGCCCGGGGTCGTCGTCGACGAGCAGCAGCTCGCGGGCCTCCTCGCGCAGGAACTCCTCGGCCACCAGGTGGTCGGCGAAGGAGACCAGCGGCCGGAAGAAACCCTTCACGTCCAGCAGCGCGAGGGGTTTGGCGTGGATGCCGATCATCGACCAGGTCCATACCTCGAACAGCTCCTCCAGCGTGCCGATGCCGCCGGGCAGCGCGACGAACGCGTCGGCGAGCTCCGCCATCTTCGCCTTGCGCTCGTGCATGCTGTCCACCACGTGCAGCTCGGTCAGCCCGTTGTGGCCGATCTCCCGAGCCTGCAGCTGGTGCGGGATCACGCCGAACACCTCGGCTCCCGCGGCGAGGGCGGCGTCGGCGACCTCACCCATCGTGCCGACGGAAGCGCCGCCGTAGACCAGGCCGATACCGCGTTCCCCGAGCAGGCGGCCGAAGGTCCGCGCCGTCTCGACGTACTGGGTTCCCCGGCCCGGCCGGGAGCCGCAGAAGACACACACTCGCATGGGCCAGATCCTGTCACGGCCTCGCGCCGCGCAGCAGTTGCTCCACGTGCCGCGGCACCTCCGCGGGGTCGAGGTCGATGTGGCCGACCAGCAACCGGTACCAGAACGGCCCGAAGACCTGGTCCACCGCGTACTCGACGTCGAGGTCCGCAGCCAGTTCACCGCGCTCGACACCGCGGCGCAGGATCGCGGCCATCAGCGTCCTGTGGCCCTGGATCCACTCCTGGAAAGCCGAGCGGAAGCCGTCGTCCAGCTGCGCCTCCGCCATCAGGCCGCGCAGCACCCGCGCGCGCCGGGGGACCGCGTTCGCGCGGTAGAGCATGTCGAGGAAGACCAGCAGGTCCTTCTCCACCGCGCCGGTGTCCGGGTCGGGCACGCGGCGCGCGGTGACCTGGGTGTAGGCCTCCATCACCAGCTCACCCTTGGACCGCCACCACCGGTAGATCGTGCTCTTGGCGACGCCGGAGCGAGCCGCGATCCCCTCGATGGACAACTTGCCGTAGCCGCTCTCCTCCAGCAGGTCTGCCGCGGCGGTCAGCACGGCGGTGTGCGCGGAGTCGCTCCTGGTCCGGCCGCCTCGACGCGCCTCACCGACGGCACCGCTCACACCAGCCCCCTCTCGAACAGCCACTGATCGTAGTAGGGCGCCCGCGCAATCGAAACGCGACGGCGCGTTTCATCTTGGACAGCTGCCGTCAAGTCCCCCGAACGGGCCGCTTGTCGCTAATCGAAACGCTTCGTGGCGTTTCGCTCCCAATCAACCGGAAGGGCAGACCAGATGCGCATCGCACTCGCCGCAGGCGGACCCGCTGTTCCCGCGGAGGCGGGGACTCCACCGACGAGCTGGGCGGTTCCCGGTGCCAAGACGCATCCCGAGGGGATCGCGCTGGACGCGCGCCGCGGGGTGTTCTACACCGGCAGCTTCACCGACGGCACGATCTACCGGGGTGACCTCAAGACCGGGAAGGTGGAGGTGTTCCTGCCGGGCGGTGTCGACGGGCGCACGTCCGCGCTCGGCATGAAGGTCGACGGCGCGGGCAGGCTGATCATCGCGGGCGGGGCCACCGGCAAGGTCTGGGTCCACGACGCCGCCAGGGGGAAGCTGCTGCGGACCTTCTCCGTCGGCGGGGGCTCGTTCCTCAACGACCTCGTCGTCACCATGGCAGGCGATGTCCACGTGACCGACTCGCAGCAGCCGACGCTCCACCAGATCAGCGTGAAGGAGCTGGACAAGGGGCCCGCGCAGATGCCGCTGCGGCCGTTCCTCGACCTTCGCGGCACTCCGATCAAGTACCAGGCGGAGGGGCCCAACCTCAACGGGATCGCGCTCTCCGAGGACCAGAGCACCCTCGTCGTCGCCGACAGCAACGACAGCGAGCTGTTCACCATCGACCGCAGGACCCGTGAGGTGCGCAAGCTCGACACCGGCGGCGTGAAGGTCAGCGCGGACGGGCTGCTCATCGGCGACCAGGAACTGATCACGGTCAGCACCGCCCCCGGCAACCGCGGCACGGTCACGGTCTTCCACCTCGACCACCGCAACGCCAAAGCGAAGCTGCGCCAGCGGATCGACGACCCGGCGCTGCTGTCGCCGTCGACCGCCGCCTTCTCGGGCCCCGAGGAGGCGTTGGTCGTCAACCTGCAGTGGGGCGTGGGGAAGCCGGTGCTGCCGTTCAGCGTGGTTCGGGTCCGGCTGCCGTACCCGTACGCCGCTCGCGCTCACTGAACCGCGCCGCCTCGGCGCCGAGCTGGCTGAGCAGGAACGCGCCGAGGCCGATGTCGTCGGTCAGCCCGATCACCGGCAGCAGCTCGGGGATCAGGTCGATCGGCGAGAGGATGTAGAGCACGCCGAAGATCCAGAAAAGCCGCTTCGACCACGGCGGAGCGGGATAGGTGCCCGCGCGGATCGCGCGCACCATCCTCGGCAGCGCGCGCAGCCGCGCGATCGGGCCGAGCCGCCCCCTGGCGATCCGCACGACGCCGATGATCACGGAGACGCCCCCGAGCACGAACAAGATCGTGCCGATCGTCGTCGGTTGGAGGCCGAGCACCGGGTTCGTCATGTTCCAGAACGCGAACGCGCCGAGCCCGGACAGCAGCAGGCCGAGAAGGATCACGCGGTCCACGCTACCGCCGTTCCACGAGAAGGGCCGGTCCTCCAATCAAGGAGGACCGGCCTGTGCCCATGCTCGACCCCGCAAGCGGGTCTTCGGACTCCCTGCGCTGTGGCGTCAGGCGTCGCGCTTGGCCAGCAGGCTCTGCGCGATGCCCAGCACCACCAGCACCCAGACGACCAGCACGATGGCCGAGACGCCGGGGTTGATCGCGTACGGCGAGGTCGCCGGGGTCAGCCCGGCCAGGTTGTGCAGCGCCTCACCGGGCAGGTACGGCATGATCGCGTTCCCGGCCTCGCCCACCCAGCCCACGATGCTCGGGATGACCAGTGCCACCAGTGCGGCCAGGATGCCGCCCGCGGTGCTGCGGAAGACGATGCCGAAGGCGACCGCGATCAGGCCGTAGAGCGGGGCCATGACGGCGGACCCGGTGATCAGCCGGAGGATGCGCGGGTCGGCGACGCTGGCGATGTCCAGGCCCTGCGAGATCAGGATCAGCTGGCCGACGCCGTAGGCCACGAACGCGGCGACGACGCCGACCACGTAGGTCACCACCGCGATCACGATGGCCTTGGCCGCCAGGAACTGGCTGCGCTTGGGCGACGCGGTCAGCGTCACCCGGATCATGCCGGTGGAGTACTCCGAGCCGATGGTCATCGCCGCCATCACCATCAGGGTCAGCGCCGCGGCGTCCGCGCCCAGCAGGCTGGTGGAGACCACGTCGAAGACGTCCCGGTCGGCGATGCCGGTGCCCGTGGTGACCGCGCTGGTCAGCACGAACAGCGCGGCGGCGAGCGCGGCCAGGCCGACGGCGACCAGGAGCAGGATCCGGCTGGTGCCGAGGCTCCAGATCTTGGTCCACTCCGAGCCGACCGTGGTGAACAGACCGGAGGGCTTGTGCTTGGTCTTGGTGCTCATGATCCGTGGTGCTCCTTCGCGCGGTAGCCGACCTGGTCGCGGGTCAGGTGGATGAACGCCTCCTCCAGGCCGGGGCGGCGGGGGGTGAGCTCGTGCAGCGCGATGCCGTGCCGCGCGGCCAGCTCGCCGATCTCGGCGGCGTCCACACCGCTGACGATCAGCTCGTTGTCGGCTCCCGAGACGATGTGCGCCTCGGTGTGCTCCAGCAGCGCCACCAGCTCGGCAGCCCTCGGCGAGACGACGCTGACCTGCGCCGCGGCGCCCTGGCGGACCAGGTCGTGCACGCTGACGTCGGCGATGAGCTTGCCCTTGCCGATCACCAGCACGTGGTCGGCGGTGGCCTCCATCTCGTTCATCAGGTGGCTGGACAGGAAGATCGTCCGGCCCTCCGACGCCAGCCCCTTGAGCAGCGTGCGGACCCAGACGATGCCCTCGGGGTCCAGACCGTTGAGCGGCTCGTCGAGCATGAGCACGGCCGGATCGCCCAGCAGGGCGGCGGCGATGCCCAGGCGCTGGCGCATGCCGAGGGAGAACTCCCCGACCCGCTTGTCCCCGGCCTTGCCGAGACCGACCAGCTCCAGCACCTCGTCGATGCGCTTGCGCTCGATGCCGCCCGCCTGCGCGATCCACAGCAGGTGCGCCCGCGCGGTCCGGCTCTTCTGCAGCGCGGCCGGGTCCAGCAGCGCGCCGACCTCCCGCAGCGGAGCGGCCAGGCTGCGGTAGTTGCGGCCGCCGACCCTGGCGGACCCCTTGGTCGGGGTGTCCAGCCCGAGGATCATGCGCATGGTGGTCGACTTCCCGGCGCCGTTGGGGCCGAGGAAGCCGGTCACACGACCCGGGGACACCGTGAACGAGAGATCGTCCACGGCGACGACGTCCCGATAGCGTTTGGTGAGACCGTGAACCTCGATCATTGAGTTCCCCATCGCTTAAGAAGTGGTCGAAGTCTTGTGCACACCGACTAATGTGCCGGGACGGCGCCGTCCGGGCATACCTCGTCCGTCACGAATCGACCATGACGTCTGTCAGGGCGTAGGGTATGCGGCTGTCACCGCAGTTCACGGGGTTGTAAGCCGATCAGTAGTACAACCCGGGCGCAGATAACGCGACTATAAATGCCGGTAATTAGTACCTATCCCGGTACTTGACGCCGCGCAACGCTCCGGCACCCGCCGAGCCGCCGAGAATCAGCGCGTCCTCACGCGGGTCCCGTGCGCGCAGCGCTTCGACGACGCGTTCCACCTGCGCTTCCGCGGGTTCGTCCGTGACGCCGATGATGCGGCTCAGGTGGTAGTAGTCGCTCTGGCTGAGCGGCGGCGTGTAGAAGGTCAGCTCCACGGCGCCGTCCCTGGGGATGGCGAAGCACACCTGGCTGTCCCAGCGGCCCAGCACGTCCTCGTCCGCCCGCAGCGCCTCCTGCAGCAGCCGGGCGAGCGTGCGCGCGGGCCACTCCCACGAGCGGTCCCGGGCCGCGCGGGCCAGCTCGGCCTCGTACTGCGCGGCGTCGAACCGGAACTCCTCGGGCACCTCGGCGCGGTCGGAGGTGTTCTCCCAGTCGTACCAAGCGATTTCGTCGCCCTCGCGGCGCACCCACACCGACAGCGCGCCGCAGCACTCCGCGATGCACTCGGCCTCGGCGATGCGCACCCTGCGCGGCTCGGTGCCCGGCAGCAGGCGGCCGGTGTCACCGAGGACGTAGTCCGGGTCGTAGCTGGGGCCGGCGTCGAAGCACTCGCCGACGATGTCGCGGTCGTCGACGAGCACGCGCAGCTCGACGGCGCCCCAGTCGGAGTCCTCGGGCGTGAGCACGGTGACAGCCAGCTCGTTCAGCACGTTCCCACGCTAACTCCGGTGTGCCCAGCTCACTCCCGATGTTGGTCAAACGTGCCCGATAGGTGCCCGGACCGAGGCTCGAACAGGCGGTTTCAGCCAGGCTTGAAGCCCGGAGGAGTGGATGTCGGGCCGTTGCTAGGTTCACGCCGTGGGGTCGGGGACGAGGGGTGGGGGAGCGTCCCCGGACGCTCCCTCTATTACTGGGCCACAAGGGATTCCCGGGTCGCCCGCTCGAAGTCGAGCAGGTGGCGCTTGCGCTCGATGCCGCCGCCGTAGCCGGTCAGATCGCCGGTGGAGCCCACGACGCGGTGGCACGGGACGATGATGCCGACCGGGTTCTTCCCGTTCGCCAGCCCGACCGCGCGGGAGGCAGTCGGTCTGCCGATGCGCTCGGCCAGCTCGCCGTAGGACACGGTCTCGCCGTACGGGATCTCCTGGAGCGCGGCCCACACCTGCCGCTGGAAGGGCGTTCCGGCCAGCGCCAGGGGAAGGTCGAAGTCGGTCAGCTCGCCGGCGAAGTAGGCGTCCAGCTGCTCGATCACCTGGCCGAAGATCTGCTCGCAGGGTCGAGCATCAGCACCGAACCCACTGTCCACTCTGGACCCGAAGGTGGCTTCTGCCGGGCGGTGGCGCTGTTCGACCATGTAGAGCCCGGACAGCTCGCCGTCGGTCGCGACGAGCGTGAGCGGTCCGAAGATGCTGTCGGTCACGGTGTGCGTGCGGTCGGTCATGGGGAGATCCTCTCCTTATCGCGGAAGCAGGTTGATGGGGTGGTCGCCGGTCGCCCACAGGTACTGCACGGCGTAGGCGCGCCACGGCCGCCAGGCGCTCGCGTGCGCGGTCAACGCGGCGGGGGTGGACGGCAGACCGAGTGACTCGGCGGCGACGCGCACGCCGAGATCGTTGGGCGTGAACGCGTCCGGGTCGCCGAGCGCGCGCATCGCGATCGACTCGACCGTCCACGGGCCGAAGCCGGGCAGCTCCGCGAGCTGCGCGCGGGCCCGCTCCCAGTCGCTGCCGACACCCAGGTCGATGTTGTCCAGTTCGGCGACGAGCGAGGTGAGCGTTGTCCGGCGGGAACGCGGCAGTGCCAAGGACTCCGGGTCCACCTCCGCCAGCGCCGCCGGGGTGGGGAACAGGTGCGTCAGCCCGCCCGCGGGGTCCTCGATCGGCTCGCCGTGCGCGGCCACCAGGCGACCGGCGTGGGTGCGCGCCGCGGCCGTGGAGACCTGCTGGCCGAGGACCGCGCGCACGGCGAACTCGGCCCCGTCCACGGTGCGCGGCACGCGTCGGCCGGGCGCCTTCGCCACGAGGGGCTTGAGCACTGGGTCTTCGGAGAGCTGGGCGTCCACGGCGGTCGGGTCCGCGTCCAGGTCGAGCAGCCTGCGGCACCGGCTGATCGCGTTCGAGAGGTCGCGCAGGTCCGTCAGCGTCAACTGGCACGCGATGTGGTCGGGGAGCGGCCTGAGGGCGACGATCCCGTGCCCGTGCGGCAAGCGCATCGTCCGGCGGTAGGCGCCGTCCCGCCACTCCTCGACGCCCGGCACCGCGGTCGCGGCGAGGTGGCCGAAGAGGTTGTCCGGGCACAGCGGCACGCGGAACGGCAACCGCAGCGAGAGGGTGCCTGAGGAGACGGTTCCCTTGGCGCGCTTGCGGAGTTCGGTCGGCGACAGCGCGAACACCTCGCGCACGGTGTCGTTGAACGCGCGGATGCTGGCGAAGCCGGACGCGAGTGCGACATCGGACATCGACAGCGTGCTCGTCTCGATCAGGGTGCGCGCGGACTGCGCTCGCTGGGCCCGTGCCAACGCGAGCGGGCCGGCGCCGAGTTCCGCGCGCAGCAGCCGTTCGAGCTGGCGGGTGCTGTACCCGAGCCGTGCGGACAGGCCCGGCACACCGTCGCGGTCGACCACTCCGTCCGCGATGAGCCGCATCGCGCGCGCCACCACGTCCGCCCGCTCGTTCCACTGCGGCGATCCGGGGCTGGCGTCCGGGCGACAGCGCTTGCACGCGCGGAAACCGGCCTGCTGAGCCGCGGCGGCGGTGGGGTAGAAGCGCATGTTCTCCGGCTTGGGCGGGGCGACGGGGCAGCTCGCGCGGCAGTAGATCCGCGTGGTCAGCACCGCGGTGAAGAACCACCCGTCGAAGCGGCTGTCCTTCGACTGGACCGCGCGGACGCACCGCTCCGTGTCGTTGTGCATGCCCCCAGCCTCGCCCGCCGGCGGCGACATTGCTAGCGGAAAAACGACAGGGAGGGTGATGTCGTTTTTCCGCTGGACTCCGGCGCGGGGCTGGGGTGGACTGTGGCCATGACGAGAAGCCGCCAGGAACAGGCCGAGCTGTTCACCTCCTTGCACCACAACGATTCCGTGCTCGCGCTGCCGAATGCATGGGACGTGATGAGCGCCCGGCTCGTCGAGTTGGAAGGTGCGGCGGCCATCGCCACCACCAGCGCCGGGGTGGCCTGGAGCCTCGGCGCCGCCGACGGCGACCAGCTCGACCGGGATCGCGCGATCGACCTGGTGGCGCGGGTGGTCGCGGCCGTCTCCGCGCCGGTCACCGCCGACATCGAGAGCGGCTTCGGCGCCACCCCCGCCGACGTGGCCGAGACCATCCGCGGCATCGCGGAGGCGGGCGCGGTCGGGGTCAACCTGGAGGACGCCCACCACGGCGGCGACTCCCCGCTTCGCCCCATCGTCGACCAGGCCGAACGCATCGCGGCGGCGCGCGAGGCCGACCCCGTGCTCTACATCAACGCGCGCGTGGACGTGTACCTGCGCGGGGTGGGCGAGCCGTCCTCACGGGTGGCGGCGACCGTGGAGCGCGCCCGTGCCTACCTCGACGCGGGCGCGAGCGGCATCTTCGTCCCCGGAGTCGTCGACCCGGAGACGATCTCCTTGCTGGCCAAGGAGATCAGCGCGCCGCTGAACGTGCTCGTCGGCCCGGGGGCGCCGAGCATCGCCGAGCTGGGCGAGCTGGGCGTGGCGCGCGCCAGCCTCGGTTCCGGGCTCAGCCAGGCCGCCTACGCCGTCGTCCAGCGCGGCGCGCGGGAGATGCTGACCAGCGGCACCTACACCGCGACCGCCGACGCACTGGACTTCGGCACCCTGAACTCCGCGCTCTAACCTTGTTCTGACATAGCCGCCACGGCCGCGTCGATCTCCTCCTTGGAGACGTCGCGGTCGTGCCGCGCGATGCACCAGCGGATGCCGAAGGGACAGCGCACGACGCCCATCCGGTCACCGGAGAAGCTGTCCCCGAGCGGCGTCAGCACGGTCGAGCCGGTGGCGACGGCCTTCTCGAAGATCGCGTCCACATCGGCCGTCCACAGCGTCATCGTGAACGAGTTGCCCTCCGCGGGCGGGCCCACGATGCCGAAGTCCGGCATCGGCTCGGAGAGCTGGAACCGCCCACCGGCGAGCGCGATCTCGGCGTGCGCCACGGAACCGTCCGGAGCGTCGAAGCGGTCGATCACCTCGGCGCCGAAGACGTCCTCGTAGTAGGCGAGCGCCTTGGCGCTGTCGGGGACGGCGAAGAACATGGTCAGGTCGGGGCTCCCGGACGGAGCCGGGCCGGTGTTGTTCGACATGCGCTCATGGTGCTGGCGACAGTGCCGGTGGGGCTTGGACAAACGCGACACTGTCCGACCCGTTTGCCATCCTGTCCTCGTGGACACCACCACGACCAGCTCGCGCGGGCTCCTCGACACCGGTGACCCCAGTTTCCGGCTGACCCGGGTACCGGTGAGCGCCGGGCTGGGGGCGTTCGTCGAGCGGTTCTGGATGACCAGCTGGGACCTGCCGCCGGGGCGCAGCGCCGCGGTCACCCTGCTGCCGCACCCGTGCGTGAACCTGGTCTACGACTCCGGCCAGCTGATGATCAGCGGCGTCGGCCGCGAGCGGTTCACCTACACCTACCGGGGGCGCGGCCAGGTCTTCGGGATCAAGTTCCGGCCCGGCGGTTTCCAGCCGTTCCTCGGCGGCCCGGTCGCCGAGCTGACCGACCAGGTCCGTCCACTGTCGACGCTGTGGGGCTCGTCGGCCTCGGTCTTCGCCGACGAGCTCGCCGGCGCCGCGGGGCAGGACGAGCTGATCTCCGTGGCGGAGCGGCACCTCCGCGCGCACTGGCCGCCCCCGGACACGGAGGTCGCGCGCGTGGGGCGGATCGTCCGGGCCCTGCTGCACGATCGCACGGTGACGCGCGTCCAGGACGTGACCGAGCGGTTCGGCCTGTCGACGCGCACGCTGCAGCGGCTGTTCCAGCGCTACGTCGGCGTCAGCCCCAAGTGGGTGCTGAAGCGCTACCGCCTGCACGAGGCCGCCGCCCGGCTCGCCGAGGGCAAGGGCGGGGACTGGGCGGATCTCGGGTACTTCGACCAGTCGCACTTCATCCGGGACTTCACCCGGGCGGTCGGGATGACGCCGTCGGCCTACGTGGCGGCCTGCGCGCGGAACGAGGCGCCGCTGAGCGCTTAGCCGTGACGGGTGCGGGTATTCCCGTCCCATGTCCGAGCACCCGCAGCCGCACCCCCAGCCATTGCCGCCGGGTCCCGGCCCGGTGCCGCCGAACCCGACCCCGCCCGTCCCGGGCCCGGTACCCCCGCAGCCGCCATGGCCGGCCCCGCCGAGCTAGTCCGGCGCCTGCTCGACGAGCACGGGCAGACCTACGCCGAGGAAGCCGGTATCAAGCTGGCCGACAAGCCGTCCCCGCTGTACCGGCTGCTCGTGCTGACGACGCTGCTCTCCGTCCGGATCAGATCGGAGATCGCCGTCGCCGCCGCGCGCGAACTGTCCAGGACGGGCTGGCGCACGCCCCGCGCGATGCGGGAGGCGACCTGGCAGCAACGCGTGGATGCGCTCGGCCGGGCGCACTACGTCCGTTATGACGAGAGCACCGCCCGGCACCTCGGTGAAGGCGCCGAGCTGCTGCTGGACGAATGGGGTGGCGACCTGCGCCGGCTTCGCCGGGAAGCCGGTGGTGATGATGTGGTGCTCCGGCGTTCGCTGAAGCGGTTCCCCCGTATCGGCGATGTGGGTGCGGAGATCTTCTGCCGCGAAGTCCAGGCCGTGTGGCCGGAGTTGCGCCCCTTCTTCGGGCGACGTGCTTTGCGGGCCGCCGAGGCGTTGGGGCTTCCGGGGTCGGCTGAGCGGCTTGCGGAGCTGGGGCCGGTGCACCGGGTGGCTGCCGCGTTGGTTCGGTCGAGCCTGGGGTAGCGCTGTGGTTCCGGGCGCGGGGTGGACCGGGCCCGCCTGACCGCGGTGGCGCGACGCACGCGCCGTTCACCTGGTCACCGCGGTTGCCGAAGGATCGATCAGCGCGTCCTCGCCGTAGATCTCGCGGACCCAGTTCGTCTGGTAGACGGTGTCCATGTAGCGCTCGCCGAGGTCCGGGGCGATGGCCACGGCGGTGAGCTCGCGGCCGTCGTGCCGGTCCAGCCAGTCCATCGCGCAGCTGACCACCGTGCCCGTGGAACCGCCGAACAGGAAACCGCTCCGGGCCAGGCGTTGGCAGACGCGGACGGTGTCCGCCTCCTCGACGAGCACCACTTCGTCCACATAGGACTCATCGAGCAGTGGTGGGCGGATGCCCATGCCCAGGCCGGGAACCATCCGGCGGCCCGGTGGGCCACCGAAGGCCACCGAGCCGACGCTGTCCACCGCGACGATCCACACCGGGCGGTGCCACTCCCGGAAGTACCGGGCGCAGCCCATCAGCGTCCCGGTGGTGCCGGTGCCGACGAACAGCACGTCGAGGTGGGGGAACGCGCGGGCGATCGCGGGCGCCGTCCTGCGGTAGTGCGCCTTCCAGTTGCCCGGATTGGTGTACTGGTTGAGCCAGACGTAGCGGGGGTCGGCTGCGCACAGCGCGCGGACGTGGTCGATCCGTGCGCCGAGGAGGCCGCCTTGGGCGTCCGGCTCCGTGATGATGTGCACTTCGCTGCCCAACGCTTCGATCAGCCGCCTGGTCGACAGGTTGCAGCGGGCGTCGGTCACGCACAGGAACCGGTAGCCCTTGCTCGCCGCGATCACGCTCAGTGCCACGCCCAGGTTCCCGGACGAGGACTCCACCAGGACCGACCCCGGTGTCAGCGCGCCGCCCCGCTCGGCGGCCTCCACCATCTCGATCGCCACCTTGAGCTTGATCGAGCCCGCGAAGTTGAAGCCCTCGCACTTCAGGAAGAGCGAGCGCCCGACGGTCGACCTGAGGTCGACGTAGAGATCCTCCTCGTTGAACTCGTGCGGGGCGGAAATGACTCGCAAGACGATCTCCTCATCCGTACCGGCGCAGTTCGTGGAAGAAGTCGTCGACGATGTGCGGCTCGCCGGAGCGGACCACCTCGTCGTAGACGAACTTGCCCACGGCGAGGTCGAGCACGCCGAGCCCGAACGGCGAGAACACCACCGGTCGACCGGTCGGCACCGGCACCCGTCCGGCCATCACCTCGGCCAGGGTGCCGGTCAGGAAGCTCCGGTTCCCGATGAGCTGTTCGGCCAGGTGCGGCGAGGTGTCCGCCTTGAGGCAGTGTTCGACGTCGTCGACGACGTTGGCCGAGGTGAGCAGGATCTCCGGCGCGAGGTCGCGCAGGGACACGTGCAGCACCAGCGGGTTGTGGGAGAACCACGACGGGTCGTTGAGATGCGGCCGACCGGCGACCGTGGCGAAGACCACCAGGTCGGCCGAGCGGACCAACCGCTCGGCGCTGTCGTGCACGGTGACCCGGGCGGTCTGGCCGGAACGCTCCAGGTAACCGCGGAAGCCCGCGGCGCTCTCGGCGGACACGTCGTGCACGCCGATCTCGTCGATCGGCCATTCTCGGGCGGTCAGGAAGGTGTGGACGTACCGGGCGATGAAACCGGCCCCGAAGAAACCGATCCGCCGGGGGCGCAGCCGGGGGCTGAGCCACTCGGCCGCCAGCGTCGCGAACGCGGCGGTGCGGGCGGCGCTGACGACCGAGCTCTCCACGCAGGCGAAGGGATAACCGGTGCCGGGGTCGTTGAGGATCAGCACGGCGGAGGCCCTGGGGATGCCCCTGGCCACGTTGTCCGGGAAGCTGGAGATCCACTTGATCCCGTCGACGCCGAACTGCCCGCCGAGGGAGGCGGGCAGCGCGATGATCCGGGAGGACGGGCGATCGGGGAACCGCAGGAAGTACGACGGCGGGTTCACCGAGTCACCGGCGGAGTGCAGGCGGTAGGCGGAGTCGACCAGATCCACGATCTGCTTCTCCCGGCCCAGCAGCGCGCGCTGGACCTGCGCCCCGGAGATCACCGTGAACGACGGCGCGGAGGAACGGCTGGTCGTCATCAGGCCACCCCGACGCTCGGTGCGCAGTCGGCAAGGCGAACCGGGTCGGCCATCGCGACGAGCACCTCGCGGTCGCCCTCGAACGCCTCCCTGCTGTGCGCGGTGCGGATGTTGTCGACGAGCAGCAGGTCGCCCACCTCCCAGGGCTCGCGCGCGGTGTTGGCCTCGTAGACCTTGTTGAGCAGCTCGATGACGTCCGGACCGATCGGGTCGCCGTTGCCGTAACAGGTGTTGAAGGGCAGCGCGTCGGGGCCGTAGCACTCGATGAGGTACTCGCGCACCTCGGGCTCGATCGTCCACTCGTTGAGGAAGGCGATCTGGTTGAACCAGCACCGCCGACCGGTGAAGGGGTGCCGCACCACGGCGCTGCGGCGCTGCCTGGTGCGCAGGCTGCCGTCGGGCTGCCACTGGAACGCGATCGCGTTGGCGAGGCAGTACCTCTCGACGGAAGCCCGATCGGCGGTGCCGAACGCGTCCGCGTAGGAGAGCCCGATCTCGTCGTTGTAGTTGCGGGTGAGCAGCCAGCCCTCACGTTCGAACCGCCGGACCAGCTCGGCGGGCAGCGCGTCGAGCACGGCCCGCGAGTCGGCGACCCCGGTCGCGCCGCCGGTGGTGGGCGCGCCGAGGCACGCGAACAGCATCAGGCCGGGGAACTCCAGCGTGTAGCTGAGCTCGTGGTGCATGCACATCGGCTGGTTGGCCGGCCAGGCCGAGGAGGAGTACAGGCGGTCGAAGTAGATCCGTCGCGGGGCGAAGGACTCCTTGTCGCTCATCAGCTCGGTGGTCAACCGGCGGATGACCGCGCCGGCCTCGGCCGCGTCGCCCAGGCCGAGGCCGCGCAGGAGGACCGAACCGTGCTGTGCGACGACGGCTCGCAGCCCCTCCCGGGCCCTGGCCGCCCATTCCGCCGCGTCGCCGGCTATCTCAGCCCGCAGCAGTGGGGGTTTACCGGGTCGTAGCTCCACATCGAGCAGTGACACCGGGGATGAGGACCGCATCTCGGGTTCCTTTCGTTGCGACTCAGGAAGAAGCCGACGGATCGGCGGCGCGCAGTACGGCCTGCGCCGCCTCGGTCGGGCGGGTGCGCGGGAAGTAGTGGCCCCCGTCGACGAGCTCGTGGAGGTCGACGTGGTCGGAGAGCAGGTGCCAGTCGAGGTGCTTGCGGGAAGCCTTCGCCGTGTGCGGATCGTCGCTCGCGACGACGACGCTGATCGGCGACGACAGCTTCACCTCCGGCGGGTTGTCCAGGAGGTCGGCGAAGTAGGTGTGCGCGGACACGTGGTCGTGCCGGTAGGCGGCGCCGACGTGCGCGGCGCGCTGTGCGTACAGCTCACCGAGCTCGGCGTAGCCGATGTCCGCGCTCAACGCCGCGGCGATGTCGGCGTCGCTGCGCTCGGCCAGTTCCGTGATGGCCGCGCGCCGCTCGGCGGCGCTGCCGAGCAGCTGCGCTCCGACGAACGTTCGCCGGACGTCCAGGCCGCGCACCTGGAGCCGCCTGGCCGTCTCCGCCGCGAACGCGCTGCCGGAGGAGTGGCCCCAGAGCAGGAGCGTGGCCGGGGCGAGCCCGCAGATCTCGGCGACGACCCGGTCGGCCACCTCCTCCAGCGGAGCGAACGGCTCGCTCTCGGCGGCCAGGTCGTGCCCGGGCAGTTCGACGGCGTAGACCGCCAGTCCGCTTCCGCGCAGCGCCTTGGCCATCGGCCGGAAGTTCACCGCGTTGCCCCCGGCGTAGGGGAAGCACACCAGGACGGCGGTCCGCTCCTCGTCCACATCGGACAGTGCGTGCAGCAGCCCTGGCGTGCGCCGCGTCCTGCCGTCGATCTGCTCGGCGAGCTCGGCCAGCACCGGATGGCGGGTGAGCTCGCCCAGCGAGACGGCGCGGTCGAGGGCGATGACGAGTTTCACCGCGGACAGCGAGGTCCCGCCCCGGTCGAAGAAGTGGTCGCGCCTGCCGATCTGGTCCCCGGGGATGCCGAGCACTCGCGACCAGGCGGCGGCCAGGCGTCGTTCGGTGGGCGTGCCGGGCGCCTGGTAGCCGGTCGCGGTGGTGTCGAGTTCCGCGGCGACCGTGGTCAGCGCCGTCCGGTCGATCTTGCTGTTGGGGGTCAGGGGCAGGTTCTCCCGCCAGTGGAAGGCCGAGGGGATCATGTACGTCGGCAGTGACCGGGCCAGCCGCTCCCGCAGCAGGCCGGCCTCCAGGGGTTGCCTGCCGGCGTAGAAGGCCACCAGGTGCTTGGCCCGGTCGGCCCGCTCCGCGGCCACCACCGCGGCGTCCCGGACACCGGGCACCCGGACCAGGGTGTTCTCGATCTCGCCGATCTCGACGCGGAAACCGCTGATCTTGATCTGGGTGTCGCGCCTGCCGAGGAACTCCAGTTTGCCGTCGGGGCGCCAGCGGCCGTGGTCGCCGCTGCGGTAGAGCCGCTCGCCTTCGCGGTGCGGGTCGGTCAGGAACGCGCGGCGGGTGCGCTCGGGGTCGTTGACGTAGCCCCGGCCGACGCAGATCCCGGAGAAGACGATCTCACCGGGCGCGCCCAGCGGCACCGGTGCGAGGTACTCGTCGACGACGTAGACGCGCACGTTGGCGATCGGGCGCCCGAGCGGGACCCGGTCGGAGTCCGGCACCCGCTCCATCACCTCGTGGTTGGTGTCGTCCGAAGTCTCGGTGAGCCCGTAGGCGTTGACCAGCGGGACGTGGGGCATCGCCGCGAACCAGCGCTGCACCAGCTCCTTCTTCAGCGCCTCGCCGGTGACCGAGACGAACCGCAGGTCCGGCAGCACGCGGGGGTGCCGTTCCCACGCCGAGAGCACGGCGTCGAGGTAGGAGGGGACGACCTGGAGCACGGAGACCCGGCCCTCGGCGATCTTGTCGACGAACCGGCCGGCGTCCAGGACCACCTCCTGTTCGACGATCAGGGTCTGACCGCCGACCAGCAGCGCGGACAGCAGTTGCCACAGCGAGATGTCGAAGCACTGCGGCGCGGTCTGGGCGACGACCTGTCCCTCGTCGAGCCCCAGGTCGTCGATCTTGGCGTAGAGGTGGTTGAGCATGCCCGCGTGTTCGCACATCGCGCCCTTGGGCTCCCCGGTGGAACCGGAGGTGAAGTAGATGTAGGCGAGTTGGTCCGCGGGCACGCGGAGATCGAGGTCCGCATCGGCGTGGTCTTCCGCGCAGGCCTCGTCGACGGTCAGCACCGGGACTCCGGGCAGCGATCGGAGTGCCTGCGCGAGCGTGGTCGCGCTGCCGGGTTCGGTGAGCACGAGCTCGCAGCCGGCGCGCGAGAGCATGGTCGCGATGCGGTCGGCGGGCAGGTGCGGCTCGACGGGCAGGTACGCGCCCCCGGCCTTGAACACACCGAGGACGGCGGCCATCCAGTCCAGGTTGCGCTCGGTCACCACCGCGACCACGCCCGCACGGGGCAACCCGCGGGTGAACAGCGCCCGGGCCACTCGGTTGGCGCGGGTGTTGAGCTCCCGGTAGGTCCACCGCCGGTCCCCGTGCACGGCCGCGACCGCGTCCGGGCGTTCGCGCACCTGCAGCTCGAACAGTTCGTGGAAGCGCCGGTTCGGCAGCTCGCGGCGCGGTCCGGCGAGCCCGTCGATCTGGAAGCGCAGTTCGTCGGCCGACAGCAGGCTCAGCCGTCGGTGCTCGGCATCCGGGTCGGCGGCCATCAGGATGAGCGCGGTGAGGTGGTAGCCGGCGACGCGGGCGGCGGCGTCCGCGTCGAGCACGGCCGTTGAGTACCGCAGCCGCAGCGCGAGCCGGTCGTCCTCGGACACGAATCCCACGCACAGCACGGTGTCCCTGACGAGGGTGGCGCCGCCCGACAGGTCGAACACGGTCTCGAACAGCGGCCGGCCCGCGTCCAGCTCCTCGCGGAGGTCGTCGCTCAGGAAGTCCTTGTGCGCCCAGAGGTCCGATGAGGACCTGTGGGCGTTCAGGAGCAACGTGCACCACGAGCCGGAGGCGACCCGCACCCGGCAGGGCAGCGGCGCGGCGCCCTCGCCCAGGACGTAGCCGGTGGTGACCTCCCGTTCTCCGCAGAGCGCGGCGAGCACCTTGGCGTGCGCGGCGAGCAGCACCGTGCCGAGCGGCAGCTCCAGCTCGCCGGCCAGCCGGCGCAGTGTGGCGACGAGATCGTCCGGGATGGTCGTCTCCTGGGTGGCGACCCCGGTCCCCGGGGCGCGGGTCCAGCGGGGGATCGCGGTGAACCCGCCCGAGACCAGCACACCGCGCCAGAAATCCCGGCCGGCCTCTGCCAGCTTTCCCATCAGGTCTTCCCTTCACTCGCGTGGATGTCGTGCTGTCAGGCAGGCCGGGACTTCACAGTGGTCACTCTGTCCATTGAGGACGGTCGGATCGGCTTTCCCTGGCGGGATTTCCGCCCCAGTGCGCGTGCGGAGGGACTTCCTCCCCCTTCATGAGGAAGGAGTCGGGGGCGAGCGCGGAGCCGTCTCCCATGACCACGCCGTAGTGGACGAAGGCGCCGACCCCGAGGGTGCACCGGGCGCCGATCGCGCAGTGGTCGGACTTGAACGCGCCGTCCTCCTGGGAGTGGCACTGGAGGACGGATCCGGCGTTGAGCGTGCAGTGGTCGCCGATCGCGACCAGCGACCGTTCGGTGATGAAGCAGCCGTCGTCGAAGACCCCGCGTCCGATCCGGACACCCAGCGACCTCGACACCACGTTCTTGAACGGGGTTCCGTTGAAGAACTCGAGGTAGGTCTCCGAGGGCACTTTCCAGTACCGCTCGCGCCGCCAGAAGCGGACGTCGTAGATCGAGCAGTACAGCGGTGTCAGGGGAGTGGACGTCGTGACGGCGCGTTCGACCAGCACGAAGTAGACGACGGTGAACAGCAGGGCGAGCACGGGGAACAACGCGAGCGCCGCCGCGCCGAACGGGTGGAAGAGATCCATGGCGGTCCAGGCGAGCAGGGTGAGGCCGAGCACGTGGATCCACCGCACCAGCAGGAAGATCCCCATGGTGACCGCGTTGTGCCGGTTCTTGGCGGCCAGGCGGTCGCGCAGCTGGTCCTCGCTCTTGAGGTGGTCGAACTCGGTGTCGCGCTCGACCGATCGCGGGATCTCGAAGCTGGGGGAGCCCAGCAGCCCGACCCCCTCCCGGACGGGGCCGTCGACGGGGACCAGGACCTTCGTCGCGAGCAGGCAGTTGTCACCGGTCCTGCCGCCCGCGGGGAAGGCGATGCGGTTGCCGAGGAAGTTGTGCGCCCCGATCACCGCCCGGGACACCCGGAAGGACGTGGCGGAGTAGTCGGCATTCATGATCGACAAGCCGTCGGCGATCATCGTCGAGCTTCCGACGGAGCTCAGGAAAGGCGTCTCGTGCCGCACCTCCGTGCCGAAGTTCGATCCCGTCTGCTCGACCCGGGACAGGTCGTACCCGATGAGTCGGAGGTAGTGCACGATGGCGGAACTGTCGCCGAAGAGGCGGGTCAGGAACTTGGAGTTCGTCGTCCGTGTGATCGTGCGGTGCACCGCGTAGTGCACTCCGTACAAGGGATAGACCTTGCCGGGGGTGATGGCGAGGTTGAGCACGCGGGGCACGACGACCACGAACAGCAGGCCGATGACACCGAAGCCGACGAAGAGCAGCACGGAGGCGACGAAGGCGTCACGGTAGAACGTCCAGCTCGTCAGCGTCGGGGATCCCGGCTCCAGGAGCGCGGCGACGTGGGGGATCTCGGTGAGCAGGAGGTAGACGACGCCGATCGTCAGCGGCAGGCGCACCAGCAGCACACCCACCAGCTGAACGGCGGAGTAGACGGCCCTGCGCAACGGGCCGCAGGGGGTGGACCGGACCGCCCGGTAGTCCACGTCGGTGGGCTGTGCCGGTGACCCGTGCCAGCGTTGGCCCGCCGGCACCGCCTGCCCCGAGTGCAGGGAGGAGGCGTGGCCGAGCTGCGCCCCGTCGCCCAGCGAGGTCCCGATGTCGATCACCGTCGCCTCGCTGACGAACACGTCCCTGCCGAGGGTGACCGGGCCCGTCTCGATCACGCCGTCGTGCGCCCGGTAGCAGCTGAGGTACGAGTCCTTGCGGATGACCGTGCCGTCGCCGACGGTGAGCAGGTCGGCGCACACCGGCACCTGCTTGGCGAAGATCACGACGCCGCGCCCGATCCTCGCGCCCAGGGCTCGCAGGTAGAGCACGTAGAGCGGCGATCCGGCGAACAACACCAGCGGACTCGACCGCAGCAACGCCTTCACGACCCAGAACCGGACGTAGGCCAGGCTCCAGACGCGAATGCGCTGGGGCTTGGACCGGCCGATGAGCAACCACTTCGCCAGGACCGGCAGGGCGCTCAGGGCGAGGAAGCCCACACCGCCGACCACCACCGCCCGCAGGTAGACCTCGATCGGCCCGGAGCTCGCGGAGATCCAGGTGGCGCAGCGGGTGACGACGATCCCGGCGAAGGACGAGTACCCGAGGAAGACCAGGACCTGGAGCAGGCCGCAGAGGACGTACCGGGGTGTGCCGCGCGGTGGCGCCGCCTCCGTCGGTACCGGGACGGACGGGGAGACCGGGGCGAGCGCGGACTCCGCGAGCATCGTCGCCAGGCTTCTGATCGTCGGATGGCGGTAGACGTCCTTCATCGACACCGGCGGCAGATCCGCCCTTTTCCTGATCCGCGCGCAGAAATGGGCCATCACCAGCGAGTTGGCCCCCAGGTCGTCGAAGAAGTGGCTGTCGACCGACACGTTCCGGACGCGCACGACGTCAGCCAGCGCCGCGGCGAGGATCCGCTCGGTGCCGGTCGTCGGATGGCCTGCCAGGTCCTCGGCGGGCACCTCCACCACATGAGCTCCTTGAACCAGAAGTTGAGCGATCTCGGGACGGGTTCAGGAAGGCGAGCGACAAGCACGCCGAATTCCCGAAGCGGCGTCCGCGAAGTTACCGATGCGGGCAAGTAAATGCATTCAGGTAAATGCGTCAATGAACCTGCCGTGGACCATCGGTGAACCGGACGTCCATACGCTCAAAATTGGTGGAGTTGATTTTTTGGACGTTCGGGCCGCCTTCTGCGCCGAACGGGAACAGTAGTCTGCGGACATGGGCGAGGTGACTGCGGAAGCGTTGGGGTGGGCGGAGAGCGCGGTCGGGCAGCGGGTGGTGGGTTCGCGCGGGCTCCGCCAGGGCGGGGCGCCGTGGTTGCTGCGGTTCGGCGACGGCGCGGAAGCGGTGCTGCGCGGCGGAGACGGGTTCGACACCGAGGTGGCCGCATTGCGGTTGGCGGAGGAGAACGGGATTCCGGCGCCGAGGCTCATCGCGGTCGGCGACGGCCTGATGCTGCTGTCGGTGGTGGCGGGCAGCAGCCGGATCCCGGTGGAACCGACAACGGAGAGGTTGACGGCACTGGGTGCGGCGGCGGCCGGCGTGCACGCCGTGGAGTTGTCTCCCCGCAAGGATTTGCCGTTGCGGCACAGGCCCATCGAGCTGGCGGACTTCGACCGGTGGCGGGAGCGGGACGGCGCGTCGGCGTTGCTGCTCGATGCGGTCGACGCGATGGCGGAGCTGCCCGAGCCGGAGTCGGCAAGAGTGCTCGTGCACGGGGATCTCTGGCAGGGCAACACGATGTGGGTGGGCGGCGAGCTGACGTCCATTGTGGACTGGGACTGCGCGGGTGCCGGTCACCACGGGGTGGACCTGGGGTCGCTGCGGTGCGACGTGGAGCTGATGTTCGGCGTGGGCGCGGCCGAGATCGTGTCGGCGGGCTGGCGGGAGCGGGCCGGGCGGCCTCCCGCGGACGTGGCCTACTGGGACGTGGTGGCGGCGTTGGCCACACCACCGGACCTGATCGACTGGGAGCCGGCGATCCAGGACCAGGGGCGGGTCGACCTCGACGGCGCGACGCTGACCGCCCGGCGGGACGCCTTCCTGTGGGCGGCGCTGGACCGGATCAGCTGAGTGCCGGCCGTGGCCGACACGACGACGGGGCCGGAGCCCGCTTCCCCGCGAGCGAGCCCGGCCCCGATCACCACGACGGCGGCGCTACCAGGTGACCGGCAGCGACGCGAGGCCGTAGACGACGGAGAACGTGCGGAACTCGACCTCGTCGACGGGCACCGCCGGGCGCAGCTTCGGGAAGCGCCGCAGCAGCGCCGGGTAGGCCACCCGCATCTCCATCCGGGCCAGCGGCGCGCCCAGGCAGTGGTGCACGCCGTGGCCGAAAGCCAGGTGCGGCGCGGTCTTGCGGCCGATGTCGAGGGCGTCGAGGTTGTCGCCGATCGCCGGGTCGCGGTTGCCCGCCGGGATCGAGAACATCATCAGATCGCCCTTGGCGATGCGCTGCCCGCCCAGTTCGGTGTCGGTGACCGCCCAGCGCGGCGCGATGGTGTGGGTGATCGACATGTAGCGCAGCAGCTCCTCGACCGCCGCCTCCACGTGCTCGTCGGACTCGGCCAGCGCGCGCTGGTCCGGGTGTTGGAGCAGTTTGAGGGTGCCGAGGCCGAGCATGTTCGAGGTGGTCTCGTGCCCGGCGAGCAGCAGCAGGTCGGCGACGCCCACCAGCTCGGCGTCGGTGATCTTGTCGGCGTGCTCGCGGATCAGCATGCCGATCATGTCCTCGCCGGGTGCCGCGCGCTGCCCCTCGACCAGCTTCGCCATGTAGGCCAAGGAGGCCTCGGTGGCGGCGATCCGCTCCTCCATCGGCAGCGACATGTCCAGCCGCAGGGTGCTCAGCCGCTGGAAGTCGTCGCGGTCCTCGTAGGGCACGCCCAGCAGCTCGCAGATCACCAGCGACGGGATGGGCAGGGCGAACGCCTGCACCAGGTCCACCGGCGGCCCGGCCTGCTCCATCGCGTCGAGGTGCTGTTCGACGATCGCCTCGATCCGCGGCTGGAGCCTGCGGATGCGCCGCACGGTGAACTCCGGCGTGAGCAGTCTGCGCAGGTTGGTGTGCTCGGGCGGGTCGTAGTTGAGCAACATGCCGGAGGCGGTGTCCGGCCGCACGAACGGCGGCACGTCGACGGCGTGGCGGGGGTTGTTGGCGAAGCGGGCGGCGTCGCCGAGCGCCTCCCGGATCAGGTCGTAGCGGGTGACCAGCCACGCCTCGCCGCCCCACAGGGTGCGGATCTTGCTGATCGGGCTCTTCTCCCGCAGCTCGGCCAGTTCGGGGGTGGGGTCGAAGGCGGTGCGCCGGATGTGGACGGGCGCCTCGGTCATCGGAGGCATGGTGCTTTCGGTCATCGCGGTCCCATTCCTGTGGAGGGTCAACCGCTAATCCGATATGGAACTCTCGGTTAGCTCCTCCCCGAAGCTAGCACAACTGATAGTCCGCTCTCATCTGGTACCGTGCCGCGCATGAACGGCCCAGGTGAGCGCCCCCTTCGCGCGGACGCCCTGCGCAACGCGGAGCGCCTGGTGCTCGCGGCGCGGGAGGCCTTCGCCGAGGACGGGCCGGAGGTCTCGCTGGAGGAGATCGCCCGCAGGGCCGGGGTCGGCGTCGCCACGCTCTACCGCCGCTTCCCGAGCAAGGACGATCTCGTGCGCGGCGTGCTGCTGTGGCGCTACGAGGAGCGGGTCGCGCCGGTGCTGGAGACCGCGCTGGTCGAGGAGGACCCGTGGCGGGGAGTCGTGTCCTCCCTGGAGGCGGCGCTGGGCATGGCCTGCGAGGAGCAGTGCACGTTCCTCGCCGCGAAGAACATGTCGAACCTCGCCGCGGGCATCCAGGAGCGCTACTTCGCCGACTTCACCAAGATCGTCGCGCGGGGGCAGGCCGCGGGCGTCGTCCGGGACGACCTCACCCCGGAGGACCTGCCGCCCATCACGTACATGCTGCTCGGCGCGCTGCGCTTCGTGCGGACGTCGGAGTGGGACTGGCGCCGCTACCTCGGGCTGCTCCTCGACGGCCTGCGGCCGGAAGGCGCCACGCCCCTGCCCGAGCCGCGCCGCTGACGTGGGTGTCGACCTGCTCGACGCCGAGCGGGTGGCCGCGTTGCGGGCCGCTCGGTTGACCTATCCGGAGGTCGGTGCGACGAGGGGAGTCCTGCCGCCGGGCTATCGGACGTTCACGCGCAGCGTCGTTCTGCCGGTCGGCACCGACTTCGCTTCGGCGACCCGGGACCTGTTCAGCTGGCAGGTGCAGCGGCGCGCGGGCTTGGGGGTCGCCGCCTCGACCGAGCGGCTGGAGCCGGACGCGGTCGTCGTTCTCAAGATCGGCTTCGGGTGGCTGGCCGTCCACGCGCCGTGCCGCGTCGTCCACGTCATCATCGAGCCACGACGGACCGGCTTCGCCTACGGCACCCTGCCGGGGCATCCGGAGTGCGGCGAGGAAGCGTTCGTCCTGGAGCACCGGGACGATGACCGCGTCACGTTCACGCTCAGCGCCTTCTCCCGGCCGGCGACCGTGCTCGCCAAGCTCGGCGGTCCGCTGGCGCGGCGGGTGCAGGACGTCGTGACCGGCCGCTACCTCCGCGCCCTCGCCGGCTAGCGGTCGTCCAGGGCGGCCGCTTCCTCCGGGGTCGGCGCGGAGCCGCCGAGGTGCGCGGGCTGCCACCAGGTCTGGTCCGGGGCCGGGGTTTCCGGGTAGCCGCGCTGCGCCTCGTCCAGCAGCGCGGCCATGCGCGTGCGCAGCTCGGCGGTGACCTCGTTCGGGTCCTGCTCCGCGGTGGGGTGCAGCGGCTCGCCGATCAGGATCGTGATCGGCAGGTGCCGCGTGCCCAGTGCGCGCGGGCGGCCCTTCGTCCACATCCGCTGGGTGCCCCAGACCGCCATGGGGATCAACGGCGCGCCCGCGGCGGCTGCCATCCTGGCGGCGCCGGACTTGATCTCCTTGACGGTGAAGGAGCGGCTGATCGTGGCCTCCGGGAAGACGCCGATCACCTCGCCGGAACGCAGCGCGGCGAGCGCCTGGTCGTAGGCGGCCTCCCCGGCCCTGCGGTCGACCGGGATGTGGTGCATCCCCCGCATCAGCGGCCCGGCGACGGCGTTGTCGAAGACCTCCTTCTTCGCCATGAAGCGGACGAGCCGGTTCGCCGGCTGCGCGCCGAGGCCGCAGAAGATGAAGTCCAGGTAGCTCACGTGGTTGCTCGCCAGCACCGCGGCGCCCTCGTTGGGGACGTGCTCGGCGCCCTCGACCCTGATCCGCATGTCCAGCACGCGGAACATGGTCTTCGCCAGAGCGATCACCGGGGGGTAGACGATCTCAGCCATGTGTGTTTGTCGACCGATCTGGAGCAGGGGAAACCGGACGTCTCGAAGTTAGGGTGTCCTGAGCCGCACGTACTATGGCGTAGGTCACGTTGCCGCCCACCCCGACCCGCCGGCGGCGTCCCCTGAACGTGGAACCCAAGGCCCGCAAGGTCGTCCTCGTGCTCTGCGCCGCAGCCCTCGTCGCGGTGTTCGCGCTGGTCGTGGTGCGGATGACCGGACTGGACGCGGGAACGCCGCTGGCGCTGCCCGTCTCCGGCCTGCCGTACGCGGCGGTCGGAACCCTGGTCGTTTTCCCTGCCGTGCTCGCGTTGCGCGCCCGGTGGCTCACCCTCGCCGCGGCGGCCCTGGTCGCGCTCCAGGTCTTCTGGCTGGCGCCGCGGTTCGTCGCCGACGGAGCGGAGATCGCCGCCGACGCGCCCCGGATCCGGGTCGCGACGAGCAACACCCTGCGCGGCAACGTGGACATGCGCGCCCTGGTCGAGCTGGTGCGCACGCAGCGGGTGGATGTCCTTGCGGTGCAAGAACTCGGGCCGAAGGGCGTCGGCCTGCTGGACGACGCCGGGATGCGCGAGCTGATGCCGCACCGGGAGCTGCACCCGGAGATCGACACGTCGATCTACTCGCGGCTGTCGCTGACCGCGGGCGGTCTGGTGAACCAGCCGACGACCTGGCCGCAGACCACCGCGACCGTCGTGGTCGGCGGGCACCCGGTGCGGATCGTCGGCGTGCACACGCTCTGGCCGGTGGAGAAGCCCGCGGCGTGGACGGCCGATCTGCGCGCGCTGCGCGCCGAGGCAGGGCCGAACGTGGTGATGCTGGGCGATTTCAACGCCACCCTGGACCACACGCCCATGCGGGAGCTGCTGGCCGCGGGCCTGGCCGACGCGCACGCCGAACTCGGGCGCGGGTGGGCGCCGACGTGGCCCGCGGACCGGCCGGTGATCCAGATCGACCACGTGCTGCACGGGCGGTCGCTGCGCGCGGTCTCCGTCTCCGAGCACACGGTGCCGGGGACGGATCACCGCGCCGTGGTCGCGGAGCTGGCCTACCAGGCCGAGGGCGCGTAGTCCTTCATGAAGCAGCCGTAGACGTCCTCGCCCGCCTCACCGCGCACAATGGGGTCGTAGACCCGGGCCGCCCCGTCCACCAGGTCCAGCGGCGCGTGGAAGCCCTCCGTGGCGAGGCGGATCTTGGTGGGGTGCGGGCGCTCGTCGGTGATCCAGCCGGTGTCCACCGCGGTCATCAGGATGCCGTCGGTCTCCAGCATCTCCTTGGCGCTGGTCCTGGTCAGCATGTTCAGCGCGGCCTTGGCCATGTTCGTGTGCGGGTGGCCGGGTCCCTTGTAGGCGCGGCTGAACTGGCCCTCCATGGCGGAGACGTTCACGACGTACTTGCGGCGTGCGGGCGAGGCGGCCATCGCCGGGCGGAGCCTGCTGACCAGGATGAACGGCGCGGTGGCGTTGCACAGCTGGACTTCGAGCATCTCCAGCGGCTCGACCTGCTCCACCTTCTGCGTCCAGCTGTTGACGTCGTGCAGGTCCGGGACGAGGCCGCCCGCGTCGATCGCGGTGTTCTCGGCGATCCGCTCCAGCGACGCCGAGCCCGCGCGCAGCGCCAGGCTGGTCACGTCCAGCTTGGAACTGCTCGTGAGTTCGGTTAGCGCCAACGGGTGCGCGTCGCTGATGTGGCCGAAGGAGATCATCTCCGGCAGCTCGCCCGCGGGCAGCGGGTCGGACTCGGCGGCCACCAGCGGGGCGTAGGCGCCGGGGGAGCGGCGCACGGTCTGCGCGGCGTTGTTGATCAGGATGTCCAGCGGGCCCTGCTCGGCGACCGAGTCGGCCAGCGCCACCACCTGAGCCGGGTCGCGGAGGTCGATGCCGACGATGCGCAGCCGGTGCAGCCAGTCGGCGCTGTCGGGCATCGCGGCGAAGCGGCGCACGGCGTCGTTGGGGAAGCGGGTGGTGATCGTGGTGTGCGCGCCGTCGCGGAGCAGCCGCAGCGCGATGTACATGCCGATCTTCGCCCGCCCGCCGGTGAGCAGCGCGCGGCGCCCGGTGAGGTCGGTCCGCGCGTCGCGCCGGTCGCGGTTGAGCTTCGCGCACGGCGGGCAGAGCTGGTGGTAGAACGCGTCCACCTCGTGGTAGCGGTTCTTGCACGTGTAGCAGGCGCGAGCGCGCAGCAGGGTTCCCGCGATCGCCCCGGTGGTGGTGGAGACCAGCGGGATGCCCTCGGTCTCGTCATCGATGCGCGTGGGGGAGCCGGTCGCGGTCGCGGCGGTCACCGCGTTGTCGGCGGCGGTCACGGCCTCGCGGCGGATCGAGCGCTTGCGCTTCTTGACGCCCTTGTAGAGCCGTGATGTCGCGCGTTGCAGCCGGACGACGTCCGGGTGGTCCGGCGGCAGGTCGTCCGCCTCCGCCAGCACCTTGAGGCATTCCTCAAGCCGCGCCGGGTCGATGCCCGTCGTCTCCACGTCCGCCGTCGTCATAACCACTTACCGTCGCCTCGAACTCCGTGCAGGTACGCGGAGAACTGTACGGGGAGGAGTTTAAATCAAGCGCTTGACTTAAATTGGTGCTGGGGCTTCACTGGACGGGTGCTGGACTACCCGATGCCGAGTACCGGAGCGCTGGAGCCGCCGCGGGAGTGGGCTTGGCTGCGCGAGGAGTGCCCGGTCGCCAAGGTGACCTTGCCCAGCGGTGACGACGCGGTGCTGGTCACGCGCTACGCCGACGTCAAGGCGGTGCTCTCCGACCCCAGGTTCACCCGGCCCTCGCACACCGACGACGCGGCGCGGATCGCCGACACCGAGTCGGGCGGGGTGTTCAACAGCGAGATGGGCGCGGCGATCCCGCAGAGCGGCGAAGGTCACCAGCGGTGGCGCCGGATGATCAGCAAGTGGTTCACGGCCAGGCGGATGGCCGAGCTGCGCCCCGGCATCGAGGCGATGGCCGAGCGGCTGGTCGACGAGCTGGTGGAACGGGGCGCGCCCGCCGATCTCAAGGCGGGCCTGGCCTTCCCGTTGCCGGTGTGGGTGATCTGCGACCTGCTCGGGGTGCCGGACTCGGAGCGCGAGTCCTTCGCCTACTGGTCGGACACGCTGCTCAACCTGACCAGGTACACCCAGGACGAGGTCGACGGCGCGCAGGCCGAGTTCGTCAGGTACATGGCCTGGCACGTGCGGGCCAAGCGCGCGGAGCCGGGCGCGGACCTGCTCAGCGAGCTGATCGCCGAGGGCATGCCGGACGCGATGCTGGTCGCGACCGGTCAGGGACTGCTCGTCGCCGGGCACGAGACCACCGCGAACATGATCTGCAAGATGGTGGCGATGCTGCTGGCCGACCGTCAGTGCTGGGAGCGGCTGCTGGCGGACCCGTCACTGGTGCGCACCGCCGTGGAGGAGTCGCTGCGCTTCGACGCCAACGCGGGGTTCGGCATGCCGCGCTTCCTCGGCGAGGAACTGGAGATCGCCGGGACCGTGCTGCCGCCCGGCACCACCGTCGTGTGCAGCATGGCCGCGGCCAACCGCGACGAGAACGCCTTCGACGGCGCGGGCGAGATGGACCTCGGGCGCAGCCCCAACCCGCACCTGGCCTTCGGCGCGGGCGCGCATTCCTGTGTGGGACAAGCGTTGGCGCGCACCGAGCTGCAGGCTGTGCTCGACGTGCTGCTGCGCCGGTTGCCCTCGCTGGAGCTGGCCGTTCCCGCCGAGCGGCTGGACAGGCTGGAAGGGCTCGCGGTCGGCGGTCTGCGCGAGCTCCCGGTGCGATGGTGACCATGAAGGCACGAACGGAGCGCGCGGGCGCGACGCGGGAGTCGATCCTGACGGCGGCGGAACGCCTGTTCGCCGAGCAGGGCGTGATCACCGTGTCCAACCGGCAGATCAGCGAGGCGGCGGGACAGGGCAACAACACCGCGGTGGGCTACCACTTCGGCACCAAGGCCGACCTCGTGCGCGCCATCGTGCGCAGGCACGCCGAGCCGGTCGAGCGGGCGCGCGAGCGGATGCTGGCCGAGATCGGGGACAGCCGCGAGCTGCGGGACTGGCTGGGCTGCCTGGTCCGGCCGACGCACGAGCACCTGGCCTCCCTCGGCAGCCCCACGTGGTTCGCCCGGTTCGCCGCGCAGGTGATGACCGACCCAGCGCTCCGCGAGATCATGGTCGACGAGGCGCTGACCTCGCCCGCGCTGAACCGGATCGTCGCGGGGCTCAACCGCTGCCTTCCCGAGCTGCCGCCCGATGTGCGCCGGGAACGCGGTGACATGGCCAGGCAGCTGATCGTGCACATGTGCGCCGAACGCGAGCGCGCGCTCGCCGAGGGCACCCCGACGCCCAGGGCCAGCTGGCCGGAGGCGACGACCGGGCTGATCGACGCGCTCGCCGGGCTGTGGCTGGCGCCGGTCACGAGTGAGCAGGACCGACGATGAAGATCACCGTGGACCAGGACAGGTGTTGCAGCGCGGGCACGTGCGTGCTCGTCGCACCGGAGGTCTTCGACCAGCGCGAGGAGGACGGCGTCGTGGTCCTGCTCGACGCCGAGCCGGAGGCGGGACTGCACGCCGCCGTCCGCGAGGCCGCCGGGGTGTGCCCGGCCGGTGCGATCGAGCTGGACCACACGTGAGCGCCCCGGAGTTCCCGATGGCGAGGGCGGCGGAGTGCCCGTTCGACCCGCCGCCGCAGCTGCGGGCCAAGCAGGAGGAGGGGCCGCTGGCGAAGGTCCGCCTGTGGGACGGCAGCACCCCGTGGCTGGTGACCCGCTACGCGGAGCAGCGCGCGTTGCTGGCCGACCCGAGGGTCAGCGCCGACATCACCCGCCCCGGCTACCCGAGCCCCGCCCCGATCACCGACGCGGCGCCCGTCAGCTTCATCCTGATGGACGATCCCGAGCACGCGCGCCTGCGCCGGATGGTGACCGCGCCGTTCACCATCAAGCGCATGGCGGCGCTGCGGCCCGCGGTGCAGCAGCTCGTCGACGAGCAGATCGACCAGCTGCTGGCGGGCCCGAACCCGGTGGACCTGGTGCAGGCGTTCGCCCTGCCGGTGCCCTCGCTGGTGATCTGCGAACTGCTCGGGGTGCCCTACGCCGACCACGACTTCTTCCAGGACAACAGCAGGATCATCATCAAGCGGGACGCGCTGCCGGAGGAACGCGCCGCGGCGGGCGGGCGGCTCGCGGCCTACCTGGACGAGCTGGTCGGGCAGAAGCTCGCCCGGCCCGCCGACGACCTGCTGTCCGGACTGGCCTGGCGCGTCCGGGACGGGGAGCTGTCCCGCCGCGAGGCCGCGCGGATGGGGGTGCTGCTGCTCATCGCCGGGCACGAGACCACGGCGAACATGATCGCGCTCGGCACGCTCGCACTGCTGGAGCACCCGGACCAGCTGGCCCTGCTGCGGGACACCGACGACCCCGCCGTCGTCGCCTCCGCGGTCGAGGAACTGTTGCGCTACCTGCACATCACCCACAACGGGCGGCGCAGGGTGGCGCTGGCGGACATCGAGATCGCCGGGCAGGTGATCCGCGCGGGCGACGGGCTGATCATGGCCAACGACATCGGCAACCGGGATCCCTCGGTGTTCCCCGATCCCGACCGGCTCGACCTCCGGCGCGAGGCCCGGCACCACGTGGCCTTCGGGTTCGGGGTGCACCAGTGCCTGGGCCAGCCGCTGGCGCGGATGGAGCTGCAGGTCGTCTACAGCACCCTCTACCGGCGCGTTCCGAGCCTGCGGCTGGCCGTCGACCTCGACCAGGTCCCGTTCAAGCACGACGGGTCGGTCTACGGGGTCCACGAACTGCTCGTGACCTGGTGAGGGTCAGGCGGTGTGCAGCTGGAGCCCGTAGACCTGCAGCACCTCGGTCAGCGGCTGGAACCACGTCTCGCCGCCGGAGTTGCAGTCGCCCCAGCCCCCGGACGTCATGCCCTGGGCCTGGTCACCGGTGACGAACGAGCCACCGGAGTCGCCGCCCTGGGCGCACGCGCTCGTCTTGATCAGCTGGTGCACCAGCTGGCCGTTGCCGTAGTTGACGGTCTCGTTCTTGGCCAGCACCTGACCGCAGCGCCAGTGCGTCGTGGAGCCGGAGCGGCAGATCGAGCTGCCCACCGGCGCCTCCCACTGGCCACGCACGAGGACGTCGGACACCGCGCCCCAGCCGAGCACGACCGGCACGGTCCACCAGCCGTGGCCCGTGCGGACGAAGGCGTAGTCGTTGCCGGGGAAGGAAGATCCGGCGAACTGGCCCTGGGCCGACCAGTCCCAGCCCTGGGTGTTGGCGCCCGCGCCCGCGCAGTGGCCCGCGGTCACGAAACCGCCGTGCACGGAGAAGCCGATCGAGCAGCGGACGTAGCCGCCCGACACCGGCACGTAGTACGGATCGCCGCCGACCGTGCCCGCCGCATAGGTTTTCGGCTGCGGCGCGGTCGTCCTGCGCACCGTGACCGGTCCGGCCTTGCGGGCTTCGGCGAGGAAAGCGTCGACCTCCGGAGTGTTCACCCCGGCGCGGACGTTGACGACGACGCTGCCGGACCTCGGGTCCGGGTGCCAGCTGTGCACCGCGTCCGGGGCCTTCCTGGTTCTCGCGACCGCGTCGACTTTGCCTTGTGCGACATCCAGTTCCGCCGCGGTCCGGCTCACCCTGGCCACTTCCGCGCCGGCCGCGCGCACCGCGCTCGCCGCCTTCTCGTCGGTCACGCCGATGACGAGCTTGCCCTTCGCCGGGTCGAACCAGGAACCGCCGTACGCGGCCCCGGCGACCCGCTCCGCGTCGATCGCGCGAATGGCGGCTTCCTGCCGGATGCGGTGCAGTGCTTGGCCCTCGGTGAGCCCGAGATCGCGCTGCATGGCCGGGACCAGACCCGGCGAGAGTTCCTGTGCGGTCACCGGGACGGTCATCAGTGCCGTCGCCGCCACCACGGACATGCCAAGGAAGACGTGCCGCTTCATGGTGCTCCTCATGTCGCAGGGGGATGAGGGGCGCATACCCGGCGCGGCGGCATCACGCCGGGGCTGGCTCGTGTAGCGAGGAGATTAACCGCCGAAGCGCGCCGGTGGCTACCGAACCAACGACCGAACGATCGACAGCGCCTCGGTCACGCGGTCCGGGTCCGTGCGGTGGCTGAGCACGCACAGGCGGAGCAGGTAGTCGCCACGCAAACGGGTGCTGGACAGGAAAACCCTTTCCGTGGCATTGATGCGCTCCAGCAGCCGCCGGTTCTCCTCGTCGCCGCCCTCGCGCAGCCGGAAGACGTTGACGGTCAGGTCCGGCAGCACCGGAACGTCCACTTCGGACAGTTCGGTGAGTTCGCGGTGCACGTGCCCGGCGAGGTCCAGCTTCTGGTCGAGCGCGCGGCGGAACGCGGCCACCCCGTGCAGGTGCAATGGCAGCCACATGCGCAGTCCGCGGAACTCCCGCGTCAGCTCCGGGCCGAAGTCGCAGTAGTCCGGCGGCCACGGATCGCGCTGGAGGTCCTGGAGGTAGGTCGCGTCGACCGTGTGCGCGGCGCGCAGCGTCTGCTGGTCGCGCACGAGCAGCACTCCCGTGCCGTAGGACAGGAACATCGTCTTGTGCGGGTCGAGCGCGATCGAGTCGGCGCGCTCGATGCCGCGCAGCTTCGCCCGCCCGCGCTCGGTGAGCTGGAAACCGCCGCCGTACGCGCCGTCGACGTGGAACCACATGCCGTGCCGCTCGGCGATTCCCGCGAGCGCGTCCAGCGGGTCGATGGTCCCCGTGCTCGTGCTGCCCGCGGTGCCCACCAACAGGAACGGATCGGGGTCCGCGGCGATCATCGCTTCGGCGGCGTCCGGATCCATGCGGTGGTCCTCGGTCACCGGCACCACCCGCAGCTGGTCGGGGTGGAGTCCGGCGATCCGCGCGGCCTTCGCCACGCACAGGTGCGTGTGCTCGGTGACGTAGATCGTCCCGGTGCTGTGCCGGTCGCCCAGCCGGTTGTGGCGCGCTGCCACCACCGCGGAGAGCGTCGCCAGGGAGCCGCCCGTGGTGATGAACCCGCCCGCGCTGTCCGGCAACGCGAACTCCCGGCACAGCCACTGAACGACGCTGTCCTCCATCGCCACCAGGTCGGGCGCGAGGGACCCCACACCCGCGAAACGGTTGACCAGCAATGAAAGGAACTCGCCGAGGGCTGAGGACACCAGTCCGCCCGCCGGGAAGTACGCGAGGTAGCCCGGCCCCGCCGTCTCCACGGCGTTGCCCGCAGCCGCCCTGAAGACCTCCAGCAGTTCGGCGAACTTGCCCGGCGCCTCGCCCGGCGGGTCGAAGGGTTCCGCGGCCGGGCGCACGGTCGACGCGGGCGCGCTCGGCAGTCCTTCGAGGAAGTCGGCTGCCAGGTCGCGGGCGCTCGCCATCATCCCGGCCAGCTCGTCGCGGTCCGGATCAAGGGACTCGAAGATCATGGCAGGGAGGCTAGGAAGCCCCGGCGCCGCCCGTCTTGTACGTTATTGCGCGACAATCATCGACCTGAAGTCGAACTGCTGGTTCTGGCTGAGCATGCCGTAGATCTTCATCAGTTCGACCACGCGCTGCAGGCGGCTCTGTTCGAGGCTCATCGGGTAGCTGCCAAAATGCACCAGGCTCGCCGTCTGCGGATCGATCCTGGCGTAACCAGGAAGAACCGCTTCGACCTCTCCGCGCCGGTTCGCGTCGGCCTGCCCCTTCTGCAGTGCGCGTTGGAAGGCGGCCACCGTCTTCGGATTCTCCCTGGCGAACTTCGCATTCGTGGCGTATCCCGCGATAGGAATGTCCTGGGTCGGTCCCGCCGCCGTGTCGACCACCGGAACCGCGCCGATGACGCGTTCCGCGTGGGTGATGAAGGGCTCGATCATGAGTGCCGCGTCAATGGATTTCCTGGCCAGCTGCGCGTGCATGTCCGGATACGGGAACTCCTTGAAAACGACCGTCTTCGGGTCGACCCCGTAGGCGTCGAGGGTGGAGCGGGCGGTCAGCTCGGTGATGTTGGCCATCGTGTTCAGGGCGACCTTCTTGCCCGCGAGGTCCGCGGGGACCCGGACCGACGAGCCGGGCACCGTCATGATCATGAACATGCGCTGGCGGGCCTGGTAGCCGTCGGAGACCAGCTTGAGGTCGATGCCCTTGGACTGGGCCAGGAAGAAGGAGACCCAGTTGCCGATGGAGAAGTCGAGGTCGCCGCTGGCCAGTCCCGGGATACCGGCGGCGCCGCCCTGGATGTTCCTGCTCTCGATCGTCAGGCCCTCCTCGGCGAAATACCCTTTCTTCAACGCGATGTGGACCGGGGCGACATCGATGATCGGCATCAGTCCGACCGTGACGGTGGATTTCTCGACCCGTCCGGTGCTGTTCTCGGGCGAGTGTGTCGTCCCGGAAAGCAGGCCACACCCGGAAATCGCGCCCAGCAGGACGAGGGTGCTCACCATGCCGAGGGTAAGACGACCAGGTCGTCCAAGCATAATGGATACTCTCCCGATAAGATGTCGGATTCCTTTGCTTGGTCGCTGGTCTCCAGCTGGCTAAGCTCAAGTTGCGCATTTATACACGGTTCGAGCACGGGAGTGGATGTTGACTCGGTACCATTCCGTCCACGCGGATACCGTTCCGGCGGAGGTCGTCGTCGTCGGCGCCGGACCGGCAGGACTCACGCTCGCCAACCTGTTGCGCCGCAACGGAATCGGCTGTGTCGTGTTGGAACGGCAGTCTCGTAGGTACGTCGAGAACCGGGCCCGGGCAGGCCTTCTGGAGTACCGCGCGGTGGAGATGCTGCGCAGCCACGGCCTCGCGGACCGGCTGCTGGAGCTCGGGGCGCCGCACGGCGTGTGCGAGTTCCGGATCGGCGGAAAGCGCTTCATCCTGCCGTACAGCGATCTCTACGAGGGGCGCACGCACTACGTCTATCCCCAGCAGGAGTTGGTCAAGGACCTCATCGAGGCCTTTGTGGACAGTGGCGGCGACATTCGGTTCGAGGCGAAGGATGTCGCCCTGCACGGCATCTCCGGATCGGCCCCGTCCGTGACGTGGGTCGGGTCCGACGGTGAGCAGCACCGAGTCCGCTGCGAGTTCATCGCGGGCTGCGACGGCTTCCGCGGGGTGTCCAGGCCCAGCATCCCCGCTGGTGGCGTCCGCGAGTTCTCGCACCAGCCCGGAATCGCGTGGCTGGGCGTCCTGGCCGAGGTGCCGCCGTCGACGGAGCACGTCATCTACGCGTTGCACCCCAAGGGATTCGCCGGGCACATGCTGCGCAGTCCCACGGTCAGCCGGTTCTTCCTGCAGTGCCCGGTCGACGACAGCACGGCCGCCTGGCCCGACGACCGCATCTGGGCCGAGCTGCACGAGCGGTTCGCGGTGCCCGGCTCCGACTGGAAGCTCTCCGAGGGGCGGATCATCGAGAAGGGCGTGGTCGACATGCGCGGCCACGTTACCGAGCCGATGGCTTACGGGCGCCTGTTCCTGCTCGGCGACGCCGCACACGTGATCACCCCCGTGGGCGCGAAGGGGATGAACCTGGCGTTGCACGACGCCGAGGTGCTCGCCACCGCGTTAGCCGGGTACTACCGCGGCGGGGACGAGTCCGGCCTCACCGAGTACTCGGAGACCTGCCTGCGCCGGGTGTGGCGGTGTCAGGAGTTCTCCCAGTGGATGACCACGGCGATCCACGGCACCGGGGACAGGTTCGAGGACCGGACCGCGCGCACACGCCTGGAGAACCTGTTCCGTTCCCCTGCTTCGGCAGCCTGGTTCGCGGAGAACTACGTCGGCCTGATGTGACCGCCCCTCTTACGCGCCGGATGAGTCATTCGGTGCGTTAGACAGCCTGAATGACTCATTCGGTGCGTGTGGGAGAGGGGCGGTCGCGTCCGCGGAGGTAGGCGCCGGGGGCCACGCCCACGATGCGGCGGAAGTGCCGGGACAGGTGGGCCTGGTCGACGAAGCCGACCTCGGTCGCGGCGTCGGCGGGGCGCAGGCCGGAGTCGAGCAGGGCACGGCATCGGCGCACGCGTTCCTGGTTGAGGTACGCGTGCGGGGGCAGGCCGAAGCGCTCGCGGAAGCTCCGGAGCAGCACGAACCGGCCGAGACCCACCTCGGCGGCCAGCTCGTCGAGGCTGGGCGGCGCGGCCATCCGCTCCATGAGCACTCGACGGGCGCGGTCAAGGGCCTGGTTGCCCGCTCGGTGCCGGACCGACCCGCCGGCCTGGGTGCCCCGCGTTCGCCACAACAGCTGTATCGCTTGGTACAGCAGGGTTTCCGAGGCGAGGTGGTCGTTGTGCTCGGCCGCCCGATGTGCCCTCAGCATCGCGTCGGCCAGGGTGCTGTCGTAGCTGACCTCGGCGGTGAACGCGGGGGTGCCCGTGGGGCCGCCGAGTTCCCGCACAACGCCGGACACCAGCTCGACAGTGGGGTAGAGCACGCGATAGGCCCAGCCGTCGGCGTCGGCGGCGTGGCCGCTGTGCACCTCGCCCGGGTTGATGCAGGCGATACCGCCCGCGCCGACCGTTCGCGGGTCGGATCCGACGCGCAGCAGCTCGGATCCGCTTTGCACGACGCCGAGCGCATAGGTGTCGTGGCTGTGCTTGGTGAAGGCGTGCCGGACGAACCGAGCGACCAACAGGTCCAGCTCGGGCACGCTCGGATGCCGCCAGTACCGCGCGGGCTCGGCGATCGCCATGAGCACACCGTACGTTCGGCGGCCACCGAACCGTTTCCGGCCTACTGTCTCCACATGCTCGTTCTGAGGACATACGACCAGGTCAGCGCCGCTCTGGCGGATGAGCGCCTGATCGTCCCGCCGCCTCCCGAACGCGACTCCGCGCTCGGCTGGCTGCGCTCCGCGGTGTGCCGCTTCAGCTCAGGCGCCGCGCACGCCCGCCGCCGCGCCCTGGTCGACGCGCCGCTCCGCGCGCTCTCCCCGGACGCTCTGCGGCGAAGCGCACGCGGACGCGCCCCGGAGACGGCGGCCGTGGAAGTGCTCGCCGAAGCCCTCGGCGTCGCCGTCGAACCGGCGCTCGTGGTCGCGGCGGCGCGCGCCTACCTGCCGCCGGTCGAGCCGACTCCCGCCGACGACGCGGCGGTCGCGGCTCTCCTCGCGGCGCTGGGCGGGGTCCGCGACGAGCCCACCGCCGCGCGCGCCTGCCTGCTGCTGCAAGCCTGCGCCTCGACGGCCGGTCTCATCAGGAACGCCTTGCCGTACAAGGACTTCGGTGAACCCGAGGCCGTGCTGGTGGAGACGCTTCGGCACTCGCCGCCGATCCCCGTGCTGCGGCGGCAACGCCCGGACGGCGCGCTCGTCGAGCTGGATCTCGTTGCGGCGAACCGGGATCCCGAGGTGTTCGCCGACCCGGACACCTTCGACGTCCACCGAGCGAGCAACAAGCGACACCTGACCTTCGGTGTGGGACTGCGGCCCTGCCCCGGTGACAGCCACGCGCTGGCGATCGCCGCCGGTGTTCTGGAAGGGAGTTCCCGATGACCGCGTTCGCCGACCTCCACCGCCGCGGTGCGCCGCTGGTGCTGCCCAACGCGTGGGACCACGCGTCGGCCGCCGCGCTGTTCGGAGCGGGATTTCCGGCCGTGGGCACCACGAGCCTCGGCGTGGCCGCGGTCAACGGCCTGCCCGACGCGGCGGGTGCGGCGCGCGCCGAGACGATCGCGCTGGCCAAACTGATCGCGGGCCTGGGCATGGTCACCGTGGACATCGAGTCCGGGTTCAGCTCCGATCCGGCCGAGGTCGCGGACCTGGCCCTGCGGTTGTCCGACGCGGGCGCGGTCGGGGTCAACCTGGAGGACGCCATGGCCGCTCCGGAGACGCTGTGCGGCCTGATCGAAGCGATCAAGCGCAGCGTTCCCGGCCTGTTCGTCAACGCGCGCACCGACACCTACTGGCTCGGCGACTCCTCGCTGGACGAGACGCTGGTCCGCGCGGAGTCGTACGTGGACGCCGGAGCTGACGGGATCTTCGTGCCGGGCATGGCGGACCCGGCCGAGATCGCCACCGTGGTCGGGCGGGTGGACGCCCCGCTGAACCTGCTTTTCCTGCCCGGCAAGCACACCGTCGCCGAACTCGCCGCGCTCGGGGTGAGCCGGATCAGCACCGGTTCGCTGCTGTTCCGCGCCGCCGTGCACGCGACCGTGGCCACCGCGCTGGCCGTGCGGGACGAGCAGCCGGTGGCGCCCGGTATCCCCGGCTACGACGACACCGTGAAGATGCTGGGACCATGACCGCTGTGGGACCGGAACTGGCGGCGTTGGCCGGGCTGCTCGCCGACGAGACGCGGGCGGCCATGTGCCTCGCCCTGCTGGACAAGCGCGCGTGGACCGCGGGCGAGCTGGCCCAGCTCTGCGGCGTCGCGCGGTCGACCGCGAGCGAGCACATCTCCAAGCTCATCGCGGGCGGTCTCCTTGACGAGCGCCGTCAAGGGCGGCATCGCTACGTGCGCCTCGCCGATGACGACGTGGCGAGCCTGATCGAGACGATGTCCGCGCACGTGCGGCCCGCCGCCGTTTCCGGTCTGCGCCAGCACCGGGCGAACGCCGCGCTGGCCAGGGGCCGGACCTGCTACGACCACCTCGCGGGCAGGCTGGGCGTGGCGATCACCGATGCGATGACCACCCGGGGGCTGCTGCGTCGCGACACCGGCTTCGCGCTCACCGCGGCCGGGCTGGACTGGTTCGCCGAGCTGGGAATGTCGTTGCCCGACAGGGAGAAACGGCCGCTCGTCAGGTCCTGTCTGGACTGGACCGAGCGCCGTGACCACCTCGCCGGACCCGCCGCCGCGCGGCTGTGCCAGGTCGTGCTGGAGCGCGAATGGGCCGTGCGCATCGGCTCCAAGCGCGCTGTGCGCGTCACGCCGCTCGGGCTCGACGAGCTACGCCGTCACCTCGGCATCGAAGCGGCCGAGCTCGGCTCGTAAGGGATGCCCAGCCGGTCGGCCAGTCCGCGCAGGTGCTCCTCGAAGACCGGGCCCATGTCGGAGTAGGCGAAATCCAGCTGGTGCAGGACTTCCATGCACACCAACCCGTACAGGCCGCTCCAGCAGGTCAGGACGACGTGCACGGCCGCGGGGGGAAGCTCGCCGCCGATCACCTCGGAGTAGCTGACCAGCTGCTCGCGCAGGCCGGGCGCCAGGTCGGCGAGATCGGGGACGGGGAACGGTTTCTCCCGCCACAGCGCGACCACTTGGTCCCGGAAGACCTGCTCGAAGCGCATGCCCGCGGCGTACCGCGCGGCACCCGCCACGACCGGCCTCGTGAAGATCCACCCGAACTCCGCGGGATGCGCCACCGCCCAGTCTCGCAGCGCGCGGCAGGTGTCCAGGAACCCGCCCGCGGTCCGCAGCTCGTCGGCCAGCTCGTCGAGGAAGGCCACGGTCATCGCGTTCACCAGCTCGTCGTGGCCGGAGAAGTAGTGGTAGAGCGCGGGCCCGCTGATGCCGACCTCACGCCCGACGGCGTTGATCGTCACGGCCGCGGGGCCCTTCGTGGTGAGCAGTCTGCGCGCGGCGGCGTGGATCTCGTCGAGGGTCGCCCTGCGGAGGCGGTCCCGTCTGCTCGTGGTCACGTTGACATCTTAGGCACTCTATGTTTGCTTAATAGCTCTAAGTTAACCTAGAGAATCTAAGGAGACGCATGAGGGCGGTCGTCGTCGGCGGCGGGATCGGCGGGCTGGCCAGTGCGGTGGCACTGACCAGGAACGGGTGGCAGGTCGAGGTGCTGGAGCGCGCGCGGGCGTTCGGCGAGGTGGGCGCCGGCCTGGCGGTGCTGCCGAACGCGCTGCGCGCGCTGGACGCGCTCGGGCTGGGTGAGGCGATCCGCGAGCGCGCGTCCTCCGAGATGCCCGCGGGGATCCGTGCCGTGTCCGGGCGCTGGCTCTCCCGTGCCGACCACGGGGAACTTCGGCGGCGCTACGGGCAATGGGCCATGGTGCACCGCGCTGACCTTCTCGAAATCCTGCGCGCGGCGGTCCCGGCGGACGCGCTGCGTCCCGGGGTGGAGGTGCGGGAGGTGCGGCGCGACGGGACGGTGCTGCACTCGGGTGGCACGTCGACCGGGGATCTGGTGGTCGGCGCGGACGGCATCCGCAGCGTCACCCGGCGCTCGGTCTGGGGCGAGGAACCGGCGCCGCGCTACGCGGGCTACAGCACCTGGCGGGCGATCGCCGCGAACGTGCCGGTCCGGGAGTCCGTCGAGACGTGGGGGCGGGGCGAGCGGTTCGGGTACTCGCCGCTGCCGGATGGGCGGACCTACTTCTACGCGGTGGTCAACGCGCCGGAAGGCGACGAGGGCGGTGCCGACGAGCTGCGGCGCCGCTTCGCGCACTGGCACGACCCGATTCCGGCGCTGGTCAACGCGGTGGCGGGGACGGCTCTGCTGCGGCATGACATCTACGAGCTGCCGAACCTGGGTTCCTACGTTGCGGGCAAGGTCGCCCTCGTCGGAGATGCCGCGCACGCCATGACCCCGAACCTCGGGCAGGGCGCGTGCCAGGCGCTCGAAGACGCCGTGGTGCTCGCGGCAGCGGACGGGCTCGCGGAGTACGACCGGCTCCGCAGGCCGCGCACGCAGATGGTGGTCCGCCGCTCGCGCCGGCTCGGGGTGATCGCGCACTGGACGGCGCCCGCGCTGGTCGGGGCCAGGAACACGGTGATGCGGATGCTGCCGCGTTCGGGCTTCTCCCGGTCGATGGCTCCGCTGCTGGACTGGGCACCGTGACGAGAAAGTTCGTGAGTTCCGCGGCTCTGCCAGGCACGATCGAGGTATGTCCCGCAGTGAGTCCTCGTTGCGTGGCTTGGCGCTGGGCGACGCGTTCGGGCAGACGTGGTTCACGCAGGAGGGCGATCTCCGGCGGCGCCGGGTCGCGCCCGGCCCCTGGACGTGGACCGACGACACGGCCATGGCGCTCGCCCTGTTCCGGGTGCTGCGCGAGTGCGGCAGGGTCGACCAGGACGCGCTCGCGGCCGAGTTCGCCACGACCTACGTCGCCGAACCGCGCCGCGGCTACGGCGCCACCATGCACGACGTCCTCACGGCCATCCACAGTGGACAGCCGTGGCGGGACGTGGCCCGGCGGCAGTTCGACGGCCAGGGATCGTGGGGCAACGGGGCGGCCATGCGGGTGGCCCCGCTGGGCGCGTGGTTCGCCGACGACCTCGACGAACTCGTCGTGCAGGCGGGGAAATCAGCCGGAGTGACGCACGCTCATCCGGAAGCGATCGCCGGCGCGGTGGCGGTCGCCCTCGCGACAGCGCTCGGAGTGCGCGGAGCGGCCGGCGCCGACCTGCTCGGCGAGGTGGTCGAACGACTCCCGGAGACCGAGGTGCGCGCCGGGCTGATCCGCGCGCGGCGCATCTCGTTCACCACGGACTCCCGCAACGCGGGCGGAACGCTCGGCACCGGGCTCCGGATCTCCGCCGTGGACACGGTGCCGTTCGCCCTGTGGTGCGCGGCCAGGCACCTCGACGACCTCGTGGAAGCCCTGTGGGTCACCGCCGCGGCCGGAGGTGACGTCGACACCACCTGCGCGATCGTCGGCGGAGTCGTCGCGGCCCGCACCGGCCTCGACGGCGTGCCGCAGGACTGGCTCGACTCGAGCGAGCCGCTGCCGCCCTTCGCCTGAGCGCCCACCCGGGTTCTTCGGTCGGTGCTGAGCGCGTCAGGTGATGTCCAGCGCCGCCCGGACCGCTTCCGGAGTGCGGGCGACGCTGGCCGAGCCGTCCTCGGCGGTGATGATCGGCCGCTGGATCAGCTTCGGGTGCTCGGCCATCGCCTCGACCCACCGCGCGCGCGTCTCGGGGGTCCGCGCCCACGACTTCATGCCCAGCTCCGCCGCGACCGGCTCACCGAGGCGGGCGATGTCCCACGGCTCCAGGCGAAGCCGGTCCAGCACGTGCTCCAGCTCCGCGACGCTCGGCGGGTCCTGGAGGTAGTACCGCACGGTGTACTCGGCGCCCTCGGCATCGAGCAGCGACAACGCCGAACGGCACTTGGAACACGCCGGGTTGATCCAGATTTCCATGTTCACAGGCGGATACTACGAGCCAGCTGACTGATCGCGTGCAGGTGTCGTCGTGGTCGTAGGCGATCAGTGATCGTTGACCGGTGACGCCGGTGGTCCAGTCGTGCCAGATGCCTGCGGACATGACCGGCTGGCCTTGTGCAACCCGGGGGAACGCGCCGAGGTCGCGGCTGGGAGGGTGTTCAGGTCGTTGTTCACAACTCGATCTTGGACACCCTCCGTCCGCGTCTGCAGCCAGCCGGTTACTTCACCGGCGTTGTACGCGACCAGTCGTCTAGGGCTCCCAGTACGGAACGATGTCACCGCGCCCGACCTCGAAGTAGTAGCCGGTCGGGCACGTGGCCTTGGTCCAGTTGCCGTCGTTCCGCACCGGGCTGACAGCCTGCTTGGGCGGCCCGGTGAGTCGCGACGCGGTCGATCGGGACCAGGGTGCCGTCCAGGATCGCGCAAGCCAGCCGGGCGGCCCGCTCACCCGCCGTCCGGATGTCGTCGGCCAAGCCGGCGAGGAGGTCCACCACTTCGCGGACGTAGCGCCCAGCGGTGCTCGAGGAGATGCCGAACCCGGCGGCCAGGCGGGCATGGGTGTCGCCATTGCGCAGGTGGGTGAGCACGGCCAACGCCTGGCGGCCGGGCTCCAGGCGCCGCCACCGCGACCGACGGCGAGTCCGCTCCGCGCGGATCAAGTCTCCCAGGCGGACGAGGGTGCGGTTGAACAGCGGAATCGCGGCAGGGGAGGACAGCACGGCGAGGCTCCCGGTTGGGGCATCGCATCTAGGTCGACTGCTGTCTTACCGGGAGCCTCGCCCACCGCGCTCCCACCGCTCAGCCGGCGCGGTGACCTGCGACATCACAATGAAGAAGGCTCAATTATCAGACATGGCCTAACTGCGGAACCCGGGATTCAGGTGTAGCTGAACAGCTACGACAGCACTTTGACAACCCCTAAACTTCGGTTTCGAACCGAAAGATCGAGGAGACCTATGAGAAAGTCCCTGCTCGCCCTGGCGATCTTGCCCATCGCCGGAGCCCTTGCCACTATTGGGGTTGGAACCGCCTCCGCCACCAGCTCCGAGGCAAAATCCGCAGTCCATCAACTGGCGAACTGTGCCCCAATCAAACTCCTCGGAGAGGGCGGGGCTGTGGGGCTCTGTTATGACATTGCGTACCGCGTGGGCATCCGGTGTGACTTGCACGGTGGTGGCTGGCGGGTCTACTACAGCGCATGGTCACCGCCGAACAATGGGGGGGCGGGGGTTTATTGCCAGGACTACCCGGAGTCGACCGGGAAGGGCAGCAACGCCGCTTACGACCTACCTGATTAGTTCCGAGGGAGACAAGGCGTAGGTGACGTTCACCGTTCGGCGGTTGAAGGTCACCTACGAAAGCTGCCGCCTGAACACGACAGTGCCCCCAGGGCGTTCTGTGGGCAACACGTCACCGCAGAAAAGCGCTGCTTGCTCCGAGAAACAGTAAAGCTCTACGGGAACGGAGGAGTTGGTTCACCAGCGCGCCGGTGATTCACCAAGGCTGGAAAGTCCTGGCCAAGCTCCGCTGCCGCCCACGCCGGGGCGGCGCGGTCGTCGCAGCCATCCTCGTCCTGCAGCACATCGAGACCCACCGACAACCACCATGAAAAGGCTCAGTGGTCGTAGGTGATCAGTGATCGTTGACCGGTGACGCCGGTGGTCCAGTCGTGCCAGATGCCTGCGGACACGGCCAGCAGGCAGTGCGGCAACTGGGGTGAACAGGCCGTTCGGGGGGCGGGCACCGTTCGCGCGGACCTCGAACGGTCGCAGCGCCCCGTGATTGCCCGTCCCGGACCGTGGACCTAGTCGCGGTACGCGTCCGCCGCCTGCTGGATTCCCGCGACGTAGGCGTTCCACCAGTCCTCGCCGCCGAGGTCGCCCTGGTCCCGCCCACCGCGGCCGTCGATCATCTCGCGGACGATGTCGGCGTGCCCCGCGTGCTGCGCCGTCTCGGCGGTGACCTGGATGAGCAGGTGGCCGAACGTGGTCTGCCTTCGCTCCTCCGGCCACCAAGCCACACTTGCCGGTGCGTCGAGCGACAGGGTGCCGATCGACTCGTCGGTGTGCCGCCACGCGGTCCGGTACAGATCGGTCAGGTGCTCGCGGCTCTCGTCGGCCTTCGCCCACATGTCGCCGTTCTGCCACACCGATCCGTCCTCGTTCCACGGCAGCGTCACCGGCGCCGGGCGGCCGACCGAGTCGCCGAGGTAGCCGAGCTCGATGCCGACGAGGTGCTTGACGAGGCCGAGCAGGTTGGTGCCGCTGGGGGTGACCGGGCGCCGGACGTCGTACTCCGAGAGGCCGTCGAGGGAGCGGATCAGGGCGTCGCGGGAGGCTTGGAGGGAGCGCTGGAGATGGTCTGCGATGGCTGTCACGCCTCGCAGGCTAGGCCAAGCTCGTCCAGAACCTCCCGCAGACGGGGCAGTTTCCCGGGAACTGCCACCCCGGACAGGCCGCGGTCATCCACGAGGAGGTGGGCCCATTCACCGATGATCTCGTACGAAGCGGGGGCCACGGTCCGGACGGTCCAGAAGGCGCGGGCGAACTTCCCGGCGACCTGTGCGGGATCGGAGCCGGGCAACACGAAGTCGACGTTCGGGGCGAGACCCCAGAACGCGCTGTCGAGCGGGGAACCGGCAGGTGACACCAGGCGCCGCGATACCAGCCACTGGACCAGTTCCTCGCGACGGACCAGGGGGAGCTGACCGTGCTGGCCGGAGGCGAGCGAACCGTCGAGGTGGAGAACCAGGACCTCGGTCGCCGCTCCGTGGACGACGAACTCCAAGTCGCCCCAGCACATGCAGAGCAACGCCTCGGCGTCGTCGTCCACCTCGAGCAGATGTGCGAGCGAGGCGACCTCGTCTTTGCCTTGCGCGACAAGCATTCCCTTGTCGCCTGCGCCCCGCGCCCGCGCACGGACGGAACTCACCTGCGGCCAGGAGATCATCGTCGCGACCCGCCGAGCAGCTCCGCGAACGGGGTGACCTCCGCGTACGGATCGGGCTTCGCGGCCGGTGCCCTGTGCGCGATCAGGTCGGCGAGTTCCCCGCCCGCCAACGTGATCCGCTTCTCCAAGCCGCTCTCACCGCCCCAGTCGGACGTGGCCGCGTAGACCGCGGTCGGCACGACGACCGCCCTGAGGTAGGCGAACATCGGCCGCAGCGCGTGCTCCAACGCCAGGGAGTGCCGCTCGGTCCCGCCGGTCGCGCCCATCAGAACGGGTTTCCCGGCGAGGGAGTCCGGCTCCAGGACGTCGAAGAACGATTTGAACAGGCCGCTGTAGGAGGCGTTGAAGATCGGCGTGACGGCGATCAGCGCGTCCGCGTCGGCGACGGTGCGCACCAGCCCGCCGAGCGTGCCGGTCGGCACGCCGGTGAGCAGGGCGTTGGTCACGTCGTGGGCGTGTTCCCTCAGGTTGATCAGCTCAAGGGAAGCCTTGTGCGGCAACGAGTCCTGAGTGGCGTCCGCGAGCTTGGCGGCGAGCAGCCGCGTGGACGACTGCTCGCTCAGCCCGGCGGAGACCACCGCGATCGTGCTCATCGGACCGGACCCGCGGGAACGTGCGCGGGGCGGAGCGCGGCGAACTCCTCGCGCAGCACGGGAACGACCTCCTCGCCGAGGATGTCCAGCTGCTCCAGCACCGTCTTCAGCGGCAGCCCGGCGTGGTCCATCAGGAACAGCTGGCGCTGGTAGTCGCCGAAGGACTCGCGGAAGGTCAGCGTCTTGTCGATGACCTCCTGCGGGCTGCCGACGGTCAGCGGGGTCTGCTCGGTGAACTCCTCCAGCGACGGGCCGTGCCCGTACACCGGGGCGTTGTCGAAGTACGGCCGGAACTCCCGGACCGCGTCCTGGGAGTTCTTCCGCATGAACACCTGCCCGCCGAGCCCGACGATGGCCTGGTCGGCGCTGCCGTGGCCGTAGTGCTCGAAGCGCTGCCGGTACAGCTGGATCAGGCGCTGGAAGTGCTCCTTAGGCCAGAAGATGTTGTTGGCGAAGAAGCCGTCGCCGTAGTAGGCGGCCTGCTCGGCGATCTCCGGGCTGCGGATGGAGCCGTGCCAGACGAACGGGGGCGTGCCGTCCAGCGGGCGCGGCGTCGAGGTGAACGCGCGCAGCGGCGTGCGGAACTTCCCGTCCCAGTCGACCACGTCCTCCCGCCACAGCCGGTGCAGCAGGTGGTAGTTCTCGATCGCCAGGTCGATGCCGTCGCGGATGTCCTTGCCGAACCAGGGGTAGACCGGGCCGGTGTTGCCCCGGCCGAGCATCAGGTCCACCCGGCCGTCGGCGAGGTGCTGCAGCATCGCGAAGTCCTCGGCGATCTTCACCGGGTCGTTCGTGGTGATCAGCGTCGTCGCGGTGGACAGGACCAGCCGTTCGGTGCGCGCGGCGATGTAGCCGAGCATGGTGGTCGGCGAGGACGGCACGAACGGCGGGTTGTGGTGCTCGCCGGTGGCGAAGACGTCCAGGCCCACCTCCTCGGCCTTGAGCGCGATGGCCACCATCGCCTTGATCCGCTCGGCCTCCGACGGGGTGCGCCCCGTGGTGGGGTCGGTGGTGACGTCGCCGACGGTGAAGACGCCGAACTGCATGACAGCTCCCTGGGACTCGACCAAGTAGTAGAAAGTTCAACTACCGTCGTGTTCAACAGTACCCCGCCCCTGGTTGTTCCACCGAGCCAGGTGTCACACACCGCGGCCCGGCCTCGTCAAGGGGATGTGGACGAACGCGACGAGCTGGCCGCCCGCTTCCAGGCGCAGCGCGCGCACCTGCACGGGGTGGCCTACCGGATGCTCGGCTCCGCGGCCGAGGCGGATGACGCCGTCCAGGAAGCCTGGTTGCGGCTCAGCCGGGCCGACGGCGTCGACAACCTCGCGCCATGGCTGCGCACGGTGGTCTCCCGGGTGTGCCTGGACGTGCTGCGCGCCCGCAAGAACCGCCGCGAGGACCCGATCGGCCGGCTGCCGGACCTCGCCGACCCGAACACGCCGGAGCACGACGCGCTGCTGGTCGACTCGGTCGGGCGTGCGCTGCTCGTGCTGCTGGACACCCTCAGCCCGGCGGAGCGGGTCGCGTTCGTGCTGCACGACCTGTTCGCGGTGCCGTTCGACAACATCGCGCAGACGCTGGAGCGCTCGCCGGCGGCGGCGAAGAAGCTCGCCAGCCGCGCCCGGTCACGTGTTCGCGGGACGTCCGAGGTGCCCGTCCGGGACCTCGCCGCGCACCGCCGCGTCGTCGAGGCGTTCCTGCGGGCGGCCCGCGACGGCGACATCGCCGCGCTGCTCGCGGTGCTGGCACCCGACGTGGTCCGCCGGGTCGACCGGGTGGAGCTCCGCGGTGCGCGGCGCGTGGTGAAGGAGACGGCGGTTTTCGGCCGCCGAGCCCGCTTCGCCGAAGTCGCGCTGGTCAACGGGCGGGTCGGCGCCGTGGTCGCCCCGCACGGGCGATTGCTGCTCGCGCTCGCGATCACCGTCGAAGGCATCGCGTCACCAGCTACGAGGTGGTCACCGACGTGGAGCGGCTATCCCTCGGTGTCCTGAGCCGCTGAGCGAGCCCTGGCGCGGCGCTTGCCCTCCTGCATCGCCTGGACGCGGGCGACCGGGATGGTGTGCCCCTCCGCGATGAGATCTTCGGGAAGGCGTTGCGGTGCGGGCAGTTCGTCCTCCCACGGATCGCGCTCGCCCAGCGATGCGAGCACCGACCGCATCGTGAAGTCCGCCGGCGTGACCCGGTCGAGGTCGTTCCAGGACAAGGGGAAGGACACCGTGGTCCCCGGCCGCACACGTGGGCTGTACGCGGCGACCACGGTGGCACCGCCCGCCCTGGTCGAGTCGAGGAACACCTTGCCCTCGCGGTCCTCGCGGATGAACGCCGTGGTCGCCAGCACCGGATCGATGCGCTCCGCCCGCGCGGCTACGGCCCTGGTCGCGGCGGCCACGTCGTCGACAGGCGCGTGGTCGTCGACGGGCACGAACACGTGCACCCCCTTGGAGCCACTGGTCTTGACGGCACCCGTCAAGCCCGAGTCGGCCAGCGCCTGCCGGATCAACCGCGCGGCCTCGACCACGAGCCGGAAGTCACCGCCCTCCGGCGGGTCGAGGTCGAGGACGAGGTGCGTCGGCCGGTAGATGTCGGCGGAGCGGCCCAGCGTCGGGTGGTACTCGACGGCCCGCTGGTTGGCGAACCACAGCAGCGTCCGCCGGTCGTCGCACAGCGCGTAGGAGATCCGTCGCTTGGACGCCTCCGCCCAGATCTGGGTGGTCCGCACCCACGGCGGCGTGTACTTCGGGACGTTCTTCTGCATGAACGGCTTCTGGCCCCGCAGCACGCGGACCACCGACAGGGGACGGTCGCCGATGTGCGGCAGCAGGCGCTCGCGCACGCCGTCGAGGTAGTCGACGAGGTCCCGCTTGGTCGCCTCGGCGCCGTCGAACAGCGGCTGGTCGAGATTGGTCAGCTTGACCTCGTCGCGCACCTCTTCACTGGCCATCGGCACACCATGCCCACGCGACCCCGCGGAGGCAACCTCAACGCGGCGAGCAGCCGATCAGGTCGGGATCGTGGAGCCGGACGACGGAGCGGGAGAACAACAGCGGAACGCGTGGGCTCTTCACGATCGTCGAAGGGTCGCCGCACCGCTAGGTTGGGGACGACTCGGGGAGGTCACGGTGGCAGACGGCGGTGCGGCCGCGAAGCGCGCGGCGATGTACGGGGAAGTGGATCTCGGATCGTTCGAGCTGTTCTCCGGCAACTTCATCAACTACGGCTACTGGGAGTCGGTGCCCGCCGACCGCCCGATCACCGTGGAGGAGCGCACCGAGAGCCAGGCCGCGCTCTACCGCAGGGTCCTCGGCGAGCTCGGCATCACGGAGTCCGACGCGGTGCTGGAGGTCGGTTGCGGCATCGGGGTGGGCGCGGCGCTGACCCTCCGCGAGTTCCGGCCCGGCGCGCTCGTCGGCCTGGACTTCTCCGACGCCCAGCTCGGCCGCGCCCGCGCCATCCACGGCGACCTGCTCGACCTCCGCCAGGGCGACGCGCTCAAGATGCCCTTCGACGACGGCAGCTTCGACAAGCTCTACAGCGTCGAGGCGGCTCAGCACTTCGAGGACCTGGCCTTGTTCGCCGCCGAGGCCCGTCGCGTGCTGCGCCCCGGCGGAAAGCTCAGCCTGGCAACGTTCTTCGCCACCACGGACGAGGCGCCCGGCGAGCTGCGGAAGCTGATCGAGACCATCGACGACGAGATCGACTTCGCGGTGCCGGTCGAGCGCTTCCGCGCCGATCTCGTCGCGGCGGGCTTCGCCGACGTCCGGGTGGAGAGCATCGGCGAGAACGTCTGGTTCGGCTTCGACACGTGGGTGGCGCAGACCCGGTACCGCGACACTTGGGGCCGCAACTGGCTCAAGGCGTACCGGGCGGGTTTGGCCGACTACTGCCTTGTGAGCGCGACGAACTGATCCACCAGGGGGTTCTGGTCAGCTGAACGCCAGCACACGGCGACGACCGTGCGCGCGGTGTCGGGGTCGAGCCTGCGGTAGACCACACCGCTGAGCCGCATCCGCCGCACGCTCGACGGGGCGACGGAGACGCCCATCCCGGCCGCCACGAACGCGCACGCGGTCTGCCACTCCACCGCACGCTGACCGATCGTCGGCTCAACACCGTTGGCGCGGAACAGGTTCACGATGCGGTCGTGCACGCCCGCCCCGGCCGCGCGGGGGAGCAGCACTAGTTCCTCCTCGGCCAGCGCGCCGATCGGGACGGCGCGGAGGTCGGCGAGCGGGTGCCCGGTGGGCAGGACGGCGACGAAGCCCTCCGACAGGATCGGCTCGCACGCCAGCCCGGGTTCGGCGATCTCCTCCCGCACGAAGCCGACGTCGATCGCGCGTTCGCGCAGCGCGGTGACCTGGGGTGTGGTGGTCATCTCGTGGATTTCGGTCTCCACGGCGGGAAACCGCTCGCGGTAGGCGCGCACGAGCCCGGGGAGGATGGTCAGCGCCAGTGACGCGGCGAAGCCGATCCGCAACCGTCCCACCTCGCCGCCGCCTGCCCGTCGCGCCGCGTTCAGGCCGGACTCGGCGGCGTCGAGCGCGCGCCGGGCCGCGGGCAGCAGTTCGGCCCCCGCCGGGGTGAGGTCGACCCGCCCGGGTGTCCTGGTGAGCAGCGGGAAGCCGACCTTCTCCTCCAGCCTGCGGATCTGCTGGCTCAGCGGCGGCTGCGCGATGCCCAGCCGGTCCGCCGCGCGGCCGAAGTGGCCCAGCTCGGCGAGCACCACGAACGCGTGCAGCTGGTGGAGGGCCAGCTCGGGACGGTCCATATCTCAAGAGATATCACAGCCGGACGGAATGCGTATTGGACGTATCACCGCTGGTCACCTAGCGTTCGCCTGGTGAGGCAACGACGAGTGATCCGCAGTGCGGCGCGGTTCGAGGACGAGATCGGGTACTCCCGCGCGGTGGTCGTGGACGGCTGGGTGCACGTCTCCGGGACCACCGGCTTCGACTACGCGACGATGACGATCTCCGAGGACCTGGTCGAGCAGGCCGAGCAGTGCCTGGACAACATCGGGGCGGCGCTGGCCGAGGCGGGCTGCTCGTTCGCCGACGTGGTCCGCGTGCGGTACCTGGTACCGGATCGGGCCGACTTCGAGCCGTGCTGGCCGTCGCTGCGCCGCCGTTTCGAGTCCGTCCGGCCCGCCGCGAGCATGCTGGTGTGCGGCCTGGCCGACCCGCGCATGAAGATCGAGATCGAGGTGGACGCGCGCGTGCCGGACGCCTGACGGCTACCGTCAAGGCATGAGCTGGCGTGAGATGCCGTCGCCGGGCATGCCGCAGGTGTGGGTGGCAGCCGAGGACCAGGGCGTGGTGCGCGCGGACCTCATCATGGCGCTGAGGGTGGCCAAGGAACATCCGCCCGCCGGGACCACGGTCCTGGCCGCGCACCGCTTCACCGTGCTGGCCCGGCTGGTCGGCGATCCCGGCGTGGAATACGTGGTGGGCCGCGCGGAGAGCCACGACGCGGCGGAACAGCTGATGACCGCCCTGCTCGCGGAGATCGCCTCCGCGCTGGGCGGGCACAAGGACGGGCTGATCGAGCTGGGGCCGAACGGCCCGAAGCTGGTCCGCCTCAGCAAGGGCAAGTAGGACGCCGCGGTGGCGGGTGTCGGGGCCTCCGCCGCCGCGGCGAGGATCAGGACCTGCTCGCGGTGACGTAGTAGACGCCGCCCCATTCGCTCTCGTCGTTGGTGTAGCCCACGCCCATCGCCCGGTCGGTGCCCGGCAGCCAGGCCACGCCGAGGACCTGACCCTCCTTGCCCGCGAAGGCGGCGGGCTGCTCGTGGCTGGTCCACGTCGTGCCGGTGAAGCTGGCGTACTGGCTGACGTTGCTGGTCAGCGTCGGCCAGCCGCCCGCGACCATGCCGGTGGTGTCCGAGCGCACCGACAGGTCGTTGATCTCCGCCAGGCCGCGGTCGGTCCACTCCGTCCACGCCTTGCCGTCGAAGCGGTAGCCCGTGGTGAGCGTGCCGTCGGTGTAGAGGGAACGGCCGGACACGTGAACGGTGCCGCCCGACGTGACGATCTGGTCGGCGTTCCAGCCGTTGGGGAACTGCGCGGTGACCGGCAGTTCGTGCAGCGTCCACGCCGTGCCGTTCCAGTGCGCGGCGTACGGGGAGTCCTTGTCCGGCGTGACGAACGCCCCGGAGATCCAGACGTCGCCGGCACCGCTGCCCGTCACGCTGAACACCGCACTGGGCTTGGCGGTCAGCTCCTTGGGCAGCTCCAACCGCTGCGCCTTGCCGCCGGAGTAGCGGTCGAGGAAGCCCATCTGCTCCGAGGGCGCACCGGTCTGCGGGTCGAGCTTGCGCTCAAGCCCGACCGCGAGCGCGTGGTCGCCGACCCGCTCGACGTCCGAGACGAGGGCGTCCTTGTCCGCGGCGGGCTGCGGCGGCGTGACGGAGGCCCACTTCTGCCCGTCCCAGTGGGTCAGCACGTAGGGCGTGCCTGCCGCCGTCAGCAGTCCGGCTTGGAGGCCGCGCTGCGGATCGCGGTACTGCAGGGGCGAACCCGGTCGTGGTGAGCGCGTCGCCTTCCGCAGCTGCGGCGGGGGAACGGACATCCCGGTCGCCCAGGCGTCGTTACCGCTGACCGCGGCGACCTGGTTGAGCGCCACGTCCTTGCCCGCGAGGTCGCCGACTGCCGAGTCCGACCACTTCGCCCCGTCCCACCGCTTGATGTGCGCGGTCATCCTGCCGGTGGTGTGGTCGGTGTGGTCACCGACAGCCCATCCGCTGCTCGCCGAGTCGAAGTCGATCGCGGACAACGACTTGCCGTGCTCCTTCGACTGGCTGTCCATGACCACCCACGGATCGCCCGGCGTCGCGAGTGCCGCTCCGGTGAGGGCGGCGACAGCCAGCAGTTTCGAGACTCGCGACAGGGACACGGCGGCAGTCCTCTCACTGGAAACCGAGGCCCGCGAGGCTAATGGCCCGCCATACTCGCTTTGTACAATCTGATTGCGCGCGCACGGCTTGGTGATCATGAAGTTGTCCACGCTTCGTGATCACCAGGAGTCCGGTGCCCGCCCCGCCATCGTGGCTGACCGACTTGTCGGACCAGGTCCTGCGCAGCTGCCCGACCTCAGCGCCGAATATGCGCACAGAGCGAACTGAATTCACTTCACCGCTGCTCCGGCGGTCGCGCTGATGAGTTGGGCGCACATCACGGATACCCCGCGGTCGGATGCGGGACGGCTCCCTTTCCAGCGGTGAGCCGTCCCGCATCCTCCCCCTCGATCACGCCGCCGAGGCCGGGTGGATCGTCCGACCTCGGCGGCATTCCCCAAGCTTTTCCTAGATGACGACGAAATGCCGGACAGCCGTGTCGATCTCCCCGCCGCAACCCATGACAGCCTCGTACACCCCGGGCTTCACCTTGGGAAAGGTGATCGACCACGTGCCGTTCGCGTAGGTCATCTTGCCGATCTCCTCGGGCTCGTGGCCACCGACCGTGCTGTACCAGCCATCAGCCGAGGGGGCCTCGGTGAAGCAGGCCCCGCTGATGGTCACGGAACTGCCCGACGCGGACACCTCCATCTCGGGCGGCAGGGCGTTACCCGTACCAGTGGTCACAACGGCGAGCGACATCGCGCCGAGAACGCCTAGGCCGAGCACGCGCTGAATCTTACCCATCGAGGAATCTCTCCTGTTGATATTTCCACACCGGCCGAGCACTAGACCGGTGCCCAGCAAAAAGTAAGACACCGCAGGAGGTATGAGAGTTGATGTTGAATGTTGTGTTGCAGCTCACATCCAAGCTATCGGGCTGGCCATCGGGGAAAACAAGCAAGGATTTCGCTGAATCAACTTCATCATTCGGCTCAGGTCGGATTGGTTTTACCCAATTGGGTGATTACAAGGGGTCGTGCGGGTTGGTGGTCGTCATGGAGGTCGGGCCGGTCGGGTGTCCCGGCGGTGAGCGGTCCGAGCTTGCCGGAACAAGCCGGCGATCGCGGATCGTGGCCGCCGAGCAGGTGGAGTCGGCGATCGCTTCATACGAGCAGTCAAACCGTCGCGGGGCGGGACCTCTGGACCCACGGCTGGGACGAGCCACAGGAGAACGGGATGACGGACGGCAACGGCATGACGGCGGCCAGGCCGGTCCGAGTCCGTTGCACGACACAGGGAAAGGGCCCGCGGCCGACTCCTGGGGGGTGAGTCGGGCCGCGGGCCCTTCCTGGTGGCCGGGTGGTCACACCCCCGGCAGGACCTGGATCTTGCGGCCTTCGCCGCGCTTGAACGCCTCCAGGGCGGACGCGTACTCGCCCAGCGGCAGCCGGTGACTGATGAAGATCTCCGGATCGAGCACGCCCGCCGCGAACAGGTCGGCGGCCCGCTCGTAGGAGTGCAGCACGGCCATCGAGCCGGTGATGGTGATCTCCTGGTTGTAGATCTTGTACGGCTCGATGGTCGCACGCGCGGCGTAGTCGGACACCCCGAACTGCAGGAAAGTCCCGCCCTTGGCGACGCGGCCGAGGCCGTCCTGGATGGCCTTCTCGTTGCCGGTCGCGTCGATCACCACGTCCCAGCCCTCCGGCCGGTCCAGCTCGTCGGCACTGGTGGCGACGGCGGTGCAGCCCAGCTTCGTCGCGGTGGCCAGCCGCTCGGGGTTGACGTCGATCATCTCGATGCTGGCCGCGCCGGTGAGCTTGCCCAGCTCCAGCATCATCAGCCCCATGGTGCCGGACCCGTAGATCACCACCCGGCTGGCCAGCTGCGCGCGCAGGATGTCGTAACCGCGCACGGCGCACGAAAGCGGCTCGATGAGCGCGGCGTCCTCGGTGCGGACGTGCGCGGGGAGCTTGACGCAGTTGGCCACCGGAGCGACCGCGTACTCCGCCGCGCCGCCCGCGGTGGTCACGCCGATCGCGGCCCACCGCTCGCACAGGTTGTTGCGGCCCGCGCGGCAGTAGCGGCACTCGTAGCAGTACAGCGACGGGTCCACCGCGACCCGGTCGCCGACCGCGAGCTCGGTGACCGCGCTGCCGATCTCCACGACCTCGCCTGCGAACTCGTGGCCGGGCACCACGGGCAGGGTGGGCGCGAATTCTCCTTGCAGGATGTGCAGATCCGTGCCGCACAGCCCGCAGGCCGAGACCTTCACGACGACCTGCCGCGCGCCCGGCGCCGGGTCGGGCACCTCGGTGACCTCGACCTCGCCGGGCGCGGAGATGACGGCGGCTCTCATTACTTCACTGCTCCTAGCGAAAGGCCCTGGACGAGTTTGTCCTGGGCGGCGAAACCGGCGACGAGCACGGGCAGCGACACGATCGTCGCCGCCGCGCACATCTTGGCCAGGAACAGGCCCTGGCTCGTGACGAAACCGGTGAGGAAGACCGGTGCGGTCCCGGCGACGACGCCGGTCAGCACGCGGGCGAACAACAGCTCGTTCCAGCTGAAGATGAAGCAGATCAGCGCGGTCGCGGCGATCCCGGGGACGGCGACGGGGGCGACGACCCGGCGCAGCGTGGTGACCAGCCCGGCCCCGTCCAGCGCGGCCGCCTCCAGCATCTCCTTCGGGATCTCCGCGAGGAAGGAGCGCATCAGCCACACCGCGATCGGCAGGTTCATCGACGTGTAGAGCACCACCAGGAACGAGACGTTGTCCAACAGCCCGCTGTACTGGGCGATCAGGTAGATCGGCAGCAGCCCGGCGACCATCGGCAGCATCTTGGTGGTGAGGAAGAAGAACAGCACGTCCGAGCTCTTCTGCACGGGCCGGATCGACAGCGCGTACGCGGCCGGGATGGCCAGCAGCAGAACGAGCACGGTCGAGCCCACGCTCGCGCTGACCGAGTTGATCAGCGGCGGCCACGGGCTCTGGCCGGTGCTCGCGCCGAAGAACTCCTCGTAGCCCTGCAACGACAGGCCCGCGAATAGCGACGGCGGATTGGTCGCCGCGTCGGACTCGGTGTGGAAGGAGGTCAGCACCATCCACAGCACCGGCAGCACGAACAGGATGCCGGACAACCAGGCCAGGGCTCCCCAGGGTTTCCAGACACGCTTCATCACTTGACCTCGTCTCGGAGCAGGGAGGACACCGCGCGCAGGGCGAAGCTGGCGATCAGGATCGAGCCGATCACCACGACGACCCCCGCGGCGGACGCCTGGCCGTAGTCGTGCGCCTGGTAGAAGGTCTGGTAGATCGTGTACGGCAGGTTCGCGGTGCCGAGGCCACCCGAGGTGATGGTGAAGACCGCGTCGAAGTTCTGCACGATGTAGATCGAGCCGAGCAGCCCGCCCAGCTCCAGGTACTGCCGCAGGTGCGGCAGCGTCAGGTAGCGGAAGACCTGGAAACCGCTGGCCCCGTCGATGAAGGCCGCCTCGACCGCGTCGTGCGGGCGGCTTTGCAGTCCTGCCAACAGGATCAGCATCATGAACGGCGTCCACTGCCAGACCAGCGCGGCGATCACCGCGGTCAGCGGCATCGTGCTGATCCAGTCCGGCTGCGCGGCCGACTCACCGAAGATCCACTTCAGGACCCCGTTGAACAGGCCGTACTCCGGGTTGTAGAGCGCGTGCTTCCACAGCAGCGCCGCGGCGACCGGCACCACCAGGAACGGCGCGATCATCATGGTGCGCACCAGGCCGCGGCCGCGGAACTTCCGGTCCAGCAGCAACGCGATGCCCAGGCCGAGCAGCAGGCTGATCAGCACCACGCTCGCGGTCAGCAGCACCGTGGTGAGCACCGAGGACCGCAGGTTCGGATCGGTGATCACCGCGATGTAGTTGTCCAGGCCGGCGAACCCGCGGTTCTCCGGGGCCAGTGAGTTCCACTGCAGGAACGAGATGACCAGCGTGGCGACGAACGGCAGCTGCGTCACGGCGATGGTGAAGATCAGCGCGGGCAGCAGCGGTGCCCGCCGGGCCCAGCGCGCCGCGGCGCCGAGTCCCTTCGGTGGCTTCGGCGGGGCCTTCACGGAGGCGCGCACCGGGGCAGTGGTGACCATTTCCGCTCTCCCTAGCTCTTCCGGTACTTCGCCGCGACCTTGTCGGCCAGTCGTTGTGCCGCGCGCAGGGCGTCCTCGACCGTGCCCCGCCCGGCGATGGCCGCACTGACCTCCTGGGAGACCTGCGTGCCGAGGTTGGTGAACTCGGGGATGCCGACGAACTGGATCCCGTTGGCGGGCCTGGGTTGTACGCCGGGATCGCGCGGGTTCGCCGAGGAGATCGCGATCCTGGTCTGCTCCGCGAAGGACCCCGTCTCCTTCAGGTACTCCGGTCGCGCGTACGTGGAGGAGCGCTTGCCGTCCGGGATGCTCGACCAGCCCTTCGCCTCGCCGACCACCCGCTCGTAGTCCTTGCCCGAGGCCCAGGACAGGAACTTCCACGCAGCCTGGTGCTTCTTGCTGGCCTTCTGCACGGCGAACGCCCACGTGTAGAGCCAGCCCGAGCTCTTGGTGCGCACGACGGGCGCCTGCGCGAACCCGAGCTTGCCGCGCACCGGCGAGTCCGCCGCCTCCAGCAGCCCCGCCGCGGAGGTCGCGTCGTACCACATGGCGACCTTGCCCTGCGTCATGTTGTTGAGGCACTCGGCGAACCCGGCCTGCGGCGCGCCTGCCTCACCGTGCTCGCGCACGAGGTCCACGTAGAACTTCGTGGCCTCGACGAACTCCGGTGCGTCCACTGTGGCCTGCCAGTCCTTGGTGAACCAGGTGCCGCCGAAGGTGTTGACCACGGTGGTCAGCGGCGCCATCAGCTGACCCCAGCCGGGCTGGCCGCGCAGGCAGATCCCCTTCATGCCGGGCTCCGCCCCGTCGGCCTTCGCCGCGGCCTCCGCGACCTGGTGCCAGGTCGGCCGTTCCGGCAGCGAGATGCCCTTCGCGGCGAAGACGTCCTTGCGGTACATGAGAAACGAGGACTCGCCGTAGAACGGCTGCGCGTAGACCTTGCCGTCGGCGGCGGTCAGTGACTGCCGGATCGGTTCCAGGACGTCGTTCTGGTCGAAGCCCGGATCCGCCGCGATGTAGGGGTCAAGCGGTTCCAGCCAGCCGTTCTTGGCGTAGATCGGCACCTCGTAGTTGCTCAGCGTCGCCACGTCGTACTGCCCGGCCTGGCTGGTGAAGTCCTGGCTGATCTTGTCCCGCACGTCGTTCTCGGGCAGCACGGTGTAGTTCACCTTCACCCCCGTGCGCCGGGTGAAGTGCTCCGCGGTCAGCTTCTGGATGTCCAGCATCTGCGGGTTGTTGACCATGAGCACGTTGATCGACTCGGGGTCGTCCGGGTCGCCGATGCCCCCGGCGCCCGCGCACGCCGTGGTGCCGAGGAGCACGGCGAGGGCCGCGGCGGCCAGCCGCGTGAATGACGTCATTGTCGGTCCTTCCGGGCAGCGCGGAACGAGGGCCACCGCGCGCGGCGGCCCTGGCAGCGGTGTGCGGGTGCTAGGTCCTGATCACCTTCGGGCCGAGCGCGGCGTAGCGGTGCGCCTCGGCCGGGGTGAGGGTGGTGTCGGTGATGATCGCCTCGAAGTCCGAGACGGCGGCGAAGCGGCTGAAGCTGGCGACGCCGAACTTGGTGTGCACGCCGACGAAGATCCGCCGCCGGGACACCTGGGCCGCCTGCGCCTTCACCGCGCTGACCACCGGGTCCGGTGTGGTCAGCCCGTGTTCGCGGGAGATGCCGTTGGCGCCGAGGTAGGCCAGGTCGATGACCATGTCGGCGAGCATCCGCAGCGCCCAGTGGTCGACCGTGGCCAGGGTGCGCCCCCTGACCCGGCCGCCGAGCAGCAGCACCGTCGTCGACGGCGAGGTGGACAGCGCCGCCGCGGTCGGCAGCGACGCGGTGATCACGGTCAGCGGCCGCGTCGTCGGCAGCGCCTCGGCGATCAGCTGCGGGGTGAAGCCCTCGTCGATGAAGACGGTCTCGGCGTCGTCGAGCCGGTCCGCCGCGGCGCGGGCGATCCGGCGCTTCTCCGGGACCATCGAGGCGGAGCGGAACTCCAGCCCGGTCTCGAAGCCGGCGCTCTCCACCGGGAGCGCGCCGCCGTGGGTGCGCCGGACCAGGCCGTGCTCGCCGAGCGCGCGCAGGTCCCTGCGCACCGTCTCCGGCGCCACCGCCAGTTCGGCGGCGACCTCCATGACGTCGACCTTGCCGTCGGCGCGGGCCTTGGCCAGGATCCGCCGCTTGCGCTCCTCGGCTTGCATCTGCACGATCCCTCCGCCCCGTCTGACCGTTCGGACTTCAGCCCTGCCCATTCGGGCTGGGGATAGGTCTAACACCGCTCACGGGGTGTGGCCAGTGCCACACCCGCTTCGGTGACGCCCGAATTCTGCCCGGTTGGTGAGAGCGCGACCAGGTGTGATCAGGCATCTGAACACGCAGGTCGGTGAGCGGTCGCCCGGACCGGTCCGGGCGACGGCCCGTTCCGCCCTCGACGCTGTCGTTTTGTCCCCACTCAGGCAACGATCGGACCCACGATCGGGCCGTCGCGGTCACCCTGCGTCGGGGCCCACCACTCGTTCGGCGGCCCTCGTCAGCACCGTGACGTGGGAAGGAACCGGTCGTCGCATCCGATCGACCGGGCAGCGTGCTCACCCGCGCGTGTTACGCCGATCTCGCTATGGTTTGCCGATCCCGCAAGAGAGGTGTCGCGATGCAGCCACCGGCCCACCAGTTACCGGCCGAGAGCCAGCCCCGGCAGTTGCACGTGCTCGTCGCGGGCGCCGGCATCGGTGGGCTGTGCCTGGCCCAGGGTCTGGCGAAGGCCGGTATCGGGGTGACCGTCTTCGAGCGCCACGCGCACGCGCGCGACGGTGATCAGGGCTATCGCATGGTCGTCAACGCCGACGGCGAGCGCGCGCTGCGGGACTGCCTGCCGGGTGCGCTGGTCGAGCTGTGCGAGCGGTCCTCGATCGCCCCGGCCACGCTGATGACCTTCCTGACCACGGACCTGGAGCCCAAGTTCGCCAAGCCGCTGCCCAGGGCCGACTCCGGCTACGTGCTCAACCGGCTGACGCTGCGCGAGATCCTGCTCGCCGGTCTGGGCGACCGGGTGCAGTTCGGCCGCGCCGTGACCGGCTACGACCAGGTGTCCGGCGGGCGCGTCCGGGTCCAGCTCGCCGACGGGCTCACCGCGGTCGGGGACCTGCTCGTCGGCGCGGACGGCACGGACTCGGTGGTGCGCGGCCAGGCCGTGCCCGACGCCGAGTTCGACGTGGTCGGCTACTCGCTGCGCGGGCGGACCGTCCTGCGCCCGGACTTCGCGTCCTGGCTGCCGGACATCCTGGTGGACACCGTCTCGCGGGTGCTCGGCCCGGACGGCAGCTCGATGTCGGTCGCCACCTGCCGGGTGCGCCGTGTTCCCGGGCTCACCGCCGTCCCGGACTACCTGTCCTGGTCGATCTCGCTGCACGGCGATCCGGGTGCGTTGTCCCCGCACTGGGTCGCGCGCGACCTCGTCGCCGACTGGCACCCCGCGCTGCGCCAGATCATCGCCGAGGCCAACCCGGCCGAGACCATCGGCATGCCCATGCGCATGGCCCGCCCGGTGGAGCGGTGGAGCGTCGGCAACGTGACCCTGCTCGGCGACGCCGTGCACACCGTCCCGCCCGGGCGCGGCGAGGGCGCCAACATCGCGCTCCGCGACGCCGCCGTCCTGCGGCACCGCCTGATCGACGTCGCCCGCAGGCGCATCCCGCTGACCAGGGCGAAGGTCGAGTACGAGAACGAGATGCTGGCCTACGCCTTCGCCGCCGGCTCCACCACCCGCGCCACCAAGCCCTACGCCCCCCGCTCCGCCCCCTGACCCCCGCGCTTTCGTCCTGAATGACTCATTCGGTGTGTTCAACGCACTGAATGAGCCATTCGGTGCGTCCGGGGTCGCGCGGAGCCCCGCCCCCGGGTGAGTCGTCGGCCCTGTCACGAGCGACCTTGCCGATGCCTTGAAACGCTGTTACGTTTCATTCAAAACAGCGTTTTGGAGGCCGTGATGACTCTTGCCCCAGTGGAGAACCCGTACCTCGGCGGGAACCACGGACCCGTTGACGTCGAGACCACGGCGTACGACCTGCGGATCACCGGAGCGCTGCCGGGGGAGCTGGACGGGCGGTACCTGCGGATCGGCCCCAACGCGATCGGGGCGCAGGACCCGGTGCACTACCACCCGTTCATGGGCTCGGGCATGGTGCACGGCATCCGCCTGCGGGACGGGGTGGCGCAGTGGTACCGCAACCGCTGGGTGCGCACGCCGAGCGTCACGGGACTGCTCGGTGAAGCGCCGGTGCTCGGCCCGACCACGGCGACCCACGACACGGCCAACACCCACGTGATCCGCCACGCGGGCAAGCTGATGGCGGTGTCGGAGGCGGGCGCGCTCCCGGTCGTGCTGGACGAGCAGCTGGCGACGGTGTCCTACAACGACTTCGAGGGCAAGCTGCCGCACGGCTTCGCCGCGCACAGCAAGCGCGATCCCCGCACGGGGGAGCTGTTCGCGGTGACCTACTCGGTGGCGGAAACGGGCGGCCAGCTCGTCGCGGTCGGCGCGGACGGCGTGGTGACGGCGGTCGAGCGCATCGAGATCGACGACAAGCCGATGATCCACGACACCGCGCTCACGGCGAACCACGTCATCGTCTACGACCTGCCGGTGACCTTCTCCATGGACGCCGCGAAACAGGGGCACTACCCGTACGTCTGGCAGAACGGGCGCCAGGCCAGGATCGGGCTGATGCCGCGCTACGGCAGCAACGCCGACATCCGCTGGTTCGAGATCGAGCCGTGCTACGTCTACCACACGGCCAACGCCTACGAGGACGGCGATCGCGTTGTGCTGGAAGCGTTCCGTCACGAGCGCGTGTTCGACTCCACGTGGTGGAAGCCGATCGAGGTGCCGCCGGTGCTGTGGCGCTGGACCTTCGACCTCACCACCGGAACGGTCCACAGTGGACAGGTCGACGACGTCGCGGGAGAGTTCCCGAGGATCGACGAACGGCTCATCGGCGCGGAGCACCGCTACAGCTACGGTGTCGCGCTGCACCACGGCGAGGTCGGCAACCTGGCCGGGCGCGGGATCGCCAAGCACGACCGCGTTTCGAAGACCACGCAGGTGCACGACTTCGGAGCCGCGCGCTACGCCGGTGAAGCCGTCTTCGTGCCGCGCGCGCAGGACTCCGCCGAGGACGACGGGTGGCTGCTGAGCCTCGTGCACGACGCCGAGCGCGACCGGACGGACCTGGTCGTGCTGGACGCGGGCACGCTCAGCGCCGAACCGGTTGCCGTGGTGCACCTTCCGGTTCGAGTGCCCGCGGGCTTCCACGGCGAGTGGTTCCCGACTCAGGGCTGAACCGCGCCAGGGCGTCGCGCAGCCGGTCGCGCTGCGCGAGCTGGGCGGTGATCCGCTGCTCCAGCACGTCCAGTCGCCTGCGCACCACGTCCAGCCCGGCCTCGGACGGCGGCCCGGCCAGCAGGTCGCCGTCCAGGCAGCCGTGGAAGAACTCCGCGTCCTCCAAGGTGAGCCCGAAGTCGAGCAGCAGGCGGAGGTTGCGCACGCGCGCCACCGCCGACTCCGGGTAGTCGCGGTAGCCGTTGGCGAGCCGGCGCGAGGTGATCAACCCGGCCTGTTCGTAGTGCCGCAGCGCGCGGGGCGTGACCCCCGTCGCCTCGGCCAGCTCGCCGATCCGCATCCCGCGACCCCCGCTTTCACGCCACGACGGCACCGCCGTCCACCGGTAGCACGACACCGGTCACGAAGCTCGCGTTCGGCGAGGCCAGCCCGGCGATCGCCCACGCTACTTCCTCGGCGGAGCCGATGCGCTTGAGCGGGGTGTGCTCCATCTGCCAGGCCCGCGTCGCCGCGCGTTGCCCGGCGGAGAGCCCCTGGTGCTCGGCGATCGGCGTGTCGATCGCGCCGGGCGCCACGGCGACCACGCGGATGCCCAGGGGCGCCAGCTCCACGGCCCAGCTCCGCGTGAAGGTGTCCACGGCGGCCTTCGTCGCCGCGTAGACCGAACTCGTCGGCCAGCCGCGCTGGGCGACCGCCGTGGACACGTTCACCACGACGCCGCCGTCCCGCCTCAGGTGCGGGACGGCGGCCTGGGTGAGCAGGACCGGCGCGACGAAGTTCGTGGCCAGCTGCTCGGAGATCGACCCCGGGGTGATCTCGCCCAACTGTCCACTTCGGACGATTCCGGCGTTGTTGACCAGCACGTCGAGCCCTCCGAAGCGCTCGACCGTCTCGGCGACGATCCGCTCGGGCGCGCCGGGCCCGGTGATGTCGGCGGCGATCACGTGGACGGCCTCGTCGTGCGCGGCGACCTCGGCGAGCGGTTCCGGCCGCCTGCCGACGACCACGACGTTCGCGCCCTGCTTGGCGAAGGTCAGCGCGGTGGCTCGGCCGATTCCCGTTCCGGCCCCGGTGACCAGGACTGTTCTGCTCATGCCGGGGATCGTCCAACCCTGCCGCCAGCGGCAGGGTCAAGCGCGGTCGAGCCGGAAGGTCGCGAGATCGAGCCCGGGGGCCGGGCTGATCGTGCCGGTGCGCACGAAGCCCTTGCGCTCGTAGAGGGTGATCGCCGGTGTGTTGGCCGCTCCGGTGGAGACGATCACCGGCCCGTCCTCCCGCAGCACCTCGTCGACCAGCGCGCCGGCCAAGCCCTTGCGGAACCAGCCGGGATCGACGCACAGGCGGTCGATGTCGACCTCGCCGCCGGGAGTGCGCCGCCACGCGAGGAAGGCCACCGGCTCGCCGTCCGGGATGACCGCGCCCAGCCAGCGCAGCGGTTCGGCGCGCATCTGCGCCAGCGTCTCGTGCAGGGCGGGAATCCCGTCGAAGCCGATCAGTTCCGCCTCGACGCGGTAGGCGCGTAGCCCGATCCGGTGCACGGCTTGAGCCGTTCGGTCGTCTTCCAGGTCGAGGGCCCGCATCCTCCAGCTCACCTGGGAGTTTTACCACCACGCGGAGAGGCGTTGCCAACGATTCACCGCTCGGGGGACGATCGCGGTCACCACTTCACGCAGGAGGTCCCATGCCGACCCGGCAGTTGCTGAGCGTCCTCGCGGTCACCCTCGCCGCCGGCGTCTGCGTCGCCCCGGCCGCCGCCGCGGCGACGCCGGTCAAGGTTCTCCAGCTCAACCTGTGCCACAGCGGCCTCGCCGGGTGCTACACCGGTGACCGGGTGATGGCCAGGGCAAAGGAGGTCATCACCTCCGTCAAGCCGCAGGTGTTGTCGCTCAACGAGATCTGCTCCGGCGACGTCGCCCCGCTCGGCGCCGCGATGGGCCAGGTGAAGTCGTTGTTCGCCGCCGCGCGCAGCAACGGCAACCCGGTGAAGTGCAAGAACGGCCAGGACTACGGCAACGCGATCCTGGTTGCCGCGGCGCTCGCGGGCTCGTCGGCGGGGGTGGGCGGCATCTACCAGAACCAGGACGCGGGCTCGGAGAAGCGCAGCTGGGGATGCTTGCCCGGTGGGCGGGTCAGCGCCTGCACCACGCATCTGTCGGCCAGGGACGGCAACGTCGCACTGGCGCAGTGCAAGGAGCTGATGTCCCGCGTCGAAGGCTACGCGCGGACGACGCCCGCGCTGTTCTCCGGCGACATGAACCTGCGCTACAAGGGAAATCCCGACGCGCAGAGCTGCAACCGGACCGGCTTCTACCGCAAGGGCGACGGCGCGCTGCAGCACGTGTTCGCGTCGACGAAGCTCGCCTTCGCCAAGAGCAGCACGATGAGCATGGGTGGCACCACCGACCACCCAGCCCTCATCGTCGAGCTCAGCATCCCCTGAGCCCGGTCAGGACTCCCGGAACTCGGCGGCGTTGGCGGCCAGCCAGGTGTCGAAGTCCTTCAGCGCCGGGTTCAGCTCGCGCACCAGGTCCAGGTCCCGTGCCCCGGTGAACTCCGCCTCGAAGTCGCCGTAGTAATGGAACATGTTGGCGATCTCCACCGCGCCCGGGAAGTCGAAGGTGCGGAACAGGTCGTAGGGCACCGACTGGAACCGGACCGGCTCGCCGAGGGCCGCCGAGAACTTCTCCGCGTACTGCGCGCCGGTGAGGTGCGCGCCCGCGATGCTGACCGTGCGGCCGACGAACTCCTTGCCCCGCTTGAGGATTCCGAACGCCGTGCGACCGATGTCCTCGGAGTCGATGCCCGACAGGAGCTTGCCGTCCTCCAGGGGCAGGCTCAGCGCGAGCACGCCGTCCTCGCCGCGCTTCGGAGCGAAGAAGGAGATGAAGGACTGGAAGTAGTAGGTGGTGTTGAGGAAGGTCGTCGGGATGCCCGCCTCGGTGAACAACTCGTTGGCCGCGCCCTTCACGTCGAAGTGCGGCACGTTGTAGCGCTCCTGGAGCACCGGCATGCGCGGGTCGTCCAGCGGCAGGAGTTCGCGGGTGTCCTCCAGCGTCGACCAGACCACGTGCTGGAGGTCGGCGGCCTTCGCGGCGCGGACCAGCACCTCGATCTCCTCGCGCTCCTTGTCCGCGGAACCGTGCGCCCAGAAGTTCGTCACCAGGAAGGCCCCGTAGGCGCCCGCGAAGGCGCTGTGCACGCTGGCCTCGTCGTAGAAGTCGGCGCGCACCACCTCGGCGCCGAGCGCGGCCAGTTCCTTGGCTGCGGCCGACTCCGGGTCCCTGGTCAGCGCGCGCACGGTGAAGCCGGACCCGGGCTCGGCCAGGATCGCCCTGGCGATGCCGCCGCCCTGCGCCCCGGTGGCCCCCGCGACCGCGATGATCTTCTGCTCGCTCATGTCCTGCTCCGCACCCTCGGATTGACGTGTCAACCTGAACCTAGTGAGCCTCAGGTGACACGTCAACCTGGGGAGTACGCTGGGTGTGTGACCGAACCCGTGTGGCTGACCGAGGAGCAGCACCGCGCGTGGCGCGCCTACAAGGCGATGGAGACGATGCTCAGCTCCCGCCTCGGCGCCAGCCTCCAGCGCGACTTCGGGCTGTCCCCGGCGGACTACCGAATCCTGGTCGAGCTGTCCGAGGCGCCGGACGGGCGGATGCGCGCCTTCGAGCTGGGGGAGGCGACGCAGTGGGAGAAGAGCCGGATCTCCCACCAGCTCAGCCGGATGGCGCAGCGCGGACTCGTCGAGCGGCAGCAGTGCGCCGAGGACACCCGGTACTCCGACGTGGTGCTCACCGAGGAGGGTCGCGCCGCGATCGTGGGCGCCGCGCCGCAGCACGTGGCCAACGTGCGCGAGTGGTTCGTCGACGCGCTCACCCCGGAGCAGTTGAAGGTCTTCGGCGAGGCCTGCGAGGCCGTCCTGGCGCGCCTCAAGTCACACCCGGGCTAGAACGGTGCGGGCTCGGCGATGGGGTCGAGTTCCGCCTCGATCATTTGCCTGCACACCAACGGTTTCAGCCCAAACGCAAGTCCCAGCAAACGGAAGACGGGATCCAAGCCGGCCCCACGCCGGAAAACAGCCCGCTCAAAGCGCCGCCGCCAGCAACCCGCGAATCGCATCCTCGGCAACATCCACCCGAGCCGCGACAAGAGACGCCGCCTCCGCCAGCTTCGCAGGATCGAAACCGATGTCCACCAAGGAAGTCGGCGCCTCGACCCGCCGAGCGAGCGCGCGCAGGCCCTCCGCGGCCGTGAGAGCGTCGAGTGCGGAAGCGATCGGAGCGAGCGCGGGGCCGTCCATGAACGCGGCGACGTGCGGCAGTACCACCGTGTGCGTCGCCGCGTGCGGCAGGGCGTACGCGCCGCCGAGCACATGGCAGATCTTGTGGTGCAGCCCGGAACCCGCCACGGCGAACACCGCGCCTGCGAGGTACGCGCCGTAAAGGAGCGACGTGCGCGCCTCCAAACCGTCCTTTGCCTGCAGACCCGACGCCAGAGCGCGAACGCTCTCCACGGCCATCAGCGAACTGATCGGGTTCGCGCCCGCCGCGTAGACGCCTTCGACGCTGTGCGCCATGGCGTTCATCGCGCTGGTCACGGTCAGCTCGCGCGGCAGGCCCATCGTCAGCGAAGGGTCGTAGACCACGAGCGAGGGCAACACGTCGAGGCTTCGGCCGGTGCGCTTGCCGTCAGCGGAAGTCATGCCCCACACCGGGGTCATCTCCGAGCCCGCGTACGTCGTCGGCACTGCGACAATGGGTAGCCGCAGCTCCAGCGCGATCGCCTTCGCAGTGCCCACAGTGGACCCACCGCCGATCGCGAGGAGGCAGTCGGCCCCGAGCGATCGCGCGCACGCGACGGCCTGCTCGGCGACGGCGACCGGAACGTGCTCGCGCACGGCCGTGAACTCGCCGGCCACGCGATCGCCGAGAGGCTGGGCGAGGCGGCGAGCCAGGGGAAGCCCGCGCGGAGTGGCGAGCACCAGCACCCGTTGCCCGCTGATCTCCGAGGCGACGTCGAGCGCGCTGTCCACGCCGAACACGACACGACCGGGCAGGGACTCGTAGCGGAACGCGCGCATGCCCCCAGCCTGCGTCGCACCGAGCCCGATGTCCAATACCGACCTGCCGCCGTTGCCATACTCTGCGCGTATGGAACTGCGGCACCTGCGGTACTTCGTCGTCGTCGCGGAGGAGCTGAACCTGACCAGGGCGGCGGAGCGGCTGTGCATGGCCCAGCCGCCGCTGAGCGTGCAGCTGCGCAAGCTGGAGAAGGAGCTCGGCGTCCGCCTGCTCGACCGGTCCTCGCGCGGGGTCCGGCTCACCGACGCTGGCGCGCTGCTCTACGACGAGGCCCGCCGCATCCTCGGCTCGGTCGACCAGGCGAGCCAGCTCGTCCGCTCGGTCGGCACGGGCACCGTGGGGCGCCTTGCCCTGGGCTTCGTCCCGTCGGCCGCACTGGAGGTGCTGCCGCCGATCCTCCGCGAGTTCAAGGCGAGCCACCCCGAGATCACGTTGTACCTCAACGAGATGCGGCCGGACCAGGTGCTGGACTCGTTGCACGAGCAGCGCATCGACGTCGGCCTGTGCTACCTCTCGCGGGGCTTCGCCGACCCCGCGCTGCAGACGCGCTGCGTTGCGGAGGACCCGCTGGTGCTCGCGGTCCCCGCCGCGCACCGGCTGGCCGGGAAGTCCACAGTGGACATGAGGGAGCTGGCGGAGGAGCAGTTCGTCCTGCCCACCCGCCACCGCATGCCCGGACTGCACGGGATCATCGCGGAGTCCTGTGCCGCCAACGGTTTCACGCCCCGCGTGGCGCAGCGCGAGGTCTGGTTGATGCAGACGATCGTCGGCCTGGTCGCCGGTGGGATCGGCGTTGCGGTGGTTCCGGCGTCCGCGCAACGCCTGCGCTCGGAGGACGTCCGCTTCCTCCGCCTCACCGGCACTACCACCCCGGCCCTCATGTCCGCCGCTTGGCGCCCCGACCGGATCTCGCCCGTCCTCGACGCCTTCCTCGACCTTGTGTCTGAGACCTAGCTCACACGGGGTGGGTGTCCGGTCCCGGCGCGCGGCTCCGTTCTCCCTGCGGACAACGCCCATGAGGTGTGGCCTGGCACAGGGAGGCGTCGTTCAGGCCCAGCAGCCGCAGACCCTCGCGCACACGCTGGCCGACTCACCCGTCGGACTGCTGGGCTGGAACGCCCAGGCCATGCACGAGCACGGCCTGGACAACGACGCCATCCTCACCACCGTTGCGGTGGGAGTTGCCCGGTTCCCGGGCGATCTTCCCTCGATCCGGGTCTTCTCCGAGCACCACCACAACATCGTGTCCTGGAACGAGTACGACCGCGGTGGGCACTACGCCGCCCAGGACGCACCTGACTTGCTGGCGCACGACATCCGCGAGTTCTTCACGGCAGTGCGGTCAGTCCCAAGCAACAGGCAGTGAGCGGACGCCGTACACCAACGCGTCGTCCTTGAACTGGATCTCCTCGAAGGGCACGGCCAGCCGGAGCGTGGGGATGCGCGGGTACAGCCTGGTGAACACCTCCTGCAGCTCGACCCGGGCCAGCTGCTGGCCGAGGCACTGGTGCACCCCGTGCCCGAAAGCCAGGTGGCTGCGCGCGTTGCGGGTCAGGTCGAGCCGGTCCGGGTCCGGGAACACCGCCTCCTCGCGGTTGCCCGCGGACAGCGCGGCGACCAGCCACTCACCCGCGCGGATGGTCTCCTGGCCGATCTCCACGTCCTCGGTGACGTACCGGAAGAGTCCGAAGTGGACGATCGAGAGGTAGCGCAGCAGCTCCTCGACGGCGCTCGGCGCGAGTGCCGGGTCGGAGCGCAGCGCGGCCAGCTGCTCCGGTTGGCGCAGCAGGGCCAGCGTGCTCAGCGCGATCATGTTCGCCGTGGTCTCGTGCCCGGCGATGAGCAGGGTCACGCCGAGCGAGACCAGTTCCTCGACGGTTAGCGGCTCACCGGTCTCGGCAGCGCGCCGGATCAGCCTGCCCAGCAGGTCGTCGGTCGGATGCTCCATCTTCGACAGCACCAGCTGCGCCATGAACTGCTGGACCTCCATCGCGGCGGCCGCGGTGGCGCCCGGGTCCCCGCCGACGCCGACCAGCAGCGCGCTCTGCTGCTGGAAGGAGTCGCGGTCGGCGTAGGGCACGCCGAGCAGCTCGCAGATCACCAGCGACGGGATGGGCAGCGCGAAGTCGCGGTACAGGTCGACCGGCTCGGTGCTCGCCAGCATCGCGTCGACGTGCTCGTCGACCAGCCGGGCGATCGCCGGGCGCAGCGCCTCGATCCGGCGCACGGTGAACTCCGGGATCAGCAGCCTGCGCAGCCGGGCGTGCTCGGGACCGTCCAGCCGCAGCAGCACGCCGGGGGACACCGGCTCGTCCGGGTCTGCACCCGGGACGACGTGGTTGGACGGCGCGCCGCGCGAGCTGAGCCTGCGGTCGGCGAGCGCGGTGCGGATGTCGGAGTGCCGGGTGAGCACCCGGGCGTCCACCCCGATCGGGCAGGACACCGGCGCGGCCCGCTCGCCCAGCTCCCGGTACCCGGGCGCCGGGTCGAGCGGACGGGCCGGGTCGCGGTCGACGGGGAAGGTTCCCCTGGTCGCGGTCATCGCCGACTCCTCTCGCAAAAGTGGCAGGCACTGCCACGTGGCCAAGACTGCCATCATCGGCGGACCGCTGGCAACGCTGGTAACCTGCGCGCCCGCGGAACAGCGAGGAGGAGGCGGCGGTGGGGCTTCGCGAGACCAAGATGGAGCGCACCCGGCAGCTCATCGCCGACACCGCCTTCGAGCTGTTCACCGCCCAGGGTTTCGCCGCGACCACCATGGAGCAGATCGCCGCCGCGGCCGAGGTCGGCCCGCGCACGCTCTACCGCTACTACGCGACCAAGGAAGCGCTGCTGCTGACCTTCGTCGAACAGCGGCTGGACGAAGCACTGGACGTGCTGCGGGCGCAACCCGCCGATATGCCGGTTCCGCAGGCGTTGTACAAACTCCTGGACTATGTGCTGCGCACCGTCGCCGAATCCGGGGATCGCATTATCGCCGTCTACGAGCTAGCCTGGCGCACCCCTTCGGCCAGGGCCCGGCTCTCCGACAACACCTCGCGCTGGCGCGAGGAATTGGCGGCCGAAATCGCGCGGCGAATGGGTGGTCGTTCCGCCGAGCTGGCCGCGACTTTGGCATCCGCCAATACAATGACCGTTATCGAGGTGTCCGTGCGCACCTGGGTGGAGAGCGGGGGCCGGTCGAACATGCGCAGGATCACCCACCGCGCGCTCGACCTGCTCCGCGGCTCCGGGGTGCCGGTAGCCACGCCGTAACCGCCGTTCGCCCACTCGGACCAGCGTGTACCCGCTCGGCCGAGCCGGTGGTCGGCGGGAGGGCACCCGCATGTCCTAACGGTGCGGTCGCTGTCGGTCACCCAGAGCGGAAAGAGGGGCGGCCCGGCCATTCGAACGAGTGGTTGTGCGCCGGACAGCCGTATTGTGACGTGCGTTCTCGAGTCACTGACACGGGTGACTGTACGGCTTTCAAAGTCCGATGCTAACTTCGGACCCGTCAGCGCGTCGTATTTGGCACGCATTCGGTGCTGACGGATTCCCGATTTACGACCCTGCCGGATTTACCCGGCTTCTTTGCCGTGTTCCAGTAATCGAGATTGGTGGTGTCGGTTGTGACCGAGTCGGTGCAGGCGGACCGGGAGGTCGACGGGGCGAGCCGGCAGCTCAGCCTCGGGACGGCCGCGGCGCGGAACCTCGCGACGACGACCAAGTCGGTCCCGCAGATGCAGGGCATCTCCTCGCGCTGGCTGCTGAAGGTGCTGCCGTGGGTGCGGGCCGCTGGTGGTGCCTACCGGGTCAACCGCAGGCTCAGCTACGCGGTCGGGGACGGCCGGGTCACCTTCACCAACACCGGGGCGACCATCCGCGTCATCCCACCCGAGCTCTGCGAGCTGCCACTGCTGCGCGGCTTCGACGACGAGGAGGTGCTCTCCGCCCTCGCGGACCGGTTCGTCCAGCAGGAGTACCAGCCCGGCGATGTGATCGTCGAGTTCGGCAACCGCTCCGACCAGGCGTTCCTGATCGCGCACGGCAAGGTGACCAAGATCGGCACCGGCGAGTACGGCGACGAGACCGTGCTGGGCACCCTCGCCGACGGCGACCACTTCGGCGACGAGACCCTGGCCGCGGAAGGCGACATCTGGGAGTACACGGTCAAGGCCAAGACCGCGTGCACCGTGCTGATGCTGCAGCAGAGCGCCTTCGACCAGATCATGGAGCAGTCCGAGGACCTGCAGGCGCACGTCGCCGCCTTCCGCCAGCGGCTCGGCCAGCCGCACAACGACCACGGCGAGGCGGCCATAGACCTCGCGGCGGGCCAGGAGGGCGAGTACGACCTTCCGAGCACCTTCGTCGACTACGAGCTCAGGCCGCGCGAGTACGAGCTGAGCGTGGCGCAGACGGTGCTGCGGGTGCACTCCCGCGTCGCCGACCTCTACAACGAGCCGATGAACCAGACCGAGCAGCAGTTGCGGCTGACCATCGAGGCCCTGCGCGAGCGCCAGGAGCACGAGCTGGTCAACAACCGCGACTTCGGCCTGCTGCACAACGCCGACCTCAAGCAGCGGATGCACACCCGGACCGGGCCGCCGACGCCGGACGACATGGACGAGCTGCTGGCGACGGTGTGGAAGGACCCCACCGCCTTCCTTGCCCACCCCAAGGCGATCGCCGCGTTCGCCAGGGAGTGCAACAGCCGCGGCCTCTACCCGCACGCGGTTGACCTCGGCGGGCACAAGGTGCCCTCGTGGCGAGGGATCCCGATCCTGCCGTGCAACAAGATCCCGGTGAGCCAGAGCGGCACCTCCTCGATCATGCTGCTGCGCACCGGCGAGGAGAAGCAGGGCGTGATCGGCCTGCACCAGACCGAGATCCCCGACGAGTACGAGCCCGGCCTGTCCGTGCGGTTCATGGGCATCAACGAGAAGGCGATCATCTCCTACCTGGTCAGCACCTACTACTCGGCGGCCGTCCTGGTCCCGGACGCGCTCGGCATCCTGGAGAACGTCGAGCTCGGCCGGTTCAACTGAGCCATCGTCCCCGCCGCCGTCCCCCAAGGCGGCGGGGACTTTCCCATACCCAGCAACGGCTTTGACGGCGCGGACAGAAATCGGTGGTGTTTTTCAGTGACGCAGACGGACATCGGTGCGACACCGCAGGCCCAGCAGCTGAGCCTCGGAACCGCGGCGGCGCGCAACCTCGCGACGACGACCAAGTCGGTCCCGCAGATGCAGGGCATCACGCCGCGGTGGTTGCTGCGGGTGCTGCCGTGGGTGGAGGCGAAGGGCGGCGCCTACCGGGTCAACCGCAGGCTCACCTTCGCGGTCGGCGACGGGCGGTTGTCCTTCAGCAACACCGGTTCCGAGGTCCGCGTGGTGCCGCCGGAGCTGTGCGAGCTGCCGCTGCTGCGCGGCTTCGACGACGCCGAGGTGCTCAACGCCCTGGCCGACCGGTTCCGGCAGCAGGAGTTCGCCCCGGGAGACACCCTGGTCCGCGCCGGTGAGGCCGCCGGCGAGATCTTCCTGCTGGCGCACGGAAAGGTGAACCAGGTCGCGCCCGGCAAGTACGGCGACCCGGTCGTGGTCGGCACCATGATCGACGGCGACCACTTCGGCGACCAGGTGCTCACCGGGGACAGCTCCCCGTGGGCCTACACGGTCAAGGCGGTCACCGCGTGCACCGTGCTCACCCTGTCCGCGCAGGAGTTCGAGCGCCTGGTGTCGCAGTCGGAGTCGTTGCGGGCGCAGGTCGAGCGCTACGTCAACACGCCGAAACGCCCGCAGAACAAGAAGGGTGAGGCTGCGATCGACCTCGCCGCGGGCCAGGAGGGCGAGTACGAGCTGCCCGGCACGTTCGTGGACTACGAGCTGAAGCCGCGCGAGTACGAGCTCAGCGTCGCGCAGACCGTGCTGCGGGTGCACTCGCGGGTGGCGGACCTCTACAACGAGCCGATGAACCAGACCGAGCAGCAGTTGCGGCTCACCGTGGAGGCGCTCAAGGAGCTGCAGGAGCACGAGCTGATCAACAACCGGGAGTTCGGCCTGCTGCACAACGCCGACCTCAAGCAGCGCATCCCCACCCACAGCGGCCCGCCGACCCCGGACGACCTCGACGAGTTGCTGTGCCGCAGGCGCAAGTCGCGGTACTTCCTGGCCCACCCCAAGACGATCGCTGCCTTCGGCAGGGAGTGCAACAAGCGCGGCCTCTACCCGGAGGGCACCGTGGTCGACGGCAGGCAGGTGATGGCATGGCGCGGCGTCCCGATGCTGCCCTGCGACAAGATCCCGATCACCGACACCCGCACCTCGTCGATCATCGTGATGCGCACCGGCGAGGACGACCAGGGCGTGATCGGCCTGCGCCAGACCGGGTTGCCCGACGAGTACGAGCCCGGCGTGTCCGTGCGGTTCACCGGCGTCAACGAGAAGGCGATCATCTCCTACCTGGTCAGCGCCTACTACTCGGCGGCCGTGCTGGTGCCGGACGCCCTCGGGGTGCTGGAAAACGTCGAGATCGGCCACTGAGGACGGGGCGGGCGACGACATGGCCACGGTCGAGGCGATGACCGCGGGCAGGTCGGCACGGGACGTGCTTGCCTGGAGCCGCAACATGGTGGACCCCGCCCTCCGCGCGGTGGTCGAGGCGATGCCGCCGTCGATGGGGCTGATCGCCGGTTACCACTTCGGGTGGTGGGACGAGCACGGGAGACCGACGACCGCGGACGGCGGCAAGGCGCTGCGTCCGGCGCTGGTGCTGCTGTCCGCCGCGGCGGTCACCAGCGACACCTGCGGCGAGTACGAGTGCGTCGAGGCCGCACTCCCGGCCGCGGCGGCCGTCGAGCTGGTGCACAACTTCTCCCTGCTGCACGACGACGTGCTCGACGGGGACCTGACCAGGCGGCACCGGCCGACCGCGAACCGGGTTTTCGGCTCCAACGCGGCGATCCTGGCCGGGGACGCGTTGCTCACCGCGGCGTTCGCGGTGCTCGCGAAGAGCGGGCACGGCGCGGTGCAGCAGGCCATCGGCGTGCTCGCCGCCGCCGTGATGGACCTGATCGACGGGCAGAGCAAGGACCTCTCGTTCGAGGACCGCGCCGACGTCGACCTGGCCGAGTGCGTGGCCATGGCCGAGCGGAAAACGGGCGCCCTGCTGGGATGCGCCGCGCAGCTCGGCGCGTTGTTCGGGGACGGTTCGCCAGAGCGGGTGCGCTCGCTGCGCCGGTTCGGCGACCACCTCGGGCTGGCCTTCCAGCTCTCCGACGACCTGCTCGGGATCTGGGGCGATCCCCGGCGCACCGGCAAGCCCGTGCACTCCGACCTGACCAACGGGAAGAAGTCGCTGCCGGTGGTGGCGGCGTTGAGCTCCGGCACCCCGGCCGCGCGCGAGCTGGCCGGGCTCTACCTCAGGGAGGACCCCCTCACCGAGACCGAGCGGGCCCGCGCCGCCGAGCTGATCGAGCTGGCAGGCGGCCGGGAGTGGACCCGCGACCAGGCCGAGCAGCTGACCAACCGCGCGTTCGCCGAACTCGCCGCGGTCGCTCCTGCGGCGCGTCCCGCGGCGGAACTCCGATCGTTGGGCACACTGGTGGTCACCCGCGACCACTAGGAACACAGCGCGTTCGACGGGCAGTCCCCCCGCCAAGCAGGTGGGGGACTGCCCCGTTCGAGTTCCCGGCCCTGAGGAGTTCGTGTGTCCCACCGCGGCAGGATCGGCGTCGTCCTTGCCCGGACCGGCAGGCTCACCCTGCTCGGCGATCCGCTCGACTACGTCGTGCACCGCTTCCGCGGCCTGTTCCCCGCGCTGGAGTTCGTCACCGCGGACAGCCGGTCCACTGTGGAGGGTGCACGGGCGGCCACGCGGCGGCTGGTCGAGACCGACGGCGTCCGCGTGGTGGTCTGCCTCGGCGGCACGAGCGTGCTCCCGGCGATCACCGAGACCTGCGAGCTGCTGCGGACCCCGTGCGTGTCCACCGCGCTGCCCTGGCAGGTCTACCGCTACGGCAGGGACCGCGACTTCGACTGGACCTACCACTTCTGTTGGGGCCTCGACGACATCGCCGCGACCTTCGCCGACCTGTGGTGTCGCGCGGGGAACTCGGTCGGTCTGCTGTGGAACGACGGGCCCCAGGGGAGGGCGTTGCGCGATCCCGATTTCGGCTTCCTGCCGGTGCGGTCCCACGCGGTGGTCGACGCCGGGGCCTACCGCGAGTCGGAGTCCGACTTCGCCCAGCAGGTCGACGTGTTGCGGTGGTCCGATGTGGACATCGTGACCAGTGCGGCGACCACCGGTGATCTCGTGCGGTTCCTCGCGCGTGCTCGCGAAGCGGGTTTGCGGCCGAACCTCGTGACGTGTTCCCGTTGGCTCGCATACCCGTTCGGCATGGACGATCCCGCGCTGGACCGCGTCGCGACGGTCGTGGCCTGGGCACCGCAGCACCGGTACACGTCCAGTGTGGACGGTACTTCCGCCGTGCGGTTGGGCGAGGACTACCTTCGCGAGACCGGACGGCCGTGGTTGCCGTTGCTCGGCCTCGCGCATGCGTTGCTTGAGGTCGCCGTGCACGCGGTCACCACGGGGGAGGATCGCGACGCCGTCGCCGATGTGCTCGCGAAGACCACTGTGGACACGATCGCGGGTCGCTTGGACTGGACGAGCGGCCCGGTACCGTGCGTAGCGACGCTCCCGCTCGCCGCGGGCCAGTGGCAGAACCGCGTGCTTCGCGTGGTGGACAACGAGAAGGTCCCCGCCGCGGTGCGCGACGGGGACCTCGTGCTCGGTGTCAGGAACTGATCGTGATGGTGAACTTGTAGGACACCGGTGCGGTCGGGTCGAGCAGCGCGCCGCCCTGCTTCGCCGTCTTGGCCTCGCCCCGCGCGTCCTTGTAGGCGCCGGTGCCGCCGATCACCGCCATCGTGGAGTCCTTGAAGCTGCTGGTCGCACCGACCGTGTAGGTGCGCAGGCTGGACAGGTGGATCTCGCCCTTGGCCAGCCGGAAGGCGCTGGTGCAGTGCGAGGTCAGCTCCGGCGGCGCGAGCCTGGCCACCGTGCAGGTGGAGTAGCCCTCGCCGACCTTGGCACCCGCCTCGTCGAACAGTTCGCCGCCACCGAGGAAGGACAGGCCGACGGTGGGCACGGCGGGCAGGCTGAGCACGGACCGCTTCGCGGTCACGATGATCGTCTCGTCGGCCGGTGCCGCCGGGGCCGCGCTCGCGGTGAGCACCGGGAGCATCGCCACGGCCGCGGTGAGGCCGAGCAGTCGTTTCCAGGACATGTGCCTTCTCCTCGAACGGTTTTCCTACGGAAGGGGCAGTGGTTGCCCCATCTGCGACAACGCGATGCGGAACGCCTCAGGGGAGACCGCGGCGGCGCCGGTGAACGGGTGGTCCATGAGGTGGGTGAACAACAGCGAGGCCGATACGAGCATGGCCAGCACGCCCACCATCAACGCGTGCGGCAGGAACCGTTCCGTGCCGAAGAACAGGGCGAAACCGATCAGCAGCGCGCCGCCCACGATCAGCCCGACCCAGAAGAAGCGCGGGATGGACGGCACCGCCTCGTTGAGCCGGTCCCGCCGCGCGCTGCCGATCGTGTTGACCCGCTCGATCATGGCGCTGTAGAGCGCTTCCTGGCGCGCGTCGGTGACCTCGACCTGGACGATCGCCCTGCGCATCTTCTTGGCGACCTCCTCGACCTTGGGGCTGCCCTTGCCCTCGGCGAGCAGGGGCCACTCGTCGACGATGACCGCCCTCGCGTAGGCGACCGCGATGTCCTGGAAAGCCGCCTTGTCCTTGTCGGAGAAGGCCGTCGAGGCGAAGTAGAGCCCGGGCAGGGCGTTCGCCTCCACGTAGGTGTTGGCGCGGGCGGCTCCCAGGTCCTCCCACACCGCGACCACCACGAAGGCGACCAGGATCGCGTAGAACGCGCCGCAGGCCGCGAAGAAGTATCCGGACACCTCGTTGTACTTGGCGCGGGCCTGGAAGGGGACGAGCTTGGTGACGATGTACGCGGCGAGCACACTGACGATCACGGTGCCGCCGACCACCAAGACGCTCTGCAGCAGCAAGAAGGGCCTTTCTTCGGCTCGGCAGGGGATAGCTCGAAGGTAGTTCCAGCGCCGGAGGACCGACCACTACACGAACAGGCGGAGACCGCGGGGAAAAGCAGGGAGAAGATCGCGTAGCGTCAGCGCATGGCCACTTTGGTGTCGTTCCACGCCCACCCGGACGACGAGTGCATCGGGTGCGGCGGTGTCATGCGCAAGGCTCACGAGGAAGGCCACCGCGTCGTGCTGGTGGTGGCGACCCGCGGTGAGCACGGCGAGGTGCCGGACGGCTTCCTCGCCGAGGGCGAGCAGTTGTGGCAGCGCCGCGTCGCCGAGACCCACGCCGCCGCCGAGATCCTGGGCGCCGACCGCGTGGAGTTCCTGGGGTACCAGGACTCCGGTATGATCGGCGAGCCCACCAACGACCTCCCCGGTTCCTTCTGGACCGCCGACGTCGAGGAGGCGGCGCTGCGCCTGGCGACCATCCTCCAGGAGGAGAACGCCGAGGTCCTGACCATCTACGACGACAACGGCGGCTACGGCCACCCCGACCACGTCCAGGTCCACCGCGTCGGCAAGCGGGCCGCCGAGATCGCCGGCACCCCCCGCGTCTACCAGAACACCATGAACCAGGACCACATGCGCCGCGGCATGGCCGCCATGGCCGCCCAGGCGGAGAACGTCGACATGCCGGACGTGGAGGCTGAAGGGCAGTTCGGCAAGCCCGAGTCGGAGATCACCGCGGCCGTCGACGTCACCAAGTACCTGAAGGTGAAGCGAGAGGCGATGCGCGCCCACGCCAGCCAGATCAGCGAGGACTCGTTCTTCCTCGCCATGCCCGACGAGGGTTTCGCCTACGCCTTCGGCACCGAGTGGTTCATCCGCGAGGGCCACGGCCCCGGCATCACCGAGACCGACCTGATGGCGGGCCTGTAGCACCGCACCGGTCCCAGCCCGTCCACCCTTCGCGGGTGGCGGGCGCACCCGTGCCCCTGGAACGGCGCCGGTTCCGCGATCGGCTCCAGCTCTGTCTCGTAGGTTGCCTCTGGGCGTTGTCCACACATGCCGCCCGTCCGGCAAGCCGAGTGGGCCGCCGCTGGACATAGGGGGCGGCGTTACCTGGGGTGCGCGTGCCATGCGCTTTCCCTGCGAGGGCCGGTTCCTGACCGCGTCCGTCCGGCAGGCCTCGGCACGTGCAAGGGCCCCAGGTCGGGCCGACCCCACGCTGGTACCCACGCGACCTGGAAGCCCAGCCCACACCTCACAGATCCCGAAAGATCTCGATCCGAGCCCCCAGCTGGTTCAACCGCGAAGCCAACTGCTCATACCCCCGATTGATCACATAGACGTTCCGCAACACCGACGTCCCCTTCGCCGCCAGCATCGCCAACAACACCACCACCGCCGGTCTCAACGCAGGCGGACAGATCACCTCCGCGGCCGACCACCGCGTCGGCCCTTCCACGTTCACCCGGTGCGCGTCCAACAAGGACACCCGCCCGCCGAGCTTCGTCAGCTCCGTGAAATACAGCGCCCGGTTCTCGTAAACCCAGTCGTGGATCAACGTGGTCCCCTGCGCGGTCGCGCCGATGAGCGCGAAGAACGGCAGGTTGTCGATGTTCAGGCCCGGGAACGGCATCGGGTGGATCTTGTCGTTGGGCGCGCGGAGGCTGCTGGGGCGCACGACGAGGTCGACGAGGCGGGTGCGGCCGTTGGCGGCGGGGTATTCCTCGCCGCGGTCGTAGTCGAGGCCCATCTCCTCCAGGATGGCCAGCTCGATCTCCATGAACTCGATCGGCACCCGGCAGACGGTGATCTCCGAGCCGGTCACGATCGCGGCCGTCACGAGGCTCATCGCCTCGATGGGGTCCTCGGACGGCGCGTAGTCGACGTCGCGGTGGATGCGGGGCAGGCCGTGCACGGTGAGCGTGGTCGTGCCGATGCCCTCGATCCGCACGCCCAGCTCGGTCAGGAAGAAGCACAGGTCCTGCACCATGTAGTTCGGGCTGGCGTTGCGGATCACGGTCACGCCGTCGTGCCCGGCGGCGGCCATCAGCGCGTTCTCCGTCACGGTGTCGCCGCGTTCGGTCAGCACGATCGCGCGGGTAGGGCGGCGGGAACGGTCGACGCGGGCGCGGTAGCTGCCGGATGCGGCCTTGACTTCGAGGCCGAAGGGGCGCAGTGCGGTCATGTGCGGTTCGACCGTGCGGGTGCCGAGCGCGCAGCCGCCCGCGTACGGCAGCTCGAACTCGTCCTCGTGGTGCATCAACGGCCCGAGGAACATGATGATGCTCCTGGTCCGGCGCGCCGCGGCCACGTCCATGCCCGCCAGGTCGAGCTTTGCGGGCGGAATGATCTCCAGGTCGTTGTCCTCGTTCAGCCACCGCGTGCGCACGCCGATGCTGGCGAGGACTTCGAGGAGCCTGCTGACCTCCTCGATCCGCGCGACCTTGCGCAGCGTGGTCTTCCCGGAGTTCAGCAGCGCCGCGCACAGCAGCGCGACCCCGGCGTTCTTGCTGGTCTTCACGGTGATGCTGCCGGAGAGCGACCGTCCGCCCTCGACGCGCAGGTGCATCGGCCCGGACCGGCCGAGCGTGACGATCTCCGAGTCCAGTGCCGCTCCGATCCTGGTCAGCATCTCCAGGCTCAGGTTCTGGTTGCCCTGCTCGATCCGGTGCACCGCGCTCTGGCTGCTGCCGAGCGCCTCGGCGAGCTGTGCCTGCGTCCAGCCCCGGTGCTTGCGGGAGTCCCGGACGAGTCGGCCGATCTGGCGCAGGTAGGCGGAGAGCTGTTCGGAGCTGTCAGGCATGGCACCGACGCTATCTCATATCTGACATAGAGACAGTGCCCACCCCGGCGCAGATCCAGGTTCTATGACTCAAACCGCCACTTCGGATGCTTCCAGTGACGTACGACCCGGAAAATGGGTCACTTATGACCCAAAAACAGGCATGAGTGGTACGTTTCAGGTATGGGAAAACCTGAGACAGGCGTCAGGGCGCGCACGAAGCGGGCGATCCTGGCCGCGGCCGCCATGACGCTGGCCAGGGACCGGGCGGCGACGCTCGCCGACATCGCGGCCGCGGCGGAGGTGGGCCGCAGCACCGTGCAGCGCTACTTCGCCGAGCGGGAAGACCTGGTCAAGGCGGTCACGGAGGATTCGCTGCGAGTGCTCGGGGAGGCGACCGAGGAAGCCGGCATCGGCCGAGGCGAGCCGGGGGAGGCGATGCGCAGGCTGGTCGCGGCGATGCTCAGCGTCGCCGAGCGGGTCCTGTACCTCTACGGCGACGCCGAGATCCTGGACAGCATCGGCGGCGTGGACCAGGACGACGAGGGCAGCCGGGCGGTGCGAGCGCTCATCGAGCGCGGTCAGGCCGACGGGACCTTCGACGCGGGCGCCGATCCCTGGTGGATCGAGTCCGTGCTGTGGTCGCTGGTCTACAGCGCCTGCGACGCGGTCAGCCGGGGCCGGATGCCCCGTCACGGTGCGGCCGCGACCGTCATCCGCACCTTGGAGCAGGGCATCTCAGGGGGAGGACGACGATGAAGGTCCTGGTGACCGGTGCGACCGGCAATGTCGGCCGGATCGTGGTCGAACAGCTTGTCCGACAAGGGATTTCGGTGCGTGCGCTGACCAGGGACCCGGCCGCCGCGCAGTTCCCGGAGGGCGTCGAGGTCGTGCGGGGTGACCTCGCCGACCCGGCGTCGGTGCCGCTCGACGGCGTCGAGCGCGTGTACCTGTTCCCGGTCCCCGCAACCGCCGAGGCGGTCGTCGCCCGCGCGGTCGGGGCAGGGGTCCAGCGGATCGTCACCCTGTCCTCCGGCGCGGTGACCTTCGGTCACGACACCACCTACCACCTGCCGGTCGAACAGGCGGTGGAAGCCTCCGGCCTCCAGTGGACCCACGTCCGGCCCGGGGAGTTCGCGATCAACAAGCTCCGGCTCTGGGGGCCGTCGATCCGCGGCGAGGGCGTGGTGCGCGACCCGAACCCGGACCTGGCCTGGTTCCCGACGCACGAGCGCGACATCGCCGAGGTCGCGGTCGCCGCCCTGACCGAGGACGGGCACGCGGGACAGGCCTACGACGTCAACGGGCCGGAGCAGATCACCCACCGCGACCAGGTGCGGGCCATCGCCGACGCCATCGGCCGCGAGATCCGGTTCGAGGTGGTCAGCCGCGAGCGCGCCCGCGAGCTGTACCTCGCCCAGGGCGGATTCGCCGCCGACAACGCGGACTTCCTCCTCGGCTACGAGTCCTACGACGGCGAGGACCAGGAGAAGCCCGATCCCGAGTGGGCCGACCAGGAGTGGACGATCTCCACCGCCGAGCCGGTCATCGGACGCGCGCGCACGTTCGCGGAGTGGGCGCGCGACCACGCGGGCGACTTCCGCTGACCCCGCCAGGACTGAAGCCGTCAGAGCGCTTGTACTGCACGAGGTATGAGGCAGGCACGCGGACACCGCCCCCGTTGAACCGGCGGCTTCGCGTCCCGGTCGACGACCTGGGTGCCCGGACCGGGCTGCGGGTAGACCGGTGCGGCGGTCACCAGGGTGAGCGCGGCGACGACGGCGGTCAGGAGAGCGGGCACCTCGGTGACCTCCTGGCTCGGCGGCGGCGCGGGACAGGGGGAGAGAGCGGTCCCATTGACCGGGCGCCGAGCACCAGGAGTCAATATTTGGGCGGAAACTGTCCGGAAATGACCAGACCCGATCAAGCCTTGGCCACGTGCACGTCCACGCCCAGCCTGCGCAGCGCGGCGATCTCCTCCGCGTCCGCCGCCGAGTCCGTGACCAGGTGCGCGATCCCCTCCGGCGGGACCGTCTGCACCATCGTGTCCACGCCCAGCTTGGTGTGGTCGGCGAGCACGACCACCTCGGCCGCGGTCGCCGCCATCGCGCGGTCCATCGCGGCCACCGCCACGTTCGGCGTGGACAGCCCGCGCGCCGCGGTCAGGCCGTTGCCGGACAGGAACGCGCGCTGCATCCGGAGCCCGCTGATCGACTCCTCGGCGACCGCCCCGACGAGCGCGAAGATCGAGCCGCGCAGCGTGCCGCCCGGCATCAGCACCTCGACCCCGCGCGAGCGCGCGAACGCCTGCGCCACGAGCAGCGAGTTGGTCAGCACGGTCAGGTTGGACAGCCGGGCCAGCCGCCGCGCCAGCGCCTGCGTCGTGGTGCCCGCGCCGAGCACGATCGCATCGCCCGGCGCGACCAGCTCGGCGGCGGCGTTGGCGATCGCGGCCTTCTCCGCACTCGCGACCTGCGTCTTCTCCGTGTAGCTCGGCTCGTAGGAGGGCGCCTCGTTGGCCACCGCCCCGCCGTGCCTGCGGGCCAGCAGGCCCTCCGCCTCCAGTCTGCGCAGGTCCCGCCGCACCGTCACCTCGCTGGCCTGGACGATCCTGGCCAGCTCGCGCAGCGAGACCATCCCGTTGGCGCGGACCAGTTCCAGCACGGCCTGACGCCGTTCGGCAGCGAACATGCAATCGACAGTAAACGATCAGAAACGATCAGGCGGCCTCGAAGGATCTCTTCGAGAGACCGATCAGGTAACCGTCGATGGTGGTCCGGACCGGCGCGTCCGGCCGCTCGCCCGCGCCGAGGGTGACGAACAGCGGAACGTAGTGCTCCACCGTGGGGTGCGCGTAGGGCATCCCAGGGGCCTTGTTCCGGAAGTCCGCGAGGGTGTCCACATCGCCCCGGTCCAGGGCGTCCGCCGCCCAGGCGTCGAAGTCCGAGGACCAGCCGGGGACCGCGTTCGTGGCCATGATCTCGCGGGTCAGGTACGGCAGGCCGTGGGTCATGAAGCCGGAGCCGATCACCAGGGTGCCCTCCGCGCGCAGCGACCTCAGCCGCTTTCCCAGCTCCAGCAACCTTTCCGGGTCGTGGGTCGGCATGCTCAGCTGGAGCACCGGGATGTCGCCGAGCGGGTACATCACCTTCAGCGGCACCCACGCCCCGTGGTCGAGGCCGCGGCGGGCGTGCCGGTGCACGGGCTCGTTGTCCGGCATGGCCGCCGTGACCCGCCGGGACAGCTCGGTGGCGTCCGGCGTCGCGTAGGTCATCTCGAAGTAGCGCCGGGCGAACCCGCTGAAGTCGTAGACCAGGGGAGTGTGCGCGCCGGCGGAGCTCAGGCTCAGCGGCGCCGCCTCCCAGTGCGCGCTGACGATCAGGATGTTCTTCGGCTTGGGCAGGCTCTGCGCCCAGGCGAAGAGCTGGTCGATCCACAGCTCGTCGTCGAAGAGCGGGGGAGCGCCGTGCCCGAGGTAGATCGAGGGCAGCGGGCCGTCGGCGGGCGTCCACTCGCGCTGGGCGCGGGCCAGGGGGAGGGCCTTCGGCAGGAAGCGGTCGAACGCGGCCGCGGGCGCGGTCACCGAAGACCCGCTTGCGAGGTCGAGCTTGTCACAGCGTGCTCCTCATTGTCGTTCAACTTTCAACAATGACGGTAGCGCTGCATAGTTGAGAGTTCAAGTGTCACCGGTACGATGGCCGCCATGACCGAGGACGTGCGCTGGCTCACCGACGCCGAGCAACGGGCGTGGCGGGCCTACCTCAGGGCCAACCGGATGCTCTGGTCCGCGCTGGACCAGCAGCTGCAGCGGGACTCGGGGCTGCCGCACGCCTACTACCTGGTCCTGGTGGCGCTGTCGGAGTGCCCGGACCGGACCTCGCCGATGAGCGAGCTGGCCACGCTGGCGGGGACCTCGCCGAGCGCGCTCTCGCACGCGGTCGGCAGACTGGAGGCGCAGGGCTGGGTGAGCCGCTGCCGCGACACCGGCAACGGGCGGATCGTGCGGGCGAGGCTCACCGACGCGGGGTTCGCCGCGCTGGCCGGCGCCGCTCCAGGTCACGTGGGGGAGGTGCGCCGGATGATCTTCGACCGGCTCCGCCCCGAGCAGGTCGCGCAGCTGGCCGAGATCTGCTCGGCGATCGCGGGCGAGGGGCCGGCCTGGCCGTGACGAGGCGGCACATTTCGGCCCGGGCCGGGTGCCGAATTAGCCGGGCTGATAAGACCGGATTAGTGCGAGGATACTCCCCGAGTGCGATATCATCACTCGTTCATCGCAATTACGCGAATTCTCTGCGGAGTTAGCTCAGGTCACCACTGGTCTTGCCGGGTTGCTGGAACAGCAGCGGGGCGACACTGGAGGCGGCCTTCGGCTGCTCGGCGGGCTGCTGCTCGATCCGCCGCTCGACGACCTCGGCCTCGGTGCGCGGCGTGGGCGCCTTCGCCTTGGCCTTGGCGGGCACGGCGGCCTTGTCGCTGAGCGCGGTGCGGGCCGCGTTGATCCAGATCCGCTGCATGTGCTCGTCCCGGCTGCCCTTGATGGTGGTCAGCAGACCGGAGAGGGCGCCGCGCAGCTTCGCGGTCAGTGCCGGGTCCTTGCGGATGTAGCGCCACACGGGGTGGTCCACCGGCAGCCGGGCACTGGCGAGCCGCTGTGCCTGGATGCGGAGTTCGGCCGCGGGGAGGTCGGTCCACGCCGCGACGGTCTCGGCATCGAAAGTCATGGGCGAAGTCTTTCAGTTCCGGTGTGGCGACGGCCGACACCCCGCTTTATCCCCGGCCGCGTCGAACGGGTGGGAAAAGCGTATGAGTGCAATCGCCTTGGCAGGACGATCGAGGAGGAAATTGATGCATTCGTTATTGGAGCTGTACGGAAGCTCGACCGGTCTCTCGGGCGCAGTGTAGCGGAAAGCCGGACCCATTCGTCAGCACCATCGGCGTGCCCCGCACCTCCCGCGCGGTCAGCGCGGCATCCGGCGCCAGACGGCCCTGGGCAGCAGCCGCAGCACCGCGAACAGCGGGCGCAGCGTCGCGGGCACCCACACCTCGCGCTTGCCCCTGCGCAACGCGCGCACGGTGGCCTCGGCCACCTGGTCCGGGGTGCTGGACAGCGGGGCCGGGGTCATCCCCTCGGTCATCCTGCCGATCACGAAACCGGGCCGGACCAGCAGCAGGCGCACGCCGCTGCCGACGAGCGCGTCGGCGAGGCCGCTGGCGAACCCGTCCAGTCCCGCCTTGGCCGAGCCGTAGACGTAGTTCGCCCGCCGCACCCGGACCCCGGCCACCGAGGAGAACACCACGATGGCGCCCCGGCCCTGCTCGCGCAGCTGCCTGGCCAGCAGCGTCAGGATGCTGACGTGCGCGACGTAGTCGGTGTGCACGATGGACACGGCGTGCGCGGCGTCGGACTCGGCCCGCTTCTGGTCGCCGAGGATGCCGAAGGCGGTGATCACCACGTCGATCGGGCCGTGCCGCTCGACGATCTTGCGCAGGAAGGCCTCGTGGTCCTCGACGATGTCGGCGTTGAACTCCGCCCGCTCCACCGTGGCGCCCGCGACGCGCAGCACCGACTCCTGGGAGTCCAGGTCGGAGCTGCGTCTGGCGGCGAGGATGACCGTGCTGTCCGGGCCCACCAGGCGGACGGCGACGGCGAGGCCGATCTCGCTGCGCCCACCGAGAAGCAGAATCGTTCCGGCGTGTCCGGTGCCGCTCAACGCGGGTCCCTTCTGTTCGTGCGCGGGGCCTGCGCCCCCAGGGGAGGGCAACTATAGAGGGGCGGCCGGGGGTGGTTGATCTTCGGTTGCGAACGGGCGTCGGGTCCGCTTCGCCGGAGTGTCGCCACGGCCCTGACCGCACCGCCCGCCACCGGCAGGGCGGTCAGGGGTAGACCAGGTCGATCCGCTCCTGGTGGACCGGGTACCCGGCCCGGGCGAAGGCCTTGGCCATCGGGACGTTGCCCTTGTCGGTGCCGGCCTTGATCTCCCGCGCGCCCTCCGCGACGAGCAGGTGGGTGGCCTCGACAAGCAGGTCGTAGGCGTAGCCGTGGCCGCGGTGCTCCGGGACGACGCCGATGTAGCCGACCACCGGCTTGGTGTGCCTGCTCGGCACGCTCAGGCCGACGATGTCGCCGTCCGGTGTGCACGCGACCCGCCACCACTCGCGAGGACTGGGCATCCGGTGCAGGAAGTCCATGTCCTCCTGCGCGGCGGCGTCCACCCCGTGCAGATCGGTGGTCCGGCGGGCGTGCGCGTCGAGGGTGCTCTCGTTCATCCTGCGGAAGATGTCGAAGAACACCGCGTCGTCGGGTTCCTGCCGGAAGACCAGGCGGCCAGGGCGTTCCGGCAGCCCGTGCTCGGGCGTCCACAGGTAGATGTAGCGCTCCACCAGCGGGGTCATGCCCGCGGCGATTGCGGCGTCGAGGCGGGAGGTCGCCGCGGCGAGCACGTCCGGGCGGCTCCGCCAGTCCGGCGGGGTGTCGAGGCTGTACTCGGTCCGGTACGGCACCTGCCGCAGCAGCTCCACCGCCGCGTCGGCGTCGGTGAAGTCGAACCAGTCCAGCGCCAGTGGTTCGGCGCCCTCGCCGTTCGGCCGGCCGTACCAGGCGGCGCGGGCGACGACCACGCCGTCGCGCTGGGCGATCCAGCTCCACTCGGGCCGGTACTCGCCCCTGGCCGCCATCTCGGCGTAGGTGGTGCCCGTAGCGGCGAAGCCGACCAGATCGTCGTGCGGAAGGGATTCGAAGAGCTCGACCTCGCCGGGGACCAGCGGGCGGATGACCAGATCGGTCATGGGTGAGGATTCCTCTCGGGGTGCGGCAGTGCGCTCCCGGTCAGGACCTCGACGCCCTCACGGCGAGAAGGGAGCGCATGATCGTCGTAGTGATCACGGCTCTCACCTCCTTCGCGCTGTTCGAGGGCGTCCGGGAAGGCTAGGCGAAACGCCCGGACCGGGCAAACGGGTTTTTCGGGGTGCCCCCGGCGGGGTGGCGCGACGAGCCAGGCATCATCGTGGTCTCGGCGTGCGCGGCGGACCTCCGCCGGGAGATCATGTCGGGACGGTCCGACGGAGTGGGGGAGTGACGTGGGCGAACAGCGCCGCGAGCTGGTCGTTGGCATGGCCTGTGAGCAGGGACCCCGGCCGTCGAACGCGGACGCGATCGCCGCGGCGGGAGCCCTCGGCGGCGCGACGGCCCTCGCGGTCGTCGACGGCATCGGCGGCGACGAGCACGTGGTCGCGGCCTCCCCGGCCTGCGTGCAGGAGGCCGTCGCGGTCGGCGCGGAGCACGGCGCGGTCGCCGGGCTGCTCGCGGCGGGCGAGGAGATGCGCGAGCGGCAGAACGCGGCCGCCGAGAAGGGCGCCCGCATCCCCGACGCCGTCGCCGCGGTGGCCGTCTTCCTGCCCGAGCTGAACGTCATCGAGGTCGCCTGGACCGGCGACTGCCGCGTGTGGACGCTGCACGAGGACGAGCTGCGCCTGCGCACCGTGGACCACACCCAGGGCCAGCGCATGCGCGAGTACGCGGCCGAGCTGACCGAGGAGGAGCTGGCCGACTACGACGAGGACCCCGCCGACTGGGACCACGTCGTGCTCACCACGCTGGGGCGTGCGCACCCCGTCGACCCGATGTCCTTCGGCAGCGCCCGCGTCTCCGCCGAGGGCGTTCTCGCCGTGGTGGTCGGCAGCGACGGCTTCCACAAGTCGCTGAGCGCCGAGGAGATCACCGAAGTGCTGCGCGAACACGCCGACGACGCGCAGGAGGCGGCGGAGCAGCTGGTCACCTCCGCGCTCATCCGTTCGGCCGAAGTGCACGACAACGTCACCGCGGGAGTCCTGCCGCTCTCTGCCGTGCCGGACGACTCCGAAGGTCAGTCGGACGGCTGACGTGGCGCTGCCGGCCGCAGCGCTCGCCGCCCCGCCGCTCAGTTGTCGGCCAACGACACCAAGGCGATGCCTCGGGTCACCTTCTTCGCCCAGGGCTCGGATTTCCCCTGCCGGACAAGGGAAACCGGTCGATCGGTGTTCAGTCGTCCGGTCTCGGCCTGCCTGCGGCCGCCGGTGACAGCACCGGTGTCCGCGTGGGCGGTCGTCATGTCTGCCGCACGGACGCGGTCGCGCTACGCCTTCGCGCTCGATCTTCCCGCCGGTGCCAGGCTGTCGCCGACGCCGGATGGTGGGTCCGGTGTGTGACCGCCGCCGACAACCAGTGCGCGACGATCCACATGGTGCACGGCAGCGTGTTGCCTTGCGCGATCGTGGACGACTCCGCGAACTGCCACGACAACTGATCCTGCGCGTTGGTCGTCCACTGTGGACGTCCAGCCTCCGGTCGCGGAGACCCACGGGCGGCGACGCAGGTCACCCCGTGGGAAGCTCTGCCCATGACTCGCACGCTGTGCCTCGCCCAGGACCCGGACTCGGACGCCCTGCTCGCCGCCGACCCGCTGGCGCTGTTGTTCGGCATGCTGCTCGATCAACAGATCCAGATGGAGAAGGCGTTCAAGGGGCCGAAGGTGATCGCCGACCGGATGAGCGGGCTGGACGTGCACCGGATCGCGGAGGCGCCGGAGGAGGAGTTCGTCGCGATCGCCTCGGAGCCGCCCGCGATCCACCGGTTCCCGGGCTCGATGGCGAAGCGGCTGCAGACGTTGGCGCGCTTTCTGATCGAGCACTACGACGGCGACCCCGAAGCCATCTGGACGCGGGACGAGCCCGACGGCAAGACCGTGATGAAGCGGCTCAAGGAGCTGCCCGGCTTCGGGGACCAGAAGGCGCGGATCTTCCTCGCACTGCTGGGCAAGCAGCTCGACGTCCGGCCCGAGGGCTGGCGGGAGGCGGCGGGGGCCTACGGCGAGGACGGGGCGCGGCGCAGCGTCGCCGATGTGCGCGACAAGGTCACCCTCGCCGAGGTGCGGGACTTCAAGAAGGCGGCGAAGGCCGCGGCCAAAGCCGGGAAGGGCCAGTAGGGAAGGGGCTCGTGCGACGCATCCTCGGCGGACCGCGGGAAGCGGGCCCGGTGCGGGATCGGCTGAGCGCGACGGACGTCAGGCGGCTCGGTGTCGCACTGGTCCAGGTTCCCGCTGTGATCGCCGCGTCCGGGATGCCTCCGAAGGGAGGAACGGGGCCGAGATGAAGCGGGATGAGCCGTCCGGCCGCACACGATCAGCCTGTCGGGCTCTCCGGGGCTGCTGCCCTTGACGTAGGAGCGCGGCAGGGCGAGCGGCCAAGCCGCAGGGTGGACCATTCCGCGTCTGCGGCATCCCCGGAGGCCTGGGGATCTGGTCGCCTCGGAGTGCTTTTGTTGCCTCCAAAGAGGATTTCGCTTCGCCGCCGGGTGGGATACGCCGGTGTGAGAGCGCTCCCGCAGTCGTTCTCCGCTCGTCAACCCGACCAACGACGGGTGCGCCGAGGGCCGAAAGAGTCCACTGTGGACATAGACCGGCGTGGCATAGTGGATCTTTGCGGCGACGGTTGGAGGACAAGTGTTCGAGCGCATCCTGCGGCTGGTGGACGAGGTTCCGGAGATCGACCGGTTTCTCGGCGTCGACGACCTTCTCAGTGGCATCAACGCCGTCGCCGAACGGCACAGCGACTGTGCGTCCGTCCGGCGGATCGGCACCTCGCGGCTCGGTGAGCCGCTGTGGTCGCTGACCGTCGAGGGCGGCCGCAAGCAGGCGGTGGTCTTCGCCGCCGTGCACCCCAACGAGCCGGTCGGCGGGCAGACCTCGCTGCACTTGGCCAGGACCCTGGCCGCGGACCCGGCGCTGCGCGCGGAGCTGGGCCACACCTGGCACATCATCCCGTGCATCGACCCGGACGGGACACGGCTGAACGAGGGCTGGTTCGAGCCACCGCTGACCATGCGCCGCTACGGCAGGAACTTCTACCGGCCGGCGGGGCGGGAGCAGGTGGAGTGGTCCTTCCCCTTGGCGTACAAGGGAGTCTTCTTCGACGCGGTCATCCCGGAGACCGTCGCGCTGATGCGGCTGTTCGACGAGCTGAAGCCCGACTTCATGTGCTCGCTGCACAACGCCGAGTACGGCGGGGTGTACTACTACGCCGACTCGACCACCCCCGAACTGTCCCGGGCGCTGGCGGCGATCCCGGCGCACCTCGGCCTCCCGCTGCAGACGGGGGAGAACGAGGAACCGTACATGCGGGAGCTGGCGCCGGGGATCTACCTCGGGCTGAGCGCCCGGCAGAACATCGACTACCTGGAGTCCATCGGCGTCGACCACACTGACTACGAGGCTGGCGACTCCAGCATGTCCTATGTGGAGCGTTACGGAACCCGTTATCTGGTGAGCGAAGTGCCGTACTGGACCAGTGAGGACTCCTGCGACACCACGCCGCTGGACGTCTCCTACGCCGCGGTGCTGCGGGAACGGGCGAAGGAGCTGATGGAGGCGGACCTGGTGCTCTCCGGGCTGCTGGCCTCCGTGCAGAACGACCTGACGGCCCGGTCTCCGTACCGGCGCGCGCTCAACGCGTTCCTGCCGGGCCTTGCCAAGCAGTCCAGGATCGCCTCGGCCGCCGCGGACACCCCCGGCGCGGACCGGGCCGCGGTGGTGTCCGAGCGGTTCCACTCCGCGGAGGTGCTGCAGTCGGTCCGGATGCGCCTGGGCGGCATGCTCTTGTCCACTTTGGACGGCGAGCTGGCGGTGGGCAACGGAACCCCGGCCATCCGCGCCGCGCACGCCGAGCTGACCGGGGTCTTCGACCGGTGGGCCGACCTCGCCGAGGCCGAGGTGCCGGCGACCGCGATCCCGATCCGCAAGCTGGTCGCGACGCAGTTCGGCGCGATCCTGGCCTCGGTGGCCACCCCGCGGTAACGCTGCCGTATCGAAACTTGTCGCAAATCCGGCCAACGCTGGTGAGTCCCGGCCCGGGCTCGTTCTACTGACGGGTATGGACGGGTACGGCTGGGCGCACGGAGTGCTCGACGAGGCCGTCCTCGGCGGTGCCGCCGCCGGGGACATCCGGCACTACGTGGCGTCGCTGACTGCCAGGCGGTACGAACGGCTCGAAGGCGACGGCGCCGAGCGGCCGGACGCGTTCACGCCCGCCGACATCGCCGCGACCATGTCGCTGAGCCTGCCGTGGCACGGCGTCGCCGCGCTGGAATGCCTGTGGTCCCGGGTCGACCAGCTCAACGACCTGCTCGCCGAGGTCGCGCACACGCCGATGCACGACGCTCCCGCGGCCGCGTACGCACCCGACGGGCCGGTCGACCGGCTCTGGCAGGCCCTGACCGAGACGCCCGGGATCGCCGCGCCGGTCGCGGGGAAGCTGCTGGCGCGCAAGCGACCGCACCACGTTCCCGTCTACGACCCGGTGGTGCTGGACGTGCTGGGCTGGCCGGAGGACTTCTGGCAGTGCCTGCACTCGTGGTTCGCCGCCGACCCGGGGCGGGCGGGGCAGGTCGCGCAGGTGCGGGCGGACGCGGGGATGCACGAGGGCACGAGCCTGCTCCGGTGCGTGGACATCGCCCTGTGGATGTTCGCCAAACGTCTAAACGTCGCGAGTTCCGCACCGGGCTCGGTGATCTGACCGCTAGGGTCCTCCGCGTTGACCGTTCTCCGGGGGATTCGACGAAGTGACAACCAGCCTTCTGCTGTCCTTGGGCGCGCTCGCGCTGCTGGACAGCACCAGTTTCGGCACGCTCGGCATTCCGATCTACCTGCTGCTGGCCATCAAGGACCGTCCGGTGCTGCGGATGGTGGTCTACCTCGGCACGATCGCGGTGTTCTACTTCGCCGTCGGCGTCGGGCTGATGCTCGGCCTGCGCGGTGTGTTCGACCAGGTCGGCCAGGTGCTGGAGGGGCGGACCGGCTACTGGGTCTCGGCCGTTGTCGGCGTCGTGATGTTCATCGCGAGCTTCTGGTTCGACCCGAAGCGGCGCAAGCCGAAACCGGCTCGGGAACCCAAGGTCGGTGGCAGCCTGCTCTCGATGGTCGGCCTCGGCGTCACCGCGGCGTTGATCGAGGTCGCCACGATGGTGCCGTACCTCGCCGCGATCGGCATGCTGACCAACGCCGGGGTCGGGCCGCTGACCTGGGTCCCCGTCCTGGCCGGCTACGTGATCGTGATGATCGTGCCCGCGTTGCTGCTGCTCGTGGTGCGGGCGCTGGCGTGGACGTGGTTGCGGCCCAAGCTGGAGCGGCTGCACGCGTGGATCGTGCGCAACAAGACCGAGGCGATCGGGTGGGCGCTGGGCATCGTGGGCTTCCTGCTCGCCAGGGACGGGATCGTGAACTTGTTCTTCAAGTAGCGTGGGCGGGTGCACGAGAACACCTCTCGGGATGTCTACGGCAACCTCGTGCAGGCCGGCGTCATCCACGGTGACGTCCACCTGCACCAAGGACCTGCGAGCGTTGCGCGGCAACGGCTTCAGCGCGCTCTGCGAGATGCCGCGGTCGTCGTCGACGGGCGTCGCGGAGTTGCCGTGGAGCCGGGGCTCGCGCTCGTCTGCGGGCCGGACGGGCCGGTGTTCGTGCGGGCCGAGACTCGTGCGTACGCCTGCCTGCACCCGGAAGCGCTCCCCGGTGACGAGCTGATCCAGCTCGACGCGGAGCCCGGTTCGCCGGTGCTGAACCTGCGCACCGGCGGCGTGTGCGCACTGGTCGGGCCGGACGGAGCGCTCCCGGTGCCGGAGGCGAGGGGCAACCACCCCGGGTGGCTGGACCTGCTCGAACCGGAGCAGCTGAGCGCGGGCGGCTGGCGGCACGTCGGCCCGGTGCTGCGCGGATACCTCGACGCGGTGCGCAAGGCCGACCGCGATCACCCGTACCCGAGCGTGCGGCACGCGGCGCCACCGCTGTCGAAGATCTACCTCACCCGCCAGGCGACCCGGCAGGCCGAGGACGCCGAGGACGAGGTGCTGGAGCGGGTGGACGCCGACAGCCTCCTCGAACGGCACGCGGGCGTCCAGGTGCTGGGCTACCCGGGGGCCGGGAAGTCCAGCCTGGTCAGGCACATCGCGGCCACCACGGCGCAGCGCTGGCTCACCGCGGGGGACGGCGCGTTCGTGCCGGTGCCGATCACCGCCGACGTGCTCAGCCAGGACCGCACGCTGCCTGACGCGCTGGCCGACGGCGTGGTCCGGGGACTGAGCCACAGCCTGGACCGCGGCGCGCTGCTGGAGCTCTTCCGCGCCGAGCCGCTGCCGGGCGTGCCGTGGCTGGTGCTCGTGGACGGGCTGGACGAGGTGCTCGAACCGGCGGCGCGGCACGCGGTGCTGCGCCGGGTGGCCGACCACCGCGAGAACCCCGCTTTCCGCTTCCTGGTCACCAGCCGTCCGCTGAACGATCGGGCGCTGGTCAACAGCTCGCAGTTCCCGACCTATGTGATCGAGCCGTTCAACGACACCGAGTTGCACGCGTTCGTCGTGGGATGGTTGTCCGCCAGGGAGATCGCCGACCCGGAGGCCGCCGCGACGGACTTCGTCGCCCGGGTCCGCCGGACGAAGCTCCACGAGCTGGCCCACGTGCCGTTGATCTCCACCATGCTGTGCCTGCTGTTCGCGGAGAAGCCCGACGCCGAGCTGCCGGACAACCAGTCGCAGCTGTACCGGGAGTTCGTGTCCTGGCTCGTGGTGAAGCTGCGCGAGGCCGATGCGCGCCGCCAGCTGCGCGATCGCGTCACCTCGTACGGCAAGAGCGCCGAGGACGCGGCGGACGCGCTGCTCGAACGAATCCAGGAGCTGTTCCAGGACATGGCTTTCGGGCACCAGCAGCTGGGCGACGACCGCACGCTGATCGAGCACGCGCTGGCCTGGCGGGGCGTCGAGCCGCCGGAGAACGTGCCCGCGCAGGAGTGGGCCGAGGTCATCGCGGACGCGCTGCGGATCAGCGGGCTCGTGGTGCAGCGCCCACAGGACTGGCGGTTCCTGCACCAGACCGTCGAGGAGTACTTCGCGGCCTGCCACCTCGCGGCGCGCCATCCGGACCCACGCGCCTGGTCGAGCCGGAAGCTCCTCGCGCCGCAGAAGGAATGGCCGTGGCCGCAGCTGGAGGTGATGGTCTTCCTGGTGGCCCGGTGGGCAGAGGCGGGCAAGGACGTCGGCCCCAAGCTCAGGCGGTTGCTGGGCTGGCGGCACCGTGAGCACAACATCGGTTTCATCGCGCAGCTCGTGCGCAACGGCGTGGCGGTGGAGCCGCGCATCGTGTCGCGGACGGTGAAGCTGCTGAGCAGGTATCTGTCCAAAGAGGACACTCCGAGGAAGCTGTGGCACGACTGCGCGGGATGGTTACGCGACATCGACCCCGAGCTGGCGACGCGCGAGGTGAGCCAGGTGGTGTCGGGACCCTCCGACGAGCGCCGCCGGTTCGAGGGCATCCGCTGGCTGCTGACCACCGATCCGGAAGCCGGAGTCGTGCTGGCGCTGCGTTTCCTGGCGAACACGAGGAACGGCATGACGGCGCGGAGAGCGCTCGACGACCAGCTCGGGGAACTCGACCGCGGGCTGGCCAGACGGCTGTTCCACGAGGCGGCCCAGGAAGCCGAGCGCGACGCGGTGCGGTTGAAGGCGGCGGAACTGCTGAAGCGCGTCGACGCCGAACTCTCCGCGGAGACCTTCGCGAAGCTCGCGGAGGCCCCGGAAGCCGAGGTGGCCACCCGGTTGCTGGCCGCGCGGGCGGCGTGGGAAGCGTTGCGGGACCTCGACCGGACGTTCTCCGCGCTCGACGAGCTCTTGCGAGCGCCCGGTCCGGAATGGGCGGAGACGGCCGACTTCGCGGTTTCGGTGTCCGCCGTGCGAGCGGAGATGCTGTTGCGAGGGCTCGCCGATGACGAGGTGGCCGACCGGGAACTGCAGCTGCAGGCAGCCTTGTTCTTGGCCGAACGGCTCGGTTTCGACAACGGTCAGGTGCTGCGGCTGGCCCTGGACCGGCGGCTCGATCGTGAGCTTCGCGTGCGAGCCGCCGGTGCCGAGGTGATCAGCCGGACCGATGCCGCCGCGATCCTGGCCGGTGTGGCCGATGAGTGCGGTCCGGGCGACCAGTACCTGTTCACGGTGCTCGACGAGCTGCTGCGAATACACACCCAGGAGGCCGTCACGCGGCTGATCAGGGTGGCAGAGGACAGCCGTCACCCCGACGCGGAGCGGATGCGGGCGGCGGAGCTGGCCCGGCCGCACCTTTCCGAGACGAAGCTGGCCAAGCTCTATGCCGACCTCGCGCGCGTCCGGCTCGGTGCCGCACTGGAGTTGCGGCGCCGAAATCCCCTGCTGGGCAACGACGAACTGGAAAGCCTTGCCAGGGACCGGAGCGTGCGTGGCCAGATCCGGCTGGACGCCGCGATCGCGCTGCACGGGAGGCGGTACAAGCGCGGCCAGGTCGTCCTGCGGGAGATCGCGGCCGACGCCAGTGTGTCGTCCGCTGTTCGGCGGCAGGCCGCGGAGTTGGCAGAGAAGTGACGGCGCAGACGCTGGGTCGGGGTGGGTGACGCGCAGGTCAGAGCGAGGGCAGGCCGGGCAACCCGGGGATCGGGGCCGCCGTCGCGGAGAGCCGGTAGCGGTCCTCGCCCTCCTCCATCGCGGCGAGTACCGCCTGCCCGCCGGGCAGGACCACCGTCCACAGGCCGGGCGGCTCGTCACAGCCGTAGAGGACGTTCGCGTCGAAGCGGGCGGCGAAGCGCCGGGCGAACTCGTGGCGGCCGACGCGGTCGACCAGTCTGCCTTCGATGCCGACGCTGAAGCACATCGCGAAGTCCCCGGACACCTCGCGGTAGGTGCAGAACGCGGCGAACACCGTGTCCGCCGGGGTGTCACGGAGGTCTTCGTCGACGCGATCCTCGTGGCCGATGAACAGCTCGTGCTCGCCGATGTCGAAGCAGGACAACAGGAACTCGCGTAGTACGGGCTCGGCGACCGTGCAGGAGGACAGCCCGTCGTAACCGGTGGCGGCGGTCATGACGCGCTCCACAGGGCGGCGGCGCGGATCCCCAGCAGCAGCGGCACCGACCCGTCGTCGCGCACGCGGTTCGGCAGGCTCGGTGCGTCCAGCAACTGGTGGCCGGCTCGGAGTTCTGCGCCCAGGGCGCTCAGGTCGAGTTCGATCAGCACCTGTGCGGAGCTGTACAACCGTTCCGCCCGAACGGGTTTGCGGCCCCTCACCTGATCACTGGTGACGGACAGCGTTGTCAACCCGAAGAACTCCGGCTTCGCGCCACGCTCCATCCAGCGACCGAAACCGAGAACCTTCGTCGCCCGCACCTCTTCCCGCTTGACCCCGGTCTCCTCCAGCAGTTCTCGCTCCATCGCGGTTCGCACGATCGTGGTGAGGTCGTCGCTGCCCTTGGCGTCGCGTGGTTCCAGGGTGCCGCTGCCCGCGGGTGCCAACAGCAGCGGGCTCGCGGAGTTGCGCTCCGACTGCACGATGGCCAGCAGGAAGCCATCGCTGGTCATCGCGATCGTGCTGACGCCGACGAGATCGGCCAGCGTGCTCGCGGACAGCGGCCGGACGCGGCCGGAGGAGTCGATCAGCTCGTGCCGCCGCAGATCGTGCTCGACGCCGGTCGCGGTTTCGGTGATGCGGAGGCGGCAGACCTCGTTGGAGCACTGACCGTCGAAGAACCGCGCCCGGTGCAGTCGCACGGCACCGGGCTCCGAACCGGCCGCGGGCAACGGTTCCCCGTGCATGCCGAGCACGTTTCCGTTGAACAGCAACCGGCCTCGGGCCTGGAGCGGCAGCACGTGCGGGGCCGTCGCCCGCAGCCGCGCGGGCAGGCGGTAGGGCTCCTCGTCGATCTCGACGGTGAACCGCCTGGTCTGCAGCGCCTTGTCCATCTCCGCGCTCAGCATCACCGTGCCGCGATTGGGAATGTGGAGGTAGCGGGCGTCGGGGTAGGACAGTGGCGGCGGCAGTTCGGCGGACGGGAACGGCGCGGCGATGGTGGAGAAGTCGTAGGCCGACCACCTCCCCCTGAGCAGCCGCACGTCGCGGATCAGCGTGATCGTGCCGAGCAGCAACGCGAGGACCGACAGGGCCAGCCCGAGCGCGCTCGGCAGCAGGGTGACCACGCCGAGCACGACGCCGGTCGCCGACAGGAGCACGGGCCACTCCCGCGACAGCAGGAAGGCAAGGTAGTCCGTCCTCGTCCGGGTCCGGCTGAGCAGCTTGGGCACAGTTGATCACCCTAGAACACCGCTGACCTCGCGTAGCCGGATTGTGTCGGTCCCGCCGCAGAGCCGTTGCGCGCGGACCGGGAGGATGTCGCGCATGGGCGATCTCGAAGAGTGGCTCTCGAAGCCCGACCCGCGCTTACCGGCCGTCCGCACCACCGCCCTCGTGGTGGTCGCCGTGTGCGAGGTGCTGATCATCACCTGGCCGACCACGCCGAGGACGCTGTCGTGGCTGGCCGGCCAGTCCGCCGTGTGGTGGGGCGCCGTGGGTACCTGGGTGGGCGCGTTCGCGACCACCGCGGCCGTCGTCGCCGCACTGTGGATCGCCGGTCGTGACGCGCGTGTGCGGCGGGCGGAACGCGCGGACCGGGACAAGGCGCAGGCCAGGCTCCTCGTGGTCGTCATGGCCAACCGGGGCGAGTTCCTGACCGTGCGCGTCGAGAACCACAGCGCTGCCCCGCTGTTCGACGTCGCGTTGACCCACGTCGAACCCGCTCCGGCGTGGCGTCTTGGGCCGTCGACGGTGCAGCGGCCGACGCATGAGGTCCTCAAGGCGGGCGAGCACTTCCAGCGCAACATAGAGCTGCTTGACGGCAACGGGGAACCGCAGCGCGTTCCCGACGTCGAGTACAGCTTCACCTTCGAGTTCGTCGACAGTGCCGGGCTGCGCTGGAGTCGGCGGGACAATGCCGAACCCCAGCGCGTCATCCCGGCTACCACTGGTTGATGTGCAGCACCTCGTCGAGCGGCTGACGCGGAGCGGGCTTGAAAGTCGTGCCCGTGTAGTGCGCGGTCGGGATCAGCACGCCCTGGTGCACGTCGTCGGGGATGCCCAGGATGTCAGCGACCTCGCGCTCGTAGAGCAGGTGCAGCGTCGTCCACGCCGTGCCGAGACCGCGTTCGCGCGCCGCCAGCATGTAGCTCCACGCCGCGGGCAGCACTGAGCCCCACAGCGAGGACTGGTTGCCGGTGGGGAGCGCGGTCGAACCCGTCCGCGCGCACGCGATGACCTGCACGGGCACCTGGCCCATCACGTCGGCGAGGTACGCGACGCTGTTGTGCACGCGCTTCTGGACCTTCGAGCGCTCCGCGTCGTCCGCGTGCAGCTTGCCCGCGGCGCCGGGCCCTGCGAGGTACTGGTGACAGGCCCGTTGGTAGACCTCGCCGACCGCGGCCCGCTTCTCGGCGTCGGTGATCACCACGAAGTGCCAGTGCTGCGCGTTCGAACCGCTGGGCGCCTGCAGCGCGATCTCCAGGCTCTCCCGGACCAGCGCGAGGTCCACCGGCCGTCCGAGGTCGAGCCTGCGCCGCACGGACCGGGTCGTCGTCAGTACCTCGTCGGCGGAAAGCCGCTGGTGAGTCATGTTCTCGCCCATCTCGGAAATGATGTTGTCAGACCCCTTGTCTACCGTTGCGGTGGTCGTGTCGGACAGCGTTTCGGGAGGGGAATATCGGTGGGACGCAAAGCGTTGGTGCTCGTTCTCGCGCTACTGCTGGGCAATGGTCTGCTGGCCGCCCCGGCGGCCGCGGGCCAGGGACTGTGGCTGGGCACGTGGTCGGCCGCGATGCAGCAGCCCACCTCGGGATTCGCGCCGAACTGGTCGGAGAAGGGCTTCGCGGACCACACGGTGCGCCAGGTCGTGCGGACCAGCGTCGGTGGCGCGGTCACCCGTGTTCGGCTGTCCAACCACTTCGGGACGAAGCCGTTGCGCATTGCGGGCGCGACCGTCGCACGCACCGCCGAGGGCGCCGCGGTGCGGCCGGAGTCGTTACGCCCCTTGACTTTCCGGTTGTCCCGAAAGGTGGAGATCCCGGTGGGCGGCCAGCTGGTGAGCGATCCGGTGCCGCTGCCGGTCGCCCCGCTGGAGCGGCTGACCGTGACCCTGTACCTCGCCGAGGCGACCGGACCCGCGACGACGCACCTGTTCGCGACGACCACGAGCTACCGCGCGAGCGGTGACCACCTCGCCGACGCCGGTGCCGCGGCGTTCACCGAGAAGGCCACGTCCTGGTTCTACCTCGCCGGTGTCGAGGTGGCCGGGCCACCGCTCCGGCGGGACGCGGTGGTGACCTTCGGCGATTCGATCACCGATGGCGCCGCGTCGACCATCGACGGCTTCAACAGCTACCCCGACGAGCTGGCCGAACGGCTCGGGAACACCCGGGCGGTGCTGAACACCGGCATCGGCGGCAACCGGGTGCTCAACGACTCGCCCTGCCTGGGGGAGCGGGCGGGCAAGCGGTTCCAGCGCGATGTGCTCGACCAGCCGAGGGTGCGCACGGTGATCGTGCTGGAGGGGATCAACGACATCGGGATGAGCGAGTTCCCCGGGCAGCCGTGCGTGCTGCCGAACCCGCGGGTCACCGCCGCCGAGCTGATCGCCGGGCACCACGAGTTGGTGAAACGCGCGCACGCCAGGGGAATCCGGGTGATCGGCGCGACCATGCTGCCGTTCAAGGGCGCCGGGTACTTCACCGAGCGCGGTGAGGCCGTGCGGGACGAGGTGAACACCTGGATCCGGACGTCGGGCGTGTACGACGCGGTGGTCGACTTCGACCGCGTGATGGCCGACCCGGCGAACCCGGACGCGCTCCACCCGGCCTACGACAGCGGCGACCGCCTGCACCCCAGCGACGCGGGCTACCGCGCCATGGCCGCCGCCGTCGACCTCACCACCTTGTGACCGGCACTAGCCTCCGAGCTCGTGTCCCTGCTCGACCAGGCAGCGGAGGACCGTGTGCCAATAGGCGGCGCCCTTGCCCTTGCTCAGTGCTGGCTTGAGTTTGCACATGCTTTGCAGGAGGGTGATGGCGGTCTTGAACTCCTTCTCGAGCACTCCGCACTGGGCGAGCTTTCTCTTGGCGTTCAGCTGGTCGAACGTTCCGTCGTCGCGAACCATGCCCCCGAAGTTCTGCAAGGCGGTCATGGCGGCGCTCGCGGGCCTGCTCGCGAGTTCCCTCTGGAAATCGGCGTTCAGCTCCTTGACGCAGACCGCCAGCTTCTCCCTGTCCAGCGCGTGCGCCGGGGTGGTCACGCCGAGCATCAGTGCGGCGCTGAGGACTCCGACCACCAACCGAGCCGGGACCGTGTGCGGGTTCATGACCGTTCCTTCTCGTCGAGGTGTCGAACCAGGGCAATTCTCGAAGAGCTCGACGAAAGATCAAGAACTTCCGGCGCGGGCAACTCCGTCGAGCGTGCTGTTCACCCGAGCGGTGCGAACGCGGTCACCGGGGCCTTGACCTCAAGGGCGGTTGAGGTTCGAGACTGGGGGCATGGACATCAGGGACGACGGCAGCCTGCTCTTCCACAACACCATGCGGATCATCGAGGGCCACCTGGAGGGCTTCCGGAACGCCATCACCAAGGCGGTGCGGTTCGCCGAGGAGCACGGTCCGCAGCTCATGGTCGAGGTGTTCATCGACGAGCCGCGGATGACCGCGCACAGCTTCCAGCTCTTCCGGGACTCAGACGCGGTGCGCACCCACTGGAAGCTCGCGGACCCCTACATCCAGGAGGTGATGGAGCACTGCCGGGTGGAGCACTTCGAGATCTTCGGTGAGCCGGACGAGGACGTGCTGGCGGGCGTGCGCGGTGCGGTCGGGGACGACGCGCTCGTGCACCTGCCCAGGATCGCGGGCTTCGTGCGCGGGTCAGTCCGCGTTTGACCGGCCTCGGGCGAACGCCGTCGCCAGGGCCTGTTCGCCGATCGACCGCCGAACCAGGTCGGTGATCCTGTCCACATCGGACCGTTCGCCCTCGGGCAACGGCGCTCCGGCGTTCGCGCGCATCGCCGCGGCGGTCCCGAGCAGTTCCGCCGCGTGCTCGTGGTCACCGTCGATCGCGTGCGCGCCCGCGAGACCTTCGACGGCGAGCGCCACCGCCCGCGGATCGCCGACCTTTTCGGCCGCTGCCAAGGATTTCCGGTGCAGCTCCAGTGCTTTGGCGGCCTCGCCGCGCGCCTCGGCGATGAACCCGAGTTCGGAGAACAGCACGGCGTCGCCGGGCGGGTGGTCGGCGTCCCGTTGCCATTCGAGCATGTTGTGGATGTGCGCCTCGGCGATGTCGAGCTTGCCCTCGCGCCGCGCACCGAAGGCGAGTCCGAGTCCGGCGTGCACGACGCCTGGCTGGTAGGAGTGCTCGGCGGCGAGGCGCATCGCGCGTTCGTGCAGGTCCTGGGCGGCACGGTAGTCGCGGGCGAGCAGGCGCAGCCGTCCGAGCCCGGTCAGCCGTTCGGCGACGTCGGTCCACAGACCCAGTTCCTCCGCCAGGCGCAGACCTTCGGCGTGCAACTGCTCGGCGCGCTGGTAGTCGCCAGTGATCTCGGCGAGCGCGGCGAGCGGGGACACGACCTGCGACTGGCCCCAGCGGTCGCCGAGCTGGTCGAGCAGTCGGGCGCTTCGCGACCCGGCTCGTTCCACAGTGGCCAGATCCCCGCGCAGCAGGGCCTGGTCGGCCCGGACGCTCAGCGCGACGGCCTCGCCCCACGGATCGTCGGTGAACCCGGCGAGGGCGCGGGAGACCAACTCCTCGCTCGCGGTCAGCTCGCCAGCGGTGTACAGGGCGTAGCCGAGGAACCACTGGGCCCGGTGGAGTCCTCCGGGATCACCGGCCTCCTCGTAGGCGCGCAGTGCGGTTGTGCACGCGGCCACGCGGTCGCCGCCCTGCCCGGCGAGCAGGTCCAAGCCCAGCTGCCACACCCTGGACTGGGCGCGAAGCGCGGGAGAGCCACCCAGTGCCAGCGCGGAGTTCAACGCGTGCGTCGACTCGCTGCGCCTGCCGCGCAGGAACCAGTAGCCGGTGAGCGCGTTGGCCAGCCGCAGCGCGGAGTCGGCGGCCCCGTCGCGGACCATGCTGTCCAACGCGGCGCGCAGGTTGGCCGACTCCCGGTCCAGAACCGCGATCCAGTGGTGCTGGGCGGGCCCGTAGAGCTGGTCCTTCGCCTCCTCCGCCACGCGCAGGTACCAGCTCTGGTGGCGCTGGCGGGTTTCCGCTTCCTCGCCCGCGTCGACGAGCCGTTCCGCGCTGTACCGTGCGACGGACTCCAGCAAGCGGTACCGCGGCTCGGGATCATGCGTGACCACCACGAGGCTGCGCTGCGCCAGCGTCGTGAGCTGATCGAGCACGTCCACCCCGCTCACCGCTTCGGCCGCGGCCAGCGTGCAGCCGTCGACGTGGACTGAGAGCCGGCGCAGGACGGTGCGCTCCGGCTCGGACAGCAGCCCCCAACTCCAGTCCAGCACCGCGCGAAGCGTGCGTTGCCGAGGCGGGGCGTCCCGATAACCCTCCGTCAGCAGCTTGAACCTGTCGTCGAGCCTGGCGACCAGCTCTTGCACGCCGAGCACCGGTACACGCGCGGCGGCCAGCTCCAGCGCCAGCGGGATGCAGTCGAGTCGTTGGCACAGTTCGGCGACCGCGTGTTCGTCAGGCAGCGCGTGTCCCAGGGCGCGGACGCGTTCGGCGAGGAGCCGGACCGCGCCCGCTTCGTCGAGCGGCGGCACGGGGTAGCGCGCCTCGCCCGGCAGACCGAGCGGCTCCTGGCTGGTGGTCAGCACCCGCACGCCCGGAGCGGTCCGCAGCAACCGCGACACCAGCTCGGCGACCGGGGCGACGAGGTGTTCGCAGTTGTCCAGGACGAGCAGGATCTGCTTGTCGCGCAACGCTGTCAGCACCAGGTCGGCCGGAGCGAGCTCCTGGTACTCGCGCACGCCCAGTGCGGTGAGGACCGCCTCGGCCACAGAACTCGCCGCCGCCAGCTCGACGAGCCACACGCCGTCGGGCGGACTGAGCCGCCGTGCGGTTCCGAGCGCCAGCCGTGTCTTGCCCACGCCGCCGGAACCGGTCAACGTCACGAGCCGGTGCGCGTCGATCAGCGCGCGCACGTCGGCGATGGCCGCGTCGCGTCCGATGAGGTTCGAGACCTCCGCGGGCAGGTTGGTGCGCGGCCTGGTCAGAGCGGGGTCCTGGCGCAGGATCTCTTGGTGCAGCTGGGAGATCTCCGGGCCGGGCGCGATCCCCAGCTCGTCCCGGAGCAGGTGTCCGAGCTCGCGGAAGCTCTCCAGTGCCGCGCTCTGCCGTCCGGCGCGGTACAGGGCTCGCATGTGGACCGCGCGCAGCCGTTCCCGCATGGGGTGGGCGGACACCAGCTCGCTCAGCTCGCCGAGGTCGTGCTCGTCGAGCGCGCCGAGGCGGTCCTCGATCGCGGTCAGCCGCTGCTCGGTCAGCCGGGTGATCGCGGGCTGCGCGAACACCGCGTCGGCGAAGTCGGCGTAGGCCGGGCCGCGCCACAGGGCGAGCGCCTGGTCCAGCAACTCGACCTTCGCGCGCGGATCGGCCGTGGCACGAGCCTGCTCGGTCAGGGCGACGAACTCGGCGGCGTCCACGTCATCGGCGTGCAGCCGGTACCCGGCGGGAGTGGATTCGACGAGCGACCGATCACCCAGCGCGGCCCGCAGCTGAGCGACCCTCACCTGCAGGGTCGCGACCGGATCGCGTGGCACCTTGGCACCCCACAGGTCCTCGATCAACCGGTCCGCGGAAACGGGGTGGCCGCGGTGGACGAGCAGGTCGGCGAGGAGCGCGCGGACCGAGGCGCGGGTGACGGTCACCGGCTCGCCGTGCGCGGTGTGCACGGTGAGCGCCCCGAGCACGCCGAATCGCATGTGCTGAGAATAGTGCGGTAAGTCCTTGGTAGGTCGCTCCGCCGACGCTCGGCCCATGGAGAAGACGATGTCCCGGGCGGGGGCCCGGGAGTGGATCGGCCTCGCGGTGCTGGCCCTGCCGACCTTGTTGCTCGCGATGGACGCGACCGTGCTGTACCTCGCCGTCCCGCACCTCAGCGCCGACCTGCGGCCGACCGACGCCGAGCTGTTGTGGATCGTGGACAGCTACGGCTTCCTGGTGGCCGGGTTCCTGGTCACCATGGGCACGCTGGGGGACCGGATCGGCAGGCGCAGGCTGCTGGTGATCGGCGCGACCGCGTTCGCGGCGGCGTCCGCGCTCGCCGCGTTCGCGCCCGACCCGGTGTTCCTGATCGTCGCGCGGGGCCTGCTCGGCGTCGCGGGCGCCACGCTCGGCCCGTCGACACTGGCGTTGATCAGCACGATGTTCCCGCCCGGGCAGCGCGGGCTGGCCATCGGGCTGTGGGCGACCTGCTTCTCGGCCGGGATCGCGCTCGGGCCGATCGTCGGCGGGCTGCTGCTGAAGTGGTTCTGGTGGGGTTCGGTGTTCCTGCTCGCCGTGCCGTTCATGGCGGTGCTCGTGCTGACCGCGCCGTTCCTGCTGCCGGAGTTCCGCGACCCCGATGCCGGGCGACTGGACCTGACCAGCGTGTTCCTGTCGCTGGCCGCCGTGCTGCCGGTGATCTACGGCATCAAGCAGCACGGTGGCGTTATCGGCGGGATCTCGATCGCGGCCGGGCTGGTCTTCGGCGGGCTGTTCGTCTCGCGGCAACGGCGGCTCGCCGATCCGTTGCTCGACCTGCGGATGTTCGGCAGCCGTTCGTTCAGCGTCGCGCTGATGGCGCAGGTGTCCACGATGACCGCGATCGGCGGGATCTACCTGTTCGTCACGCAGTACCTGCAGCTGGTGCAGGAGTTCACGCCGCTGGTCGCCGGGCTGTGGCTGATGCCTTCCGCCGCTGTGCTCGTCGTCAGCTCGCTGGTGACGTCCAGGCTCGCCGCCAGGTACGCGCCCGCCCATGTCGTCGGCGTCTCGCTGGCGCTGGCCGCGACGGGCTTCGCCGTGCTCGCGGTCGCGGGCGGACTGGCCGGGGTGGTCACAGGGTTCACCTTGGTGTACCTGGGAATCGGGCCGATCATGGCGCTCGGCACGGAGCTGGTGATCGGCACGGCGCCGCCGGAGAAGGCCGGATCGGCCGCGGCGATGTCGGAGACCGCGATGGAGTTCGGGATCGCGCTCGGCGTCGGCGTGCTCGGAGTGGTCGGCACGGCGGTCGCCACCGACGGGCAGCCGTTGCTGGAGGCCGCGCCCGCGGAGTTCACCGCCGGGCTCAACGCGGTGGCGGTGCTGTGCGCGGTGATCACCGGCCTGATGGCGGTCCTGGTGCTGCGGCTGCTGCGTCCCGGTCACCCGGCGCGGTGACCGGGACGCGGTCCGGCTTCAGGCCGCGGCCTGCACCGGCGCGGGCAGCCGCCGGTCGGGTTCGGGGCCGAGCAGGAACGCGGCGTCGTCGAGCACCCGTCTGGCCTCGGTGACCTGGGCGGCGATCCGGTCGCGGAGTTCGACCAGCGCGTCGATCCGCGCCTGGACCGCCGCCTCCTCCTCGGCGAGGGCGCGCATTGCCTCGGCCCTGCGGGAGTTCATGGCCACCTCGAAGTCGTGCCGCACCTGCTCGCGGTCGCGTTCGGCCCGCTCGTCGAGCTGCCTGCGGTGCTCCTCCGCCTGCCGCGCCTGCGCCTCGATCTCGGCGTGGGAGCGCCGCATCAGCTCGCGGTGCTCGGTCTCCATCTCCTGGCGGCGGGTGTCCAGTTCGGCGATCATCCGCTCGTAGCGCTCACGCAGCCGGGCGGCGGCCTGCTCCGCCCCGGCCCAGCTCCGCTCGGCCGCCGCGGTGGCCCGCCGGGTGATCTCCTCGGCTTCCTCCCTGGCCAGCTCCACCATGCGCTGCAACCGTTCCGACAGCGCGGCGGCGTCCAGCGGGGCCCGGCACAGCCGGTCGATCTTGGCGCGCAGCCGGGCGTTCTCCGAGCGCAGCTCCGCCAGCGTCTCGGCGAGGTCGTCCGCGCGGGCGACGGCGGCGTCCCGGTCGGCCGCCAGCAGCCGCAGGTCGGACTCGGACTCGCGCACGTAGCGCTGCACCTGGAACGGATCGTAGCCGCGCCACACCATGTCGAAGTCGATGCGCAGCGGGAGCAGGTCCGCACGGCTGTCGACCGCGGTCATGAACAACACCCTCCTTTGTCGATCGCACAGTGGGAAGTCCACCTGGATGACGACCGAGCGCGCGCAGGAGTTCCCGGGACGGTCGCTCACGGATCGCCCGGCGACTCGAAGGTCCAGACGTTGCCGACGTTGCGGCCGCCCCGGCGCATCACAGTGCCGAGAACGGCGGTGAGCTCGTCTTCGACCTCGGTGCCAGAACGTGCTCATGCGCAGGTGACGGGTGAAGAGCCCTCGCTCGACGATGTCCCCGTAACTGGGCTTGAAGGCGAAGCGGGCCTTGAACTCGTCGCATGACGCTTCGTGATCCGGGTCGTCGAGCAGCGTTGACACCGGGCGTGTGGCGGCGGGAGTCGAGGACGGGTATCGGCACCGTCAAGATATTCAGCCACCGAATCGGCGCTTTGTAGGAGAATGCCTTAATGCCGCGTGGGTTCCTGCTTCTGGATGTCGACGGGCCGCTCAATCCCTACGCGGCCAAGCCGTCGAGGCGCCCGGACGGCTACGCCACGTTCCGGCTGACCGATGACGGACGTTGGCTGCGCGGCCGGGAAGGTCGGCGCCGCAAGGGAATCCGGGTGTGGCTCAACCCGGGGCACGGCACCGCGCTGCTCCGGGTGGCAGCCGAGGCGGACTTGGCGCTGGTGTGGGCGACGACCTGGGAGGACGAGGCGAACACCCGCATCGGCCCGGAGATAGGCCTGCCACCGCTGCCGGTGATCACCTTTCCCGACCGCGACCCGGTCACGGGCTGGCGCCGCGACGGCAGGTGGAAGTGGGCGGCTGTCGCGGAATACACCGCGGGGCGCCCGCTGGCGTGGTTCGACGACGAGTTCGAGCGGCGCGGGGCAGGGGCGGCGCGCGCGGGGTTCGAGCGGGATCGCGACGGGGCGGGCACGTTGCTGTGCCACGTCGATCCGCGTGAAGGTCTGCTCCCTCAGCACTTTGACGCTGTGCGGCGATGGGCTGGGCTTCCTGCTAGTGCTGTTTCCGGCGTGGGGTCGGCTTGACCTGGGGCCCCCTTGCGCGTGCCGAGGGCCTGCCGGGCGGGCACGGTCAGGAACCGGCCCTCGCCGACGAGCGTATGGCACGCGCACCCCAGGTAAAGCCGATCGTCCCAGCCTTACCTCGCGCCAGCTGGAACTGGCTTTCGTTTGCTGAAACCGTTGGGGTGTAAGGGAAAGTTCACTCCGTAGAGCCATGATCGACTATTTGCAGACGCTAAAATAGGAGTATGGCCCCTGCCGATATCGAAGACGACGTCGTGGCCGCCTACGCCGATATCGGTAAGGCGGTGGCGGACTTCGCCTTAACCCTGATGAAGCTCTATGAGGACCTGGATCCGCAAGTGCAGCAGTACGCGGGGGATGTTCTGATGCCGTTGCTGCGTGTTTCCCAGGTCAAGGGCAACAAGCTCATCGACCGCGCCATGTCGCTGATCGACCATCCGGCTGTGTTGGAAGCGTTGTCGGACGGTCGGATCGATGAGGGCAAGGCGTTGATGATCATCGATCAGGTCAGTGTCCTCGATGCCGCCAATCAGGCGATCGCTGAACCGGTGTTGATCGCGCATGCGGCCACGCATAACTACACGGCGAGCCAACGCTGTGCCCGGCGCTATGTCCTCAAGCTCGACGCTGAAGCGGCGTTGCGGCGTTATGAGGAGAAGCGGAAGCAGCGGTTGGTGGAGAAGTTCAACCTCGACGACGGCATGTGCTCCCTGCGCATCGTCCTCCCAGCCTTCGACGCGGCCCTGGCCTTCGATCGCATCGACCGGATCGCGCGGGCGCTGCCGAAAGACGACCGAACGTTGGACCAGAAACGATCCGACGTCGCGGCAGATCTGTTGATGGGCAAGGAAACACCCGCCCCGCAGGGTGAGGTGTGCGTGAACTTGACCATGCCGATCACCAACATCCTCGGCTTGACCACAGACCCGGTGATGCTGGCCGGATACGGGCCGCTGCCCGCAGAGATCGTGGCGGATGTGGCCGCGAATGGCATTTGGAAGCGCATCCTGACCGACCCGGTGACGGGGATGGCTGAGCACATCACCACCTACCGGCCCACCCCGGCGCAACGCGAGCTGATCAACGCGCGGTATCCGACGTGCACGATGGTTGGCTGCAACCAACCGGCGCACCGTTGCGACGTGGATCATTGTTGTCCGTTCGATGGCACCAACACCACGGTCGCGAATCTGCGGCCGAAGTGCCGTCACCATCACCGGATGAAGACGCACTCCAGTTGGTCCTGTGAGAACCGGCCCGATGGGACGCATGTGTGGACGACGCCGAGTGGCAGGGTGATCGAGACCGAACTCGAACCCATCGCGGAGCCCGCGCCCTTCTAGGGCCCGTCGCCCGCAACGCCGGCAACAACGGCTCAGGTTGCTGAACCCACTATGAAGACGGGCTCTAAGAACTCAGTTCAGAATGAGTTTGCGGAGGCAGATGATCGAGCAAGTCAGGCTGAGCATGGCTTGGTGGACATCGGCTCGTCGTTCGGTGCGCACGCGCAGTCGCCGGAAGCCTTTGATCTGTGGGAAGACGAGTTCCACCGGTCATCGAACGGTGCCCAAGCCGGATCCGTGTTCGACGCCGCGGTGGGCGATGACCGATGTGATGCCGCCTGCGCGGTACTTGTCGTGGTCGTAGGCGCGGTCGGCATAGATTCGGCGAGGCCGACGGCGTGGCTTGCCGACCACGCAGCGGATCGGCGGGACAGCGTCGATCCACGGGATCAGCTGGGTGACGCCGTTGCGGTGGCCACCGGTCAGCGTGACGGCCAGTGCAACGCCGCCCGCATCGGTGATCGGGTTGCTTGGAGCCCGGCTTGCGCCGGTCGACCGGACTCGGGCCCGTGCGCTCCCCCTTTGAGCGCACGCAGGTGGGTGGAGTCCACGAGGGCCGCGGACAGGTCCAGCAGCTCGCTGCGCGCAATTCCGCGAGCAGCCGTTCGTGCGGCTGTTGCCAGACCCCGGCCTCGTGCCACTCGGTCAACCGCCGCCGGCACGTCGCTTTCGAGGCACCAAACAGCGCGGTGGGCAGCCGGTTCCAGCCGAATGCCGGTGCGCACCGCGTAGAGGATGCCCTCCAGCGCAGCCCGGTCATCAGCGCGCTTGCGTCCGGGGTGACGAAAGCGCCTCTGGTGTACCGAGGATCAACGGCTCCAGACGGGCCCACGGTTCGTCGGCCAGAACCTCCTCACGCACGCCATGATCTTGGAACGTCTTGCTCTGCAAGCAAAGCCGACATGCCAGCTCGTTCTGAACTGATCACTAGGGCGTGATGCGGAATTCGCACGACTCGGCCAGGATCTTGCTGCCGCCGGCCTCGACGAACTGCAGGCGGAAGTTCGTGCCGACCGGGAAGCCGCCCTTGCGGGGATGAACGCGCGTCCTGAGCGCGGTGCCGTCGACGCTCGGCGCGATGATCTGGCGGTACGGCGGGGACTTGCGGATGAGGACCAGGTCGAACGCCGGCGGGTCGGTGGCGGCGCGCTTCCAGGCCACGTCCTGGGGAGTGAATCGGCCCTTCCAGTCGTCCATCCGCCTCACCTCGTAGGCGTTGGCGGACGGGGTCATGACGACCATCAGCAGGAGCGCGCCCAACAGGCTTCGTGCGTACACCGGATCAACTCCTCGGGGCGACCGCGTCCAGCGCGGGGGCTACGTGGCCCAGTGCCTCGCGCATGCGCTCGGCCAGTGAGCCTTGGGGGACAACGAGAAGCGGGTTCCCGGGAGCGGGGCTGACCCAGCTCTCCAGCGCCACCCGAGCCGCCGCGGAGACCGCTGCCGCGAGCACGGCGGGGGCCAGGCCGCGAGCGCCGAGCCTGGCCGCGATCGCCTCCGCCAAGGGGTGCTCGATCTCGGTCAGGGTCTGCACGAAAGCCTTGCGCAGCGCGGGATTGGACGTGATCAGCGTCAGCGAGTCACCGCTGGGCTCGTCGGTGGACGTGTACAGGTCGAGCACGGCGGCCACCACGGCGTCGGCGAGGGGTTCGTCCGCGGGACGGGCGCGGAGCGCGGCGCCGACGCGGAGGGCTCGTTCGGCGGCCAACGCGGCGACGATCGCCTGTTCGCGGCTGGAGAAGTAGTTGTTGTAGGTCCGGGGCGAGACGCCCGCGGCCTCGGCGATGTCGTCGACGCGCACGTTCTCCGGGCCGTGCTCCAGGGCGAGGCGCAGGGCGGCGGCGCTGAGGGCTTCGCGGGTCGCGAGCTTCTTGCGTTCGCGCAGCCCACCGGGCTCGTTGGGGCTCATGACGGCCAGTCTAGCCCAGTGAGTTGCGTGCGCGCAGTTTTGCGTGCACGCAACTTTGTGTACGCTGCGCCTGGCACTCGGGAGGTGCGAGTGCCAGGCCGGGTGGTCGGCGCCGGTGGTGCAACGCCGTCGCGGGCGTCGGCGCCGACCACCCCTGAGCAGCGAAGAGGAATCCGCACATGGCCAAGATGATCGCGTTTGACGAACAAGCCCGTCGCGGTCTCGAGCGGGGCATGAACACCCTCGCCGACGCCGTCAAGGTGACGCTGGGCCCGAAGGGCCGCAACGTCGTTCTGGAGAAGAAGTGGGGCGCTCCCACGATCACCAACGACGGCGTCTCCATCGCCAAGGAGATCGAGCTGGAGGACCCGTGGGAGAAGATCGGGGCCGAGCTCGTCAAGGAAGTTGCCAAGAAGACCGATGATGTCGCGGGTGATGGCACCACCACCGCGACCGTGCTGGCGCAGGCGCTGGTGCGGGAGGGTCTGCGCAACGTCGCGGCTGGTGCGAACCCGATCGCGCTCAAGCGTGGTATCGAGAAGGCGACCGAGGCGGTTGCCGAGCAGTTGTTGAAGAACGCCAAGGAGGTCGAGACCAAGGAGCAGATCGCTGCCACGGCCTCGATTTCGGCTGCTGACTCCACGATCGGTGAGTTGATCGCCGAGGCGATGGACAAGGTCGGCAAGGAAGGTGTCATCACCGTCGAGGAGAGCAACACCCTGGGTCTTGAGCTGGAGCTCACCGAGGGCATGCGCTTCGACAAGGGCTACCTGGCCCCGCACTTCGTCACCGACACCGAGCGGCTGGAGGCGGTGCTCGACGAGCCCTACCTGCTCTTCGTCTCCGGCAAGATCACGACGGTCAAGGACCTGCTTCCGGTGCTGGAGAAGGTGATGCAGACCGGCAGGCCGTTGCTGGTCGTCGCCGAGGACGTGGAGAACGAGCCGCTGGCCACGCTCATCCTCAACAAGCTGAAGGGCACCTTCAGGTCCGTCGCCGTCAAGGCCCCGGGCTTCGGTGACCGCCGCGAGGCGATGCTGCAGGACATGGCGATCCTGACCGGGGGCCAGGTGATCTCGGAGAAAGTGGGGCTGCGCCTGGAGAACGCGGACATCTCCCTGCTCGGCTCCGCGCGGAAGGCAGTGATCACCAAGGACGAGACCACGATCGTCGACGGCGCGGGGGTGGCAGAGGCGATCCAGGGCCGGGTGAACCAGATCCGCGCCGAGATCGAGAAGTCGGACTCCGACTACGACCGCGAGAAGCTGCAGGAGCGCCTGGCCAAGCTGGCCGGTGGCGTCGCCGTCATCAAGGCGGGCGCGGCCACCGAGGTCGAGCTCAAGGAGCGCAAGCACCGCATCGAGGACGCGGTGCGCAACGCCAAGGCCGCCGTCGAGGAGGGCATCGTCGCGGGCGGGGGCGTGGCGCTGGTGCAGGCCGGGACGGTGCTCGCCGGGCTCGTCCTGGACGGCGACGAGGCGACCGGCGCCGCCATCGTGAAGGTCGCGCTGGAGGCCCCGCTGAAGCAGATCGCCGTGAACACCGGGCTGGAGCCGGGTGTGGTCGCGGAGAAGGTGCGCGGCCTGCCGCCGGGGCACGGCCTGGACGCGGCGGCCGAACGCTACGTCGACCTCGTCGAGGCCGGGATCATCGACCCCGCCAAGGTCACCCGCTCGGCCCTGCGCAATGCCGCCTCCATCGCCGCCCTCTTCCTCACCACCGAAGCCGTCGTCGCCGACAAGCCCGCGCAGGACGCGACCGCCGACCCCGCCACCCCCGACTTCTGACCCCTCCGCGCGTGCCGAACGCACTGAATGAGTCATTCGGTGCGATCAAGTACCTCAATGACTCATTCAGTGCGCCAACGCCCGGTCAGGTCGGCACCGGCAGGGGTTGCTGGGGCAGCTCGTCCAGGATCAGCACGGTGTGGCTGGACACCACGTCCGGCATGGTCTGGAACCGGTTGAGCACCAGGTCCCGCAGGCTCGACGCGTCCTTGGCGCGGACCAGCAGCACCAGGTCGTGCTCGCCGGAGACCAGCGCGCCGTGCCACACCTCCGGGATCTCCATGATCCGCTGGCGGACGGCCTTCCACGAGTGCTGGCTGACCTTCAGGTGCACGTAGGCCGCCACGCCGAAGCCGTAGCGCTCCGGGTCCACGGTGGCGCTGTAGCCGGTGATCACCCCGTCCCGCTGCAACCGCTCCACCCGGGTGTAGGCGCTGCCCCGGGAGATGTGCAGCTTCTCCGCCAGCGCGCGCATGGACATCCGGGCATCGGAGCGCAGCTCGGCCACGATCCGCCGGTCGGTGTCGTCGAGCGGCACGACCGGTGTGCGCTTTGCGGACAGTTCACTGGACATATGGCCGAGCTTAACCGTTCCGATGAGCCATCTGCACAGAGAAACGGGCTCCGTCTGGAAGATCGGCCCTGCAAATTTCACCATGGAGGGAGACGACGGAGTCAGCCAGATCACACGGGAGGTCCCATGTCTGTCACTGACCTTTCCGCGCGGGAGCGCTCGCTGCTCCCCACCGCGCTCCCGGTGGCCCTGCTGGACAAGAACGGCATACCCGTCGACGACCCGGCGCTGGAGATGCCCGCCGACGACGTGCTCCTGGAGCTGCACCGGCGCATCGTGATCGGCCGCCGCTTCGACACCCAGGCCACCGCGCTGACCCGCCAGGGCCGCCTCGCGGTCTACCCCTCCTCGCGCGGGCAGGAGGCGTGCGAGGTCGGCTCGGTGCTCGCGCTGCGCGAGCAGGACTGGCTGTTCCCCACCTACCGCGACTCGGTCGCGCTGGTGACCAGGGGAGTGGACCCGGTGCAGACGCTCACGCTGCTCCAGGGCAGTTGGCACCTGGGCTACGACCCCTACGTGCACAAGGTCGGCCCGCAGTGCACACCGTTGGCCACCAACACCTTGCACGCGGTCGGCCTCGCGCACGCCGCGCGGCTCAAGGGCGAGGACACCGTGGCGCTCGTGCTGCTCGGTGACGGCGCCACGAGCGAGGGCGACACGCACGAGGCGCTGAACTTCGCGGCCGTGTGGAAGGCGCCCGTGGTGTTCCTGGTGCAGAACAACGGCTACGCGATCAGTGTCCCGCTGAGCAAGCAGAGCGCCGCGCCTTCCTTGGCGCACAAGGGAGTCGGCTACGGCGTGCCGTCCTACCTGATCGACGGCAACGATCCCGCCGCGGTCTACGCGACCGTGCGCGAGGCGATCACCGCCGCCGCGGCCGGCGGTGGGCCCGCGCTGATCGAGGCCAAGACCTACCGGATCGAGGCGCACACCAACGCCGACGACGCCGGGCGCTACCGCGACGCCGACGAGGTGGCCGCGTGGCTGGACCGCGATCCCCTCGACCGGATCGAGCGCTACCTGACCTCGCGCGGCCTGCTCGACGACGCCCGCCGCGCGGAGATCCAGGCCGAGGCCGAGGACTTCGCCGCGTCGGTGCGCGACGGCATGAACGCCGAGCCGGAGCTGGACCCGGCCGACCTCTTCGCCCACGTCTACACCCAGCCCACCAGGGCGCTGCGCGAGCAGGCCGCCCTGCTCGCCGAGGAGCTGGCGTCGTGACCACCGGCGACGTGATCTTCTCAACGGAGGCGTCATGACCACCGCGATCGGCAACCAAGAGCTGTCCCTGTCCGGGGCGCTGAACCGGGCGCTCGCGGACGCGCTCGAAGCCGATGAGCGCGTGCTCGTCTTCGGCGAGGACGTCGGTCCGCTCGGCGGCGTCTTCCGCGTCACCGACGGGCTGGCCGCGCGCTTCGGCGAGCACCGCGTCTTCGACACCCCGCTGGCCGAGTCCGGCATCGTCGGCACCGCGATCGGCATGGCGATGAACGGTATGCGGCCGGTGGTGGAGATGCAGTTCGACGCGTTCGCCTACCCCGCGTTCGAGCAGATCACCAGCCACCTCGCCAAGATCCACAACCGCACGCGCGGCCGCGTCGAGCTGCCCGTGGTGATCCGCGTGCCCTACGGCGGCGGCATCGGTGGCGTCGAGCACCACTGCGACTCCTCCGAGGCGTACTACACGCACACGCCCGGCCTGCGGGTGGTCTCCCCGGGCACCCCGGGCGACGCCTACCAGCTGCTGCGCGACGCGATCGACTCGCCGGACCCGGTGATCTTCCTGGAGCCCAAGCGCCGGTACTGGTCCAAGGGGCCGGTCGCCTTCGACCGCTCCGGTCCGGCCATGGACCGCGCGCTCGTGCGGCGGCAGGGCAAGGACGTCACGCTGATCGCCTACGGCCCGATGGTCGCCACCGCGCTGGAGACGGCGTCGGCCGCGGCCGAGGAGGGCTGGGACGTCGAGGTGATCGATCTGCGCAGCCTCTCCCCGTTCGACGACGAGACCGTCACCGAGTCCGTGCGCCGCACGGGCCGCGCCGTGGTGGTGCACGAGGCGTCGGGCTTCTCCGGCTACGGGGCCGAGGTCGTCGCGCGGGTGACCGAGCGGTGCTTCCACCATCTGCACGCGCCGATCCTGCGCGTCACCGGCTTCGACATCCCGTACCCGCCGCCGAAGCTGGAGGAGCACCACCTGCCCGGCGTCGACCGGATCCTCGACGCCATCGCCCGGTTGCAGTGGGACGACGAGGTGGTGGGCTTCGGTGGCTGACTTCCGGTTGCCCGACCTCGGCGAGGGACTGACCGAGGCGGAGATCGTCAGCTGGCTGGTGGAGGTCGGCGACACCGTCGCGGTGGACCAGCCGGTGGTGGAGGTCGAGACGGCGAAGGCGGTCGTGGAGGTTCCCTCGCCGTTCTCCGGCGTGGTCACCGCGCGGCACGGCGCGCCCGGCGAGACCCTGTCGGTGGGCTCGGTCCTGCTCAGCGTCGGCGAGTCCACGTTCGCGGAGCCCGGCGTCGTGGTCCCCGCCCCGGCCGGTCCGGTGGACGAGGGCAGCGGCAACGTGCTGATCGGCTACGGCACCTCGTCGGCACCACGCCGCCGTCGCCGCGGACGGGTGAAGCAGCAGCCGCAGGAAGCCCCGCCGGTGAACGCGAAACCCGCGAGCGGTCCTCCGGTGATCTCGCCGTTGGTGCGGCGCATGGCCAAGGACAATGGCATCGACCTCACGGTGGTGCGCGGCAGCGGACCCGGCGGCGTCGTGCGGCGCTGCGATGTCGAGCAGGCCATGGCGAAGCCGGTCGCCACCGGTGAGCGCCGAATCCCGTTGAAGGGACTGCGGAAGACCGTTGCCGACAAGCTCAGCGCCTCGCGCAGGGAGATCCCCGAGGCGACGGTGTGGGTCGACGTCGACGCCACCGAGCTGATGGCCGCGCGCGCCGCGCTCGACGGGGTCGGCCTGCTGGCCCTGTTCGCGCGCTTCGCCGTGCTCGGGCTGCGCCGCTTCCCCGAGCTGAACTCGCGCATCGAGGGCGACGAGATCGTGGTGCTGGACGACGTGCACCTCGGCTTCGCCGCGCAGACCGAGCGGGGGCTCGTCGTTCCCGTTGTGCGGGAAGCGAACAAGCTCACCACGGCGGAGCTGTCCGCGGCGCTGGCCGAGCGCACGACAGCCGCGCGGGAAGGCAGGCTCGGGCCTGCGGAGCTGACCGGCGGCACGTTCACCGTCAACAACTACGGCGTGTTCGGAGTGGACGGTTCGGCGGCGATCATCAACCACCCCGAGGCCGCGATCCTCGGGCTGGGGCGGATCATCGACCGGCCGTGGGCGGTGGACGGGCAACTTGCGATTCGCAAGATCACCGAGCTGACGCTCGCCTTCGACCACCGGGTCTGCGACGGGGCGACGGCGGGCGGGTTCCTGCGGTTCGTCGCGGACTGCGTGGAGTCGCCGATCCGGGCGCTGGCCGACCTGTGACCCCTCCTAGGTCCATCCGGCGGGGATCCACCTGAAATCCTGATCTTGTCGGAGGTGGCTCGCGGCGCAGGCCCTAAGCTTGTCCGGCATGGAAGACCTTGCCTGCCTGAGCCCGCCGGAGCGAGTGCGGCGGTGGGCCCAGTTGCTGGAAGAGGTCGACTCACGGATCCGGGAGCGCGCGGCCGGGCGCGTGGACTGGGTGCGGCTCAAGCTCAACCTGATCCGCAAGGGCCGGGCCATGGAGGTGTACTCGGCGGCGGACGCGGCGGTGCGCACCGCCGCCTTCGTCGCCGAGCTGCACCGCGGGGGCCTCGCCGAGGAGGTGGCCGAGGTGCTGCCCTCGGCGGAGGAGCTGGTCCGCGCCTGCCTCGCGGAGATCCCGATCCCGCCGGAGCGCGCGCTGACCAGGGTCGTGCTCGACGACCTCGACGTGACCGCGATCCGCAACAGCAGGCAGGCGAAGATCCTGGTGGAGGCGGCCGAGCAGCACGCGGCCCGGCTGCGCGACCCCCGGCTGGCCGCGCAGCTGCGCAGGTGGTCCTCGCTGAAGACCCGACTGGTCTGATCGTCCACAGTGGACAGATCGGTTGCTGGCAACCTGTCAGCCTCGATCTGCGTACCCTGGCGCCGTGACCGATGTGCAGCCCTCGCCGACGGCGGAGGACGAGAAGCCCGAGACGACCGAGCAGCCGAAGAAGAAGACCTCCTTCTGGCGCGAGCTGCCGATCCTGGTCGTCACCGCCCTGGTGCTGGCGTTGCTGATCCAGACCTTCATCGCGCGGGTCTACGTGATCCCGTCCCAGTCGATGGAGACCACGCTGCACGGGTGCGCGGGCTGCACCAACGACCGGGTGCTGGTGGACAAGGTGGTCCACCGCTTCTCCGGCATCGAGGCGGGCGAGGTCGTGGTCTTCCGCGGTCCGGACTCCTGGACCAGCAACCACCTTTCCGAGCCGGACTCCGGCTGGGCCTGGCTGCGCGAGCTGGGCTCGCTGTTCGGCCTGCCGGCCGCCGACGAGCGGGACTTCGTCAAGCGGGTGATCGCGCTGCCCGGGCAGAAGGTCGAGTGCTGCACGCCGGACAACAAGGTCCTGGTCGACGGCAAACCCCTGACCGAGCCCTACGTCCACTACCAGGAGGGCTTCGGCGACAAGCAGATCGCCTTCGGCCCGGTGGTCGTCCCGCCCGGCCACCTCTGGATGATGGGCGACAACCGCAACAACTCCCGCGACTCCCGCGCCGCCGGGCAGGGACCGGTGCCGATCGAGAACGTGATCGGCAAGGTCCGCGCCATCGTGCTGCCGCCCAGCCGCTGGCAGGGCATCGACCACCCGAACCCCCAGGCGGTTGCCCTCGGGGCACCCGCGTGGCAGGCCGGGATCCCGCTCGGGCTCGGCCTCGCCGGGGCGTGGCCCGCGCTCTGGGCCGTGCGCCGCACCAGCAACGCCCTCCGTTCGCGAATCGTCAGCTGAGCCAGGCCCGGGCGATCACGCTCCACCGTCGATCAAGGGGGGCGTCGGTGGGTCTTGTTGCCGGCGCGGGCCGTTGTGCCGAGCTTCTGGTCGGTGTCGCGCGCATGTGCGCGTACTCGGCTTCCGGCGTTCGCCACTCCGTCGGGGTCGGCATCCGGGACGGCAGGAACATCGGCGTGGTGACCGAGCCCGGTGCGCGTACCGCCGAAGTGAACGGCCGCAAGGCTGTGTCGGTGCCGACGACGCCCTGGAGCTGTCTGCTCATGCTCGCGCTCGGGGAGACCGCCCGCGTCGAGGTGATCGTCATCGGTGACGGAAACGAGAACGCGTGCGAGACCGCCAGGAAGCTCGGCGACGTCGTCGAGCCCCGGCTGCCCAAGCGGGTGGGCTGAGGGCTTCCGGTGCGCTACCTGGCGTAGTGGGCGCCGAGGGCCTGGCCCGCGGCGGACAGGGTGCGCTCGACGAGGTCGGTCGGTGTGCCCTTGCGCCAGCGCTGCGCCCAGTCGGCGGCGTAGTCGAGGTAGTCGCCGTACTGCTCCGGCGACCACGGGCCGTCGATCCCCCAGTCGGAGCCGCGCAGCGCGTTCACCGCGATCACCACGTTCTCGTCGAGGATCAGCGGGCCGGTCTTGCCGTCGAAGGCCGCGAAGTACAGGACCTTGGTGAAGCCCGACCCCGGCAGCCTGCCGAGCGCGTGGCTGCCCTTCCTGGTGAGCATGCCGAACCCGGCGACCGGGCCGTCCTCGCGGGTCCTGCGCACCGCGGCGGAGAGGTTCGGGCCCACCGCGCCGGGGTTGTGGTCGAAGACCATGCCGAGCTTCACCGCGCCGCGCTGCTTCGGCCCGGCCGTCCAGACGTAGGCGGCCACGAGTGTGTGCACCGCGCCCAGCTCGTCGTCGGCCCGGCGGGCGATCTGGAAGACGGTGCGCCGGTCGACGGTCCCGGCGTCCAGCTCCGGCGGCCAGAACGCGGCGTCCGGCAGGTGTGGCAGCCAGTGCAGCTTGTTGAAGCCGACCCGCTGGCGGAGGAGGTAGACGCTGTCGCGCGCGGGCGGGGTCCCTCGGAAGACCTTGTCGAAGTCCAGGACGCTCACCGCCGCACGGTACCGAGGCGCACCGGCAGATCGCGCTCGGCCCACTCCGCCATCGTGTCGAGCACCTTCCGCAGCCGCGCCCCGGCCTCGGTCAGCTCGTACTCCACCCGCGGCGGGACCTCGGCGTAGGCGGTCCGCGTCACCAGGCCCGTCTCCTCCAGCCGCCGCAGCCGCGCCGACAGCGTCTTCGGGCTGATGCCGGGCAGTCCGGCGCGCAGCTCGGTGAAGCGCTTCGGGCCGGGGAGCAGGTCGCGGACGATCAGCGTCGCCCACGGTCCCTCCAGGACGGCCAGGAACCGCGCGACCCCGCACTCCGGCAGATCGTGATCCAGATCACTCACGTCGACCCCAATAGTTCATTTGAGGTAACTGATTCCCCATCGGAACCATAGCCTCATGACCAAGATTGTTGTGCACGGAGCCACCGGCGCCCAGGGCGCCCCCGTCGTTCGCGCCGTCGCGGCCGCGGGCCTGCCGGTGCGCGGCCTGTCCCGGGCCGAGGGCGACCTCGACGACCGCGCCGGGCTCGGCGCCGCCTACGAAGGGGCGACCGGTGCGTTCATCCACTTCCCGATCACGCCCGATCCGGCCGCTCCGGCGCGCTGGGCGGAGAACCTGGCCGCCGTCGCCCGCCCGGCGCGCGCGGTGATCTCCACCAGCGGCGGCGTTCCCGGCGATGACACCTCGCCGTTCGGGTCGCAGCGGCTGGCGGCACTGGGCGAGCTGGCCGAGCGGCTGCGCGAGGCCGGAGTCGTGGTGACCGTGCTCGCGCCGCGGCTGTTCCTGGAGAACCTGTTGCTGCCGCCAGTACAGGAAACCCTTGCCGGAGAAGGCGTTCTGGCCTACCCGGTGGCGGCGGACCAGCCGGTGGCCTGGGTCAGTCACCTCGACGTCGCCGAGGCCGCGGTGGCCGCGCTCACCCACGCCAGTCCGCCGTCCTTTGTGGACGTCGGCCCGGTGCCCGGCCTGACCGGGGCCGAGCTGGCCGCGCAGCACGGAGCCGGGGTCACCTATCGCGCGATGCCCCCTGCGGAGTTCGGCGCGCTGCTCGCCCCCGTCCTCGGCGAGGGCGCCGCAGCCGGGATTGAGGGCCTCTACCAAGCGGTTGCGGCCCGACCGGACGCCCTGGCGTTCACCACCGAGACCGGGACCGAGAAGCTGCTGGGCGTGCGGTCGCGGTCCGCGGGCGCGTGGCTGGCGGGGTTGAGCGGTACTCCGCTCGGGTAGTCCGAACCGGTGAGCAGGCCGGAGGAATCGGAGCAACGGCAGCTCGCCCGCAACCTCAGCGAGCTGCTCCAGGAACTGCGCGTCGCCCAGGGCGGCGTGCAGATCCTGTTCGGGTTCCTGCTGTCCATCGCCTTCAGCGACCGCTACGAGGACGTCGACGGCTACATCCGGGTGCTGCACCTGGTCACCGTCGTGCTCGCCGCCGCGGCCGTCGCGCTGCTGACCGCCCCGGCCTCCTGGCACCGGCTGCTGTTCCGGCAGGGCATGCGCAAGGAGATCATCGACACCGCCAACGTCTTCGCCATCACCGGCATGGTGTTCCTGGCGCTGGCGATGATCGGCACCGTGCTGTTGCTCGGCGAGGCCATCGTCGGCGGCTGGCCGGCGATCGTCATCGGCGTGTTCGCGTTGGTGGGCTTCGGAATGCTGTGGTTCGTGCTGCCGCTGCTGCGCCGCAGGGACTCATGACCCGAACCAGCTCCGGATGATCTCCGCCGTGCGCTCGGGCTGGTCCTCGGCGACGTAGGTGTAGGAGTCGTCGATCCTGTGCAGTTCCGCGCCCAGCGTCTTCGCGTAGCGCTCGGCGCGGGCGAGCGGGAAGACGCGGTCTTCCTCCGCCCACGCAAGCAGGACGGGCAGGCCGGTGAGCCTGGCCGCCGCCGCGCGGGTGTAGCGCTCCGACACGCTGCCGATGGCTTTGCGGCCGTCGAAGCGGATGTCGCGGCGGGTGAGCACCGGGCGGATGTAGCTGTTCATCGTGCCGGCGTCGATCGGGTACTTCGCGAGCCAGCCGTAGGTGTTGCGCCAGCGCCAGGTCCGCCGCACGCGCAGCACCTGGTAGAGGGCGCGATAGGTCAGCGGTGTCGCCGCGGTGGCCTTGAGCAACCCGAATCCTCCGGGCGTCGGCGGCCAGGTGTCCTCCGGTGTCTCGCACGAGCTGAGCACCAGCCCGCCGATCCGCTCGGGGTGCGCGGCGGCGGTCACCTGGGCGTAGGCGCCGCCGGAGTCGTTGCCGACCAGCGTCACGTCCCGCAGGTCCAGCTCCCGCAACAGGTCCGCGACCAGCCGGGCGATGCCGCGGGGAGAGAGGTCGGCGTCCCGGTTCACCGGTGCCGCGTGCGAGCCCAGGGGCAGGTCCGGCGTGATGCAGCGGAACGAGTCCGCCAGCAGCGGGACCAGCTTGCGCCAGATGTTCGCGTTGACCAGGTAGCCGTGCAGGAACACCAGTGCCGGGCCGCTGCCGCGGTCGTGGAAGCGCACGGGCCCCGAGGGCAGTCGCACCTCGCAGGCCGTTCCGAGCCGGTCGTCGCGCCACAGCTCCGGAGTCATCGGGCCACCTCCGCCCACCGGCGCGTGCGCAGGTCCACCCGGCCTCCGGGTGCCGCAACCCCCTCCGCGGCCAGCCGCCTGAGTTGTTCCTCGCGTAGGTGCGGGGCGCAGCTGCCGTCCGCCTTCACCACCCGATGCCATTCGAGATCGGCGCCGTCCTCGGCCAGGACGCGGCCGACGAAGCGCGGTGTGGGCGCACCGGTGAGGGCCGCGACGTCGCCGTAGGTGGCCACGCTGCCGGGCGGGATCAGGGCGACCGAGGCGCGGATGCGCTCGACGAGATCTTCGTTCACCTCACCAGCTTCGCAGCGCTCTTGTAATCATTGCAAGAGTCGGCTCGGTGAACGGACCTGCCGCGGGCGGTGTGCTCATCGCGATGACCGTGCTGTTCGCCTGGCTCGCCCGGATCAGTCGACTTCGCTGGTGCTCGGTGTCGTCCGGGCGGGTCGCTTCCTACGTGCTCCTGTGCGCCGAGATCAGCAGGATCGCGTCCAGCAGGCGCCACCAGTCCGGCTCGCTGAGGTCCTGGCCCAGCACCGGCGCCAGCAGGCTCGCCGCGCCGAGCAGGCGTGCGGAGAACTCCTGCGGGTCTTGGCCGAGCCCTTCGGCGGCGGTGGCCACGGTGGCCCGGAACCTTCGGGTCCGGCCGAGGCGCGCGAGTTCCGGGGGTACCGGAGCGGTCGGCGCCGCGTCCGGTTTGCCCAGTTCGATGCGCAGGTCGGTGCCCAGCGCGACTGCCAGGCTGCGCAACGCTTTGACGGTCGGATTTCCCCTGCCGTTCTCCAGGTTGGCGATGTAGGGCACGGACAGTCCTGCGTCGGCCGCCACCGAGGCCACCGTCCGTCCGCTCGCCGTGCGCAGCGCGCGCAGCTGCGTCCCGATCTGCTCGTCCCGCACCGGGGCTCCTATCTTGACAGAACACTTCCGATCGGTCTTTTCTCTTGAGGAGAATACTCGGCGGAGGTGGGACGTGCTGGAGGCACTGCGGTTGCGGGATTTCCGGCTGCTCTGGGGGGCGCGCCTGGTGGCCGCGCTGGGATCGTGGTTGCTGGTGATCGCCATCCCGGCGCACGTCTTCCAGATCACCGGGTCGATGCTGGCGACCGGGCTCACGCTGGTCGCGGAGTTCCTGCCGCCCCTGGTGCTGGGCCCGTTCGCCGGGGCGCTCGCGGACAGGTGGGACCGGCGGCGCGTGATGATCTGCGCCGACCTGTTCCGCGCCGCGGTGATCTCGCTGATGTTGTTCGCCACCACGGAACAGACGCTGTGGCTGGTCTACGTCGCGCTCATCGCCGAGAGCGCCGGCTCGACGGTCTTCCGGCCCGCCGCGCAGGCGCACACCCCCGCCGTCGTCGGCACCGGCTCCGCGCTGAGCGGCGCGCAGTCGCTGAACGCCGCCGGTGACGGGATCGTCCGGCTCGTCGGGCCACCGGCCGGTGCCGCACTGCTCACGGTTGCGGGCTTCGAGTTCCTCGTCCTGCTCGACAGCGCGAGCTACCTGATCTCGGCGCTCGCGATCACGGCGACGGCGCCGCGCCCGCATCCACCCGGGTCGCGGGCAGCGGTGCGCGCCGGGATCGCCGGCATCCTGCCGGTGCTGCGCGGTGTGCCGATCGCGTTGGCGTTCTTGCCTTTCACCGCGATCTTCCTGGCGGCCAACGCCTCGCTGAGCGCACTCCTGGTTCCCTTCGGCGTGCGGCAGCTCGGTGGCAGCGAACAGATCGGCTTCGTGAGCTCGGCCCTGGGGCTGGGTTTCCTGCTCGGCGCCGTGATCATCCGGCACTGCGCCGACCGCTTCCAGCCCGGCCACCTCTTCGCGGCGAGCCAGTTCGCCACCGCGATCGCCTTCTTCGTGCTGTTCAGCTCGGCCACGATGACCGTGGCCCTGCCCGCGGCCGTCGCGATCGGCGCCTTCGGCTCGATGACCGTCGTCGTGCCGCAGCTGACCTTGCAACGGGTCGTGCCCGCTGAGGCCCTTGGCCGGATCAGCGCGGTCTTCCTGTCGGCGGAGGCCATGGCCACGCTGCTCGGTGCCCTCGTCGGTCCGATGCTGGCCGAAGGGTTCTCCCTGCGCACGGCGATGGTGGTGGCGTGCGTGACCACGGCGCTCAGCGCACTGGCGAGCAGCGTGTCGATCCCTCAGCCCGCGATGGTCGAGACGGTGTCCCGGTAGATCTGCATCTCCTCCCGGGTCTGCACGACGAGGACCGGGATCGCCGCGCCGGGCGGGCTGATCGGACCGTCGTCCTCCCGGTTGCCGGACAGGCCGCCGGAGAACCCGAGCACGCCGAGCCGGTCCGCGATGGCCTCGCGCACCTCCGGCTGGTCCCAGCCGATCTCGCCGGTGAAGACCAGAGCGTCGATCCGGTCCAGGCTCGTCGCCGCCGCGGCCAGCTCCCGGCTCGCGCGGTGGGTGAACACCCGCAGCGCGAGGTCTGCGTCCACATCGCCCGCGGCGGCGGCCCGCACCAGGTCGCGGGTGTCCGGGGAACCGCCGAGCCCGAGCAGCCCGGAACCGGTGTGCAGCCCCTCCGCCAGCTCGTCGAGGCCGAGTTTGTTCTCCCGCAGCAACCACAACAGCATCCCTGGATCGACGCTGCCGCTGCGCTTGGCCATCGGCAGGCCCTCAAGGGGTGTGAAGCCCATCGACGTGTCGACGCTGCGGCCGTCGCGGAACGCGCACACCGAACTCCCGCCGCCGAGATGCGCCAGCAGCAGGCTCAGCTCCGCCACCGGCCGCTCCAGCAGCTCCGCCGCCCTGCTGATCGCCCATCCGTAGGAGAGGCCGTGGAAACCGTAGCGCCGCAACCCGAAGCGCTCGCGCCACTCCTTCGGCAGCGGGTAGGTCGCCGCGACCTCGGGAAGTCCACTGTGGAACGCGGTGTCCGGGCACAGCACGTGCGGCACGCCGAGCCTGTCCCGGAGCTTGTCGAGCAGGGTCAGGCTCGCGGGGACGTGCAGCGGGGCGAGCGAGGCGAACTCCCGAACTGCGTCGATCACCCCGTCGGAGACGATCGTCGGTGTGGTCACGCCGGGGCCGCCGTGCACGATCCGATGACCGACTGCTTCGATGTTCGTGTTGCGGGACAACAGCTTTTCCAGTTCGTTCACCGCGTCATCGGTCTCCGGTCGCTGCTCGACGTGCATGGAGCCGAGCACCCGGTGATCGTCGATGACGTGCGCCTGCAGGCTGGACGAACCGGGGTTGATCGTCAGCACCGCGCTCATGCCGACCACTCCCACTCGGTGATCTCGGGGGAGTCCTCGCCCTCGCGGTAGGCGTAGGCCTTGAGCTCCTCCCGCTTCTCCAGCAGCTCCTGCACGATCCCGCCGCCCCGCGAGGACCAGCCGGGAGTGCGGCCGACCGCGTCCGCGGCGAGGTCGAAGCGGCTCATCCTGTTGCTCACCAACAGGTCGAAGGGTGTCGTGGTGGTGCCCTCCTCCAGGTAGCCGTGCACGTGGAAGCGGCTCGGGTCCGGCCTGCCGTGCAGCACCTCGTGCACCGCCGAGGGGTAGCCGTGGAAGGCGAAGACCACCGGGAGGTCCTCGCCGAAGCACGCGGTGAACTCCTCGGCGCTCATCCCGTGCGGATGTTTGTCCGGAGTGGACAGCGTGAGCAGGTCGACCACGTTGACCACGCGCACCCTCAGCTCCGGCGCGTGCCTGCGCAACAACCACGCCGCCGCAACGGTTTCCACGGTCGGGATGCCTCCGGCGCAGGCGAGCACCACGTCCGGCTCCGGGTGGCTCGCCCACTCCCAGACGCCGGCGCCCGCCCGGCAGTGCCGCTCCGCCTCGGCCAGGTCCAGCCACTGCGGCGCCGGGTTCTTGCCGGCCACCACTAGGTTGATCCGGTTCGTCGTCGCGAGGCAGTGCCGCATCGTCACCAGCAGCGTGTTCGCGTCCGGCGGCAGGTAGACCCGGGTCACCGAGGACTTCTTGGTCAGCAGGTTGTTGATGAAGCCGGGTCCCTGGTGGCTGTAGCCGTTGTGCTCCTGCCGCCAGCCCTCGCTGGTGAGCAGGTAGTTCAGGCTGGCGACCGGCGCCCGCCACGGCACCTCGCCCGCCATCTTCAGGAACTTGGCGTACTGGTTCACCATTCCGTCCACGATGGACGCGAACGCCTCGTAGCACGGGAACAGCCCGTGCCGCCCGGTCAGCAGGTAGCCCTGCAACCAGCCCTGGCACAGGTGCTCCGAGAGCACTTCGAGGACCCGCCCGTCCTGGGCCATGTGCTCGGAGTACTGGGTGAGCGGCCAGGTGAACGCGCGGCCCGTCGCGTCGAGGACGGCACCGAGCTTGTTGGACTCCAGCTCGTCCGGGCACATGATCCGGAAGTCCCGCCGCTGCTCGGTGGCGCGCATCAGTTCCGCGAGCCAGCTGCCCGTCGTGCCGGTCGCGCTCGCCGTTGCGCCACCCGGTTCCGGCACGTCGATGGCGAACTTCTCCAGCTCCGGCAACGGCAGATCGCGCCGCAGCCGTCCGCCGTTGGCCTGCGGTACGCGGCCGAGCCGCAGTTCCTCCGAGGGCAGGAGGTCGAGGAGGTCGTCCATCGGCCTGCCGTCGTCGTGGAACAGCTCCTCCGGGCGATAGGAGCGCAGCCACGCCTCGATCTCGGGGAGCTGGTCCGCGCTCAGCGGTACCTGGTGCGCGTGGAAGGTCCCGCCGCCAGCTTCCTTCGGCAGACCCCAACCCTTGGGGCTGCGCAACAGGATCATCGGTCGACGCTGCTTGATGTCCTTGTGCGCCGCGTCCAGCGTCTCGGCGAACACCAGGTCGGGATCGTCGGTGCGCTCGACGTCGACGATGTGCGGCGACCAGCCCGCGCCGCGGAAGTAGTCCGTCAGCTCGTCGTCGGACATGGTGGCGTAGATGGTCGGCGACGAGATCTTGGCGCCGTTGAGGTGCAGCACCGGCAGGACCGCACCGCAGGTTTCCGGGTCGAGGAACTTGTTGGCGTGCCAGGAGGCCGCGGTAGGACCGGTCTCCGCCTCGCCGTCACCGACGATGCACGCCACGAGCAGGTCCGGGTCGTCGAGGGCCGCGCCGAACGCGGTGGCCAGCGCGTAGCCCAGCTCGCCGCCCTCGTGGACCACCCCCGGCACCTCGGGGGAGAGGTGGCTGGGGAATCCGCCCGGCCAGGAGAAGCCCTTGACCAGATCGGTGAGGGTCATGCCGGGGTCGATCGCGGAGTGGGTGCCCTCCAGCCAGAGGTTCGCGTGCACCGCGGGCGCCCCGTGGCCGGGGCCGGTGACCAGCAGCGTCCGCTGCCCGGTGCGCCGCACCAGCCCGTTGAGTCCACAGTAGACGAAAGTGATGCCGGGACAGGTCCCCCAGTGGCCCAGCAGCCTCGGTTTGAGGTGCTCCGGGCGCAGCGGCTCGCGCAGCAGCACGTTGTCGCGCAGGTAGATCATGGCCGCGGCGAGGTAGTCGCAGGCGCGGCGATAGCGTCGGGAGGTCTCCGTGGTCGGTGTTCGCACGGGAGTCGGTTACCCGTGGGCACGCCTGGAATATCACGCTGCGTGTTTCTTCCGCCTGCGCACGGGTATCGCCTCAAGGGAACGGAATCCGCGAGACGACAGGAGACCACATGAGCGTGATCGAGGAACAGGTCGAAGTCCACGTGCCGGTGCGCACCGCGTACGACCAGTGGACCCAGTTCGAGTCGTTCCCGCAGTTCATGGAGGGTGTCGAGCGGGTAGAGCAGCGGACGAACACGCTGACCCACTGGCACACCTCCATCGCCGGGGTCGACCGCGAGTTCGACGCGGAGATCCTGCACCAGGTGCCCGACGAGCGGGTGTCGTGGAGCGTGCTCTCCGGGCCGAAGCACCGCGGCACCGTCTCGTTCACCCCGGAGGACGCCACGCACACCAAGGTGTCCCTGAGGATCGAGTACGAGCCCGAGGGTGTCGTGGAGAACGTCGGCGACAAGCTGGGCATCGTGCGCGGCAGGGTGAAGGGCGACCTCAAGCGCTTCAAGGAGTTCATCGAGGAGCGCGGCACCGAGACCGGTGCGTGGCGAGGTGAGGTCAAGCCCGGGGATTCCCGGCTGTGACCGAGGTCTGTGGCCGGACGGAGGTCGTCGCCCCGGTCGGCCTCGTCCGGCCGCACTGGCACCGCGTGGAGTCCTTCCCGGAGTTCATGCGGGGCGTGCGGGCCGTCCGCCGCGGCAGCGGTGAGCTGACGCACTGGCAGCTGGACGACCGGGAGATCCCCGTGCTGGTGCGGATGACCGAGCGCGGGATCTCCTGGTCCACAGTGGACGGACCGAGGTACGAGGTGGTGGTGCTCTGGCGCGCCTTGCCCGGCGGCCGGACCCGCGTCACCTGGCGGATCTGGGTGGACCAGGACAGCGAACTGGGCACCCCGGAGGAACTCGCCCTGCGCTTCCAGGGCGATCTCGAACGCTTCGCCGACCGCATGGTCTCGATCAGGGGGCTGCGCATCGACCACGGTGAGGCGTGGTTGAAGGACCCTCATGGCGGACGCCAGCCGGTTGCGCTGTGAGGAAGACCGTCGTGGAGGACGGGGCGCGGAGCGAGCCGTGCCCCGCCCGACTGGTCAGCCGGTCCGGACCTGGTCGATGAGGGCGTCGAGTTCCTGACCGGCGGCACGGGCGCCGAGCAGGTCGCGGAGCGGGATGAGCAGGTGGCGCAGCAGGTCGGGGTGAACGCCCTGCTCGGTGCTCGCGGCGGTGATGTTGGCGATCGCCACTGCCTGCATGTCCGAGGGGGAGTCGTCGTCATCGCCCGCGGTGGCCGACAACGGCGCCGTCGCGATCAGCCACGAGGGCAGCAGCGCGGTCAGAGCCTCGGCGTGCTCCGGGCCGACCATGGCGAGTGCGTGGCTGACGCCGGCGAACTGGCCGTACATCGCGGTGAGCAGGGCCAGGTCGTACAGCGAAGCCAGACCGGGATCGGTGCCGACGTGCTGAGCGGAGCCGAGGCTGCCGAGCGCGCCGGAGTGCTGGTCGAACGCGGGTCGTGGGCCGCTGTAGAGCACCAGCGACCCGGGCTGACCGATCATCGGCGGCACCGCCATGATCCCGCCATCAAGGTAGTCGGCACCGGTCCCGGCGGCCCAGGTCGCGGTCTCGCGCGCTTGGCCTGGCGTGCCGTTGGTCAGGTTCACCAGCGTGCGGCCCGTGAGCGTCGTCGCGGCGCCGCCGAGGACCTTGTGCAGGGTCGGGTAATCGAGGAGGCAGACGACCACGAGCGGGCTCGCGGTGATCGCGTCCTCTACGGTGGCGGCCTGCACGGCGCCGTTCGCCACGAGGTCGTCGGCCTTGCCCGCGGTGCGGTTCCAGACGGTGGTCGGGTGCCCGGCCTTCAGGAACGCGGCGGCCAGGGCCTTGCCCATCGCGCCGAGTCCGACGACCGTCACCGGGGTGTCGGTGTTGTCCTTCGTCATGGTCACGACTTTGCGAGAGTCCGGTCCAGGTCTGGTCTAGGCGCGGTCCGGTTACCGTGGTGCCGTGCGTTTCGGAGTGCTCGGTCCGCTCGAGGTGTGGACGGCGGACGGGACTCCGGTCACGGTCCGGGAGTCCAAAGTCCGAGCGTTGCTCGCCGACCTGCTGCTGCACGAGGGCGAGTTCGTGTCGGCGGACCGGCTCATCGACGACCTCTGGGGCGAGGCGCTGCCGGTCAACCCTTCGAAGACTCTCCAGACGCGGGTCTGGCAGCTCCGGCGCGCGTTGGACGAAGCCGAACCCGGAGCGCGGGAGCTGATCGTGTCGCGCCCGCCCGGCTACGCGTTGCGCGTCGAGCCGGACATGGTGGACACGGGGCGGTTCGAAGCCCTTCGCGGGCGGGCGCGCGCGGTGGACGATCCCCGCGCCAAGGTGAAGCTGCTGACCGAAGCGCTGGATCTGTGGCGCGGTCCGGCCTTCGCCGAGTTCCAGGACGCGGAGTTCGCGCGCCACGCGATCGAACGCCTCACCGAGAACCGGCTGGCCGTGCTGGAGGACCGGGCCGAGGCGTGGCTGGCGGCCGACGGGCTCGACGCGACGGACCTCCTCGGCGAGCTCGGCGAGCTGGTGGACCGGCATCCGCTGCGGGAGCGTGTGCGCGCCATCCACATGCGCGCGCTCTATCGGGCCGGACGGCAGGGCGAGGCGTTGGAGGGCTACGACCAGCTCCGCCGCCGGCTCGCCGATGAGCTCGGCCTGGACCCGGGGCCCGAACTGGTCGCGCTCCGGCAGGCGATCCTCCAACGCGATCCCCGGTTGGGCGCCGAGCCGCCGACGAACCTGCCCGCCCCGCTCACCGCGCTGATCGGCCGCGTCGAGGCGGTGGCCGAGCTGCGGGCACTGCTCGGCGAGAACCGCCTGGTGACGCTGACCGGGCCGGGTGGTGTCGGCAAGACGCGCCTGGCCGTCGAGACCGCCAGGCAGCTCGTGAAGTCCTTCCCGGACGGTGTGTGGCTGGTCGAACTCTCCGGCGCCGACCGAGGAGTGGCCGACCTCGTGTCCACTGTGGTCGGTCTCCGCGACGACGCTCCCGGGCCGGGGCTGGAGCAGCGGCTCGCGAGCATGCTGCGGGCGAAGAAGCTCCTGCTCGTGCTGGACAACTGCGAGCACCTGGTCGAAGACGTGGCGGAGCTGGCCGAGCGGCTGCTGCGGGCCGCACCGGACCTGCGCGTCCTGGCGACGAGCCGGCAACCCCTTGCCGCGGACGGCGAGGCCGTGTGGCCGGTCCCGCCACTGGAGCCTGAGGCCGCCGCACGGTTGCTCGCGGCGCGGGCGGCCCCGGGGGGCGTGCTGCACGACAGCGATGCCGAGGCGGTCGCCACGATCTGCCGCAGGCTCGACGGGATCCCCCTGGCCCTGGAACTGGCGGCGACCCGGTTGCGGGTGCTCGGGGTGCGCGAGCTGGCCGCGCGGATCGACGACCGGTTCGCCCTGCTCGCCGAGGGACGCCGCACCGCACCGAGCCGTCAGCGGACGCTGCGCGCGGTGATCGACTGGAGCTGGGAACTGCTGACCGAGGCGGAACAGATCGTGCTGCGGCGCCTGGCAGTGCACGTGGAGGGCTGCACCCTCGACGCGGCCGAGACGGTGTCCGGTGCGGCACTGGACGTCCTGGCCCGGCTGGTGGACCGCTCGCTGGTCGTCATGACCGAGACGGCGGACGGGCCGCGTTACCGGCTGCTCGAATCCGTCGCCGCGTACTGCCTGGAACGCCTGGCCGAGGCGGGGGAGACCGAGGACCTGCGAGCGCGGCACCGGCGCTACTACACCGAGTTCGCCGAGCGCGCCGAGCCGCACCTCCGTGGCCGCGACCAGCGGCGGTGGCTGCGGCAGCTCGACGCGGAGCGCGCCAACCTGCACCGCGCGCTCGACGGCGCCGAGGCCGATCTGGCGCTGCGGCTGGTCAACGCGCTGGGGTGGTACTGGTTCCTGCGCGGCAGGCTGGGGGAGGCGCGCCGGGCCCTCGACGCGGCGCTGCGCCTGGGCGGGTCAGCACCTGATCGAGCGAAAGCCGAGGTGTGGCGGACGGGCTTCGCCCTGCTGATCCGCGACGCGGCCGACCCGGCTTCGGTGCAGCCCGACCCGGCCCTGCTGGACGCCGTGGACGACCGCACCCAGGCCGAGTGGTTCCTGCGTTTCACCCAGAAGGGTTTTGGTGCGCGAGCCCCGGGAGAGCGCCTGCTGGCCGATTTCCGGGCGGCCGGGGACACGTGGGGCGTCGCGGCCGTGTTGAGCACCGAGGCGTTCACCTTGGCCACCGGCGATCTCGCGGCGGCGCGGCGGATCGGTGCGGAAAGCCTGGCGCTGTTCACCGAACTGGGCGATCGGTGGGGACAGGTGAAAGCCGGTCAGGTCCTGTCCCTGCTCGCCGAGGTGGCCGGGGAGACTACGACGAGGCGGCCCGCCTGCGCCGGGAAGGACTGCGCAATGCCGAGGAACTCGGATTGTGGACCGAGGTGGCGCACGAACTGGCCGGGCTGGGCCGCAGCGCGCTGCTGGCCGGTGATTACCGGCGGGCGGAGGAATTCCACACCCGTTCGATGCGGATGGCCGAGGAGCAGTCGCACCAGTGGGGCGTCCAGCACGCCGAAATCGGACTGGCCCTGGGCGCCCGGCGGCAGGGCCGGTTCGCCGAGGCGGAGCGGCACCTGCTGACCTGGCTGGACTGGTGCCGGAAGTGGGCAGGCGCGCACGGGCTCGCGTTCATCCTGGCTGAGCTGGGCTTCAACGCCGAGCAGCGCGGGGACGCCGCCACCGCGTTCGCCCGGCACCTGGAGTCCTACGCCGTCGCGCGGTCCACGGGGGACCCCAGGGCGGTCGCGCTCGCCCTCGAAGGGCTCGCGGGGGCGCACGCCCTTTCTGGTCGTTTTCCGCACGCCGCCCGGATGCTGGGAGCGGCGCGCGCCTTGCGGGAATCCGCTGGAGCCCCGTTGCCACCAGCAGAAAGCGCCGACATCGAGCGGATCTCCGGCGTCATCCGCGCCGCCGTGGGAGAGGCCGCCTTTGCCGAGGCATTCCGGCTGGAAGGCGAATTCGATCCGGATGAGATCGTCCGGGTGGGGCAAGGGTTGGAGTGAGTTCTTCTTTTTTGCTAGGGTTGTTTCGTACCCCCGATATTCAGACAACTTCTTCCTGGGTGATGTCGCATGGCGCAGCGCACTGTTGTGCAGTTGATCGATGATCTGGACGGCACGAGCAGCGAGGACATCTCGCGTATCGAGTTCGGCCTCGACGGTCTGACCTATGAGATCGACCTCAATGAGGAGAACTCGGCGAAACTGCGCGCCGTCCTCGAACCGTTCGTGGCCAGCGCGCGCAGGCTCGGCGGCCGGGCCAAGCGCGGTACCCGCCTCGGCGCGCCCTCCTCGGGCCGCAGCAAGGACGAGACCAGGGCGATTCGCGAGTGGGCCAAGGCCAACGGGCACGAGGTCTCCGACCGGGGCCGCATCCCGAGCACGGTGATCGAGGCCTACGAGGCGGCCAACCCCTCCGCCGCCTGAGCCCATTTGCCGCACCGGCCCGGCGGATGCCGGAGCGCTTTCGTGAAAGAAAGCCCTCCGGCATCCGCCGGGTTTTCGGGTAAGCGGCCTCAGCGCGCGGTGACGCGGATTGTCCGGACCTCCGGATCGGCCGGGTCGGGCAGGTACATGCCCGCCTCCCGTCCGCTGCGGAGATAGTCCACGACCGGCTGGGTGATCACCTCACCAGGCAGGATCGCCGGAACACCGGGCGGATAGGGGCTGATTGTCTCGGCCGCGATACGACCGACCGCCTTATCCGCGTCCACATGCTCGGCGGGACCGAAGAACGCGTCCCTGGGCAACTGCGCCTGCTCCAGCTCCAATTCGCCTGGATCGGGCAAATCGATCGGTTTCGCCCTGGGCAGGTCGTCGGCGCGCTGGACCGCCGCGCGCACGGCCGCCACCAGTTCCTCCACCGTCGCCTCGTCGTCGGCGACCGTGATCTGCGCGGCGAAGCGCCGGTGGTCGGACAGCCCGACGTCGACCTTCCGGTGCTCGCGCAGCCATTCGTTGACCGTGTAGCCGGAAACCCCGAGCTCGGCCACGTCCACCACGACCTTCAGCGGGTCCTGGTCGTCGGCGAGCCCCGACTCGGTGAAGTCCGGGATGCGCACCCCGGGTAGCTCGGACAGCCGTTCCCGCACCGACGCGGCCAGGTGGATCGCCTTGTCCAGCAACGCGTGACCGTGCTCCACCATCTGCCTGCGCCAGCCGTCCAGGCCCGCGAACACCAGCGACGAGGGGCTGGTCGTGCCGAGCAGGTCCGCACGGGCCTCCAGGACCCGGTGGTCCACGCGCGAGCCCTGCAGGTGGTACACCGAGCCCTGTTCCAGGCCCGCGCCCATCTTGTGCACGCTCGTCACGCACAGGTCCGCGTCGGCGTCCATCGCCCACGCGGGCAGCGCGGGGTGGAACGGCAGGTGCGCGCCCCACGCCTCGTCCACGATCAGCGGCCGGTCGTGCTCGTGGCAGATCTGCGCGGTCTTCCTGATCGCGGCGCACGCGCCGTAGTCGGTCGGCGTGATCAGCAGCATGCCCTTCGCGTCGGGCGCTCGGCTGAACGCGTCGCGCACGTCCTCCGGCGACGGCGGGTGCGCGAGCTGCCACTTCGCGTCCCAGCGCGGGTGCACCCACACCGGGCGGACCCCGCTGATGATCAGCCCGGCGATCACCGACTTGTGCGCGTTGCGCGACACCAACAGCTTCTCACCGGGGCCCGCCACCGTGATGATGCACGTCTTCACCGACAACGAGCTGCCGCAGGTGGAGAAGTACGCCTTGTCCGCGTCCACCGCGTCGGCCATCAGCCGTTCCGCCTCGGCCAGCACGCCCTTCGTCATCGACCGGTCGTCCAGGCCGTTCATCAGGATCACGTCCGAGGCGAAGACGTCGGGGCCGAGCACGTCGATCACCCGCGGGTCGGCCCCCCGGCCCTGCTTGTGGCCCGGTGGCAGGAACGAGAGCTGTTTGCTCTCGCGGTAGGAACGCAACGCGTCGAGCACCGGGGCCTTCGAGTGGTCCATGTCGTCTCCGTTCCTATCTGGCGCGGGCGGTGACCAGGCCCAGCAGCACCATCGCCGCGCCGAGCCCGAAGTGGAGCCAGTCGTCGGCGGCGTTGAGGGGCACGAAGTTCGCCGCGCCCGAGTCCTCGGTCAGCAGGCCGTAGACCCACAGCAGCAGGCACAGCGCTCCGCCGCCGATCAGGTACAACCGGGCCGACGCGGGGTTCCGTCCGAGCATCAGCCCGCCGACGCCGAACACCAGGTGCACCACGTTGAGCAGCACCGACACCGCGAACACCCCGAAGAGCAGCGCGCCGGAGTCCTGTCCCGCGATGCGCAGCTCCTCGTAGCCCGTGGTCGCGCCCGGGACGAACCCGAGGATGCCCAGCGCGAGGAAGACCGCGCCCACCCACGCCGCGACGGGCTGCACCGGAGCACGGATCTCTAGCGTCATGCGCTTCGGCTACCCGGGCCCCACCCCGACAAACGCCACCACCAGCGCTTACGGCCTGAATGACTCATTCGGTGCGTCAGGCCCGAGGGCTCAGCCCGCGAGGAGGTGGCGGGGTCGGTAGCTGTACGGACTGAGCGGGATGGAGACGCGGGGGGCGGTGGTGGAGGAGGGTTTGCGCGGCGGGATGAGGCGGGATTCGAGGGAGGTGAGCGTGGCGAGGTGGATGGAGGTCCGGTCCCACGCCCCGCACGGCCACGCGACCGGGCGGCGCAGCACGGAGGTGCGGCAGGTCGGGCACGTGTAGCCGCGGCTGGGGTGGTCGACGGGGCGGTGGTCGTCGAGGATGGAACGCCACCAGGTGATGCCGAAGCGCAGCTGCTCCCGCAGCGAGGCCACCTCGGGATTGGTCAGCACGGATCGGTCGGCCAGTGCGCTCAGGGTCGTGTAGACGGCAGCGACCAGGGTATCGAGGTAGGGAACCGGTGGAGTGGACCCGGGGCGATCGGGCGAGATCGTCATCGTGCCTCCCTGTGCGGCGGTGCTCCCTGTCGGGACTTCCCGTCACCAGGGGAAAGAATGTCGGAGGAAGGCTGCGATAGTGTCGCGGCCCCGTCACCGATCACCCGGCGTAGCGGACGGCAGCAATCTCGGTGAGGCCGGACAGCGTAACGACTTGCTCCACTCCGCCGCCCCGGCGCAGCACGAGTTCCAGACTGCCGTCGCGAGCGTGCGCGAAGAGCACCCGCAGCCCGGCGCTGTCGAGGTACACCGCGCGGTTCAGTTCGACGACGACGCGCGCCGCGGCACCGGTGAGCGCGAGCTCCAGCTCGCAGGCGTTGGTGAAGTCGACCTCGCCGATCACGGTCACGGTGCGGACCCCGCCGTCGTCACGGCCGATGAACTTCGCGGTCATGTCGAGCGCCTCCTCCACATCCGGACCGTTGTGCCGTTGTTCCCGCTGTCGATCGCGACGTCGTCCATCAGGGCGCGCATCATCCGCACGCCGCGCCCGCGTTCCCTCGGTGCGGGGTCGGCGGGCAACCACCGGCCCTCATCGGTGACGACCACCTCGACGCGCGGCCCGTCCAGCCGAGCCGTGAGGTGGACCAGCCCCTCGGGATCGTCGCGGTAGCCGTGCTCCATGGCGTTGGTGACGGCCTCGCACGCGGCGACCACGACGGGTTCTGCCGCGTCGGCGGCCACGTCGGCCCGAGCCAGCCACCTGCGCAGTTCCGTGCGCATCGGCGCCAGGCGCTGAGCCAGCGCGGGCAGCTCCATCACCAGCGGTGGCGGGGGATGCCGGTAGACGAGCACGGCGACGTCGTCGTCGTGGCCGACCGGCGGCAGCAGTTCGGCGAGCAGCCGGTCCGCCAGCTCGCTCGGCCGCAGCGCCATCGAGTCCAGCACGAGCCGCTGCGCCGCGCCGATCCCTTCCAGCACAGGGACATCCCGCCGCTCGATCAGCCCGTCGGTGTAGAGCAGCAGCGTGGAACCCGGGCGCAGCTGGACCTTCGTCTCCTGACGTGAACGGCCCGGCACCACGGCGAGCGGCAGTGAGCGCTCGGACAACAGCTCGTGCGTCCCGTCGAGGTGGGCGAGCACCGGCGGCGGATGACCGGCGTTGCTGTAGCGCAGAGTCCCGTCCGCCGGGTCGATCACCGCGCAGAACAGCGTGGTGCACAGCGCGCCGGGGATCTGCGCGGCGAACGTGTCGAGGTCTTCGAGCGCCTGTGCGGGACCGTTGGCGCGCAACAACAACGCCCGAGCGGAGCTGCGCAGCTGGCCCATCACCGCGGCGGCTTCGAGGCCGCGCCCGACGCAGTCGCCGACCACGACGCCGATCCGCCCGTCCGGCAGCCGGGCCACGTCGTACCAGTCGCCGCCGATCTCCAGCGGCTGCACCGCGGGCTGGTAGCGCACCGCGAAGCCGGGCGGCAGGTCGGTGGGGCCCAGGATCGCGTGCTGGAGAGTCAGCGCGACCTCGCGGGCCCGTTCGTAGTCCCGCGCGCGGTGCAGCGCCTGCGCGAGGTGGCTGGAGAGCAGGCCGAACAGCGCTTCCTCCTCGGCGGAGAGGAACCGGCCCGCGCCGAGGCCGAGCCACACCGCAGCGTCGTTGCCGCCGAGCGGGGCCGCGACGCCCGGGGCCTCGCCGAGCGCCACCAGCACGGTCGCCACCGGACGCGACCTGGCCGCGGTGAGGGCTTCCCGGGCCGCCGGGTGCAGATCGCCGACCACGAGTTCGGGGACGCCCTCGGCGGAGAAGATCGCCGCGACGGACTCCGGAACGCTCAACGCCCTGCGCAGCGCGGAGATCCCCGCGCCCAGCACCTCTGCGACGTCGGTCGCGGCGGCCAGGACCGCGGCGAACCTGGTGATGGTGGTGTCCCGCTCCGCGGCCAGCTTCTCCGCGGTGATGTCGCGCAGCGTGCACACGTACAGCTGTTCGCCCGCGTCGCCCGGCACGGTGGTCGCGCTCACCGCGACCCAGATGCGGTGCCCCTTCCGGTGCCGCAGCGGAACCCGGAACTGGCCGCCGTTGCCGGTGCGGAACCGTTCGAAGACCTCCTGCTGCGCGCGGTGCTCCTCCGGCCAGTCGTCCGCGTCGAAGATCCACGGATGCGGCCACGGGAAGGGCAGTTCGCCCGCGGGGTAGCCGGTGATCTCGGTGAACGCCGAGTTGATCTCGATGACCGTTCCCCGCTCGTCGGCGACCAGGAACCCCTCCTGGAGGGAGTCCACCAGCGCCCGCCGGAACCGCGACTCCCGGTTGCGCAGCCGCGCCAGGTCGAGGTTGGCGCGGACCCTCGCCACGAGCTCGTTGCCGGAGAACGGTTTCGGCAGGTAGTCGTCGGCGCCGGAGGCCAGTCCCTCGACGGTGTCCGCCTCGCCCGAGCGCGCCGAGAGCAACAGCACCGGGATGGCCGTGGTGGCCGGGTCCGCCCGCAGCTCCCGCACGAGCCCGAACCCGTCCAGCCCCGGCATCATCACATCGCTGAGCACCAGGTCGGGGCGGTGCTTGCGGGCCATCCGCAGCCCGGTCGCGCCGTCGGCGGCCAGCAGTACCCGCCAGTGCGGTTCCAACAGCCGCAGCAGGAAACCCCGCATGTCGGCGTTGTCCTCCACGACGAGCACGACCGCCGAGTCCTCGACGCTCACGGAGGAGACCGGCGGTGCCGGGGCGCTCCACTGCAACGCCTCCTCCAGGTACACGGTGGCGCCTGAACGGCGCTGCGGATCGGCCGTCGACGCGGCTTCCGCGCCGGAGAGCGGCAGCCGTGCGCTGAACACGCTGCCGACGCCCTCCTCGGAGGTGACGCTGACGCTCCCGCCGTGCAGCCGGACCAGCTCGTGCACCAGCGCCAGGCCGATCCCCGCGCCCTCGTGCGAGCGCCCCCTGCTGCCCTGAACCCGGTGGAACCGTTGGAACAGAAGGGGAATCTGGTCCTCGGGGATACCGACCCCGGTATCGGAGACGGTGAGCAGCGCGTCGTCCCCGCTGACCGCCATGCGCAGCTCGATCCGGCCGGAGAGGGTGTACTTGAGCGCGTTGGACAGCAGGTTCAGCAGCACCTTCTCCCACATGTCCGGATCGACCCGGACCGGGCGCGGCAGCGGCGGCGCGGACACCGCGAACTCCACGCCCGCCCTGCGCACGGCGGGCGCGAAGGACTCGGCGACCTCCCTGGTCAGCGCGGCCAGATCGGTGTCGACGGCGTCGGGCTGCAACCGCCCCGCCTCGATCCGGGAGAAGTCCAGCAGGTCGTCGACGAGCCTGCCGAGCCTCCCGGCGTTGCGCCGGATGATCCGCAGCCGTTCCCGCTGACCCGGGGGCAGCGGTTCCACCGCGTCGGCGAGGGCGTCCTCGGCGGGCCCGGCGATCAGCGTCAGCGGGGTGCGGAACTCGTGGCTGACGTTGCTGAAGAACTCGCTCTTGGCGCGGTTGAGCTGGGCCAGGGTCTCCGCCCGCCGACGCTCCGCCTGGTAGTCCAGCACGTGCGCGAGAAGCTGGCCGACCTGCCCGGCGACCAGGTCGAGGAACAGCCGGTAGTCGGCGTCCAGCGCGCGCCGCGGGCTGATTCCCAGCACCAGCGCGCCGATCGGCGCCGGCCTGCCCGCGACCAGGGGCTGCACCACCTCCTCCGCGCGCCACTCCGCCCGCCCGGAGGCCGTCACCCTCCCGGCGACGCCGTCCTCGGCGTCCAGGTGGATCTCCGCGTGCGGGATGTCCGCCGTGAACTCGGCGAGCACCCGCCTGACCGCGTCGCACGCCGCGTCCAGCTCGGTCGCGCCCCGCGACTCGGCGAGCTGGCGCAGCGCCCGCATCCGGCGCTCGCCCAGGACCTGCGGGGTGGTGTCGGTGGTGGCGACGAAGATCCCCAGCACCTCGCCGGCCCCGTCCAGTACCGGGCTGTAGGAGAAGGTCCAGTAGGTCTCCTCGACGTAGCCGTGCCGGTTGAGCAGCAGCGGCTGGTTGTCGGAGTAGGTCGCGCCCTCCCCGTCGAGCACCGTCCTGGCCAGCGGCTCCAGGTCCGCCCACGCCTCGGCCCAGCACTCGGCCGCGGGCTGGCCGAGGGACCGGGGGTGCTTGTCACCCAGGGCGGGGACGTAGGCGTCGTTGTAGATCTGCAGCAGCTCGGGGCCCCACCACAACAGCATCGGCACGCGCGAGGGCAGGCAGGTGTTGATCGAGGCGACCAGCTCCGGCGACCACCGCTCGATCTCCCCGAGCGGGGTCGCCGACCAGTTCCTGGCCGCGATCAGCCGCCCCATCTCCCCGAGGGAGGCGAGCCGAGGTCCGTGGCGCACGCGGCTTCGATACCCCCATTACCGGAAAACCAACCCTGAGGTTCACCACCGGCGGCGGGGGTAGCCAGAGGGAACGCGCACGTGCGGCGAAGGAGGGCGGAGATGGACCTGCGACCCGATGACCCCGGACCGCTGCCCGTGGTGGTCAGCGCGATCGGCATGCTCCGCAGTGGCGCGGTCGAGGGCACCACGGACCAGTTGGACGCGTTGGTGGAACAAGGAACGGACTGGGTCCGCGCGGCGGCGGGCATGCTCGCCATGGCCGATGCGGACATGCTCTGCGGGCTGGCCGAGAGCACGCAGGAGGCCGGGCTGGACTCCGGCTTCGTCGAGGTGCTGGCCGCCGACGGCGAGCAGGTGCCGATCGATGATGTGGCGCCGCCGCTGCGGGCCGCGCTGCGCACGGTGCTCGCCCACGCCTACGGCGATCCCGAGTCGGCCGACGAACAGATGCGGCTGGCCTTCCTCGACGGCGACCCGGCGACCGGCAAGCACATCCTCGCGCACACCGTGCTGTGGACCGCCCAGTTGATGGACGTCTGCGAGGAGCGCGCCGTGCCGGTGCCGTCGTGGCTCAACTCCGGTGGGTTCGGGTGATCTTCTGCTGCTGAGCGGGCTCCAGGATGATCCGCTGCGAGCGCCGCCCCGTGGTGACCAGCCACGCCCACTCGAGCATCACCGCGGCCCGGTTGCGCCAGCCGACCAGGAACGTCAGGTGCACCAGGGCCCACGCGAGCTTGCCGATGAACCCGGTCAGCTTCAGCCCGCGCACGTCCGCGACGGCGTCACCGGGGGAGACGGTGGCCATCGTGCCCCGGTCGTGGTAGCGGAACGGCCCCGGGCGCGGGGTCCTGGCCAGGCGCGCGCCGATCACCTTGGCCACGTAGCGGCCTTCCTGGATGGCGGGCGCGGCCACACCGGGGATGTCGTTCAGGCTGATCATGTCGCCGATCGCGAAGATCTCGGGGTGGCCGGGGACGGCGCAGTCCGGCTCGACCAGGATGCGGCCCTTGCGGTCGGACTCCGCACCGGTCGCCTTCGCCAGCTCCTCGGCGAGCGGTGACGCCTTCACCCCGGCCGACCAGATCACGGTGCGCGCGGGCAGCCGCTCGTCCCCGGGCTCGTACACCACGCCGTCGCCGTCGACGCCGGTCACCTTCTTGCCGAGCCGGACCTCCACGCCGAGCTTCTCCAGCGTCCGGCGGGTGTGCTCGCGCAGCTTCGGCGAGAATGGCGGCAGCACCGAGTCCACGGCGTCCAGCAGGACGATCCGCACGCGGGTCGGGTCGAGCAGCCCTCGGAACTGCCTGCGCAGGGTGCGCCTGGCCATCGCGGCGACCTGTCCGGCCAGTTCGACCCCGGTGGGCCCCGCTCCGACGATGGCGATCGTCATCCAGCGGTCGCACTCGGCGGGATCCTCCGCGGCGGCCGCGTTCTCGAAGGCGGACAGCAGGCGGGAGCGCAGGTCGATCGCGTCGGCGAGGGTCTTCATCGGCCGCGCCACCTCGCGCCACTCGTCGTGGCCGAAGTAGCTGTCGGTGGCGCCGGCGGCGACGACCAGCGTGTCGTAGCCGATCTTGCGGCCCGCCCCGTCGGAGAGGACGACGTCGACCTCCTTGGCCGCGGTGTCGAAGCCCACCACCTCGCCGAGCAGCACCTTCGCGTTGTGCTGCCCGCGCAGCACGTCGCGGATGGCGGGTGCGACGTCGCCGGGCGGCAGCAGGGCGGTCGCCACCTGGTAGAGCAGCGGCTGGAACAGGTGGTGGTTCATCCTGTCGACGACGGTGACCTCGACGGGAGCGCCCCTGAGCGCCCGCGCGGCGGCCAGTCCTCCGAAGCCCGCTCCGACGATCACGACCCGGTGTGCGGCAGCAGTCATAGGCGCCGGTTACCCCGCCTCCCGCCCCGTTATCCCACCGTCCACAGTGGACAGGGTTGCGAAGTGGCGCGGTGGGTACACGGGTGGGGTCCTGGCACGGGGAGGAGTACGGAGATGGCGGAGATCAGCAGGCTGCCCGCACCGGTGGTCGAGGAGTGGGACTGGCAACGGTTCGGGGCCTGCCGGGGGACGGAGAGCGCGGTGTTCTTCCACCCCGACAACGAACGGGGGATGGCGCGGCGGCGGCGCGACGAGGCGGCGAAGAAGGTGTGCGCGATCTGCCCGGTGATCATCCGCTGCCGCGAGCACGCACTGGCGGTGGAGGAACCGTACGGGGTGTGGGGCGGGCAGGACGAGGACGAGCGCCGCGCGGAGGTGCTGGCCCGCAAGGGCAGGAGCCGGACCAAGCGGCGGCACCACGCCGCGTGAGCGCGGCCTTGCCCTAGGGTGTGACACCGGCTGGCGATGGTGTGGGCGTGGTGTCGCATGGAGGGCTTGTGGCTGGTCAGCGCGTTGTCGTCGTGGGTGCGGGGATCGTCGGCGCGAGCGTCGCCCACCACCTCACCGAGCACGGGTTCGCCGACGTTCTGGTGATCGACGCCCGATCGGAGGGCACGCTGCCCGGCTCGACCGGTCTGGCTCCCGGGCTGGTCGGCAGGCTCAGCTCGGACCGCGACCTGGCCAGGCTCGCGCTCGACAGCGTCGAGCTGTACGCGCGGCGGTCCGGCGGGTTCGACGGCGTGGGCTGCCTGGAGGTGGCCACCTCCGAGGCGCAGCTGGCCGCCTTCGCCGACGACGTCCGCGACGGCGCCGCGCTGGGCATCGAGGCGCGGGTGATCACCGCCGCCGAAGCCGGCGCGCTGGCCCCCGGCCTCGTCGACGACGCGGCGCACGGCGCCCTGTTCATCCCGGGCGACGGAACGGTCGACCCGGTCGCCGTGACCGCGGCGTTGATCGACTCCGCGCGCGGGCAGGGCGCCCAGTTCCGGTGGAACAGCCCGGTGCGCCAGTTGGAGGAGCAGAACGGCCGCGTCATCGGTGTGCGACTGGACAACGGTGTCGTCCGCGCGGACACCGTGGTGCTGGCGGTCGGCATCTGGGGACCGATGCTCGCGTCGACCGTGGGCGTTCAGGTGCCGATGGTTCCCGTGGAGCACCCGTACGCCTTCACCACGCCCAGCGAGGATCTGACCGGCGAGGCGATCACGATGCCGATCGTGCGCTACCCGGAGCACGCGGTGTACTGCCGCATCCACGGGACGCGCTACGGGTTCGGCACCTACGACCACGAGCCGGTCCCGGCCGCACTCGGGGCCACGGCTGGGCGGAGGTTCCGGGACAAGGTGTTCGAGCCCGCGCTGACCAGGGCGCGCAAGCTCGTGCCCGCGCTGCGCACGGCCGACGTGGAGAAGCGGATCAATGGCGTGTTCGCGCTGACCCCGGACGAGCTGCCGCTGGTGGGGCCAGTGCCGGAGGTGCGCGGGTTGTGGCTGGCGGAGGGGAGCTGGGTGACGCACGCGGGCGGGGTCGGCAAGCTGCTGGCCGAACAACTGCTCGGTCTGTCCAGCGGCTTCGTCGACCCCGCCCGCCTTGCCCCGGCCCGCTTCGCCGGCTGGTCGGCCGACCGTGTCGCCAAGGCAGCGCTACCGCACTACCGGGGCATCTACCTCACCCACTGATCCGGTAGGCCCGGATGATCGTCTGCTCCACGGTGTTGCCGTCCGAGTCGGTGGCGGCGGAGCGCAGTGAGGCGCGGGTCCGCGAACAGCAACTGCATCTGTGGACGCGTGTTGTAGCCAGGACGGCGCGCACCTACCTGTGTGACGACACCGCCGCCGCGGACGCTCGGCCGATCCGTCCCGACGACGACGCGGTTCGCCTTGCGCGCGTCGCGCGTGACCGTCGACGTCTTGGTCAACGTGAACTCCGGGAACGCCACGGTGGTGATCGAGGTCTCGCCCGTCGTGATCATCGCGGAGATCATGTACTTGCCGGCGGGCAGCCGCAGCTTCGCGCCCGCTCCGGTCCGGTGCCGAGCGCCGGTCTCCAGGTTGATGACGTCGACGCTGCCGCGGGCGCCCGGTTTGCCGCCACGGTCGAGCATGGTGGGCGTCAAGTCGTACATCTCCGCTTCGATCGCGACCGAGACCGGAGTGCGGACCACAACCTTGCCGTCCACTGTCGACGCACTGAGAACGCCACCGTGTTCGCCGGGAGTTCCTCTGCCGAACGCGATCCGAACCTTCGCGTTGCCGTTGGCGGGCACGGTCACCGTGGTCGCGGACAGCTTCGCGGAGGCGAGCTTGAGGTCCAGCGCGAGCGTGACCGCAGCGCTGCCGGTGTTCTCGTAGGTGACTTCCTGTTCCTGTACGGGCTTTCCGCCCCAGGGAAGGAACGTGTGCACGGAGGCTGTGCTCGCGCGGACCGCTGTGGTGACCGCGCGGTGCACGTCGAGCTTGCCACTGCCGACCGCGTAGTAGACGTTCGCTTCCGGGAGCGGGGTGGCGCTGCCGACCAGCGCGGACTTCAGTCGTTCGGCGCTCCAGCCCGGGTGCAGGCCAGCGAGGATCGCCGCGCCTCCGGCCACGTGCGGAGCCGCCATCGACGTGCCGCTCTTGCGGACGTAGTGCTGCTCGACCTCCTCGCCCGCTCCCGTCCCCGCGGCCCGTGCGGCGACGATTCCCGTGCCAGGTGCGGAGATCTCCGGTTTCACCGCGCCATCGTCGAGCCGGGGTCCGGTGCTGGAACGCTCGTTGACCTGCCCGGCACGCGTGATGTTGCCAACGGCGAGCGCGGCGTCAGCGGACGCGGGCGTGCGCACTGTGTGCTTTCCGAACTCGCCCGCGGCGACGACGAAAAGCGTGTTGTGCTTGCGGGACAGCGTGTTCAGGGTCATGGAGAGCGGGTCGGTCCCATCGCTGGGGAAACCGCCGACGCTCATGTTGACGACCTTGGCCTTGACCTCGGCGGCCGCCCACTGCATCCCCGCGATGAGATCGTCGAACTGGCCCTCGCCATTGCCGCCGGGCATCTTGCCGACTGCGAGCCGCGCGTCCGGTGCGATGCCGCGGTACTTGCTGCCGGAGCCGGCGATCGTGGACGCCACGTGAGTGCCGTGGCCCGCCTTGTCGGCCGGGCTGCCGCCTCCGGTGAAGTCCTTGGCGTTGGCCACCTTGCCGTGCAGGGCGGGGCGCTCACCATCGATGCCGGTGTCCAGCACCGCGACCGTGACGCCCTTGCCGGTGTGCCCGGCCTGCCCGGCCGCGGGCGCTCCGACCAGCGGTGCGCTGGTGTCCAGGCTCGCGCGCACCTTGCCGTTGAGCCACACCTTCTTCGTGCCGCCGGACAGCGTTCGCGGAGCGCCGGAGGTGAGCCAGCCGGTCCCAGAACCTCCGAACGTCCTTTTTGGACTAATCGAGCACGCCCGCCCTGATCACCGTCGCGTCGTCGTCAGTGGTGTTCACACCCGTACTCCGTCATCGGCCGGAAAAGAGTTCACGGCGAGCGCCGGCACAGCTGGTCGGCCAGCCGTGTCGTCTCCGGAACGCGGTATTTCGGCGTCAGCCTCAACGTCAGCGCGCACGCGCTGTCGAGGTCGGTCCGGTGCCCGACCGAGACGAAGACCGGCTTCACCCCGTCCCTCGTGCGCAGCGCGGCGCCGACCTCTCCGCCGTCGTCGTGCAGCAGCGGAGCGCGGTCGCCCCGCTTCGGCCCCGGCATCTCGTACGGCCCGAGTGGTGTCTTCGCCACACCGATCGAGGGCAGTCCGGTGATCACCCCGAGGTGGCACGCCAGCCCGAAGCGCCGCGGGTGCGTGAGTCCTTGACCGTCGCAGACGAGTACTGCGGGTGCCTCGTCGAGCCCGTCCAGCGCGGCCAGCAACGTCGGGATCTCGCGGAATGCGAACAGCCCGGGGATGTAGGGGAACGTGGTCTCGCCCTCCGCGACGCTGGTCTGCACCACGTCGAGCGTGGCCACCTCCAGCACGACCGCCGCCGCGACGATCCGGTCCCCGGTGTAGTCGACGTCCAGGCCGACCGCGGTGCGCGCCGTGCTCACGTCCGGCCCGCTCAGCTGCACCCGGTGCCGCAGCCTCTCCTGCACTTCGACTGCTTCCGCTTCAGTACTGGGTGTCCGCATCCGGCCAGTATCCCGGGCGGTCGCGGGAACCCCGGACCGCGTTGGATGGGCACATGTGGGTTGATCTTCCAGAGGACGAGCTGCGCGCCTATCGCAGTGCGCAGACCGAACCGGCTGACTTCGACGCGTTCTGGGATCGCACGCTCGCGGAGTCGCGGCGGTACGAGCCGGCGGTCGACGTCGTGCCGGTCGAGACGGGGCTGCGCACGGTGGACGTCTTCGACGTGACCTTCCCGGGCTTCGACGGGCAGCCGGTCAAGGCGTGGCTGCGCCTGCCCGCGCATCGGGACGGCAGCTTGCCCGCGGTGGTGGAGTTCCTGGGCTACGGCGGTGGGCGAGGGCATCCGTTGGAGAGCCTGCTGTGGTCCTCGGCCGGGTTCGCGCACCTCGTGATGGACACGCGGGGACAGGGCTCCACGTGGGCGACGGGGGACACGCCGGACCCGGTGGGTAGCGGCCCGGCGTTCCCGGGCGTGATGACGCGAGGCATCGAGAGCCCCGAGACCTATTACTACCGCCGCGTGTTCGTCGACGCGGTCCGCGCCATCGAAGCGACGCGGAGCCTGACTGAGGTCGACAGCACGCGGGTGGCCCTTTACGGCAACAGTCAAGGAGCTGGCATCGCGCTCGCCGCGGCGGCGCTGGACGGAGCGGTGTCGGCGTTGGTGGCGCGCGTGCCGTTCCTGTGCGACTTCCCACGGGCGCCGGTCATCACCGATCGTGGGCCGTACCGGGAGATCGCGCAGTACCTGAAGATCCATCGGCACGCGGTGGAGCGGGTGCACGCCACCCTCCGCTACTTCGACGGCGTCAACTTCGCGCGCCGGGCGAAGGCGCCCGCGTGGTTCTCCACAGCGCTCATGGACGCGATCTGCCCACCGTCCACAGTGTTCGGAGCCTTCAATGCCTACGCAGGCCCCAAGACGATCACCGTCTGGTCCTACAACGAGCACGAGGGCGGCGGCATCGAGGACGAGGCGATCGCCCTCGCCGCCGTGCGCGAGGTGCTCGCCCACCCCTGAAACCCGGTCTTCACGAGACTTGAAGACGCCGGGACCGGAGCCGGCTGTCACTAGCTCGGTTGACATGTGGCCGTGCCGGAGCTGCCTGAAGCTGTTTCACGACCCATCATGGTGGGCACGCAACTATGGAGGGTCAGCGCGTCAGGGAGGCTGGGATGGCTGGGAAACACGCCAAGCCGGATCCCACTCTGCTCGACGGCCGCTACCAGCTCGAAGCGCTGATCGCTCAGGGCTGCGGCGCGAACGTCCACCGCGCCACCGACACGATGCTGGACCGGCCGGTCGCCGTGAAGATCTACCACGGCGGCGCGCGGCAGCGGTTCCGCGCCGCGTGCTCGGTCTCGGCGCGGCTGAGCCATCCCAACGTGGCCACCGTGTTCGACGCGGGCACCGACAACGGGCGGGACTACCTGGTGCTGCGCCTGGTCGAGGGCCGCACGCTGGCGGACAAGCTCGACTGGGGCCCGCTGGAGCCCGGCTGGGTCTGCCGGATGGGCAGCCTGGTCGCCGAGACGCTGGCGCACGTGCACGCCAACGGTTTCGCGCACGGCGACGTCGAGCCCGCCAACATCCTGCTCGGTCCCAACGAGCAGCCCTACCTGGCGGGCTTCGGCAGTGCACGGTCCACTTCGGACACCGGGGTGGACGTGCGCGCGCTCGGGCGGGTGCTGCTGGAGGCGGTGGGCCCCCGGCCGCCCGAGGTGATCAAGGCGATGGTCGCGGAGGAACCGCCGAGCGCGGCCGAGTGCGCGCGGCGGCTGAGCGCGACCGCGCGCAGGCTCGGCGCCGCCCCGGTGCTGCCGGTGTGCTCGGTCCGGCCGCCGAACCCGTCCCCGGTCCCCGCCGCCCAGCCGGAGCCCGTGCGGCGGCGCGGGCTCGCGATGATCCTGGCGAGCGGGTTCGCCGTCATGTCATTGTTCGTCTTTCCTGCCGGAGTGCTCGACGCGACCACTCCCGCTCCCGTACCGCCGATCGCCGTAACTCGGTGAACCTGCTGGTCAGAGCCTTCGAAAAAGGATAATTGTCAGCTCGGTGAGTATTGCGTGACGTGCATCTTGTCATTGTTCTGATAATGCTTTGCCGGTAATTTGCCGGTAACCTACCGACGAGTAGATATCCCCTGTGTTCTTCTCGCCGTTGGGAGTTCTCCCGTGAACAGAAGAGGAATGGCGCTCGGTGTCGTCGCCGGGCTCGGTGCCGCCCTGCTCGGGATCGGCGGCGGCGTCGCGGCCGCGGGTCCGGTCAGCACGACCCTCACCTACAGCTGCGACTTCCCGCTGATCGGTCCCTACGACGTCAGCACCAGGATCGACGTCACCCTGCCCGACTCCGGAACCGTCGGCCGGCCCTTCCAGGCGACCGACCTCAAGGTCACCGTCACCGTGCCCGAGGACGTGGTGGCCGCGCTCGCGATCTTCGAGGCGGCCACCGTCGCGGGCTCCGCCACCGCGGGCGCCGTGGTCACCGACAGCGGCGGCCAAGCGCAGGACCTCGCGCTCTCGCTGACCGTGCCCAGCGCGGTGATCCCGCCGACCGGCCCGCTGCCCGTGCTCGCCTCCGGCACCGTGCCACCCGCGACGGTGGCCACGGCGGGCACCGCGACCGTGGCGGTGGCCCCGACCTACACCGCCACCCTGACCCCGAGGAAGGCCGACGGCTCACAGACCGACCTCGGCACCTTCGACCTGCCCTGCACCGCCAACCCGGCGACGCAGGACCGCACCCTCGGCACGATCCCGATCGCCAGCGCCCTTCGATGAGGACGCTGGTCCTCGGGGTCGCCCTGGTCGCCGTCCTGGTGACCGCGTCGGCCTCGGCAGGCGGCGCCACCCGCCCAGTGGCGCCCGCCTGCCCTTCCTGCGAGGCGCTGACCCCGATCGACTTCAAGATCGTCGGCAGGTCCACGGTGGCGAAGCTCAAGTCCGACCTGGCGATGGGGCCGGGGGAGATGCGCACGCTGCTCGACGCCAAGACCGGTGACATCACCGGCGACCTGATCCTGCCGCCGTCGCCTGGCTACTTCATCATCTTCGGCTTCACCCCGGCCACGTCCACCGTGGAGTTCGCCCAGGACGGCAAGACGGTCGGCAAGATCGTCCGCGGTGTGCTCAACACCGTCTCGAAGGTCACCGTCCGGCTGCGCGACGTGAAGGTCGCGGGCGTGCCGCTGGACGTCGGCCCGAACTGCCGCACCGCGACGCCCGCGGTGATCGAGCTGACCAGCGGGCCTTCACCGCCGCCGTTCGTGCCACCGCGCCTGCTCAAACCGCTCTACGGCACCTTCACCATGCCCGCGTTCACCGGGTGTGGCGCGAAGGAACCCCTGGACTCGCTGCTGACCGGGCTGATCTCCGGGCCCGGCAACGCGATCCGCGTCGAGCTGACCCACATCCCCAGGTGAGGTTCAATGCTCCAGCGGTTGCTCGGCCTCGCGCTGCTGGTCGTGCTGGCCGCCGTGCCCGTGCTGACCGTGGCGGTCTACCGCGACGCCTTCACCACCTCCGTGACCGTGACCCTGCGGACCGACCACACCGGCAACCAGCTGTCCGTGGCCTCCGACGTGAAGGTCAACGGGTTGCTGGTGGGGGAGGTCCGGCGGGTGTCGAGCCGTGGCGACGGCGCGGAGCTGGAGCTCGCCCTGCACCCGGACAAGAGCATCCCGCGGGACTCCACCGCCAGGTTGCTGCCGAAGACACTGTTCGGTGAACGCTATGTTGCACTGCGGCCCGGAACCGGCGCACCCCTGCACGACGGGGACGTGATCGGGCAGGACCGCAGCAGTTCGGCCGTCGAGCTGGAGCGCGTGCTCGCGGGTGTCATGCCGACCCTGCGAGCGCTCCAGCCGCAGAAGCTCGCCGTCACGTTGAGCGCAGTCTCCCAGGCGCTGCAAGGACGAGGCGCGCAGCTGGGGCGAACCTTGGTGCAGCTGGACGCCTACCTCCGGCAGTTGAACCCACACCTGCCGGAGTTCGCCGACGGGCTCGGCAAGCTCGCCGAAGTGTCCACTGTGTACTCGGACGCGGCTCCGGACCTCCTCGACGCGCTGCAGGAGCTGACGGTCACCAGTACCACCCTGGTCGAGCAGCGCGCCGACAACGACGCGCTGTTCCGCAGCGTCACCACCACCTCGAACGACTTCGCGACCTTCCTCGACCGCAACGAGCGCAACCTGATCCGCCTCGCCGAGGCCAGCCGCCCACCGCTGGAGCTGGTCGGCCAGTACTCGCCGTCGTTCCCGTGCACGCTGGAGACGCTGGTGAACCTGAAACCGATGCTGGACAAGGCGTTCGGCAAGGGAACGGGCAAGCCGGGGCTGCGCGTGTCGGTGCGGCCCGCGTCGTCCAGGGGTGCGTACAGCCCGGGCAAGGACACGCCGCGCTACGACGCCAAGGGTGGGCCGAAGTGCTACCCGTTCGGCCAGCCGCCCAGCCGCGGCGGGTTCGTGCCCATCTCCGCAGACGGTGATCTCGGCGTGCCGAACTCGCCGCAGGAGCGGGACGTGGTCGCCGCGCTGGTCGCCCCGTCGCTGGGTGTCGCGCCCGCCGAAGTGCCGAACTGGAGCAGCGTGCTGCTCGGTCCGATGTTGCGCGGAACGGAGGTGGGTGTCGGATGAGGGGAGTGGCCGCACCGCTGATCAAGCTCGCGATCTTCGCAACGGTGACGATCACCATGACTGTGGTGCTCGCGGTGACGATCAACGGAGCCGGGGTCGGCGACGGCGTGGCGTACCGGGCGCGGTTCTCCGACGTCACCTCGCTCAACGAAGGTGACGACGTGCGGATTTCGGGGGTCCGCGTCGGCCAGGTCGACTCGATGTCCCTTGTGGGCTCCGCCGTTGTCGAAGTCCGGTTCTCCGTCGCGGCGCGGCGCAAGGTGCCCGCGTCCAGCCGTGCGGTGATCAAGTACCGGAACCTGGTCGGGCAGCGGTACCTCGCGCTCGAACCGGGCGACGGCGGCCCCGGGGTGCTGCCGCCGGACGCGACGATCCCGCTGGAGCGCACCACGCCCGCGCTCGACCTGACGCTGCTGTTCAACGGCTTCAAGCCGCTGTTCCAGGCGCTCTCCCCGGAGGACGTCAACAAGCTGTCGATGCGGATCGTCCAGGTGCTGCAAGGAGAAGGTGGCACGGTCAAGAGCCTGCTGTCCCACACCGCCTCCCTGACCTCCACGATCGCCGCCAAGGACAAGGTGATCGGCGAGGTGGTCGACAACCTCAACGCCGTGCTCAAGACCGTCAACGATCGCGGTGACCGATTGTCCACTTTGGTCACAACTGCGCAGCAGCTGGTCAGCGGCCTCGCCAAGGACCGCAAGCCGATCGGGGACGCGATCAGCGCGCTGGCCGACCTCACCGACGCCACCTCGGGACTGCTGGGCCAGGCGCGCGAGCCGCTGCGCAAGGACATCGACGGACTGCGCAGGCTGTCGGCGAACCTGACCGAGAACTCCGACGTGCTGGACGGATTCCTCAAGCGACTACCGGTGAAGTACGAGAACCTGGGCCGGATCGCCTCCTACGGCTCGTGGTTCAACTTCTACCTGTGCTCGGCGGAAGCCCCGGGAGTGCAACCCGCGCCCGGCGGGCCTCCTGTCGGCGTACCCGTCACCGCCGCGAGGTGTGGCGGATGAAGCGACGAGATCCTGTTGTCGTGGGCGCGGCCGGGCTCGTCCTGATCGTCGTGGCGATGCTCGCCGCCTTCTTCGCCGAGGGCGTCTTCGGTGGGACGAAGCACACTGCGGAGTTCGCGGAGTCCGCCGGGCTCGAAGCGGACGACGAGGTCCGCGTCGCCGGGCTGCGAGTGGGCAGGGTGGCCGCGGTCGACCTGGCCGGGGACCGCGTGCGCGTGACCTTCCGCACGGGTGGTGTCCGGCTCGGCGACAGGACCGTGGCGTCGATTCGGATCAAGAACCTGCTCGGGCAGAAGTACCTCGCGGTCGAACCACGCGGCGAAGGCGCTCTTGCCGAGCCGATTCCTCGCGATCGCACGTACTCGCCCTACGACGTGACCGAGGCGTTCTCCGGGCTGTCGAAGACAGTGGACCAACTCGACACCAAGCAGCTCGCGAACGGTTTCCGGAGCCTGTCCGAAGCGTTCAAGGACACGCCGGAGGAGGTGCGCAAGGCTCTCGCCGGGTTGTCCGCTCTGGCCACGACGATCTCCTCTCGCGACGCCCAGCTGGCCACGTTGCTGAGCAACACCGAGCGGATCACCCGAACGCTTTCCGATCGTGACGGCGAGATCGAGCGGCTGCTGAAGGACGGCAACCTGCTGTTGGGCGAAATCGGCAAGCGCAGGCAGGCGATTCGCTCACTGCTGACCGGAGTGCGGGCGATGTCGAAGGAGCTGTCCGGCGTCGTCGACGACAACACGAAGCAACTCGGTCCGGCGTTGCAGGAGCTGGAGAAGCTGGCGGACGTGTTGCAGCGCAACCAGAACAAGCTCGACAAGGGACTGTCGCTGTCCGGGCCGTTCTACCGGCTGATCGCCAACGCAACCGGCAACGGGAGGTGGGTCGACAGCTACGTGTGCGGGCTCGTCCAAGCCGAGAAGGGGTGCGTTCCACCGAAACCCGCAGGAGGCACGCGATGAGACGAATCCTGGTCCTCTCGGTCGTGGTCCTCCTGGTCGCGGCCACGGGAGCGCTCTGGGTGCTGAGGAAGCCGGACACCCGGATCACCGCGTTCTTCAGCGCGGCGGTCGGTGTGCACGAAGGAACGGACGTGCGCGTCCTCGGCGTCAAGGTCGGCGAAGTGCTGTCCGTTCACCCGGAACCACACCAGGTCAAGGTGATCCTCGCTGTGGATCACGACATCGAACTCCCCGCCTACGCGCACGGAGTCGTCGTGACACCGACCGTGGTCAGTGATCGTTACGTCCAGCTGGCGCCCGCCTACACCGGCGGGCCGCGCATGGAGCACGGCTCGGTCATTCCGGTGGAGCGCACCGCGACGCCGGTGGAGCTGGACCAGCTCTACGCGAGCCTCGACCGGATGACCACGGATCTGGGACCGGGCGGGGCGAACAAGGACGGCGCGCTGTCGGAGCTGCTGGACACCGGCGCGGCCAACCTCAAAGGCAACGGTGCCGCGATGAACGAGATGATCGGCAAGCTCGGGCAGGCGGCGAAAACCCTGAACGGCTCGCAGAAGGAGCTGTTCGGCACCGTGAGCCACCTCCAGAAGTTCACCTCGATGCTGGCCCGCAACGACGGCCAGGTCCGCGCGGCGGAGCGCCAGCTCGCGGAGGTGACGGGATTCCTGGCGGCCGACCGCGCCGATCTCGGCGCCGCGCTGGCCGAACTCCCGGGGGCACTGGCGAAGGTCCAGGGCTTCATCAAGGACAACCGGGTCCGCATCAAGTCCTCCGTGGACAAACTGGCCGAGATCACCAAGGTGCTGGTGGCCCAGAAGGCGTCGTTGGGCGAGGCGCTCGACAGCGCACCGCTCGCGGTGACCAACCTGATGAACGCCTACGACCCCGCGCGCAAGGTCCTGGACAGTCGGGTCAACATCAACGAGTTGTCCCCGCTGTTCCCGCTGCCACCGGTGGGGGAGACGCGATGAGGAGAGCACTGGCACTGCTGGCCGTCCTTCTGCTCACCGCCGGGTGCGTTGGTGCGTATGACATACCGCTGCCCGGTGGCGCAGACGTCGGGAGCAAGCCGTATCGCGTCACAGCGCAGTTCCGGGATGTGCTCGACCTCGTGCCGCAGGCCGCGGTGAAGGTGAACGATGTCGCGGTCGGCCGGGTGGAGAGCATCGACCTCGCCGAGGACGAGTGGACCGCTGACGTGCGCCTCGTGCTGAACGGGGACGTGCGCCTGCCCGCCAACGCGGTGGCTCAGCTACGGCAGACCAGCCTGCTGGGCGAGAAGTACGTTGAGCTGGCGCATCCTCGGGAGGCACCCACCGGCACGCTCGCGGACGGTGCGGTGGTCCCCGTCGAGCGCAGCGGGCGCAACCCCGAGGTGGAAGAGGTCTTCGGCGCGCTGGCGATGGTGCTCAACGGTGGTGGAGTGGCCCAGCTGCGGGACATCACCAGGGAGCTGAACGCAGCGCTCGGCGGGAACGAGAAGGAGATCCGCTCGCTCCTGTCCACTGTGGAGGCGTTCGTCCGCGGTCTCGACCAGAACCGGGGAAAGATCACCGCGGCGCTGGACGGGGTGAAGGAGCTCTCCACCACCCTGAACGCGCGGCGTGAGCCGATCGGTGTCGTGCTGGACAAGCTGGAGCCGGGCCTCAAGGTCTTCGCCGAGCAACGGGAATCGCTGACGACCATGCTGAAGGCGCTCGACCGGCTCTCCGGCGTCGCGGTCCGGACGATCAACGCGAGCAAGGACGACGCGGTGGCCGGGCTCCGCGCCCTCGAACCCACGCTGCGCAGGCTCGCCGAGGCCGGGCAGAAGCTCCCGCAAGCCCTCGAAGTCCTGCTGACCTACCCGTTCCCGGACTCCGCGCTGGATGCGATCAAGGGTGACTACCTCAACGTCTTCCTGACCCTGGTGGTGCCGCGATGAGAGCGAAGATCACGACGTTCGTGCTGATCGCGTTGCTGGGCATCAGCTATGTGGGCGCGCGCTACGCCGGGCTGTTCGGCAGCGGCGGCTACGTGGTCCACGTGCGCCTGGCCGACTCCGGTGGGTTGTTCACCAACGCCGAGGTCACCTACCGCGGGGTGGCGATCGGACGAGTCGGGCCCATGCGGCTCATCGCCGGAGGCATCGAGGCCGACCTCGACATCCGCCCGGACGCGCCGCCGATCCCCCACGATGTGGCTGCGGTGGTGGCCAATCGCTCCGCTGTGGGTGAGCAGTACATCGACCTGCGCCCCAAGGCTTCCGCCGGTCCGTTCCTCGCCGCGGGTTCGGTGGTCACCGACACCAGCACGCCGAAGCCGGTGGAGTCCCTTTTGACCAATCTGGACAGTTTCGTTCGGTCGGTGCCGAACGAGTCGCTGCGCACGGTGATCGATGAGCTGGGCACGGCTTTTCAGGGCTCGGCGACGAACTTGCAGGCGCTGCTCGACGCCGCGGGCGGGTTCACCGGCGCTGCCACCGAGAACCTGCCTCAGACGACTCGGCTGCTCATCGACGCGCCGACCGTGTTGCGGACTCAGATCGAAGAGAGCGAGGCGTTGAAGTCCTTCAGCGCCAACGCGAAGCTCTTCGCCCAGCAGCTGCGGTCCTCGGACGGCGACCTCCGCAAGCTGATCACCGCGGCGCCGTTGGTGTCCGAGCAGGTCAGCGCGGTCATCAAGGAGAGCGGCCCGGGCCTCGGCACCCTGATCGGGAACCTGATGACCACGTCGGAGCTGCTGTTGGTGCGGCAGAACGGTCTTGAACAGCTGCTGGTCAAAGTTCCCCAAGCCGCCGCTGCCGGGTCCACTGTGGTCGGTGAGGACGGACTCCATCTAGGACTCGCGGTGACGTTCTTCTCGCCGCTTCCCTGTGTCGCGGGCTATCAGGGGACCGAATACCGCAACGGTCTCGACGTCACGCCGGGAAAGCCGCTCAACACCTCTGCGAGTTGCAAGGCGCCGGCGAGCAGCGGAACCAATGTGCGCGGTGCGCAGAACGCTCCGAAGGGGGCGCGATGAGGACGCTCGCCGTGATCCTGTTGCTGCTGTTGGCGGGTTGCGCTGCGCCGGATTCCCGGGGAGATGTGCTCCGAGCCGGTCAGCGCGCGCTCGCGGTGTTCAACACGCTCGACCACCGCAACCTCGACGAGGGATTGCGGCGCTGGCTCGACGAGTCCACGGACGCGCTCCACGAGGAGTTCCGCCGCATCGACAAGGAGCGCATCCGTCAGGCCGCGACGGTCACCGAGGGACGAGTGGCGGACATCGCGCTGCTCCACATGGCCGAGGACACGGCCAAGGTCATCGCGGCCGTCGAGGTGGTGGTGACCCCGACCTCAGGTGAGCCGGCGACCAAGCGCGGCCGCTACCAGGCTGATCTGCGCCACACACCCGTGGGATGGAAGGCCTCTGCCGTCGCGCCCGTGCCGATCTCGGCCGACGACGTCATCACCCACGAAGGCGTCGACCACGTCGTGGAGGCGATGGCGACGCTGTTCTCCTTCCGCTTCGACGACACCACCGATCGTGCACGCGACCTGGTGCACGGCAAGGCGATCGAGCAACACCAGCGGATGTTCGAGCAGATCCGGCGGCAGGCTGCCGCGCAACGGATCGTGCTGGCGTCGAAGGTCGTCCGCGCCGGAGTCCGTGTCCGCGAAGGAGATCGCGCGGTGCTGCTGGTGTTCCTGGACCAGGCACTGGAACGAGCCGGGCAGACGAGCGTTGCCGCTGCCCAGCTGACCGTCACCACCGAACGCGTCGACGGAAGGTGGCGCGTCACCGACCTGCAACCCCGATGAGGAGACCGCAATGCGACGAGTGATCACGGTGCTGGCCACCGTGCCCCTGCTGCTCGGACTGCTCGGCACCGCCCCGGCCGCGGCCGCCGTCAAGATCGACTACGAGGTCACCGGGACGGACACCATCAAGAAGACCGGCTCCGCGCTGCAGCTCGGCCCGGGCAGGCTGAACACCGTGCTGGAGGCCGCGACCGGGGCGATCACCGGGACGCTGACCCTGCCGCCGGTGCGCACCACGTTCACCGCGCTCGGGTTCCTGCCGGTGTCGGCGAAGGTGGAGTTCCTCCCGGTCGGCCAGACCACCGGCAAGATCGTCGCGGGCGTGGTCACCTCCCGCTCGGAGCTGCGGGTGAAGCTCAGCGACGTCACCGTCGGCGGTATCCCCGCGCTCGTCGGCGACTCCTGCCGGAGCCGCACGCCGATGGTCGTGGAGCTGACCTCCGAGCCCGGGTTCAACCCGATCCGCGGCGGCAGGCTCAGCGGGAGGCACGAGCTTCCGCCGTTCGGCGGCTGCTTCCTGGCCGAACCGCTCATCAACCTCCTCGTCCCGGGCCCGGACAACGTGCTTTCGTTGGAACTCAAGCGAATCACCGGTTAGGCGGCTGGCCTGCCCGCACTGGTGGAAATAACCTTCCCGTGCCGCCGTCGTCGAGACTCCTTCACCGTCGGAAGGCAGCCGTGACAAGGTTGATCGACGCGGGCAGCCCGTGGGCCAAGCTGCCGAGCGAACTCGCACCCCTGATGCGCGCCCAGGTACCCGGTGTCACCGCGCAGATCCTCAGCCGGATCCAGGAGGAGATCCCGGAGTACTCCCGCCCGCTGGACGGGCCGTTCGGTCACGCGATCACCAACGGCATCGAGCACGCGCTGATCCAGTTCGTGCACCGCGTCGCCGATCCGCAGACCCCGCTCGACCCGTGCGCGGAGATGTACCGGCGGCTCGGCTGCGGCGAGTTCCGCGAGGGCCGCAGCCTGGACACGTTGCAGGCCGCGTACCGGCTCGGCGCGCGCATCGCCTGGCGCAGCATGTCGGAGTTCGGCGAGCAGGTGCAGCTGTCCACCGCGACCATGCGGGCGCTCGGCGAGGCCGTCTTCGAGCACATCGACGACCTCGCCGCGCTCGCCGTGGAGGGCTACCTCGCGGCGCAGGCGAAGGCCAGCGGTTCGCGGGAACGCCGCCGCCGCAGGTTGTTGGAGCTGATCCTCGCCGAGCCGCCGACGCCGCGGCAGGTGATCTCCGAGCTGGCCGACGCGGTCGACTGGCCGCTTCCGGTGCGCGTGCACGTCGTCGCGCTGGACCCGTCCGGGGTGCCCGAACCGTGGCTGGACGGGCCGATCCTCGCCGACCTCGAAGGCCCGGCACCGCACCTGCTCGTGCCCGAGGGGATCGAACTCGACGAGCACCTGGGCGAGGTCCTGCACGGCGGTCGCGCCGCCGTCGGCCCCCTGGCGGCGCTGGAGGAGGCGGCCGAGTCCCTGCGCTGGGCGCGGCGCGCGTTGCAGCTGGCCCGCGACGGGGTGCTCCCGGACGAGCCGATCCTGCGTTGTTCGGAGCACCTGGCCAGCCTCTGGTTGGTCAGCGAGGCGTTCCTGCGCGACGCCCTCATCCGCAAACGCCTGGCGCCCCTCGACCCGTTGACGCCTCGGCAATGGGAGCGCCTGGCGGAGACCTTGCTGGCGTGGCTGGAAACCCGCAGCGGTGCGCCCGGTGTGGCGTCCCGGCTCGGCATCCACCCGCAGACCGTGCGCTACCGCCTGCACCAGCTGGAGGATCTCTTCGGTTCCGACCTGAACGATCCCGACACGCGCTTCGAACTCGAAGTGGCGTTGCGCGCAGACCGGCTGGCGCGGGGCGACAAGGGCATATAGTTCACTCAAGTGGAGATCCTCGCTGACCAGACCCCACTGCCCGACGCCATCGACGAACGGCTGCGCTCGCAGCTGACGTTCGTGATCGAGGTCGACCGGCTCAAGACCGTCCTCCGCCAGTCACCGCTGGCCGCCGCGCCCCGCCGGGAGAACGACGCCGAGCACTCGTGGCACCTCGCGATGATGGTGGTGCTGCTGGCCGAGCACTCCGACGAGCCCATCGACGTCGGTCACACCATCCGGCTCGTGCTCGTGCACGACCTCGTGGAGATCTACGCCGGCGACACCCCGCTGTACTCCGCTTCGACCGACCAGCAGGAGCGCGAGGAGGCGGCCGCCGACCGGCTTTTCGGTCTGTTGCCACCGGACCAGGCTGTTGCCATGCGGGCCTTGTGGGATGAGTTCGAGGCCCGGGTCACGCCGGAGGCGCGTTTCGCCAAGGCCATGGATCGATTGCAGCCGCTGTTGCTGAATTGGATGGCGCGCGGGGGGACGTGGAAGTCTCCTGGGGTTACGGCGGATGTCGTGCGTGCTCGGAAGGCTGTGATCGGGGAGGCTTCTTCGGCGTTGTGGGAGGCTGGGCAGGTGTTGATCGACGAGGGGGAACGGCGGGGCTGGTCTCGTTCTGGTTCTTGATCTTCTGGGCTGGGCTTCCAGCCTCGGGGGTCGGCCTGACCTGGGGCCCCTTGCGCGTGCCGAGGCCCTGCCGGGCGGGCACGGTCAAGAACCGGCCCTCGCGACGAGCGTATGGCACGCGCACCCCGGGTGAAGCCGCCCCCATTCCCAGCGGCGGGCGGCGGAGTATGTCCTGGGATGCCGGCGCCCCACGGGTCGATGCCGCGGCGCTCCATCTCGTCGAACCACCGGTCGCGCTGGGACGGGGTAGGCGGTGACCACACCACGGGCAGAAGAGGATCTCGATGAACGAGGTGCCGCCATCGTGGATGATCAGGCCGTACTCCTGGAACCGCTCGCTGAACAAGACGACGGCGTCCGCGCACTCGTAGGGGTCCTCGTGGTGGTCGCAGTCCCAGTCGACGTGGTGGGCCATGGTCTCGCAGCAGTGCTCGGTCACGGGCACAGGGCGTCGCGCGGGAACAGCCGTCCGCCTACGAAGACGAAGCTCGCGGGGCCGCCCTCGTCGTCGAACGCGTAGACCTCGTGCCTGCCGCTCGAGCCGGGCTCCAGCGAGATCAGGCGGTGGTCGTCGAACCGCACCAGTTCCCGGGTCACGGGCTCGGGCATCGTCATGCGCATCTCCTCCGAGACGGGGGACATGCGGACGCTGGCTCGGCCGGAACTGTCGACGGTGATCTCCAATCGGAGCGCGGGTGCGGTGTAGGTTCCGGTGACGAGCCCTGCGTCGACTGGCTCGGGATCGATGGGCGGGGTCGCCGGGGCGGAAGGTCGGACGGAGGCCAGATCACCGAGCACGTGGCTGAAGACCTCGTCGGCGAACAGTCCCGCTGTCCCGCCGTTGGTGAGCACCGCGACCGCGACTCCGGCCTGGGGCACGACCCGGAGGAACGCGGTCTGGCCGATGGTTCCGCCGTCGTGGCCGACGACTTGGGCGCCGTCCCAGTCGAACGACGCCCAACCGACACCCCATTTTCTGGCGAAGGAACCGATGTCCGGAACGTCCACATCGGACGTCCACAAGGTACTGATCGCGGCATCGGACAGCAGATGGTTGCCGTCGAGGTGAGCCGCGGCGAAGGTGGTGAGCGATCGTGCGTTCGTGCTGAGCAGTGACCCGGCGGAGGCGATCGACGCGGGGAGGTTCCACACCGGAGCGGGTTGCCCATCCGGCAAGTGACCGACCGCGGTGCTGTGCAGCAGTGCCTCTTCCGGGATGGTCGCGAGGTGGGTCAGCTCAAGCCGATCGGCGATGCGCTCGCGTACGAGCGCGTGGAAAGGCTTGCCGCGCAACACTTCCACCAGCCTGCCGAGGATGACGTACGCGGAGTTGCAATACGAGAACGCGGTCCCGGGCGGAGTGATCTGCGCGAGCTGGGGCACCACGGTGTCGGCGTAGACCGCGATCGCGTCGTCCCCGCGTGTGGTGTGCGTGAGGACGTCGCCGTCCAAACCGTTGGTGTGGTTGAGCAATTGGCGGATGGTGATCCGGTCGTCACGCAGCCGCAGGTCGGGCAGGTGCTGGGTGACCGGGTCGTCCAGCTCGATCACGTGGTCGTCGACCAGCTGCATGACGAGCGCGGTCGTCCACAGCTTGGTGATCGACCCGATCTGGAACAGCGAATCGGTGGTGGCCGCGGCCCCGGTGCGCCGGTTCAGCACTCCTGCCGCGACATCAACGATCTCGCCGTCAACCAGCAGCGCGACGGCGGCGCCGGGCACCCCGTGCTTGTCGATCAGTCTCGGTACCTCTTCGGTGAGCCACGCCCGCATCCGCTCCATAGGCCTCATCGTAGGGCCAGTCGGGCCAACGATTTCCTTGCTGGAGCAGGGCATTCCCGAAAGGTCGCCTCATTGTGTCGCGTAGTGCGTGCGGGCCAGCACCAGCCGCGCGGCCCCGGTGGCGACCTGGTCCGGATCGAGCCCGGCGAGCGAGACGATCACCGACTCGCCCTCCTGCTCGTGCAGGGCGCGAGCGACCTCGCTCAGATAGATCTCCGAGCACTCCCGCAGCGCCCGCCCGCCGAGCAGCACCACGTCGATGTCCAGCAACGCCACGAGGTCCGCCGCGGCGACACCGAGCGTCCTGGCCGCCGTGGCCAGTTCCTGCCGGGCGCCGGGATCGCCGTCGCGGGCCGCCGCGCAGATCTCGGTGAAGCGCGCCCCGGCCTCGGGTGTCCACACGACGGCCTCGTCCGCCGAGCGCGCGCCGACGCCGATGGTGGCCGGACCGCACAGCGCCTCGACACAACCCCGCCTGCCGCAGGCGCACAGCGGCCCGTCTATGGAGAGCGTGGTGTGGCCGAACTCGCCGGCGTTGGTCCGCGCACCGCGGTGGACGCGTCCGCCGAGCACGAGGCCCGCGCCGATACCGGTGCCCACGTAGACCAGCGCGGCGTCGTTCAGGGTGTCACCGCGGTCCCAGTTCTCCGCCAGGATCGCGGTGTTGGTGTCCTTGTCCACCAGCACGGGCAGCCCGGTGCGCTCGGCGGCCATCTCCGCGAGCGGCACCTTGTCCCAGCCCGGCAGGTGCGTGGCGCCCAGCACTGTCCCGGTGGCGTGGTCCAGCGGACCCGGTAGCCCGATGCCGAGCCCGGTGACGTCGTCCGGCGCGTGCTCCGCGAGCATCTCGGCGACCATGTGCGCGAGCATGGTCACCGCGGTCTCCGGCTCCAGCGGCGTTCGCTGGTAGCCGCGCGCCCGGCTCGCCACCACCTCGCCGGTCAGGTCCACCAGCACCAGGCGCATCTCGTCGCGGTCGATGTGGGCGCCGAGCGCGTGCCGGGCCGGGCCGACCAGCCGCAGCATCGTCCTGGGCTTGCCCCGCCCGTGCACCTCGCGTCGCGCCTCGTGGACCAGGCCGTCGGCCAGCAACCGTGCGATGATCTTTGAAATCGCCTGGCCGGTGAGCCCCGTGTGCTCGGCGACCTGGACCCGGCTCAGCTCCCCGCTGCGCCGGACGAGGGAGAGCACGAGTGCGGTGTTGTGGTCCCGGACCACGTCGAGGTTCACGCCTGCAGCCACCGGGAGATCCTAGAGGCCCCGCGAGCGTTTAAGCAACAGTGTTGCTAAATTGGTGGCATGCACTCCGAGATCCGCGTCGGCCTGCTCGGCTACGGCATCGCGGGCGCCGTCTTCCACGCGCCGCTGATCGCCGCCACCCCTGGGCTGGCCCTCACCTCCGTCGTCACCTCCGACCCCGCCAAGCGCGAGCGGCTGCGGCGGGACCACCCGGGTACGGCCGCGCTCGACTCCGCCGGCCAGCTCTTCGCGGCGGGGGAGCACGACCTGGTCGTCGTGGCCACGCCGAACCGCACGCACGTGGAGCTGGCCACGGCCGCGCTGGAGCACGGACTGCCGGTCGTCGTCGACAAGCCCTTCGCCCCGTCTTCGGCTCGGGCCCGCGAGCTCGCCGCGCTCGCCCAAGCCCGGGGCCTGCCGCTGTCGGTCTTCCAGAACCGCCGCTGGGACGGCGATTTCCGCACTGTGCGCAAGCTCGTCGAGGGCGGTGACCTCGGCCGAGTGCTGCGTTTCGAGTCGCGCTTCGACCGCTGGGTGCCGACGCCGAAGCAGGGCTGGCGCGAGCGCGCGGGCGCGGAGGAAGCGGGCGGAGTGCTCTTCGACCTCGGCGCGCATCTCGTCGACCAAGCGCTGGACCTGTTCGGCCCGGTGCGCTCGGTTTACGCCGAGGTCTCCCGGCTGCGCCCCGGTGTACAGGTCGACGACGACTTTTTCGTTGCGCTGCACCATGTTTCGGGTGTGCGGTCGCACCTGTGGTCCAGTTCCCTCGCAGCGCAGCGGGGCGCGCGGTTCCGCGTGCTCGGTGATCAGGCTGCCTACGTCAAGCACGGCCTCGACGGCCAGGAGGCCGCGCTGAAGAACGGTGTGCGGCCGGGCGCGCCGGACTGGGGACAGGAGCCCGAGGACCGCTGGGGCACGCTCGGTGTCGAGGGCTCGACACGTCAGGTCGAGACCGAGCGCGGCGCCTACGAGACCTTCTACCGGGGCATGGTCGCGGCGATCCGGGACGGTGCGCCGGTGCCGGTCGCACCCGCGGAAGCCGTTGCCGCACTGGAGATCATCGAGGCGGCGCGGCTGTCCGCGGACTGCGGGCGCGTGGTGGAGCTGGACGTCACGCCGTAGCGAGCAGGCGGGACCCGAGCAGCGCGGCGAAACCCTCCTGCAGGGCGCGGCGCGGGCGGCGCATGCCGAAGCGCGAGTAGCGGAACTCGACGCCGTCGACCATACGCACGGTGATCACCACACGACGCCAGTGCTGCGTCACCCGCGCGCCCGCCACGGCGGCCGCGGGCAGCACCACCAGGGGTGCCGCGTCCGGAGCCGGCGCGCGGCCGGAGAACAGGCGTCGCCGTCCGGAGCGCGTGAGCAGGCCGAACATCGCGAGGACGAACGAGACCACCTCGACGATCACCGACACCACGGCGTAGAGGACGAGTCCGACCAGCAGCAGCGCGCCGGGCGCGGCGAAGACGGCGGCGATCTCCTTCGGCACGCCGAACGCGAGGTGCGGCAGGAAACCGATCCACGCGAGCACGATGCTCCCGCCGAGGCTCCACCAGAACCACGTCGCCAGGTCGGACCTGGTGACCGGATCGGGCCGGAGCTCCCAGCCCGTCGGCGTGAACGCCACTGCCACGCGGCCGTGCCGGTCGGTTCGCACCGCCGTCACCGCGGCCCCCCACGGTTCGCTCATGCGGAGGACTGTAGACGCCGGTCACACTCGTCACCCGAAAGGGCTACGCCAGAGTTAGGTTAGGGTCACCTAATCGTGGAGGTGGTTGTGGTGCGGAGGCTCGCCGGCCTGGTGCTGAGCGTCGGGCTGCTCGTCGGCTGCGGTTCGCCGGGGACGGGAAAGCAGGGCGCGGCCTGGTCCTATGTGGACGATCGCGGGATCACCGTGACCGCCCCGGAACGACCGCAGCGCATCGTCGCGCAGGTGTCCGCCGCCGCCGCGCTGAAGGACTTCGGGGTGAAGGTCGTCGGCACCTTCGGGCCGCTGCGCACCAGCTCCGGCGCGGTCGAACCCGAGGCGGGCAGCCTCGACCCGAACGCGGTCACCGACGTCACCGGTCCGGGGTACGGCGAGGTCCGGATCGAGACGCTGACCTCGCTGCGGCCGCAGCTGGTGGTCAGCGGCAAGTACAAGGAGTTCGCCGGGCTCTGGCACCTCACCGAGGAGCAGGAGAAGGTGGTGGCGCCGATCGCGCCGACCCTCGGCGTCGCGCAGTCGGGGATCTCGCTGCCGGAGAGCGTCCGCAAGTACAAGGAGCTGGCCCGCGCGCTCGGCGGGGACGTCGACTCGGCGCGGGTGAAGGCCGACGAGGAGCGGTTCGCCGCCGCGGCGCAACGACTTCGTGAGCTCGGCACGCGGATGAGGGCCGCGGGCAAGACCATCCTCGCCGTCGGCGGCACCCAGGACGAGTACTTCGTCGTCGTGCCCGCGCGCAACCCCGACCTCGACTACTACGTGAAGGAGCTCGGCCTCCCGATCACCACGCCGAAGAACCCGGACACGGTCGGCGGCGGCTACTTCGAGCGGCTGTCGTGGGAGAACGCGGGCGCCTACAAGGGCGACATCCTGATGTGGGACACGCGCCCCGCCTCCTTCAACCCCGAGCAGATGAAGCGCAACCCGGTCTTCGCCGCGCTGCCCGCCGCCGCGCAGAACCGCTTCGCCGGGTGGGACGCGGTCGCGCCGATGAGCTACGCCAGCTACGCCAAGATCATGAACAAGCTGGCCGACCAGATCGCCGCGGTCCTCTGAGGCCCCTGCCTAGTCCCACCACCACGCGATGTCCGGGAACGGCAGGGCGAGCGGGCTGTCATCGGAGGGAAGGTCGGTCCGCGCCGGGGTGAACCGGGCCCGTGGCATCTCGGTGGCGGGTCGGTTGAGCGGGTTGGTGTAACGGGTGCTTGTCGCGGACATGTCGATATTGGCCGCGATCCACCGGTCGAGACTCCTCACGTAGCGGCGCGCCGCTACGCCGAGATCGCGCTCCGTCCGCTCCCGCACCGCCATGTACCGGCACATCACCCGGTCCCGCATGGCCACGGCGACGGGGACGGCGTCCTCCAGGGAGCAACCCCGTTCGCCCGCGATGACGTCGATCAGGTTGATGCACGGACCGGCGGTGAGACTTTCCTTGTAGTGGGAGAACAGGTCGTTGTCCCAGGCGATCAGCGTCAGAGCCATCTCTGTCACGGCGCGCACCGCCGGCGTGGCCAGGTCCCTGTCGGTCAGCCGATATCCGCCCACGACCTCGGACAGCGCCACGTACATCTGGACGCCTCCGTCGGCGGTGCGCATCGTCACGTAGTCCGCCAGGCTCGGAAGCCGCCGCGCCTGGCGGCAGAAGCGCTTCCAGGTCGCGGCGAGAAGGTACTCCCGGAAGGCGCCCGTCCACCTGGCCATCTGCTCAGGTGCCGCGATGGTCCCCAGCCGCCTCCGCAGGTCCATCAGCGACCGGATCCACGGATCGCCGGGCAACAATGCGGCATCCGGCACCTCCAGCATCCTGACCATCTTCGTCGCGACCGCGAGCAGGTCCGGCGGTGCGCCCGGCAGGACGTCGTCGACGTGCGAGTGGTCGGTGTCGATCAGGACGTCGTCGAACGTCGTCCAGTGAACGAAGTCCGCCACGATCCGGACCCGCTCGGCGTCCTCCTCCGGGTAGGCCCTGGCCGCCAGCGCCGGGAACTGCCATCCGCGGAGCAGAGCGCGGCCCGCTTCGCCGGGAAAGACGCCGAACCCCTGGAACCAGTCGATCGATCGCTTCTCGATCAACGCGAGATCGGGGTGGATCTCCGGGGGGATCGGGCAGTAGAGCGGAGGTACGTCCAAGGGCTGGACGGTCCTGGGGTTCACGCGGACGCGTCCTTCCGCTGCTTCGGCCGAGCCTGGATGAGCAGCCTCAGGTTCTTCGGTGACGCGAGCGCGCTCCTGGCCGCGCGCACCTTCCTTCTCGATGCGGGGAGCACGTGCCAGCGAGTGGCGATCGTGGCGAGGGAGAGCGTCAGCTCAGCGACCGCGAACGCGTCGCCTATGCACTTGCGCGCACCGGCGCCGAACCCGACGAAAGCGCTGCGCGGTCTGCTCGCGGCACGGTCGGGAAGCCAGCGGTCCGGGTCGAAGCGTCGCGGGTCCGGATACAGGTCCGGCAGGTGGTGGATGAGGTAGGGGCTGTAGATGATGACGGTGCCCGCGGGAACGGCATGGCGGCCGATGCGCGAATCCACGGTCGTCGTGCGCGTGAAGATCCACGACGGCGGGTGCAGCCGAAGCGTTTCCCTGACCACGCGGCCGGTGAGCTCCAGACCGGGCAGGTCGGTCCACTCCGGATCGCGGTCGCCCACGACGGCGGCCAGCTCGGCATGGAGTCGTTCTTGTGTTCCAGGGTGTTGTGACAGCAGGTGCAGCATCCACGCCAGGGCTATCGCGGACGTGTCCGCCCCGGCGGCGAAGAAGGTGAGCACCTGGTCGTCGATCTCCACGTCCGTGACCCCGGTGTTGAGGAGAATCGACAGGAGGTCGCCGTGATCGGTCCCCTTGCGGCGGTAGTCCTCGACGATCGCGGAAATGGTGCTCCGGAGCCGGGAGCGCGCCCGGACGTAGCGCAGGTTGCCGGGCGTCGGCAGTGTGTCCAGCGGCGGGAACATGAGCGCGCGCCTGCCGAAACCGGCCGTGACCGTTGTGAGGTCATCGCCAACCTGAGCCAGTTCCTCGGCCCCCAGCGCACTGCTGAGCATCGTCGCGCCCGCGATCCTGGCGGCGAGTTTCAGCATTTCGGCGAAGGCGTCCACGGTCTGCCCGTCCTGCCAGGAGCCGAGGACGTCCGCGATCTGTTCGGCCATGACGCGCGCATAGCCCTCCATCCGGGACGGGTGGAAGGCGGGCTGGGTCAGCCGCCGTTGGCGGCGGTGCTCCTCGTGCGGGCACGTGCCCAGCCCGTTGCCCACGACCTCCCGCACCCGGTCGTACAGGGGGCCGCCCTTGTCGAACGTCCGGTCGTTCACCAAGATCTCGCGAGTGAGCTCCGGATCGCAGACCACCGAGGCCCTGAACGGCCCGATCCTGATCTGCACCAGGTCGCCGCTCTTCGGCAATGAGGTCAGGAACCGCTGAGGATCGCGCAACAGGGGCACGATGTGGCCGAGCAGCGGCAGCGCCCCCGGAACCGCGTTGCCGGGACCTTCGTGTTCGCCTCGTGAACTCTTCATGTCTCCGGCGCCGTCGCGGACTGGGAAATGCGGGTCGGCGAATGAGCGTTACCGCGCTACCCGGCCAGTTCAGCAGCACACCCGTGCACAGGAGACCTTTCTTCACCGTCGCCTGAAACGTGGATCGACCCTCGCGTTACCGGAAACGGGCTCGGCTAAGCCAGCAGGTCCATGAGCGCGTCGGCGCGTTCGGTCCGGCTGATCCGCACCGAGCGGCCGACGCGCTCGCGCTGGATCAGCGCGGCGTCCTCCAGCCGCTCGCAGTGGTAGGTCGTCGTGCTCGGGCCGCATCCGCCGATCGCGGCCAGTTCGCCCATCGTCAGCGGGCGGTCCAGTGCGCGCAGCAGCGCCGCGCGGACCGGGCCGACGACCGCGCTCAGCCCGTCCGTGGTGCTCGCCGAGGTGGCGTCGAACAACCGCCCCACCCCGCGCGCCGGGTAGGCCAGCCACGCTTCGTCGCCGGAGACACCGAGCGCGCCCGCGCGGTGCCCGGACAACATCGGCGCCAGCAACAGTTCCCGGCCTGGCAGGTGCAGCGAAGTCGGCTCCGGATCGGGGAGTTCGAGCACTCCGTCGCGGAACCGCGCCGACGGCAACAGGGTGGACATCAACGGTTCCACGGCTCCGTGCACCACGGCCAGCCCGACTCGTTCCGCCTCGCGCCGCATCACCGACTCGCCGCGCCGCCACAAGGGAGCGAACACCCGCCATGACGCGGCGAGCACGCTGACGTAGCTGCCCAGCCACCGGCTCGGGTTGAGCGCCGCCGACCGCCACCGCAGCGGCGGGTTCCCGTCGAACAGTTCGTGGAGTTGGGCGAGCAACAGCGCGGGATCGGTGGCGCGCAACCGTTCCAGCTGCGTCGGCACCGGTTCCGGTGCACGAGAGGGAACGGGAAGCAAGCAATCGGGGAGAACACTGTGCTGCCCGCTGGCCAGTGGACCGAGTGCCTGCTGGCTCCCGGCCGGGGCCGCCAGGCGCAACGCGGAGCGCCATGACTCCGGGGCTCCGCGCCGCCGTCCGCCGATCGCGTCGAGTGCCAGCGAGAGGACCGTGGTCAGCGGCGCGTAGCCGAGCCGAACGCGCAGCCCGTCGACGTTACCGAGGTCGAACCGGGTGACGTTGATGGTCTGTGCGGTGAGCATGTCCTCGACGGTCGCAGCGGGACATGGCTCGCGTATCGACTGGCCGGTTGACACGGCTGTCCATCGCGTTATGGAACCGTTCTGGTGTCGTGGTCGCGAGCTGCCCATGCCTGGCAGTTCCCGGCGAAAGACCAGAAGTCGCTCGTTTGCGAGTAACACCGCGCGCCCGAGTGCCGAAGGCCAGGCTGACGTTCGGCGCGCGGAAGGACGATCCCTTGGCAGACCCCCGTTATGAACAGGCCAAGGCACTCCATCGAAACGGCCGCCCGGCCGAGGCGAGTGCCCTGCTCACCGACCTGCTCGCCGAGCACCCCGGCGATGTCGGCGCCCGATACGCCCTCGCGGTCTGCCAGCTCGATCTGGGCGCGAGAGCAGAGGCGCGCGCCAACCTGCGCCAGGTGATCGAGGACTACCCCGGGCACCACGCAGCCGAGTACCTGCTCGCCAGGGAACTGCAGGACGAGGGCGACCTGGTCGGTGCCGCCGCGGGGTATCGGCGTGTTCTAGCCGTGACCGAGCACCCCGAGGCCGCAGCCCGGTTGCACCAGTGCGAGCGCACCACCGGTATCCCGCCCGTGCGGCGGATGATCGAACACACGCACGTCGCCGACCGCGGCAATCCTGTCGGACGTGTCCGGACCCGGGCCCGGCACCTGATCCCGTCAGTGGTGCGGGCGCTGGCCGTGCTGGTGCTGCTGTACTGGCTGCCCGCGTTGGCCGGTGCGGTCGGCGGGATGATCGGCAGGAACGTCGCCGTCCTGGAGGGCAGGAACCTCCGCACCCAGCAACGCTTCAGCGAGGAGTACGAGCTGATCGTGCGGGCGTTCATCGCGGGCACCCCGCTCGGCGTGATCCTGGGCCTGCTGCTGGTGCTGGCGTGGATCTACCTGATCGTCACCCTGGCCGCGGTGCCGCTCCAGGCGTTGCTCAACGGTGCCGACCTGTACGAGTACGGCATGGACGTGCACACCGGTGTGCTGAAGCGGTCGACGCAGTTCGTCTGGTACTACCAGATCACCGAGCCGCCGACCTACCTGCGGACGTTGTCCAGCTACCTGACCCACACCGCGTCCTTGCGCATCTCCTACAACGACACCGCTTCCACCACCGCACAGCTCGACCTCTCCGGCATCGACGGCCCGCAGCAGGTCCACGCGCTCCGGACCTACCTCCAGTCCCGCATCCCGTCCGAGCGCTTGCCGATCCGCGGCCCGTGGACCTGATTCACAGCCCCGGCGGCGGCGCGGCATCCACCGCGTGCCCGACCCCTCCGTCACCCGCCGGTCCACCGTCGTGCGTGGGCCCCGGGTCGACGTGAGTCGGCGCCGGACCGGCGTGTTCATGGGAATGCGGCCCGCCGAAATCGCTTCCGGGGGCCGACGGGACCGAGTCGGGCGACAGCTTCTGCGGAGCCTGTGACTCCAGTGCCGGAGTGACCCTGCCCGTGGTGTCCGTCGGTGCCCCCGGCGTCTCACGGGGGTCCCCACCGAACAGACTTGGATCGTTGTTCGGCCCCGCCCCCGCGTCCTGCGGCGGCGCTGCTGGAGCCGGAGGCACCGGGGGAGCGGTGTGCGCCGGGACGGGCTCCGGCTGCTGCGGCGGCGCGGTGGTTGCCCCGCCAGGTTGATCCGCGTGCCCGGGAGTCGTCCCGGTGTGGTGGTGATGATGGTGCTGGGTGTTGTGGGCGTGGTGACCGTGGTGGTCGGCCAGTGCCTTGGGAAAATCGGCTGGGCCGTGTGGCTCCTGGCCGGGTAGGCGGACCTCGTGCACGATCTCGCTCACCGGGTGTTTGAGACTGTCCTTGTGGGGAGCACCGAAGTCCGCCCCCGGCACGGATTCCTTGTGCGGCAAGGGGTGGGCGTGGAAGTCCGTTCCCGGCAGCTCGTGGTGCTCCTGGGGCATGGCGAACCCTTCCGCGGCGACAGCGTGCTCGTTCCTGCTGGCCTCTATCGACACGGCGTCGCCGGACGGTACTGCCTCGCTGCGGCATTCACTCGTTCAGCCGTGCTGGTGAAGGCAAGTGCCTCCGCTCAGAAGGGTGCCGGGTCGGCGATCGGCTACACCTCCGTCTCGTGGACCCTGCCGCAGGGCGTCGTCCAGGCAGCATCGGGGTCCAATTTGTGGATCACCGTTTGCGCATGGCGGTGGACGGAGGTGTAGGTGCGAGTCGGGACCCTGCCGAGGAGATCCTGCGCCACGACCGCCGCAGGGACGGCCGAGGACACTCACCTGATCCAGGATCAACAGCGCCTTGCCCTCGGCAACGCGGCCTTCGGCCAGCGCCTGCGACACCGCCCGACGCTCGGTCAACTCATACGTCCGTGAGAGCAGACTGTTCGCCTTGCGGCGAGACACGGCGAGTTCGGCCTTCGCGGAATTCAGTTTCCGATAGGCGTCCTTGGCCGCGTCGAGAAAATCGCCAGAGGGCATACCCTCGTTCTGGCGGGACAAATTAGTCGATCATGGCTCTGCAGGGTGAGTTCCCAGGCGGCCCGCAGCCCAAACGGAAGCCGCCGCTGCCCGCCCGGCAGGCCATCGGCACGTGCATGGGCCCCGGTCAAGCCGACCCCCGACGCTGGAAGCCCAGCCGCGAAAGCCGGAAGCAAGTTCCCCCAACCTCCGCAACCTACCGGGAAGAAAGCCCACACGTCCGAAGCCACAAGGAGGTAGTCCAGTGGCACGAACGGGGAGTAGGCGATTCACGACAGGGGAACACCCCGGATGTCGGTTCGCGTTGTGTGCCCGTCGCCACGCAACCTCCCGAAAGGCGGCCACCGTGGACATCGGCTTCCACGCCTCGCACGAGCAGTTCCCACCGTCGCGGCTGCTCACCCTCGCCCGGCGCGCGGAGGCGGCGGGCTTCGACGCTGTGCTGTCCTCGGACCACCTCGCCCCGTGGAGCGGGCGGCAGGCGCACTCCGGCTTCGCGTGGACCTGGCTGGGCGCGGCGATGGCGACGACCTCGTTGCCCTTCGGCGTGGTCGCCGCGCCCGGCGACCGCTACCACCCGGTCGTTCTCGCCCAGGCGATCGCGACGCTCGCGGAGATGTTCCCCGGCCGCTTCACACCCGCGCTCGGCTCCGGGCAAGCGCTGAACGAGCACGTGACCGGCCGACCCTGGCCGCGCAAACCGGTTCGCAATGCGCGTCTGCGTGAATGCGCGGAGATCATGCGGAGGTTGTTCGCGGGGGAGACGGTGGAGCACGACGGTCTGGTGACAGTTCGGGCCGCGCGCGTCTACTCACGACCGGCTGCTCCGCCTCCGCTGATGGCCGCCGCGCTGACACCGTCGACCGCGCGGGAAGTCGCGGCCTGGGCGGACGGGCTGATCACCGTCAACGCGCCGAAGAGCAAGCTGCGCCGGGTGATCGAGGCGTTCCGCGACGGCGGCGGTACGGGCCCGGTGCACGTGCAGGTCCACCTGTCCTGGGCCGAGGAGGAGAGCGAGGTCCGCGCGCAGGCCGTGGATCAGTGGTGCGCCAACGCATTGCCGCCGGAGCTGAACGAGGAACTGGAGCTGCCGGAGCAGTTCGACGCCGCGACGGAACACGTGCCCAGCTCGGCCTTGGAGAGCAGCGTCCTGATGTCCAGCGATCTCGCCAGGCACGTGGAGCTGCTGGCCTCCTGCGCGGAACTGGGCATCGATCGTGTCTACCTGCACCAGGTGGGGCGGAACCAGGAGCACTTCCTCGACGTGTTCGGGGAAAGAGTGCTCCCCGTGCTGCGCGGCTAGCGGTCGCGCGCGTCGTCCCCGCGTTCCGACTCCTCGCGGGCGGCGTCCGCGGCTGCCTCCGAGGGCGCAGGACGACCGCCGACGTGGGCCTCGGACCGGAAGCGGTCGACCATGTGCGGGTAGTGCAGCTCGAACGCCGGGCGCTCCGACCGGATGCGGGGCAGTTCGGTGAAGTTGTGCCGGGGCGGCGGGCAGGAGGTGGCCCATTCCAGGGAGTTCCCGAAGCCCCACGGGTCGTCCACCGTCACGACCTCGCCGAAGCGGTAGCTCTTGGCCACGTTCCACAGGAACGGCAACACCGACAGCCCCAACAGGAACGCGCCGGTGCTGGACACCGCGTGCATCACGGTGAACTGGTCGGTGGGCAGGTAGTCGGCGTAGCGGCGGGGCATGCCCGCGGCGCCGAGCCAGTGCTGGACCAGGAACGTGGTGTGGAAGCCGAGAAAGGTGGTCCAGAAGTGCAGCTTCGCCAGGCGCTCGTCCAGCATCCGCCCGGTCATCTTGGGGAACCAGAAGTAGAGCCCGGCGAAGGTGGCGAACACGATCGTGCCGAACAGCACGTAGTGGAAGTGCGCCACCACGAAGTAGGTGTCGGTGACGTGGAAGTCCAGCGCGGGCGCGGCGAGCAGGACGCCGGACAGCCCGCCGAGCAGGAACGTCGCCAGGAACCCGGTGCTCCACAGCATGGGCGACTCGAAGGTGAGCTGCCCCTTCCACATCGTGCCGATCCAGTTGAAGAACTTGATCCCGGTCGGCACCGCGATCAGGAACGAGGTGAGCGCGAAGAAGGGCAGCAGCACCGCGCCGGTGGCGTACATGTGGTGCGCCCAGACCACAATGGACAGTGCGGTGATCCCGATCGTCGCCCACACCAGGCCCTTGTAGCCGAACAACGGCTTGCGGCTGAACACCGGCAGGACCTCGGAGACGATGCCGAAGAACGGCAGCGCCACGATGTAGACCTCGGGGTGGCCGAAGAACCAGAACAGGTGCTGCCACAGGATCGCGCCGCCGTTGGCCGCGTCGAACACGTGCGCGCCGAGCAGCCGGTCGGCCAGCAGGCCGAACAGCGCCGCGGTGAGGATCGGGAAGGCGATCAGCACCAGGACGCTGGTCAGCAGCATGTTCCAGGTGAAGATCGGCATCCGCCACATCGTCATGCCCGGCGCACGCAGGCAGATCACCGTGGTGATCATGTTGACCGCGCCCAGGATCGTGCCCAGGCCGCTGAGGATCAGGCCGACGTTCCACAGGTTCGCGCCGATGCCCGGGGAGTGCGCCGCGTCCGACAACGGGGTGTAGGCGAACCAGCCGAAGTCCGCCGCGCCGCCCGGGGTGAGGAACCCGCTGACCGTGATCAGCCCACCCACCAGGAACAGCCAGTACGACAGGGCGTTCAACCGGGGGAAGGCGACATCGGGCGAGCCGATCTGCAACGGCAGGACGTAGTTGGCGAAGCCGAAGGTGATCGGCGTGGCGTAGAGCAGCATCATCACCGTGCCGTGCATGGTGAACAGCTGGTTGTACTGCTCGGCCGACAGCAACTGCAGCCCCGGGACGGCCAGCTCGCCGCGGATGAGCATCGCCATCAGCCCGCCGACCAGGAAGAACCCGAACGACGTGACGATGTAGAGCAGGCCGATCTGCTTGTGGTCGGTGGTGCCGAGCAGCCGGAGCAGCGCCGCGCCCTTGGGGCCCCTGCGTCGCGCCTCGACGGGGCGGACGCGGACGGTCTCGGTCATGGCTGGGAGCTACCCGAACCGGCGCCGCCCAACCCTCTCAGCGGGTGGTCTCCGGCAGCAGGGAGTCCGCCGCCGTGGACGACCACTCGACCAGCATGAGCGTGGCGTCGTCCTGGAGCGTCCCTTGCTGGTGGTCGAGCACGGCGTGGGTGATCCGGCGCAGCGTCTCCGGCGCGGGCAGCCCGGCTGCCTCGTGCCGTTCGGTGAGGTCGACGAGCCGGTCGATGCCGAACTCCACCCCGTCCGGGTCGCGGGCCTCGGTGACCCCGTCGGTGTGCAGCAGCAGCCGGTCGCCGGGTTCGAGGTGTTCCACCCCGGCACCGCTGACCCCGGAACCGGGCTGCAGGCGGCGCAGGCCCAGCGGCAGCCGGGGCGGGACGCCGAGCGTTTTGATCACGCTCCCGCCGCGCAGCAGCACCGGGGGCGGGTGCCCGGCGAGCAGGTAGCGCAGCGTGCCGGTGGACAGGTCCAGCGTCGCCAGCACGGCCGTGGTGAACCCGGCGGTGGGGTGGTGCTCGCTGAGCACGGCGTCCCCGGCGGCCGCGATACCGGCCAGGTCCGCCCCCGCCCTGCGCGCGTTGCGGGTGGCCGCGAGGACGGAGGTGGTGATCAGGCCGGCGGCGAGGTCGTGCCCGGTGGAGTCGAACACCGCCAGGTACGCGTGCGAGTCGTCGACGGCGTAGTCGAAGCCGTCACCGCCGACCTGGTCGTAGCGCTCCATGGTGGCGGCCACGACCAGGTCCCGGCAGGCGAAGGTCTGCGGCGGCAGCAGCTGCCAGAGCAGTTCGCTGGCCACCGTCAGCGGCACCGTCCGGCGCACGCGGTGGAACAGGTCGCCGTAGGGCAGCTTTGCCACGACCAGGTGACCGATCAACCCGGCCAGTGTCCAGCACCGCTCCCGCAGCGCCGGATCGTCCGGATCGGCGTCGGCGGGCAGCCGCATGGCCACGACGCCGAGTCGCTCGGTGCCGTCGAGCACGGGCACCCACAGCACCGCCGCGCCGTGGGCGTCGTGCCCGGGAAGGATCTCGGTCAGCCGGAAAGCCCGCCCCGCGACGGTCGCGTCCACCGTCAGCGGCTCGTCCTCGGCGAGGTCGGTGCCGCGCAGCGTCCGCTGGGAGAGATCGGCCAGGTACAGCTTCAGGCGGAGGCCCAGGCGCGCGCAGGCGGACTCCAGGATCGGGACGAGGTCGTCCGCGGTTGCCAGGTGCGACTCATTGATGATCTCGCCGAGGGCCTGGTACCAAACGGAGTCCTGGGGCACGACACGACAGGGTAAGCCCAGTTTCCGGCAGACTGGTCACATGGTGTTCAACCTTCCCTCTCCCAGGGCCGTCTTCGACTGGGCCGTGGAGACGACCACGACCGTGGTGTCGATACCCGGCCGGGTGCTCAACCTGCTCACGGCCGCCGAAGAGGTGGTGCGGCGGTCGCAGGAGCTCGTCGAGCGCACCGACGCCGTCGTCACCTCGGCGGAGGACGCGGTGGAACACGCGCGGCGGGTGACGGCCGCGGTGGACGAGATCCTCGAGACCACCAAGCCGATGCTGCGCTTCGTCAACGAGCTGTCCGCGCACGAGATCGAGGCCGCGATCAAGCTGGTCGACGAGCTGCCGAAGCTCGCGGAGCACATGATCAAGGACATCATGCCGATCCTGGGCACCCTCGACCGCGTCGGCCCGGACATACACGAACTGCTCGACGTCACCAAGGACGTGCGCAAGGCGATCCTGGGCATCCCCGGCTTCGCCTACCTCCGCAAGCGCGGCAACGGCAGGGAACTGGAGGGCTAGGCCGAGTTTCACAGGTCTCGTTCGATGAGAGCCTGCCTCGGCCGGAGGCCGAAGTCGGGACACTGCGAGGTCGTTCCTGGCAAGACGGCGGGTAGTCCGCGTACCGGTGTTGCACGTGGGCTGCCCGCTGACGCAGCCAGGGGCGGGCTCGGCCCGGCTGTCGCGAACACGGACCTGTGAAACACGGCCTAGCTCCAGAGCGGGCGCGCGGCCTCCAGGTGCTCCAGGTACCGCCGGTACCCCTCGCGGTGGCGCTCGACGCCGCGGCCCGGCTCGACGATCCGCTCCGAGCCGGTCCACGCCGCCGCGTCGTGCTCCAGCCCCAGCGCGCCGAAGGCGTTCACCACCACGCCGCGCGCGCCCACCTCCGGACAGCGGGGCAGGCGCAGCGGCCGGTCCAGGACGTCGGCGAAGATCTGCAGCCACTCCGGGCTCCGCGCGCCACCGCCCGCGACGGCGAGCGACCCGGTCAGCCCGGCGGCGTCGAGGCAGTGCCGTGCCGCGTAGGCGATGCCCTCGCACACCGCCCGGACCAGGTCGGCGTGCGTGGTGCGCAGGGTCAGCCCGGTGATCTGGCCGCGAGCGCCGGGATCGACGAACGGGGCCCGTTCGCCCGAGGGGGAGAAGTACGGCAGCACCGCGACACCGTTGGCGCCCGCCGGGGACTCGGCCAGCAGTGCGGGCACGGCGCTCGTGGTCGCGCCGACGGTGCGCAGGACCCAGTCCAGTGACGCCGTGCCCACCATGGCGGGCATCGCGCGCAGCCACTTCCCCGGAACGCCGGTGGCCAGGGTGAGCCCGGCGGGGCGGCCCGAGGTGTCCGGCGCGTCGGTGATCACCTGGCAGGCCAGCGTGGTGCCGATGATCACCATGCCGTCACCGGGTTCCACCACGCCGGAGCCGTGCGCGCACGCCGGCAGGTCGTAGGGCCCCGACACGATCGGGGTGCCCTTCGCCAGGCCTGTGTCCGGCAGGCGCAGCTCGCCGACCGGCTGCCTGGGGTGGATCGGGGCCAGCAGGTCCGCGCGGTGGCCCAGCCCGGTCAGCGCGAGGGCTTCGGCGCTGTAGCCGCCGTGCAGGTCGCCGAACGGCATGGTCGTGTCGGAGGCGTCCGTGGCGCGCACCCCGGTCAGGTGCTGCAGCACGACGTCCTTGCAGTACCCGGCCGTCGCGGCGCGGTCGAGCGCTTCCGGCTCATGTCTGTCCAAATAGGACATGATCGCGGCCGGGCTGCCCGGGAACTGGATGTTGCCGTTGATCCGGAACAGCGCCTCCTCGACGCCGTCCGCTGTCCACGACCGCACGGTCTCCCCGGCGCGACCGTCCATCCAGGACACCGCGGCGCGTGACGGCCGCCCTTCGGCATCGGTGAGCCAGAGCCCGTCGCCCTGGCCGGTGATCGCGGCGAACTCCGGTTGCCCGACCCGGGCGACCAGCTCGTTCAGCACGGTGGTGACCGAGCGCAGCACCTCGTCGACGTCCTGCTCCGTCTGCCCGGGCGCCGGGTGCATCAGCTTCGTCTGGACGGACTCGCTGTCCACCTGCGCGCCGGTCTCGTCGAACGCGACGGCCTTGGTGATGGACGTGCCGACATCAACGCCGATGTACATCACGCACCTCCGGGTTGGAACAGTTGGCCAGCTCTTCCCCGCGCGCGAACCGGCCGACCTCCGCGGCCACGATGCGCGCTGCCTTCTCCGCCACCGCTTTGGAAGCACCGGCGATGTGCGGCGTCATCACCACGTTCGGCGCGCTCAGCAACGCGTCGCCGGACGGAATCGGCTCCACCGCGTACGTGTCGAACGCCGCCCCGGCGAGATGACCGTCGTGCAGCGCCTCCACGACCGCCGAGTAGTCCAGCAACGCGCCGCGCGCCGCGTTGACCACGTAGGACCCTCGGGGGAGCAACGACAGTTCCCGCAGGCCGATCAATCCTTCGGTCTCCTCCGTGACCCTCGCGTGCAGCGTCAGGATCCGGCTGCGCGTCAACAGATCGTCGAGGTCGTGCACCAGCCCCGGCAACGAGGGGTCGGCGTAGGGGTCGTAGATCAGGACCTCGGCGCCGAACGCCGTGAGCACCTTGGCCACCCTGCTGCCGATCGCGCCGTAACCGACCAGGCCGACCGGAGTGCCTTCGAGTTCGAGGCCGCAGCGTTCGTAGCGGTAGTAGTCGCCGCGCCACTCGCCGTTCGCGGTGTGCGCGTGCGTCTCCGGCACCCGCCGCAGCACCGCCAGCATCAGCGCGATCGTCATCTCCGCGGTCGCCGTCGCGTTGCGGCCCGGCGCGTAGCAGACCGCGACGCCCGCCGCGGTGGCCGCGGGGATGTTCACGTTGATCGGCCCACCCCGGCTGACCGCGACGAGCTTGAGGTCCGGGCACTCGCGCAGCACCCGCTCGGTCACCGCGCCCATCTGCGTCACCAGCACGTCGTGCCCGCGCAGTGCGGAGATCATCTCCTCCTCGGTGCCGGTGGCTTCGTCGACCTCGGCCACCTTGCCGAAGGGCACATCCGGCCACGGGAAGTCCACTGTGGACACTTCGGCGTCCGGGACCTCGTGCAGCACGGCGCTCTTGAGCAGCGAGCTGAGCACGAAGTTGTCGCCCGCTGCCAGGACACGAAGGGTCATGACGTCAGCCTCCCGGTGATGTACTCGCGTGCGTCGTCGTGGGTGGCCGCGACGTGCTCGGCCAGCGCCAGCGCGTCCGGCTTCGGGGGATAGGCCGCGTTCGGCAGCGCGACCAGCGTCAGCCCGGCGGCGCGCGCCGAGCGCATCCCGTTGCTGGAGTCCTCGATTCCCATGCAGCGCACGGGGTCCACGCCCAGCCGCCGCGCCGCCTCCAGGTACACGTCGGGGGCGGGCTTGCCGTACGGGACCTCCTCGCTGGAGCAGACCGCGCCGAACCGGTCGGCCAGCCCGTGCTCGGCGAGCACCGCCTCGATCACCACCCGCGCCGCGGACGAGGCGACCGCGACCGGCACCAGATCGGCGACCGCGTGCACCAGCTCGGCCGCTCCGGGCATCAACGGCGCCTCACCGCCGAGCACCTTGTCCACCATGAACTTCACGCACTCGGCGCGGACGGCCTCGGCCTCCTCGGGCATCCCGGCCCGCGCCGCGACGTAGGCAGACCACTCCGGCGCGCTCATGCCCTGCACGGTCGAGGTGTTCTCCGGCGTCCAGGTGTAGCCGCGCGCGGCCGCGCTGACCGTCCAGCTCTCCTCCCACAGGTGCTCCGACTCGACGATCACGCCGTCCATGTCGAAGATCACTCCGTCGAAGCCGGTCATCGCGCCACCTCCACGGCGATCCCGCGTTCACGGAGATCGGCCAGCTGCTCCTCGGAGATCCCGTCGTCGACGATCACGCCGTCGAAGGTGTCCAGCGGTACCACGCGGTGCAGCGCCACGCGGCCGAACTTCCCGCTGTCCAGCAACAGGTAGCGGCGTGCGGCGGCGGCCAGCATCGCCCGCTTGACCGAGACGATGTGCTGCTCCTGGTGGTATGCCAGTCCCTCGGCGGCGGCCGAGGTGGAGACGAACACCGCGTCCACGCGCAGGGCCTCGACCGCCTCGACGCAGCCGACGCCGAGGAAGGAGTCGTGGTTGGGGTCGTAGTCCCCGCCGAGCGCGGTCAGCGAGATCCCCGGGAAGGCGGCGAGCACCTTCAGGCCCGCCAGGAAGTTCGTCACCACTCGCAGCGGGGTGACGTCGTCGAGGAGCTTCGCCAGCGCCAGCACGGACGTGGAGTCGTCCAGCATCACCGACATGCCCGGCTCCACCAGCCGCCGCGCCGCCCGCGCGATGATCTGCTTCTGCGCGGTCATCGCCTGCTGGCGGAAGAGCACGTTGCTCTCGAACACCCCGGACGGTTGCGTGGTGACACCGCCGCGGAACTTGCGCACCAGACCGCGCCGCTCCAGCTCGTCGAGATCGCGGTGCATCGTCATCAGGCTCACGTCGAAGCGGTCGGCGAGGTCCTGTGCGGTGGCGGTCCCCTCGGCGAGCAGCACCGTGGTGAGCTCGTCCAGGCGGCCCTCGCGTCGGCGCGAGAGGTTCTGCTCGCTCATCCGGAGGCTCCGACCAGCGGTTCGTTCAGCGACAGCAAGGAAAACTGTCCATTGTGGACGCGCAGCCGGGCCCCGCGGCAGTTCGCGATCGCCGGGAACACCGTGCGGTAGCGCGAAAGCGGGATGCCCAGCACCTCGCACAGCGCCAGCCGCAGGGCGGTGCTGTGCGCGACCACCAGGACGCGTCCGCCGGGGTGCGCCGCGACGGCATCGTCGAGCCCGGCCAGGAACCGCTTCGCCGCGTCCGCCGGGTGCTCGCCGCCGGGCAGGTGGTTGGCGACCGGATCGGCCTCGAACCGGGCTCGCACATCGGCGGGCATCTCGGCCGCGGTCAGCCCGTCGCACTCGCCGAAGTCCAGCTCCAGCAGCCGCGGATCGACCACCGGCGTGAGCCCGATCCGGTCCCCGACCGCCGCGGCGGTGATCATCGCGCGGCTCAGCGACGAGCAGTGCACAGCGGTGAGCCCGGCGCTCTCGGCCCAGTCCGCCAGCGCCGCCGCCTGCCGCTCGCCCCGCTCGGTGAGCGCGACATCGGAGCGGCCCGCATAGCGGTTCTCCTTGTGCCACACGGTTTCCCCGTGCCGCACGACAGTGATCTCAGTCATCGAACAGGCTAGCTCAGTCATCGAGCAGGCTCCTCCTCAGCCGCTGGTAACCCGGTTCGAGGGCCGCGCCGACCCGCGCGTCCGGCTCGAAAACCCGTGCCACTCGCACCATCTCGCGCGCCGCGTCGGCCGTGGTCCTGCCCGACGTGCTCGCGGCGGCCAGCACCGCCATGCCGAACGCGGGCTGAGCGACCTCGGGCAGCTCAAGCGCCCGGCCGAGCACGTCCGCGCGCAGCTGCGTCCACGCGGCGCTGCGCACGGCCCCGCCGGTGACCCGGATCGTGTCGCCCACGGGCGCGCCGAGGCCCGCGACGTGCTCGAAGCACAGCCGCTCCACGAACGCCACACCCTGGAGGGTCGCCGCGTAGCGCTCCAGCTCGTCACGTGGCTCGCCGAGCGTGAAGCCCTCCGCATCAGGACGGACGAACGGGAACCGCTCGCCCCGACCGGCCAGCGGGTAGCTCACGCAGCCCAGCGCCTCGCGCAGCGGTGCCGCCGCGTCCAACTCGGCCAGGTCCCGTCCGGGGAACGCGCTGCCCAGCACTCCGGCGCCGATGCTCGACGCGCCGCCCGGCCACCAGTGACCGTCGGGGGAGAGGTGGCTGTAGACGCTGCCGTCCGGATCGGTGATCCGTCGCTCGGTGACGCCCTTGACCACCAAAGTCGTGCCCAGTACGGAGTTCCAGCTGCCCACTTCGAGCGCGCCGGTGGCCAGCTGCGCCGCGCACCCGTCGGTCATCCCGGCGATGATCGGCGTGCCGAGCGGCAGCCCGGTGTGCTCCGCCGCGGTCGCGCAGACCTCGCCGAGCACGGCGCCGGGCCGGGCGAGTTCCGGCAGCGGGCCCAGCTCCGCCCGGATCTCCTCCGGCCAGGACCGGGTGACCGGATCGGCCCCGGACTTCAGCGCGTGGCTCGTGTCGGCCGCGACCGCGTGCCCGGCCAGCCGTCCGGTGACGAAGTCCGCCTGGTGCAGCACGAGCCCGTCCGGCTCCTGGTCGCGCAGCCACGCGATCCGGCCCAGTGCCCACGACGGTTGCGGCCGCACGCCGAGTCGGTCCCACACGGCGGGGTCGATCTTGTCGAGGACGCGGTGGTCCCTGGCGCGGAGGTCGTCGTACATCAGCGCGGGGAGCTTCGGCCGCAACGCGTCGTCGGTGAGCACCACGGTGCCCGAGGTCGCACACGTCGCCACGCCCAGCACCGGTCGATCCGGGGCCGCGTCGAGCGCCGTGTGCACGGCCGTGCCGACCGCCTGCCACCACCGCTCCGCGTCCTGCTCGTGCCGATCGCCGTCACGACCGAAGAACCGCTTGCGGGTTCGAGCATTGCGGTTGCTGGTCAGCGGCGCGTGGCCCTGTCCGAGGACGTGCCCGCCCAGGTCGCTGACCACGGCTCGCACCCCCTGCGTGCCCAGGTCGACGCCGACCACCAGCTCACCCACGAGCCACCTCCAGGTTGAGAGCCTGGATGTGAACTTAACACCTCCTCATCTCAAGTTGGTCGGCCGCATCCGGCCACGGAGTGGTGATCAAACCTTCGAATGCGCGTTCCGGCGATTCCTCGACGCCGCGCGCGGCACAGCCGTTATCGGTGTTCAGGTGCCGCGAGATCGGTTTTCGATCATTGTGATCCGATGGGTTGATGCAACCGTTTTCGCTGGTTGGAGGCCAGGTCGCGCGATTTTTCGGTCTTCGCGGAGTACGTAGTCTCCTGGCCGGTCCAACAAAGGGGAGAACATGAGGATCAGTTCGATTCTGGCCGTCGGCGCCCTGGTGCTCGGTGCGACCGTGCTCCCGGTGGCGACCGCCGAGGCCGCGGCGGAGACCCCGGCCCAGAAGTGCGCGCGGTACAACAGGACCCACGGCATCTTCATCCAGGCGACCGGCGGCACCCTGTGCCTGTCGCAGAAGGGGCCTGGGTACTGGGTGGCCGACGCGTATGGTTGCGGGCCGCTGCGCTCGGGCGGCAGGGGCTACGTCGTCACCGCCCGGGGAACCCGGATCAGCTGCAACGGCTGGGTCAACTTCGCGCACACGACCGTCACCTTCCACGTGCAGTGAAGGCGGGCCCGGTCCGCCTTCCGGGCCGGGCCACCGCGCCCGTGCTCAGTCCTGCGGCTGGGAGATGTTGAACATCCACTGGATGCCGAAGCGGTCCTCGCAGGCGCCGTACTCGTCGCCCCACACCTGCTTCTCCAGCGGGGTCACCACGGTTCCGCCCTCGATCAGCTTGGTCCAGAAGCCGTGCAGCTCGTCGACGTCGTCGCCGTTGACGCAGACGGTGACGGTGTTGCCGGGCCGGTAGTCCATTCCCGGCGGGGTGTCCGCGCCCATGATCCGGAAGCCGCTGTCGGTGACCAGCAGGCTGTGCATGACCAGGTCGGCCCCCTCGGTCATGCCGAACTCGCCGAAGGTGTTCACCTCCAGCGTGCCGCCGAAGACGTCCCGGTAGAAATTCATCGCCTGCCGCGCGTTGTCGGTGAAGCTGAGGTAGGGGTTGAGGTGAGAAGCCACGGTGGTCCTCCTGGTTTCCGGTCGGAACCGCATCGTGGCACCACCCCCTGGCAGTCGCGACCGGATCACCGCGCCCGAGCCGTGATCCACTTCACCCGGATACCCCCCTTGGGTATTGCTCCCGCGCGTGCTAGCTTCGCCGCGTCACATACCCCCTCCCCGTATGGGAGCAGCAATGTCCACTGTGGAGCAAACAGGGAGTTCCCGGCGCTGGTGGGCGCTCGGGCTCATCGCACTGGCCCAGTTCATGGTCATCATGGACACCTCGATCATCGGCGTGGCCCTGCCGCGCATCCAGGCGGATCTCGGCTTCTCGCAGGAGAACCTGTCCTGGGTCTTCAACGCCTACGTCGTCGCCTTCGGTGGTCTGCTCCTGCTCGGCGGGCGGCTGGCGGACCTGTTCGGCGCCCGCAGGCTGTTCGCCACCGGCTGGGCGGTGCTGCTGGCCGGCTCGGTGCTGGCCGGAGCCGCGCAGCAGGTGTGGGTCGAACTGCTCGGCCGCGCGACGCAGGGCATCGGGTCGGCGCTCATCGCCCCGGCCGCGCTGACCCTGCTGATGACGTTGTTCGGCGGGAAGCCGCAGGAGCTCGGCAAGGCCCTGGCCCTCTACGGCGCCGCGGCGCCTGCCGGAGGAACGGCAGGGGTGTTCCTCGGTGGCGTGATCACCGAGTACCTGAGCTGGCCGTGGGTCTTCTACATCAACGTCCCCGTCGCGCTGGCCGTGCTGATCGCGATCCCGGCGCTGATGCCGGAAGGCGTGGTGGCGCGCGGTTCCATCGACTGGATCGGCGCGCTGACGGTCACCGCCGGACTCGCCGTCGCGGTCTACACGATCGTGCAAGCAGCCGACCTCGGCTGGGGCTCGGTCCGGACCGTCGTCGGCCTGCTCGTCGCGGCCGTGCTGATCGCGGTCTTCCTCGTCGTCCAGGCCAGGCGCGGGCAGCCGCTGGTCCGCCTGTCGATCTTCGCCACCCCCGGTCTCGCCGCGGCGAACATCGCCCAGCTGCTGCTCGGCGGCGCCTGGATCCCGATGTGGTTCTTCCTCAACCTCTACCTGCAGCAGGTGCTCGGGCTGGGCGCGTTCGCCAGCGGGGCGGCGCTGCTGCCGATGACCGTGGTGATCATGGTGCTGATGATCGCCCTGGCGCCCCGGCTGACCGCGCGCTTCGGGCCGAAGCCGATGATCGTCACCGGTCTCGCGGTGCTCGCCGCCGGGCTGGGCTGGCTGTCCCTGGTGCGCCCGGACGGCACGTTCTGGGCCGACGTCCTGCCCGCCTCGCTGGTGGCGGCCACGGGGATGGCGCTGGCGTTCATCCCCTCGCTGGGCACGGCGATCTCCAGTGCCCGACCGGAGGAAGGTGGCCTGGCCTCGGGCATCGTCAACACCAGCTACCAGGTGGGCTCCGCCCTCGGCCTTGCCGCGATGACCGCGCTGGCGGCGTCATTCGGGGCCGATGAGGTCGGCAACCCGGCGGTGCTCACCGAGGGCCTGTCCGCGGCCTTCGTCGGCGCGGGCGGAATCGCCGTCCTGGGCACGATCGCAGCCATCGCGACGCTGCGCGGCTCACGGCGGACCGCGCGGGCGGCCGCATGATCGGAGTGCCGATACCGCTCGTGCCCCGTCACCGTGTCGAGGTGGCGGGGCACGAGCATGAGCTACGCGCTCGGTTCCAACCCTGCGAGCAGGTTGAAGGCGCCGGTCAGCAGGTTCAGCGTGACCAGGCCGACGATCTCGGCGATGACCCGGTCGCTCCACCCGCGCCGCCGCAGTTCGGCCACGTCGTCATCCGAGATCGACGACGGCTCGGCCAGCACGCGCAAGGCGGCACCGATCAGCGCGGCCTCTCGTGCGTCCGTCGAAGTGCCTTGGCGCGCAAGGGAGATGTCCACCTCGCTCAGGCCTGCCGCGCGGGCGGCCTCGGTGTGCGCGGCGAGGCACTTGGCGCAGCCGATCCACTCTTGCGCCGCCAGGGAGATCTTCTCGCTGAGGGCGCGCGGGAGCTTCACGCGCTTCATCGCGCGGGAGAAGTCCAGATATCCCTGCAGCAGCGCGGGCGAATGAGCCATAGTGGCGACCATGTCGCCCACACCGCCGCGCCGGGTGACGATGTCGCTGAGCAGTTCACGGGACTTCTCCGGGGCCTCTTCCGGGGCCAGTGGTCGTAGCCGTGGCACGGGGGCACCTCTTTCTGTCGATGCCGCAAACCTACCTCGATTTTGCGGTACCCCCGTAGGGTACTAGTGCAGTGCGGCCGCGGACTCGCGCAGCACGTCGTCCAACGGGGTCGGCTTGACGCCCAGGACGTCGGTGGTACGAGAGCCGTCCAGGACCGCTGGGCGCTGGTAGAGGTACTGCATCTCCACGGTTTCCGCCATGAGCGGGTCGGCCAACGCGGCGGTGTGCAGTTCCAACGGCGTCATCTCGCGGATCGCGGGCGCGGCGACCCCCGCCACGGCAGCGAAGCGCGCCACGATCTCCCGGATCGGGATGTCGCTGGTCTGGGGCGTGTGCCAGGCGTGGCCCCACGACCGGTCGGAGCGGGCCGCCGCGACAAGAGTGCCGGCGACGTCGCCCGTGTAGGTCCAGCTGTGCGGTGCGTCGAGGTCCGCGGGGAACACGACTTCCTCGCCCGCCAGGACCTTCGGTGCGATGAGCCAGTTGAAAAGGGCGCCCGCGCCCGCGCCGAGGTAGTCGCCCGGCCGGACTTCGGTGAACCGCACTCGGCCTGCCTGGTGCGCCGCGATCCCGTCGAGGAACATCCGCGCTCGCACCCGGCCCTTCACCGTCGTGGGCCGCAGCGGCAGGTCGGCGTGGAGCGGACCGTCGACCGGGCCGTAGGCGTAGACATTGCTGAGGTTGAGGTAGGCCGCCCCGGTGCGCTCGGCGGTCGACAGCAGGGACGCGGACAGTGCCGGGGTCTCCTCCGGCCACCGGTTGTACGGCGGCGCCGCGCAGTTGACGAGGGTCGCTGCGGAGGTGGTGAGGGCGGTCAGTTCATCGGCGTCCGACGCGTCGGCGGCGACGAGGGTGATGCGGGGGTGCTGTGGCCCCGAGCCTCGCCGGGTGACCACGACGGCGTCGTCCCCGGACTCCGCGAGCTTCAGTGCCGTCGCTGTGCCTGTCGGCCCGGCGCCGACCACTACGTGAAATGTCATGTCTCCGACGTTAGGCAAGGAATGGAAGACTCTGAATAGCTCAGGAGCTGCAAAAGATGTCTTAGAGTCTTCAGCTGTGGACGTGCTCAGTGATGTCTTGACCGCCATGCGACTCGGCCGGCCCGCGGCGGCGCACACGTCGAGCGCGGCCCCGTGGGGAGTTCGCTTCCACCCGGGCCAGGCGGCGGGCTGTCACGTCGTGCTGTCCGGCTCGTGCTGGCTGCTGTCACCTGACCGGGAGCCGCTCTCGCTCAACGTCGGTGATGTGCTCTTCACCCCGCACGGCAACGGGTACGCGCTCGCCGACCACCCCGACAGCCCGCTCGTGGACTTCGCGCCCAGCTCGACCGAGACGGCCCCGCTGGACGAGATGCGCATCGACGGTTCAGGTGTGATCACCGAGCTGTTGTGCGCCTACTACACGTTCGACCCGGCGCGCCCGCATCCGCTGCTCGCGGACCTCCCGGCGTTCGTGCACCTGCCGACCCGGGTTGGGCACCACTCGTCGTTGCGCAGCGCGGTCGAACTGCTCGGCAGCGAACTGCGCGACCCGCGCGCGGGCACCGAGGCCGCGTTGCCCGCGCTGGTCGACATGCTGCTGCTCTACGTTCTGCGGGCCTGGTTGGACGACCAGCCCGCAGACCGCGCCGGCTGGGCGAGTGCTTTGCGCGATCCGGCGGTCACCGCCGCGCTGCGCCAGATCCACCGCCACCCCGAACAGCAGTGGACCGTCGCGGCTCTTGCGGAGCGGGCAGGGCTGTCGCGGGCTGCCTTCGCCAAGCGCTTCACCGCGATCGTCGGTGACACACCGCTGGGGTACCTGACGTGGTGGCGGATGACGATGGCCGCGCGGATGCTCCGCGAGTCGACGAAGTCGTTGCGCGCCATTGCGGATAGCTGTGGCTATGGGTCGGAGTACGCGTTCTCCAAGGCGTTCAAGCGTTCTTATGGGGTAGCGCCTGGGCGGTATCGCGCCACGTCGGTCGGCTGAACTTCCGGCTTGCGTTGGTTCCGGCGTGGGGTCGGCTGTTTCCGGCGTGGGGTCGACTTGACCTGGGGCCCCTTGCGCGTGCCCGTGGGCCTTTCGGGGGCACGGGATGAAACTCCGGCCCTCGCGGGAAGCGTATGGCACGCGCACCCCAGGTAAAGCCGACCGTCCCAGCCTTACCTCACGTAAGCTGGAACCGGCTTTCGTTTGCTGAAACCGTTGGGGCGTAAGGGAAAGTGCACTCCGTAGAGCCATGATCCACTATTTGCAGACGCTAAAATAAGGGTATGGCCGCTGCCGATATCGAAGACGACCTCGTCGCCGCCTACGCCGCGATCGGTAAGGCTGTCGCGGACTTCGCCTTAACCCTGATGAAGCTCTATGACGACCTGGATCCGCAAGTGCAGCAGTATGCCGGGGATGTCTTGATGCCGCTGCTGCGTGTCTCTCAGGTCAAGGGCAACAAGCTGATCGATCGGGCGATGTCGCTGGTGGAGCACCCGGTGGTGTTGGAGGCGTTGTCGGAGGGGCGGATCGATGAGGGCAAGGCGTTGATGATTATTGATCAGGTCAGTGTCCTCGACGCGGCCAACCAGGCGATTGCCGAACCTGTGCTGATCAACCATGCCGCGTCGCATAACTACACCGCCTCTCAACGGTATGCCCGGCGGTATGTCCTCAAGCTCGATGCCGAGGCGGCGTTGCGGCGTCATGAGGAGAAGCGCAAGCAGCGGTTGGTGGAGAAGTTCAACCTCGACGACGGCATGGCCTCCCTGCGCGTCGTCCTCCCGGCCCTCGACGCGGCGCTGGCCTTCGATCGCATCGACCGGATCGCCCGGGCATTGCCGAAGGATGACCGAACGCTGGATCAGAAGCGGTCGGATGTCGCGGCGGATTTGTTGATGGGCAGGGAAACACCCGCCCCGCAGGGTGAGGTGTGCGTGAACCTGACGATGCCGATCACGAACATCCTGGACCTGACCAAGGACCCGGTGATGCTGGCCGGGTACGGGCCGCTGCCCGCGCCGATCGTGGCGGATGTGGCGGCGAATGGGATCTGGAAGCGCATCCTGACTGACCCGGTGACGGGGATGGCTGAGCACATCACCACCTACCGGCCCACCCCGGCGCAACGCGAGTTGATCAACGCGCGGTATCCGACGTGCACGATGGTCGGCTGCAACCAGCCCGCGCACCGCTGCGACCTGGATCATTGTTGCCCGTTCGATGGCACCAACACCACCATCGCGAACCTGCGGCCCAACTGCAGGCACCACCACCGGATGAAGACCCACTCCAACTGGTCCTGCGAGAACCGGCCGGACGGGACGCATGCGTGGACCACACCGAGTGGCAAGGTGATCGAGACCGAACTCGAACCCATCGCCGACCCGGCGCCGTTCTAGGGCCGGTCCTCAAGGCCAGATCAGCAGCGTGGCCAGATCGATCATGCCCTGGTACGACACGGCCGTCGTGTCGTACCAGGTGGCGATCGCCCGGTGCTGCTTGAGTCGTTGGAAGCAGCGCTCGATCACGCTGCGGCGCTTGTAGCTCTCGGCATCGAAGGCGGGTGGACGACCACCGGCCCGACCGCCCCGTGCCCGGTTGGCCCGCTGGTCCCTGCGTTCGGGAATGGTCGCCGTGATGCCACGGCGGCGCAGGTAGCCCCGGATGGCCCGGCTGGAGTAGCCCTTGTCCGCGAGCACCCGGTCTGGGCGGCGACCCGGCCTGCCCGGACCGGGACGGCGGAGCCGGATCGCCTCGACCACCCTGGTGAACTGGGTGCAGTCGTTGACGTTGCCCCGGGTCAACACCACCGACAGCGGACGTCCATGCCTGTCACAGGCAAGATGGAGCTTGGTAGTGGGCCCGCCCCGCGACCGACCAATAGCATGATCATCTGGCTCGGCGTGCCCGTCGTGTGCCCTCTGCGTGCGATCCGGTAGCACGGCGGGCACCGGCGGCGCTCATGCCTACGCGCCACAGCACAAGATTCAGGCAGGCCACATGCAACCCCCTTGAGGACAGGCTCTAGCGCCTGTCCTGGTCAGGACCTGTCGGCGCTGGTCATGCTCAATGCGGGCTGCCCAACCGAATCACCGGACACGGCGGAGGGCCAGGCCGCAGACGACCACGCCGATCAGTCCCAGGGCGACTGCCACGATCGCCCCGGCCAAGCCGTTGCCGGTGCCGAGACCACCGGCGGAGTTGGCGATGTGCAGCCCGCCGACGACCGAGCTGACCAGTCCCGTCACCAGGGCCGTGCGGACGAGGACCCGCCCGCCCCGTGCCAGGGCCAGCCCGCCGATGATCACGCTGATCAGCCCGAGAACGGCGGCAGTGGTGGGCAGGAGCCGTCCGGTGCCGAACCCGGCGGCGGACAGCACGGTGAAGAAGGAGGACATCGGGAATCCTTTCGTCGAAGGGCAAGACGATCGTCACGTCCTGAACCCCTCGCGTCCTCCGGCGTCGCGCGTCGGGCAGTACGTCGATCGACGTAGTCGGCTCGCGTGGAACCGCGCTCCTCGACGTAGGCGGAAGCCCGGGTGGGAAACCTATGATCGCCGCATGTCACTCCGGCCGCCCGTGTGGGCCCAGGACGTGCTGCTGGCGCTCTTCATCACCGTGATGCAGGTCCAGGGCACGATCACCCGCATCAGCGGAGAACCCGAGGTGGTCGTGCGCCCGCTGGCCGATCTCGGCTACCTGGGCTACGGCCTCTTGGTCATCAGCGGGCTTGCCGTGACCGTGCGCCGCCGATGGCCGGTCGTGGTGTTCGTGGTGACCGCGCTCGCCAGCCTGACCTACTACACCTTGGACTTCCCTGACGGCCCTGGTTGGCTCGGGCTGTTCGTCGCCCTGTACACGCTCACCGCGCTCGGCGACGGGCGTCGCTCGCTGCTGATGGCCGGTGGAGGGACCGCGGTCCTGGCGACGGTGTGGCTGATCGCCGCCGCGGACATCGAGCCGCGAGCCGCCATCGGATGGGTCTTCTTCCGGATCGGTGCCTCGGTCATGAGTGCGGCTCTGGGCGAGAGCGTTCGCACGAGGAAGGTCATCGCGGCCGAAGCGCTCGAACGCGCCGAGCTGGCGGAGCGGACCCGCGAGGAGGAAGCGCGAGCCCGGGTCGACGAGGAACGGCTTCGGATCGCGCGCGAGGTCCACGACACGGTCGCCCACGCCATCGCCATCATCAACGTCCAGTCCGGCGTCACCGCGCACGTGCTCGACAAGCGACCGGAACAGGCACGCGAGGCGTTGAAGACCATCGAGCGAACCAGTTCCCAGGCGCTGCGGGAGATGCGGTCGATCCTCGGAGTCCTCCGCGACGACAGCGACGGACGGGTCCCGCAGCCGGGGCTCGCGCAGATCTGCGAGCTGGTCGCCGACGCTCGCGAAGCCGGGCTCGACGTCGACGTCACGATGGCTTCACCGCCCCCACCCGTGCCCGGCGTGGTGGGCAGTGCCGTGTACCGGATCCTGCAGGAGTCGATCACCAACGTGCTTCGCCACGTCGGACCCACGCGGGTCGCGATCGTGGTGGAGCACTCCGCCGACGCGATGGAGGTTCGCGTGACAGACGAAGGCCGAACCGACGCCCGCACGCCGGAGGAGCCGGGGCGCGGAATCCTCGGCATGCGCGAACGGTGTCAGCTCCTGGGCGGCGAGCTCGAAGCCGGGCCCCTCCCCGGCGGGGGTTTCGCGGTCACCGCACGGCTGCCGTTGGCGTCATGAACACGATCAAGGTGCTGCTCGTCGACGACGAGTTGCTGGTGCGGTCCGGATTCCGCGTCCTGCTCGACGTCGAGGACGACATCACGGTGGTCGCGGAAGCGGGCGATGGCGCCGAAGCGGTCGAGCGCGCCATCGCCACGCGCCCGGACGTCGTGCTCATGGACATCCGCATGCCGAAGCTCGACGGTATCCGAGCTACCCGGGAAATTGTTGGTACTAAAGGACTTCAGGATGTCCGTGTGCTCATCCTGACCACGTACGACACCGATGCCTACGTCTTCGAGGGCTTGCAGGCGGGCGCCAGCGGGTTCCTGCTCAAGGACGCCGGACCGGCCGAGCTGCTGCACGGCATCCGCGTGGTCGCGGCGGGGGAGGCCCTGCTGGCGCCGCGCATCACGCGCCGCCTCATCGCCCAGTTCACCGCACAGCGCACTGCCGAGAAGGTCGCAGAACAGCGGCTCGCGGTGCTCACCGACCGGGAACGCGAGGTCCTGGCGCTGGTGGGGCAGGGCATGAGCAACGCCGAGATCGGCGCCGAACTCTTCCTCAGCCCGGCCACCGCCCGCACCCACGTCAGCCGGGCGATGGTGAAGCTCGGCGCCCGCGATCGCGCGCAGCTCGTCGTGATCGCCTACCGGACAGGGCTCGTCACGAGCTGAACTGTTCGAGGCCGGTGACGCGGAGCAGTTCCGGCGCCGATGCCGAGGGAGTGCCGGGCGCGGCCGAATAGACGAGGAGGGTCTGATCCGACTCCGGCACCTGGAGGACGTCGCAGTCGAGGGTGAGCTCGTCCAGCTCGGCGTGCTCGATGGTTGGTGCTGCCGGCCCGCAGTCGCCCGGAGCGCCCGGCCTCCAGCAGGGCGGTGATCGTGGGCTGCCCGCGCGCAGGTCTCCGCCGATCCGGACGAGGCCGAGAAGGTGGTCCGCGAGCGCGTCGCGGCCAACCCGATCCGGGTGGTGATGATCGGTGCGGGCCTGCGGATGGCGCCGGAGCACACCGGAGACCACGATCGACGCGCTCCGCCGGGCCTGTTGTTAGCGTGTCCTCGTGCCCGAAACAGACAAGGTGCGCCGTCGCTGAGAGCGGCGGCGCCTACCCCGGTTCTCGCTGTCGCTCCGGCCCTGTGGCCAGGAGCGCCTGAGTGGCGCTCGGACTTCCCTGTTCTGGAGCGCAACCGTGTTCGTCTTGTCTGTCCGGCAACGTCGGCGTGTCCTCGCCGCTGACCTCATCTCCACCGCGGTGTTCCCGCTCGCGATCACCGGTGCCACGGCGGCTGTCCCCGATGTGGCTGCTCAGCTGCCGGGCGCGGATGCCTCGGGTCCCTGGATCGTGCTCGCCTACAACGGGTTCTTCGCCGCCGCCTTGCTGCTCGCTGGAGTGGCCGCGGATCGCGTCGCGCGGACTCGGTTCTTCGCTGTCGGCAACATCGTCGTCGCGGTCACCGGGGCGCTGTCCGCCTTCGCACCGGACGTGGCGTCGCTGGTGGTTCTTCGCGCGGTCGCTGGCGTCGGGGCGGCCATGTGCGCTGCCGGTGGGTCGTCGATGGTTCTGGCGGTGTATCCACCGGAGGAGCGGCGTCGGGTGTACGGCTACGCGGGCGCGGTGCTGGGCAGCAGCCTGGCGCTGGGGCCGGTGGTCGCCCAGTCGCTCTTGGCAGTCGGAGGATGGGTTCTCGTTTTCGCGGTCCCGGGAGCGATCGCCGCCGTCGCGGCCTTGGTCACGCTCTCGTTGCCAGGTCTGCGCAGTCCCGACGTTTCCGGTGAATTCGACCTAGCCGGTGCTGTCCTCTTCGGAGTGACCGTTGCCGCCGTGGTGACCGCGCTCGGGTTGGGCTGGGGAGCCGGTGTCCCCTGGTGGGTTCCGGGTGTGCTCATCCTCGTCGTGGTCATCAGCGCCATCGGGCTCGCCCGTGTGGAACGGCGGGCGGCCGTTCCCGCGATTCCGCTGGACCTGTTGCGAATCCCCGCCTACCGCGCGTACGCCGGGGCGACGGGAGCGTTCATGGGGATGCTCGTGGTGGGGCTGACCGTGCTTCCGCAGCTCGGCGCGGTCCAGCGCATGGGGCAGGGCGAGGCCGCGGTCATGCTCAGCCTGCTGACCGTGCCATCAACGGTGCTCCCGCTTCTCGCCGCGCGGCTCGCACGGCGATGGGCGCGTCCGCTGGTGGTGATCGCCTTGGTCGCCTGCACGGTGACCGCGGTCGTCCTCCAGGTCACAGACCGTCCTGCCGTTCTTCTCGTCGCGGCCGGGGTCATCGGGTTGTGCCTCGGGCTGACGGAAGGCGTGCCGGACGGGCAGGCGCTCGCGCACGTACCCGCTCAGCGGGGCGGGGCCGGTGCTGCCCTGTTCAGCACAGCGCGAATGAGCCTGGAAACACTCACCTTGGCGGCTGCCACTGGGGTGATGGCGGCTCTCGGCCCCGCGGCCGGGATGGCAGTCGCCGGAGCCGTGTGCCTCATCGCCGCGGCCGGTCTCACGGCCTAGCGAACGACAACAGCAGCGTCGTCGTGGGAAGTGCGAGGAACAACAGCGGGAAGGCGATGTTGTACAGGACTCCGGCTCGCACGTGCGCGACGACCGCGCCGACGTAGAACGCGATCAGCCCGATGGTCGCGGCGGTGCCGACGAGCGGGACGCCGAGCAATCCCAGGAGCAGGCCCGCGGCACCCGCGGTCTTGAGGACGGCCAAGGCCGGCAGCCACGACAGGGGCACGCCGACCTCGGCCGAGTTGGCGACGACGAACTTGGCCTTGGCGAAGTCCGCGGCGCTGATGGCGAGGTTCGCGGTGACGGTGGCCCAGGCGGCGATGACGTATGCGGTGCTCATACCCCATCGACGACGTGGACGCGGCAAAGGTGACTCAGGCGCGCGGGCCCATGCGGATGCGCTCGTTCATCGCGTCGATGGGCCAGGGACCCTCGTCTGCCCAGCCGTAGGACCACGGTGCCAAGGTCTCCATCCACCACGTGACACCCGCGTCGGCGTAGTCGTCCATGACCGCGGTCTTGCCGTCCGGAGTGCTGCCCCAGTGCACGACGTCGAACGCGGTGTCGCTGGTGCGCTGGCGCTGGATGGCCGCGATCACCTCGCGCGTGCTCTCCACGGACATCATCTCGTGGTACCCGAGACCTTCGCCCATCGGCACGACGCCGTCCCACCGCGCGGCGCGGGCGAACGGGCGCGGGCGCGGCCACACACCGGCCACCCAGATGGGAATCCTGGGGAACTGCAACGGGGTCGGCCGGAACGTGGTCGGGGCGATCTGGAACTGCTCGCCGGAATGGGAGAACTCCTGACCCGACCACAGACCCGTGACGATCTCCAGTGCCTCGTCGAGCTTGGCGGCCCGGACGCGGGCGGAGGGGTCCTCGCCGAACTTGGCGAACTCCAGCTCCGGCGGGAAGCCGAGTCCCACACCGAGGGTGAGGCGACCGCCGGAGAGGTGGTCGAGCGCGACCGTCTCCCGCGCGACCTTCCACGGGCGGCGACGGGCGAGCGGGGTGACGATCGGGCCGATGCGCATCCGCTCGGTCGCGGCGGCGACGGCGGCGAGGGTGATCCACGGGTCCCCGATGGGCGGCGGGTCGATCAGGTCGGAGACCAGGTGGTCGCACACGAAGAAGCCGTCCCAGCCCGCCTGCTCGGCCTCGCGGGCGAGGGAGGCGATCAGGCGCGGGCTGGCGTACTCCTCGAAGAGGGGCAGGTTGATGGCGTAGCGCATCACTGGCTCCTGGCGAAGGTGATTCGAGGCGGCGCGACGGAGGGGGAGCGGAGGAGGAAGTCCTCTGCCGAAGACCCGCTCGCGGGGTCGAGCACCGATGTGGACGGTGCGCCGGACCCGCCGACGGCGTGCCAGACGGACGTGGCGAACTCGGGCGTGAACGGGTAGGCCAGCAGGGCGAAACCCTTGAGCCAGGACAGGGTCGGCGTCGCGGCGTGGACCCACTCGTGCACCGCGGCGAGCGCGGGGACGAGGTCCTGGTGCGCCGGGTCGATGGCCCGTGCCTGGGCTTGCAGCAGCGGGCCAGGGTCGGCATCGCCCATCGGGCCGGACCACGCCCGGTGCACCGCCGCCTGCCACTGACCGACCAGCACGTCGTCCACATAGGACCAGAACGCGGGGCGGGCGAAGTCGGTGGTGCCGCGCGCGGGGTCGACCTCGACGAGGTAGGCCCGCACGGCGTCCGAACCGGCTTCGGCGGCCATGTCCTCCGCCCAGATCGCGTGGCCCCGGCTGGTGGAGAACTTCGCGCCCTCCAACGTGTGGAAGTGGTTGAGCAGCACGTGGTCCAGCGGCCGGACCGACCGCAGCGCGAGCCCCATGCCGAGGCCGCCGAGCAGGAACGGCAGCGAGTTGTCGATGCCGAAGCTGGCCACCGACCGCGACTCCGACCCCGGCTCGATGCCCGCCATCTCCGCGCACAGCAGCCAGAACGCGAGCACGCCGACGGAGTAGGTGAACGTCACCTGGGGGACCGGGCTGCCGGGGACCTCGTACGGCACGCCCCAGGTGCCCGGCAGGGTCAGCCGCAGCAGCGGTCCCTGGGTGGCGATGTGGCGCAGCACGATGTCGCGGAACTCCTGCGGCACGCCCATGTCCACCATGCGGCGGGTCAGCTCTTCGGTGTTGGGCAACCGCAGGTACAGGCACGGCAGCTCACGCCACTCCACGGGGCCTTCGTCGAGGCCGAAGCGCGAGCGGGCGTCGGCGAGCATTTCCGGCCGGTAGTGCGTGCCGCACTCCTCGCAGAAGTAGCTCGCGCACGCGGCGCCGCACGTGGGGCACGAGCCGAGCAGCCAGGCGCCGACGATCCACCGGTCGCTGGCCGGGCAGTAGAGGAACTTCTCGCGCATCACCTCCGCGAGCCCCTCCGCGACGAGATCGTCCATCAGCCGCGTGATGATCTCCGCGTTGCGCGTCGCCCACGGCTCGGCCAGCAGGTTCGCGAAGCAGTCGAGGTCGATCCCCACCGCACGGAGATCCCGCTCGATCAACGCGTGCCAGTGCTCGACGACCTCTTCCGGTGAGCGGTTGTCCTGCAGCGCGCGCAGCAGCACGAACGAGTCGAACGGATCGGTCGCGGAGACGATCCGGACCTGCTCGCCCCGACGGCGCAGGTGCCGCGCGAGCACGTCCATCCGCAGCATCGGACCGCCGATGTGGCCCAGGTGCAGCCGCCCGTTCGCGGTCGCCGGGATCGGCACCAACAGGTTCACGGCGTCGGCTCCCACCAGGTCGAGTGCACCACGAGCGGTTCGGTGCCGTCGTTGTGCACCTCATGGGTTTTCGGCGGCTCCAGGTAGACCGCGTCGCCCTCGGACAGCCGCATCGGTGAGCCGTCGTAGACCAGTTCGCCGGTCCCCCTCACCACGAGCCAGATCTCGTGCACCGCGTGCGAGTCCACCGGGGTGGTGTGCCCGGGGTCGACGCGCAGCAACGCGGTCTTGAAGGGCGCGGCGGGCAGGCTCACCTCGTCCCACGCCAACCCCTGCGGGGTCTCGTGGTTGACGAAGGTCAGGCGTGGGCTCATCGAAGAACGCCCTCCTCGGGGTCGAGCCGGTAGACTTCCTTGCGCAGCAAGCTGTTCACGATGGTCGCCGCCCGCCAGGCGGTGAGGCTGAGATTGGGGTCGGCCAGCCCGTGCGAGTGCCGGGCGCCGTTCTGCACGAACACCCTGGACCGCCCGGCGTCCCGCAGCTCCAGTGAGAAGTCCGCCCCCACGACAGGCTGTCCGTCCACAACGGACAGTCGATCCCGTATCGGGTCCAAGCAGGACGGCAGGCGCTGTGTGTAGCCGGTCGCGAGCACCACGGCATCGGCGGTGAACTCCGTGAGTTCGCCCGTGCGGTCCTCGCGCACCGTGACGCGCCATCCGTCTCCGTGCCGGTCGAGGCCGACCGGGGTCGTCCCGGGGAGCAACCGCGCCGGGTTCGCCCCCGCGAGGAAGTCCAGCTCGTAGAGGCGGTGGTAGAGCCGGTCCAGCAAATCCGAGGAGATGCCGTCGCTGCTCAGCCTGTGTTCGTCCACAAGGGACTGACGTGTCTCGGCGGGAAACCCGAAGAACCGCCGCACGTACTGCGGCGTGTAGATCTCCTCGGTGAACGGTGTCTCGTCCAGCGGTAGGAAGTTCGATCGCCTAGTTGTCCAGAGCAGATGGCTCGGCAGCGCCGAGGTGAGCAGGTCGAGTGCTACCTCGGCGCCGGACTGACCGCCACCGATCACCGCGACGCGCAGCCCGGGTGCGGGTCGGTGGGCCAGGTAGTCGCTGCTGTGGAACAGGGTCCGACCGCTTCGGCCACGGGCGAAGTCCGGGATGTGGGGCACTGGTCCCGTTCCCACCACCAGATCCCTGGCCAGCACCCGGCCCGTGTTCGTGCTGACCACGAACCGGCCGTCGCGGTGCTCGACGGAGCCGACCTCGCTGCCGAACTCCACGGCGGGCAGCCGGGCCGCCGCCCACGCCAGGTACTGGGTGAACTCGGCGCGGCTGACCCGGGAGAACCCGGCGGAGAGGAACCGGTACAGCCGCCCGTGCTCGACCAGGAAGGACAGGAACGAGTACGGGTTCGTCGGATCGACCGGCGTGACCAGGTCCTTGAGGAAGCTGACCTGCATCCGCGCGCCGGGCACCAGCAGACCGGGATGCCAGCTCAGCTCGGGCCGCCGCTCCAGGAACCGCGCCCGCAGCCCGCCGATCGGGTGCAGCAGCGCGGCCAGGCTCAGGTTCGCCGGTCCCGCGCCGATGCCGACGACGTCCATCATGCCGCGAGCCGTTCGTGCGCGAATGTCTGCGACAGCGCCGAACCCGCCGTCACCGCGGACGCGAGCACCCGCCCCAGGCTCAACCCGAACGGCATCCCGTGCCCGGAGAAGCCGCCGACCGCCCACACCCGCTCACGCACCTGCGATGCCACGGGCACCAGGTCGGCGGTGAACGCCATCGGCCCCACCCACGAGTCGGTCACCCGGATCGGTCCGATGTCGGGGAACAACCGCGGCAGCACGCCCAGCAACGCCTCGTGCACGGCGTCCTCGGGCACTCCGGCCAACGCGTCCACGCGGTCCAGCGCCCCGGCGCCACGACAGCCGCCGAGCACGATGCGCCCGTCCGGGGTCTGCTGCCAGTACTCGCCATGAGAGCTGATGTGCGCCGACATCCCCGATGAGCACACCGGCGGCAGCGGCTCCGTCGCGAGCATCTGGCCCTGCACGGGCGTCAACAAGCCCTGCAATTCCGGCAGAAGCCCGCCGGACCACGCGTTCGTCGCGACGACAACGGCTTCGGCCGAGATCGAACCCCGCGTCGTCTCGACTCCGCGTTCGCCGACCGAGGTCACCGGGCAGTGGGTGAACACCGACGCGCCGTGCCGCGCTGCCGCCTCCGCCAGCCCGCGCACGAGTCGCACCGAGTGCACGAGCGCCCCCGGCAGCAGCAGGCCGCCGCACACATCGTCGGCGAGCCGGGTCCGCACGAGTTCGGCCACGCCCGAACGGTCGAGCAACCGCGCCTCGAAGCCGTCCTCGTGCAGCGCCGCGACGGACTCCTCGTGCTGGTCGGGAACGAGCGCGAACTGGAGGTGACCGGTCTCGCGGTGATCGCAGGAGATCCCTTCCTCCGCAACGATCTCCGCCACGAGCCGCATTCCCTCGCCCGCGATCTCGCAGACCTCCTTGGCCCGGGGACCACCGAGGCGCCGCACCGCGTCCGGGTAGGACTCCGCCGTCGCCTGCACGACCATGCCGCTGTTCCGGCCGGTCGCCCCGGAGACCAGTTCGCGCGCCTCGACGAGCACGGGGCGCGCACCCTGCCGGGCCAGCCAGTACGCGCAGGCGACGCCGAGCAACCCGCCGCCGACGACAACGACCTCCGCCGTGGCGGGCAGCGCCGAGCGTTGCCAGTAGGACGTCGTCATCTCCGCACCCCCGAGTTCTTCGAAGCGGGACAGAGTTTTGGGATCGCCGGTACAGGTGGCGCACAAATCCGGTACACGGAAGGTGTGGGAGTGCAGATCCGGTTGCTCGGGCCCGTCGAGGTGCGCGTCGGCGGCCGAGCCGTCGCCGCGGGAGGGCCGCGCAGGCTGCGGCTGCTGGCGGCGCTCGCCCTCAGCGCCAACCACCCGGTCTCCGCGCACCGGCTGGCCGAATGCGTCTGGGACGGCGAGCCACCGGCCTCGGCGGGGCCGAACCTGCGCGGCTACGTCGCCGCCCTCCGCAAGATCATCGAGGTCGATCCGGACGTGCGCCTGCTCGCGCACCGCGGCGGCTACCAGCTCGTCGCCCCGGCATCGGCCATCGACGCGCAGGAGTTCCGCGCGCGGGTCGCCGAAACCCCGAGCCCGCCCGACGAGGCGGTCGGACGGCTGCGGTCCGCATTGGCGCTCTGGCGCGGGGAACCGTGCGAGGACGTGCGGCTCGGACCGGCCGCGGAGCCGCTGCTGACCGAGCTGAGCGACCTGCACGCCCTCGCCGTCGAGGAGCTGGCGCGGGCGCGGCTGGCCCTCGGCGAGCACGGTGAGCTGGCGGGGGAGCTGCGCGCGTGGGTGGCCAGGTACCCGCTGCGCGAACGGCTGCGGGCCTTGCTGATCACCGCGCTGTCCGGGGCGGGCAGGCAGACCGAGGCGTTGCAGACCTACGACGACGCCCGCCGGATGCTCGCGGTGGAACTGGGGGTCGAGCCCAGCGCCGAGCTGCAGGCCGCCTACCAGCAGGTTCTCGTGAAGGACAGCAACCCCGCTGCGCCGCGCCGGGTGCCGAGGCAGCTTCCGGCGGACACCACCGACTTCACCGGCCGCGCCGAACTGGTGGACGCGCTGACCGATCTGCTCACCGGGCCGGGACTGCCGCTGGTGGCGATCTCCGGCCCGGCGGGCGTCGGCAAGAGCGCGCTCGCCCTGCGCGCCGCCCACCTGCTCCGACAGTCCTTTTCGGACGGTCAGCTGCACGTGTCGCTGGCCGGGGCGACAGCCCGCCCGCGCACCGCCTACGACGCCCTCGGTGAGCTGCTGCGTTCGCTCGGCGGTGCGGGAACCGTCGTGCCGGACGGACTCGACGAGCGGGCGGCGCTCTTCCGGGAGCGCGTCGCCGACCGCAGGATCTTGATCGTCCTCGACGACGCGGCCGACGCGGCGCAGGTGCGGCCGTTGCTGCCCGCGACGCCGGGCGCCGCCGTCCTGGTGACCGGGCGGGCGCGGCTGGCGGAGCTGCCCGGGGTGCGGCTGGTCGACCTCGACGTGCTCTCCGCGACCGAGGCCGGGAAGTTGCTGGCGCGCATCGTCGGTGCGGATCGCGTCGCCGCCGAACCCGGGGCGGCGGAGCGGATCGTCGAGCGCACCGGACGCCTGCCGCTGGCCGTGCGCATCGCCGGAGCCAGGCTCGCCGCGCGCCCGGCGTGGCCGTTGCGGTTGCTCGCCGAGCGCCTTGACGACGAGCGCGGACGGCTGGACGAGCTGGCCATCGGCGACCTCGACGTGCGGGCCAGCGTGCGGCTGAGCCTCACCGGGCTCACCGAGCGCCCGCGCACGGCCTTCCGGTTGCTCGGTCTGCTGCCGGGGCGCGAACAGCCCGCGTGGGTGCTCGCGGCACTGCTCGACGAGCCCGAGCGGGAGGCCGTGCGGGCGCTGGAGTCCCTTGTGGACGCCCACCTGCTCCGTGCTTCTACAGTGGACAGTGAGGGGCAGCTGCGCTACCAGCTGCACGACCTGCTGTGGCTCTGTGCGGCCGAAGAAGCCGCGGGCGAAGCCGAAGCCGGCCGGATCGCCGCGCAGCGCCGGGTCCTCGACGGCTGGATCGAACGGGTCGAGGACCGCGCCGCGACGGTGCCCGCCTCCTGCCTGATCCCGCGCGCCGGGGTCAGCCTGGACCCGCGGCCGGGGCGGGCCTGCGCGGCGGAGTGGTTCAGCACGGAGAAGCGCAACCTGACCGACGCCGTCAGCATCGCCCTGGAGCGCGGTGACCTCGTGCGCGCGTCCCGGCTCGCCGGGCGGCTGGACGCGTTCTGGCAGCTCACCGGCGGTGGGCAGGAGTGGGAACGGATGCAGAGCGCGGTTCGCGACGCCACCGCGGAGGTGCCGGAGCTGCGGATGCTCGCCGACCGCTCGCTCGGCGACATGTGGTGCGAGCGCGGCCGCATCGCCGAGGCCGTGGAGTCCTTCCACGCGGCGCTGGCCACCGCGCACGAGCTGGGCGAGGAGCACGAGGCGGCCTGCGCGGAGGTCGGCCTGGCCTTCTGCCACAGCGTCCGCAAGGAGACCGGGCGGGGCAGGGAGCGCGTCGAGCGCGCGCTGGCGGCCTTCACCGCGTCCGGCGACCGGCACGCGATCGCCCAGACGCTGAAGATCAAGGCGATGCTCCACCTCGACACCGACCAGGACGTGGCGCGCGAGGCGATCGACCGGGCGCTGCGCATCGTCGCCGAACTGGGCCAGCCGCTCAACGAGGTGAACCTCACGCACACGTTGGCATTGCTGGACACCAGGCGCGGCGCGTTCGAGTCGGCACTGGTCCACCTGCGCGGTGGGCTGCGCCGCATCCGCGAGATCGGCCACCCCACCGGCGAGGCGTACACGCTGTTCGCCATCGGCGAGAACGAGCGCGGCCTCGGCAGGCACCGCGAGGCCAAGCGCTGCATCGACGCCGCTCTGGAGATCTTCCTGGAGCTGGGCGACTCCCGCGGCGCCGGGCTGGCCACGCTGAGCAGCGGGCAGCTGCTGGCCGACCAGAGCATGCACGCGGCCGCGCTGGAGCCCCTGCGGCGCAGCCTGGCGCTGCTGCGCCGGGCCGGGCTGGACGAGGCGCACGAGCGCGCCCACCGGGAGCTGCTGCGGTCAACCCTTGCCGCCGGATCGGCCTAACTTGGTATCACTTGGCGCGCGAATGCTGGGAGAGCGTGGGGCGCGTGCCTAGACTCTGGCCCATATGGACAGCAGGGAAGCCGCGAAGCTGGTCAGACGGTCAAAGAGCCGCTGGCGCGATCGCGGGTACCCGGCGTGGGTCCAGCTCGTCGGCGCCGCCGAGGACCGCTACCCGAGCGCGCTGGACGCGCTGATCGCCATCGCCCGCGACGAGCGGCACCCGTACCAGGCGTGGGCGGGGGAGCTGGTCGCCGACCGCTGGGTGGCCACCAGGGACTCCTCGCTGCGCAAGGTCGTGCGCCAGCTGCGCGCGCTGGCCACCGACGGCAAGCCCCGGCTGATCACCGCGGCCCTGCACGGGCGGCTGCTCGACGAGTGGCGCAGCGGGGTGGAGCTGGTCGAGCTGTTCGAGGACTCCGACGAGGACGTGCGCGCGGGGGTGGCGGAGGCCTGCGCCGCCGCCACCGGCGACCAGCTCTACGCGCTGTGGGCGCTCAGCGAGCACGAGCCGGTGCTCAACGCGTTGCTGCACAACCCCGTCAAGCCCGACCCCCGGCGCGTTCCGCCGCTGTCCTCGATCGCCCTCGGCGCCGACGTGGACCCGGGGGAGCTGCTGGACGCCGCGCTGCACGCCGAACGCGCCATCGGCCGGATCGCGCGGCGGCGCATCCTGTCCACCCCGTCGCTGACGGAGCGGTTGTGCGAGGCGGCGATCGGCCATCCGAGGCGGATAGAGTTCCTGGTGCGGCACGGGTTGCAGCCGGAGAACCCGCTGGAGTGCGCGCTGTACCTGTTGCGCGCCGACCAGCTCGACGCCTACCGCGAACTCGATCCACAAGGGACGCTCATCGCCCGCGCGAAGCTGACCGACGAGCAGGTCATGCAGATCGGCCTCGCCTTCGCCGACAACGACGAGCGGCAGCGGCTCTGGGAGTTCGCCCGAACCCGGCCGCTGCGCCAGGCGGTGGAGCTGGTGCACCTGGCGCGGGACTGGCGGCCGGAGACCGAGTGGGGGCTGTTCGCCCAGCTGGCCGAGATCGAGACGCTGCAGGTCGTGCACGAGTTGCAGGGCTCACCGGAGCACTGGGCGCTGAGCTACCGCGTCGGCAGCTCCGTGGTGCACAGCGTGTCGCTGTCGCCGGACGCCACCAGGATCGCCGCCACCGCCGGGTTCCACGCGCCGACCTGGGATCCGCGCTACGGCAGGGAGAAGGAGCAGGGCTCGATCATCGAGCTGGAGGTCGCCTCCGGCAACGAGCTCTCCCTGCACACGGTTGAGGCGGGCTTCGCCCACGTGCTGCACCTGGGGTACGCGGTGATCACCGCGGAGAACATGGGCGCCGAGGGCTCGGTGCTGGCCAGGCACGTCGGCGCCGAGCGCGAGATCCTGGCCAAGCACGAGGGCTCGATCGAGGCGCTTGCCCGCTCGCGCAACGGTTTCGTGGCCGTCACCGGCGGGGGCGAACTGCTCGTCGGGTCCGGAATGGACGGTGAGGTCCGCCGCGCGGTCCCCGAGGGCACCCGGTTCCGCCCCGCCTCGTTGTCCGTCCACAGTGGAACCGGCAGGTTCGCCCTCGGCGGTGCGGAGCTGGCGCTGCTGGACGCCGAGGCCGAGCTGCTGGCGACCGCGAAGGAGCCCGGCTGGGTCCGCGAGACGGCCTTCATCGACGCGGACACCTTGCTGACCATGGACGGCGACGGCCACCTGTCCCGGTGGACCCGGGACGGCGACCAGCTGGTCCGCGGCACCAGGGCGAAGGTGCCGCCGGAGCTGGGCAGCCCGCTGGTGGACCTGAGGGTGGTGCCGGGGCGCGGCCTGCTCGCGGCGATGAGCACGCAGGTCGGCAGCCCCGTGCGGCTGGTGCAGTTCGACCTGGAGACGCTGACCCACGTCGAGGGCTTCGAGCTCTCCGGCTGCACCCTGGCCACCTCCGCCGACGGCGAACACCTCGCGCTGGGCACGAACTCCGGGCTGGTCTGGTTCTGCGGCACGCCCCCCGCCGGGCTGTTCGAGGTGCTGGCCAAGCCGATCAGCAAGATCACCGACGCGGACCGCGAGGTCGTCCGGGTGGCCGGGGCGAGCGCCGCCCGGCCGGCGGTGCGCCGCGTCCTGGAGCTCTTCGCGCAACTGGTGGGCGCATGACGGAGTTCCCCCGCACGATCGGCAAGGTGGCCACCCGCGAGCTGGCCGCCAACGGGTACACGACCTACGACCAGCTGACCCGGGTGAGCGCGGAGGAGCTGTTGCGCATCCACGGCGTCGGCCCCAAGGCCGTCCGCATCCTCGGCGAGGAGCTGGCGGCGCGCGGGCGGTCCTTCGCCGGCTCCTGACCCCTGATCAGTCCGCGGCACTGCTCCTGTTGCGGCGGAACGCCCTTGGTGTCTCGCCGAAACGGGCTTTGAAGGCCGCCGAGAACCAGGTCGGGGTGAAGCCCGTTCGCGCGGCGACCTCGCCGATCGGGACCTCCCCTGCCGCGAGCAGATCCCTGGCCACGCGCAGTGCCTCCTCCTGCCGGAGGTCACGGAAGGTGACGCCCTCCTCGTGCAGGATCAGCCGGATCTGCCGGGGAGACCAGCCGAGGGCGCGGGCGACCGCGGGCAGGCTCAGATCGCTGCGGCCGACGCGGTCGCGGACGTAGCGCCGGATCGCCGCCGCGGCCTCGGTGCGCTGGGACCGCTGGGGTCCCATGTCGCCGAGGGCGAGCATGCACAGCAGTTCGCCGATGCGGTCGCAGAGCGCGTTGAACTCGCGATCGGCGAGGGCGTCGGCCTGGTCGTGGACGCTGGTGATCAGGTTCGCGGTGACCCGGCCCAGCCCGGTGGTCATGTCCAGCTGGGTGTGGACCGGGGCGGCCGGGGCGAGGCGGTGGTCGAACTCCGCTCGCGGCACCCGGAACGCGTAGGACCGGGACTCCGGGATCCGGATCCGGGAGATCTCGTCGAACCGGTTGATCAGAGCGCTGCCCGGGGTGGCGCGGCGCTGCTCGTCGCCGCGCCACGCCGAGTACGACCCGAACCGGGGCACCATGATCCAGTAGTGCTCGTCGCCGGGGGACCGGCGGACGAGCGATGGTGTGCGGTGGCTGATGCGGTCACCGCGCTGGTCCCAGTGGACCAGGGCGTAGGCCGCGGTCTCCTGAGCGGTCAGTGCCGCGTACCAGGTCTCCGGGGCGCGGTAGCGGTGGCGCATCGGAACGAAGCTGTCGGCCAGCTCGGACCAGGCTTCCGACGAGTCGATCGTGAAGTCGAGGTAGTGCACGACGATCTCCATCGGTGGCGGTTTACGTCGAGGTGTCGGTGAATTTACGGCTTGGGGCACGAAGTCCGGCTCCCCCTTTGCGGTGGTTCTTCCCGGGGAGAAGATCACCTTTCACGGCCATTCCTTCGCCCGGGGGCGAAAGGTGGCGCCCGTGAATCCGACACCGGAGGACCACGTGGACATTCGAGATGGCGATGAAGCCATTGTGCGGCAACCAGGAGACGCCGGGACGACAGGGCCCGCCCGGCTGCCGTCCCTCACCGGTATCCGGATCTTCGCCGCCGGACTGGTGCTCGTGGCCCATGCGTTCTTCCTGCCCGGTCTCTACGCCGACGCCGCAGTCCAGAAGGGCACCAGCGCCCTGGTCCCGCTGGCCACCTCGTCGGTCACCCTCTTCTTCGTCCTCTCCGGACTGGTCCTGACCTGGTCGGCCCGGCCGGCCGACACCGCGGTGCGGTTCTGGCGCCGCCGGTTCGTCCGGATCTTCTCCAACCACGCGGTGGCCTGGGCGCTGGGTTCGGCCCTGGTGATCGGCTACGGCATCCACGTCAACCTGGTGTCCCTCGGCGACGACTACAGCCCGCTCGCCCTGCTCGGGAACCTGTTCCTGGTGCAGAACTGGGTTCCCTCGAAGGAGTTCCTGCTCGGTCCCAACCCGTTGGCGTGGTCGCTGGCCTGTGAGTTCTTCTTCTACCTGCTCTTCCCGTTCCTGCTCCCGCTCGTTCGCAGGATCCCGGTGCACAAGCTGCGGTTCGCCGCCGGGGTGCTCGTGCTCGTCGGCCTGTCCGTTCCGGTGCTGGCGCTGCTGTTGCAGGGGCCCGATTTCCTGCCCACCGTGCCCGTGCCGAGCGACCAGATCTGGCTGGCCTACTTCCTGCCCGCCGCTCGCCTGCCGGAGTTCGTGCTCGGCATGGTGCTCGCGCGCATCCTCGCCGAGGGGCTGTGGCGGCCGCTGCGAACGGGCGTCATCCTCCCGCTGCCGTTCCTCGCGATCGGGACCCTGGCGGTCCTGCCGCCCGTGTTCGCCTTCGGCCCGTATTTCGCGCTGCCGGTCGCGCTGATCGTCGGGGAGGTCGCCTCGCGTGACGTCCGCGGTGTCCCCTCGTTCCTTCGCCGCCCGGCGATGATCTACCTCGGGGACCGCTCGTTCGCGCTCTACATGATCCACTACGTGGTGATCATGTACCTGTGCCGGTTCGTCTTCACGCCTGGCGCGACGTTCAGCGTTCCCGTCGCCACGGCCTTGATCCTGCTGGTCGTCATTCCGGTATCGCTCGGTGCGGCCTGGCTGCTGCACAGGTCGGTGGAGCGTCCTGCGGTGCGCCGTCTGGCCGGATAGGCGTCTCCGCGATCCGGCGCTGGCGGAACTCCCTTGGTGTCTCACCGAAACGGGCCTTGAAGGCCGAGGAGAACCAGGTCGGGGTGAAGCCGGTTCTCGCGGCGATCTCGCTGATCTGGGCCTCTCCGGTCGCGAGCAGGTCCCTGGCCGCGCGCAGCGACTCGTCCTGGCGGAGGTCTCGGAAGGTGGTGCCCTCCTCGTGCAGGATCAGCCAGATCTGCCGGGGAGACCAGCCCAGGGCGCGCGCCACCGCCGGGAGGCTCAGGTCAGTGCGGCCGACGCGTTCGCGGACACAACGGCGGATCGCCGCGGCGGCGTCGGCACGGTCGGCCCGCTGCGGCCGCAGGTCGCCGAGGGCCTGCATGCACAGCAGGTCGCCGATGCGGTCGCAGAGCGTGTTGAACTCGCGAGCGTTGAGGGCGTCGGCCTGCTCGTGGACGCTGGTGATCAGGTTCGCGGTGACCCGGCCCAGTCCGGTGGTCATGTCCACCCGCAGGTTGAGCGCGGCGGGGAGGCGGTGGTCGAACTCCGCTCGCGGCACCCGGAACGCGTAGGACCGGGACTCCGGGATGCGGATCCGGCAGATCTGGTCGAACCGGATGATCACGGCGCCGCCCGGGTCGACGTGCAGCGGTTCGTCGTCGTGCCACATCGAGTACCGGCCCACCTGGGGCAGTACGACCCAGTAGTGCTCGTCGCCGGGGACCTGCCGGACGAGGTCCCGGGTGCGGTGAGCGATGCGGTCACCGCGCTGGTCCCAGCGGAGCAGGCAGTACGCCGCGCTCTGCTGGGCGCTCAGGCCCGCCTGCCACGCGATCGGATCGCGATAGCGGTGGCGCATCGGCATGAAGCTGTCGGACAGCTCCGTCCAGGCTTCCGTGGAGTCGATCGTCCAGTTGTGGTAGCGCACGACGATCTCCATCGAGGACGGGCTTCTGTCCAGCTTCCGGTGAACTTACGGCTTGCAGCAGGATATGCGGTTCGTCCTTTGCGGTGGTCCTTCCCGGGGAGACGATCGCCAATCACGGGCATCTGCTTCGCCTGGGGCCGAACACATTGGAGAATCGCGTGGATATTCGAGATGGCGACGAAGCCGTCGTCCGGCAGTCAGATCAAGGACGGACCGCACCGAACCGGCTCGCTTCCCTCACCGGTATCCGGGTTTTCGCCGCCGGGTCCGTGCTCGTGGCGCACGCGTTCTTCATCCCGAACCTGTACGCGGATTCCTCGGTGCAGAAGGCCACTGCCGCGCTCGTTCCGCTGGCCACCGCGTCGGTCACCCTGTTCTTCGTCCTGTCCGGACTCGTGCTGAGCTGGTCGGCCCGGCCGGAGGACACCGCGGTGCGGTTCTGGCGCCGCCGGTTCGTCCGGATCTTCTCCAACCACGCGGTGGCCTGGGTGCTGGGCATGCTCCTGGTGATCGGCTACGGCCTGCACGTGAACCTGCTCTCGGCGGGCGCCGAGTACGACCCGCTCGGCATGCTGGCGAACCTGTTCCTGGTGCAGAACTGGGTTCCGTCGGGGGCGTACTTCTTCGGCCCCAACCCGCCCGCGTGGTCACTGGCCTGTGAGTTCTTCTTCTACCTGCTCTTCCCGTTCCTGTTGCCGCTCGTGCGCAGGATCCCGGTGCGCAGGCTGTGGTTCGCCGCCGGGGTGGCCGTGCTCGTCGGCCTGTCCGTTCCGCTGCTGTCGTCGCTGTTGCTGGACGGTCCCGACATCCTGCCCACCATGCCGGTCCCGTGGCCGCAGATCTGGCTGGCCTACTTCCTGCCGCTGCTGCGCCTGCCGGAGTTCGTGCTCGGCATGGTGCTCGCCCGCATCCTCGCCGAGGGCCTGTGGCGGCCGCTCCGCCTCGGCCTGGTGCTCCCGCTTCCGTTCCTCGCGATCGGGGCGCTGGCGGTGCTGCCGCCCGTGTTCGCCTTCGGGCCCTACTTCGCCCTGCCGGTCGCACTGGTGGTCGGCGAGTTCGCCTCCCGCGACATCCGCGGTGCCCGCTCGTTCCTGCGCCGCCCGGCGATGGTCTACATGGGGGACCGCTCGTTCGCCCTCTACATGATCCACTTCGTCGTCATCATGTACCTGTGCCGGTTGGTCTTCCTGCCCGGCTCGACCTACAGCACCCCGGTGGCGACGGCGCTGATCCTGGGCGTGGTCATTCCCGTCTCGCTCGGCGCGGCGTGGCTGCTGCACCGCTGGGTCGAGCGCCCGGCGGTCACCCGGCTGGCTGGATAGGCGGGTCCGGCGCGAGCGACCCGTCCGGCGCGATGTGCTCGAAGATCTGGTCGAGCAGCGTCAGCACGTGCGGGTCGTCCACGGCGTAGAAGTGGTGCCGCCCCTCCCGGCGGGCGGTCACCACTCCCGCCAGCCGCAGCTTGGTCAGGTGCTGGCTGACCGTGGGGATGCTCACGCCGACGCGCTGGGCGAGCGTGCCCACGTCGTAGGTGCCCTGGGCGCACAGCCACACCAGGTGCAGCCGTGGCGGGCTGGACAACAACGCGAAGGTGGCGGCGGCGGCGCTGAGCTGGACCGGCGTCGGTTCGGAATTTTTCGGCATGGCGAGATTCATTGTTCCTCCCACCCCAACCCGGGGCTAGCCGCGCCAACATTTTGGCGATTGCGAAAGTGTCGAAGTGTGTGCGACCGTCGATGGCGTGATGGTCCTGTTCCGCTCGCTGTCCCTGTGCGGTGCCCTCGCCGCGCCCGCCCTCGTGCTCCGGCTCACCGGCGCCGAGGTGGTCCCGTGGCTGGCGCTGCTGCTGTTCGGCGCCGCCGTCGTGGCCGCGTCGTTCCTGCTCGCGTGGGCGGCCGAGGCGGCGCAGGTGGACATCTCCGGCGGCCTGGCCATCGCCCTGCTCGCGCTCATCGCCGTGCTGCCCGAGTACGTCGTCGACCTCTACTTCGCCCACACCGCGGGGCAGAACCCCGAGTTCGTGGCCTACGCCGCGGCGAACATGACCGGCTCCAACCGGCTCCTGCTCGGTCTCGGCTGGTCCACCGTCGTGCTCGTCTCGCTCGCCGTCGCCTCCCGCCGCTCCGGCCGCACGGTCGGAGAACTCGTCCTCGACCCAGGCCACCGCACCGAGCTGGGTTTCCTCGCGATCGCCTCCGTCGTGGCGTTCGTGGTCCCGGTGAGCGGCCAGATCACCCTCGTGTTCGGCTTGGCCCTGCTGGGTTTCTTCGGCTTCTACCTCTGGAAGGTCTCCCGCGCCGAGGCCGAGGAGCCCGACCTGGTCGGCCCCGCCTCCATCATCGGCGCGCTCCCGCCGAGGACCCGCCGCCCCCTCGTCGCCGCCCTGTTCGCCTTCGCCGCCGTGGTGATCCTGCTCTGCGCCGAACCGTTCGCGCACGCCCTGATCGACACCGGCACCCAGCTCGGCGTCGACCGCTTCCTGCTCGTCCAGTGGCTGGCCCCGCTCGCCTCCGAGGCCCCCGAGTTCATCGTCGCGATCCTGTTCGCCCTGCGCGGCAACGGTTCCGCCGCGATCGGCACCCTGATCTCCAGCAAGGTCAACCAGTGGACCCTGCTCGTCGGCAGCCTGCCCCTGGCCTACCTGATCGGCGGTGGTTCCGGCACCCTCGTCCTGGACCCCCGCCAGATCGAGGAGTTCCTGCTCACCGCGACCCAGACCCTGCTCGGCGTCTCCGCCCTCCTGGCGCTGCGCTTCCCGCGCTGGGCCGCCTGGACCCTCCTCGCCCTGTTCGCCGCCCAGTTCGCCCTGCCCGGCCAGGAAGCCCGCTATGCGCTGTGCGCCGTCTACGGCGCCGTCGCCGTCGCCGCCTTGGTGCGCAACCGCAGGCACATCGTGCCCACGTTCCTCGCCCCCTTCCGCCGCTCCGCCGAGCCCGCACAGGAGCTGACCCGCGTCTAGAACGGCGCCGGGTCGGCGATGGGCTCCAGTTCCGTCTCGTAGACCTTGCCTCGCGGCGTGGTCCAGACGTGCCGATCGTCTGGCAGGTTCTCGCACTTCCAGTCGGATTCGTGCTTCATCCGGTGGTGGTGGCGGCACTTCGGTCTGAGGTTGCGCACCGTGGTGTTTTGCCCCGGCAAGCCCGAAAACGCAACCTCTGACCAAACAGAACCCGCGGCTGGAAATGGGTCGGCTTCACCTGGGGTGCGCGTGCCATGCGCTTTCCCGCGAGGGCCGGTTCCTGACCGTGCCCGCCCGGCAGGCCCTCGGTACGCGCAGGGGGCCCCAGGTCAAGCCGACCCCCAGGGCTGGAAGCCCAGCCGTCCCCGACCGGAGAATCCGACTAAGACCCCGCAGAAAGCACAAAATCCACATACCCCCGCGCAACTTCCACAGCAGGAGTCCCACCAGTCCGTCCCATCGACGCCAGAGTCTCCGAAACCCACCCCGGACTCATCACCGCCGCATCAATCCCCCGGGGCAGTTCCCCGCGCGCGTTCTCCACAAAAGCCTCAAGCGCCGCATTCACCATAGCCCCGACAGCTCCACGACACATCGGCCCCTCAAAACGCCCGGCGGTCAACACGATCCGCCCGCCGTCCCGAAGTGCGTGCACAGCCCGTCGGAACAACGCCAACTGCCCATCCAGTTTCACCTGTCGGAAATCCGCATCGCTCAGCTCCAGGAGCGGCTTCAACGGCGCGTGGGCCGCGGTGCACACCACGGCGTCCACATCGGTCACAGTGGCGAACAGCTTGTCGAGGGTGCTGGGGTCGGTGAGGTCGACGTGGACCGGGCCGGACCAGGAGGCGCGGATGACTTCGTGGCCGAGATCCGACAGGAGTGCGGAGACTGTGGAGCCGAGGATTCCGGTGGCACCGACGACGATGATTCTCATGGAGCAGAGCCTCGCCGGAGGCGCGCGGGTTAACCAGGACACTGGGAGGGTCAGGATATGGAGCTGGGGGAGTTCCTGCGGGCGCGGCGCGCACGGATCAGCCCGGGGGACGCGGGGGTGCGCGACTACGGCGGCAGACGGCGGGTGCCGGGGCTGCGGCGGGAGGAACTGGCGAGGCTGGCCGGGATCAGCGTGCCGTACTACACGCGGCTCGAACAGGGGCGCAATCACAACGCGTCGGACTCGGTGCTCGACGCGGTGGCGAGGGTGCTGCGGCTGAACGCCGACGAGCGCGCGCACCTCTACCGGCTCGCGAGGGGGAACGGGGCGGCCGAGCCGGAGCGGTTGCGGCCGAGCGTCCGCGTGATGATCGAGTCCATGACGGACGTGCCCGCGTTGGTGATGGGGCGGCGAACCGATGTGCTCGTGTGGAACCGGCTCGCGCACGCGCTGCTCGCTCCGCACCTCGACTTCGCGGCACCGCAGGACGTGAACCTGGCGCGGTTGGTTTTTCTCGACCAGCACACGCGCCGCCTCTACGTCGACCACGAGCGGAAGAAGCGGGATGCCGTGGCGCACCTGCGAATGGTCGCCGGTGCCTATCCGGGTGACCGCGGCATCACCGACCTCATCGACGAGTTGAGCGCGCTCAGCAAGGACTTCGTCACGTTGTGGTCGGAGTACCCGGTGCGCAACTGCGCGTCGAACACGCGTGAGTACGACCACCCGGTGGTGGGGCGCTTGACGTTGACCGACGAGCTGATGCTGCTGCCGGACGACGAGGGGCAGCGCGTCGTGGTTTACACCGCCGCAACCGGGTCGAGTTCCGCGTCTGCTCTCGCGGCGCTCGTACACCATCTGGTTTCATAGGTCCAGCAAGGAGTTTCTCCGGCCGTCCACTGTGGAATCAACAGTCCGCCCGGATTCCGCCCGGTGCCTTGACAGCGGTAAAACCCCTGGTGCGCTGCGACGTTCGGGGCCGGCTCCTGCTCCGATCGGCCGCCCTCCCGGCGTCGGTTGTCCGGAGAACCCGTTCTGGAGTTGCCTTTCCTCACCGGCCCGCCCGTGGCCGGACCTCGTTCGAGGGCACGAGGAAAGGAGTGACCAGTGAGCACCCTGCGCCACCTGGTCAAGATCGTCGGCGTCGCCGCCGCGCTGGGCATCGCCGCGACGGCGACCGCAACCGCCGCACCGGCCAAGCCGTCCGGGGACGTCTCGCCGATGATCGTCGGCGGCAGCCCGGCCACCACGCAGCAGTACCCGTGGACGGTCGCGCTGATCTACAACGGCACCCAGTGGTGCGGCGGCACGCTGGTCGCGCCGAACAAGGTCGTCACCGCCGCGCACTGCACCGCAGGCAAGGCGCCGAGCACCTGGCGGATCGCCGCCGGGCGCACCGACCTGCGCACGAACGAGGGCGTGCTGGCCAAGGTCACCAAGGTCTGGCAGCACCCGAACTACCGCAGCGTCACCCAGGGCGACGACGTCGCGGTGATGACGCTGGACCAGAACCTGCCGTACCAGACGCTGCCGCTGGCCACCTCCGCTGACGCGGGCCTGTACGCCGCGGGCACCATGGCCAAGACCCTGGGCTGGGGCGACACCACCGGCAGCGGGACCTACTCCGACACGCTGAACCAGGTCGACGTCCCGGTCACCTCGGACCAGACCTGCACGACCGCCTACGGGGCCGACTACCGCAAGGCCGCGATGGTCTGCGCCGGCTACCCCGACGGTGGCAAGGACAGCTGCCAGGCCGACTCGGGCGGTCCGCTCGTCGCGAGCGGCAAGCTCATCGGCGTCGTCTCGTGGGGTGAGGGCTGCGCCCTCGCGGGCAAGCCGGGCGTGTACGCGCGCGTCTCCTCCTATGTGGACCTGATCAAGCAGCAGCTGTAACGGCGGGCGAGGCGGGCGGCCCCAGCGCGGTCGCCCGCCTTTCGCTGTTCGAAACCCTTTGTGCCCCAACGGTTCCCACTCTGAAGTGGGCGGATGTGCGACCGGCGACGTAAGGTGGGGCGTGGTTCGGGGAGGTTCGAGCGGCGGGCGGTGATGGTGGAAGAGGGCACCTGGCTGGACGGGCGGCGCCGGGCGGTGCCCGGATGCTGATCCTGATCCTCGCGCACTTCCTCGTCGCCGCACTGCTCCCGGCCGTCGCCGCGCGGTGGGGCCGGATCGCGTTCGTCCTGGCCGCCCTGCCGCCCGTTGCCGCACTCGGCACGGCGCTGTCCTGGGCGCCGACCGTCCTCAATGGAGCGCCGCCGACGGAGACCCTGTCCTGGGCACCCTCGATCGGGCTCGATCTGACGCTGCGGCTGGACCCGCTCTCGCTGCTGATGATCATCCTGGTGTCCGGGGTCGGCGCGCTGGTGTTCCTCTACTACGCCGCCTCCACGCCGCCCGAGGGGACAGGGCGCAACTCGGCCCTGCTGACGGTCTTCGCCGGATCGATGTTCGGGCTGGTCACCGCCGATGACGTGTTCTCCCTCTACGTCTTCTGGGAGTTCACCACCGTCTGCTCCTTCCTGCTCGTCGGCGGGCTCGGGCTGACCAAGGCCGCGCGCCGCTCGGCGACGCAGGCGCTGCTGGTCACCGGGTTCGGCGGGCTGGCGATGCTGCTCGGGCTGATCCTGCTCGGCACCGCGGCGGGCACGTTCCGGATCTCGGCGATCGTCGCCTACCCGCCCTCCGGGGCGGTGGTGGAGGTCGCGGTCGTCCTGATCCTGGTCGGCGCGCTGACGAAGTCCGCCCAGGTGCCGTTCCACCCGTGGCTGCCCGCGGCGATGGTCGCGCCGACCCCGGTCAGCGCCTACCTGCACGCCGCCGCGATGGTCAAGGCGGGCGTGTACCTGGTCGCCAGGTTCGCACCCGGCTTCGCGGAGCTGCCCGCGTGGTGGATTCCCTTGGTGGTGCTGGGTTCGTGGACGATGGTGCTCGGCGGCGTCCGGGCGCTGCGGGAGCACGACCTGAAGAAGCTGCTGGCCTTCGGCACGGTCAGCCAGCTGGGTTTCCTGATCGTGCTGCTGGGCGTCGGCGAGCACGTCGCGGCCGTCGCGGGCGCCACGATGGTGCTGGCGCACGGGTTGTTCAAGTCCGCGCTGTTCCTGGCCGTAGGCGTGATCGACAAGCGCACCGGGACCAGGGACATCCGGGAGCTGTCCGGGCTGGCCGCGCGGTGGCCGGTGTTCACCGGCGCCGTCGTGCTCGCGGCCGCGTCCATGGCCGGGGTGCCGCCGCTGCTGGGCTTCGTCGGCAAGGAGGCCGCGTTCGAGGCGCTGCGGGGACAGCCGTTCGTGCTCGCCGTCCTGGTGATCGGGTCGGCGCTGACGGTCGCCTACAGCCTCCGGTTCCTCGTCGGCGCGTTCGGCACCAAGCCCGGAGTGTCCCTTGTGGACAGTGAACGACCGGGGGCGGTGCTGGCCGGACCGGTGGTGATCCCCGCGCTGGCCGGGCTGGTGTTCGCCTTCGCCCCGGGCGTCGTCGAGCCGGTGATCGCGGGCTACGCGTCGGCGTACCCGTCCGCGGAGAGCTACGAACTGGCTCTGTGGCACGGGTTCTCGCTTCCGCTGCTGCTGTCGGCCGTAGTGCTCGGCAGCGGGTACCTCATCCACCGCTTCGCCACCGGGCGCTCCGGTTGGCTTCCCGAGGCGGTGCACGCGCAGACCGGCTACGACCGCGTGGTGATGGCCCTGGACGGCGTGGCGCGCGGGGTGACCGGCCGGTTGCAGGTCGGTTCGGTCCCGGTCTACCTGGGCGTGATCCTCGTGGTCGCGGTCGTGGTGCCCGGGGCGGGACTGCTCGCGGGCCTGGCGCCGCTGCCCCGCACGCACTGGTTCGACTCGTGGTTGCAGGTGCCGCTCGCGGTGGCGGTGCTCGTCGCCGCCGGGCTCGCGGTGCTGGCGCGGCGCAGGCTGACCGCGGTGCTGGTGACCGGCGTGATCGGCTACGGCATCGGCGCCCTGTTCCTCGTGGACGGCGCGCCGGACCTGGCGCTGGCCCAGTTCCTGGTGGAGTCGCTGACCCTGGTGGTGTTCGTCTTCGTGCTGCGCCGGACGCCGACGCGCTTCAGCGAGGAGCGCCGCCCGCTGAGCGAAGGCGGGTGGGTGAAGGCGGTCGTGGCGTGCGTGGCGGGGACCTTCGTCGCGGTACTGGCGGTGTTGTTCTCGGCCAACCGCGACGGCCTTCCGGAGGCCAGCGTGGAGTACATCCAGCGGGCCAAGGAGGACGCGGGGGCGAGCAACGTGGTGAACGCGATCATCGTCGACTTCCGCGCGTTCGACACCGTGGGCGAGATCGCGGTGCTCGCGGTCGCGGCGACCGGCGCGGCCAGCCTGATCCTGGCCTCGCACCGCGCGCGGCGGAAGGCGGACCGATGAGCCGGGAACCGTGGTGGGAGTGGGACGCACCGCGCGAGCGGTGGCTGCTCACCGAGCGGGACTGCAACGGCTGGCCGAGGTCGCTGCTGCTGGAGGTGTGCGCGCGGATCGTGTTCCCGACGGTGCTCGTGCTGTCGGTGTACCTGCTCTTCGCCGGGCACAACAACAGCGGCGGCGGGTTCACCGGCGGACTGGTCGCCGGGCTGGCGTTCGTCCTGCGCTACCTCGCGGGCGGCAAGGTCGAGCTGTCCGCGGTGGTCAGGGTGCGCCCGCCGGTGGTGATCGGCACCGGCCTGAGCATCGCCGTGATCACCGCGCTGGTGCCCGCCCTGTTCGGCCTCCCGGTGCTCACCACGGCCGTGTGGCCGCTCGGGCCGGTCAAGATCGTCACCAGCCTGTTCCTGGACGTGGGCGTCTACCTGCTGATCGTGGGCGTGGTGGTCGACCTGCTCGGCACGCTCGGCGTGAGCCTGGAGGAGGACCGGTGACGGTCAACACCACCATGGCGGTCCTGCTGGCCGGGCTCTACTCCGTCGGGTTCTACCTGCTGATGCAGCGCTCGCTGATGCGGGTGATCCTGGGCATCGTCGTCCTCGGCCACGGCGCCAACCTGTTCCTCCAGGTCGCGGGCGGACCGCCCGGGGTGCCGCCGTTCGCCGGGCTGGCCGAGCCGCAGGCCATGGTGGACCCGCTGCCCCAGGCCATGGCCTTGACGGCGATCGTGATCACCTTCGCGCTGACCACCTTCCTGCTGGCGCTGGCCTTCCGGTCGTTCGTGCTGCTCGGGCACGACGAGGTGCAGGACGACGTCGAGGACCGCCGCGTCGGCACCACGGCCGAGCGCAACGACCTCGTGCAGGAGGCGGCCCCGTGAGCATCCTGGTCGCGCTGCCCGTCCTGCTTCCCCTGCTCGCGGCCGCGTTGTCGTTGGCGTTCAACACCTTTCCCCGCGTGCAGCGGGTGCTCGGCGTGATCGTGCTGTCGGCGATCGTGGTCGACGCGGCGGTGCTGCTGGCGCACGTCGACCGCGCGGGACCGGTGGTGCTGCGGATGGGCGGCTACAGCCCGCCGATCGGGATCACCCTGATCGCCGACCGGCTCTCCGCGTTGCTGCTGCTGGTCTCCGCCGTGGTGACGCTGGCCGTGCTGGTCTTCTCGATCGGCCAGCGGATCACCGACTACGGCAGGGACACCGCGTCGAACACCTTCCACCCCATGTACCTCGTGCTGTGCTCCGGGGTGGCGCTCTGCTACGTCACCGGCGACCTGTTCACGCTGTTCGTCGGCTTCGAGATCATGCTGTCCGCCTCCTACGTGCTGATCACCAGGCGCACCACGGCACAGCGGGTCCGCGCGGGCATGACCTACGTGATCGTCAGCCTGACCTCCTCGCTGCTGTTCATCACGATGATCGCGCTGGTCTACGCGGCGACGGGCACGGTGAACCTGGCCGACCTGGCGGACAAGGTGGCCGCGCTGCCGCCGGGCATCCGGACCAGCCTCGGGCTGTTCACCGTGGTGGTCTTCGGCATCAAGGCGGCGTTGGTGCCACTGCACTTCTGGCTGCCGGACAGCTATCCCACCGCGCCCGCGCCGGTCACCGCGGTGTTCGCCGGACTGCTGACCAAGGTCGGCGTGTACGCGCTGATCCGGACCCAGACGCTGATCTTCACCAGCGAGGCGATCTGGACGCTGCTGCTGGTGATCGCCCTGGTGACGATGATCGTCGGGGCACTGGGCGCGCTCGCGCAGAACGACATCAACCGGATGATGTCCTTCCTGCTGGTCAGCCACATCGGCTACATGCTGTTCGGGCTCGCGCTCTACACCGGGATCGGGCTGACCGGCGTGATCCTCTACGTGGTGCACCACATCACCGTGCAGGCGTCGCTGTTCCTGGTCGGTGGTCTGATCACCCGGCACACCGGAACCGTGTCGCTGCGCGCGATGTCGGGTGTGGCCACGGCCTACCCGCTGGTGGCGGTGCTCTTCGCGATCCCGGCGCTGAGCCTGGCCGGGGTGCCGCCGTTCTCCGGATTCGTCGCCAAGATCGCGTTGCTGCGGGCGGGTGCGGAGTCGGCGACCTTCACCGCGTACCTGGTGACCGGCGGCGCGGTGCTGACCAGCCTGCTCAGCCTGTACGCGGTGACCAAGATCTGGGTCGGCGCGTTCTGGGGCAAGACCCAGCCGCCGTACGAGGATCCCGATCCCACCGACGAGGTCACCGTGGGCACCGGGAACACCTCGCGCGGCATGGTCACCGCGACCGCGGCGCTCGTCGCCGCCGGGGTGGCGATCGCCGTGTTCGCGGGACCGCTGGCCGGGGTCAGCGGGCGCGCCGCGAACGACCTGATCGACGGGAAGTCCTACCGCGAGGCCGTGCTGGGGGCCGCCCGATGATCTCGACGTTCGCGTGGCTGGTCCTGGTGTGGCTGATGCTGTGGGGCTCCGCCGACATCGGGTTGGTGCTGCTCGGCGCGGTGGTGGCGGCGGGCGTGCTCCTGCTCTACCCGCTGCCCCCGGTGCGGTCGCGGCTGCTGCGGCGCCCGCACCGCCTGGTCGGGCTCGGGGCGTACCTGGTCGCGGACCTGGTGTCCTCCGGGCTCAGGGTCGCGTGGGACGCGCTGCGGTACGGGCGGAAGGTCCGCGCGGCGGTGGTCGCGGTGCCCGTTCTGTCGGACGAGGACTACGTGATCGCCACCGCGGCGAACCTGCTGTCGTTGGGGCCGGGCAAGTTCGTGCTCCAGCTGGATCGGCGCGAGCGGGTCTTCTACGTCTACGCGCTCGGGGTGCGGTCGGACGCGGAGGTGGACCGCGCGCGGGCGGACGTGCTCGGCCTGCAACGCCGGGTGATCAAGGCATTCGGGGAGCCGGGATGAGCGTTGTCTTCACGATCACCTTCGGGCTGCTGGTGCTGGCAGGCGCGCTGACGCTGGTCCGGCTGGTGCGCGGGCCGAGGACGCTGGACCGCATCCTCGCCGTGGACGTGCTGGTGGTGCTCATCGCGTGCGGGGTCGCGGTGGAGATGGCGCAGTCGGGGCGGCCGATGAACATCGCGCTGCTGCTGGCGATCACCCTGCTGGGCTTCCTCGGCTCGATCGGCGCGGTCCGGCTCATCGAGGGCAGGAAGGACCACCGATGAACGTGCTCTCCGCGATCTTCCTGCTCGCCGGGGCCCTGTTCTGCGTGCTCGGCGCGGTGGGCATGCTGCGGCTGCCGGACGTGCCGAGCCGCCTGCAGGCCGCGACCAAGCCGCAGACCCTGGGACTGCTGCTGATCCTCGTGGGCACGGCGTTGCAGCTGCCCCCGTCGTACGCGGTGGGGCTGGCGCTGGTCGCGCTGTTCCAGGTGCTGACCGCTCCGGTGCTCTCGCAGTTCCTCGGGCGCGCCGCCTACCGCACGGGCGCGGTGGACGAGTCGACTCTGCTGTGCGACGACCTCAAGTCCGTGCGGGATAGCGGCGCAGAGTCGGGTTCAGCGTCACCAGGAGCGTGACCACCGCGATCCCTCCGGTGCAGGTCAGCACCGCCGCGGTGGGGGGCAGCGCCGCGGCGAGCTGCCCGCCGGCGAGGGAGCCGATGCCGAACGCGGCGCCGACGACGAGCGTCAGCACGCTGCCCAGCCTGCCGCGCAGCTCGTCCGGCGTGATCAGCATCTGGTGCGTGCTGATCGTGGTGTTCGCGGTCGGGGCGAGCAGGGCCATCAGTCCGAAGAGGACACCGATCAGGTAGCCGTTGGCGAACAGCAGCGTCAACGGGGCCAGCAGGGTCACGCCCCAGAACACGCCGACGATGGACAGGTAGGGGCTCAGCCGCTCGCACAGCGCGGGCGCGAACAGCGAGCCCACGATCCCGCCGACGCCCAGCATCGCCGCCATGAACCCCAGCTCCGCCTCGGGGATCCGGCGTCCGTGCGCCAGGACCAGGACGACCAGGTAGAAGCCCGCGAAGAACATGTTCAGCACGGCCGCGCAGATCGTGGTCACGCGGATCTCCTTGCGCTGCCACACCCACCGCAGCCCCTCGACGATCTCGCGGCCGAGGTGCGGTGTCCCGGGCCTGACGCGTTCGCGCGGCGGAACGCGCAGGAACATCAGTGCGAAGAAACCGATCACGTGCGTGATCATGTCGAGGAGGAAGGGAAAGGCGCGGTTCAGTCCGTAGAGGACACCGCCGAGCGCCTTGCCGCCGGAGTCACCGAGCGCGCTGCGCGCCGCGTTGAGCCCGATCGCCGTGGACAGCTGGCTCTCCGCGACCAGGTTGGGCAGGCACGCGTCCTCGGCGGGTTCGAACAGCGCGCGGCAGACGCCCATCACCGCCGCGACCACCACCAGGTGCGGCACCGTCACGACGTCGGCGAACAGCGCCGCGACCAGGCTGCCGAGCGAGACCGCCTGCACCGCCTCGCAGCACACCATGATCTTCTTGCGGTCCCAGCGGTCGACCAGCGCGCCCGCGGGCAGGCCGACCAGCACCTGGCCGAGCGATTCCACCGCGACGATCGCGCCCGCCACCACGGGCGAGCCGGTGATCAGCAGCGCCAGCAGCGGGAAGGCGAACGACGTCGCGCTGAAGCCGACCTCGGCCAGGGCCTGGCTGGTCCACAGGATCGTGTAGTTCCTGTTGCGGCGCAGCGGAACCATGGTGGTCATCGGCAGTCCTCGGCGATCTCGCGCAACGCGCGCTCGAAATCGGCCGCCACCCGCGCGACGGAGTCGACGTCGTGGCAGTACCAGGAGAAACCGAGCACCCCGTCGGAGACCTCGCCCACCACGTCGACCAGGTGCCCGCCGCCGTCGCGGGGATCGTGGTCCGCGCCGATCGAGGGGAGCGCGGCCCGGTAGAGGCTGTGCTCGGCGTCCTGGGCCTTGGAGTCGAACTGGCCCAGGTAGTTGAACGAGATCCGCGGTCCGGTCCCGCTCTCCGGCATACCGCCGAGGTAGCGCAGCGCGCCGTAGCCGAACCCGTTGCCCGGCACCTTGCGCAGCTGCTTGCGCACCGATTTCACCAGCTCCCGCCAGCCGCCTTCGGGGACGGTCAGCGCGACAGGGTACATCGTCGTGAACCAGCCGACCGTGCTGCTCAGGTCGACCCCGTCCAGCACGTCCTCGCGCCCGTGCCCTTCGAGGGCAACGGAAACGCGCTTCTCGCCGGTCCACCGCGACAACGCCCACGCGAGCGCTGCCAGCAGCACGTCGTTGATCCGCGTGCGGTAGGCCGTAGGGGCTCCGCGCAGCAGCGCCTCGGTGTCCTCCGCGCTGAGCAGCACCGGGACCGCGCCCGGCTTGCCCGCCGTGACCGGCAGGTTGGCGGCGTCCATGGCGGAGGCCCAGTACTCGCGCTCGTGGTCGAGCCCGCCCTCGGCGACGAACTCGGTGAGCTTGCGCGACCAGTCGCGGAAGGACGTGGTCTTCCCGCCCAGGTCGACCTGCTCGCCGCGAAGCGCCTGGTGGTAGGCCTTGTCGAGGTCGTCGAGCAGGATTCGCCACGACACGCCGTCCACCACGAGGTGGTGTGCCACCAGGAACAGCAGCGGCTTCTCGCGATCGAACAGCACGGCCTTGAGCAGCGGTCCGGTGCCGAGGTCGAAGCTCGCGTGCACCTCGTCGGCGACCGCTTCCACGTCGTCCTCTGTGGACACTGCGAGCACGTCGACCGCGCTGACCTCGGCGTTGTACTGGTGCCATCGACCGTCGCGCTGCTCGAAGCGCATGCGCAGCGCGTCGTGGTGCGCCAGCAGGGCGTTGAGAGCACTGCGGAGGGCGTCGAGGTCCGGCCGCCCGACCAGCTCCACCAGGTGGGACTGGTTGAAGTGGTGCGGATTGACGCGATCGGAGTCGAAGAACCAGTGCTGGATCGGCGTGAGCGGGACATCGCCCACCACGGCCGCCCGGTCCGCCTCGCCCTTGATCCGCTCGACGTGCGGGGCGAGCGCGCTGATCGTCTGGTGCAGGAACAACTCCTTGGTGGCCAGGCGGAGACCGGCCTGCCTCGCGCGCGCGGACACCTGGATGCTCAGGATCGAGTCGCCACCGAGGCTGAAGAAGTTGTCCTCAACACCGACCCGGTCCAGCCCGAGCACGTCTGCCCAGATCTCGGCCAGTGTCGCTTCGACGGGAGTGCTCGGTGCCACGTACTCCGCCTGCGCCGTGCTGAAGTCCGGCTCCGGCAGCGCCTTGCGGTCCACCTTTCCGTTCGGGCTCATCGGGATCGCGTCCAGCTCGACGAAGGCGCTCGGCACCATGTACTCCGGCAGCCGTTCCGCCAGGTGCTCCCGCAGCCCCGCGCTGCTCCCGACCACGTAGGCGACCAGGCGGTCGGTCAGGGCGAGCACCGTGGCCTGCTCGACGGACGGGTGGGCGAGGAGCGCCGTCTCGATCTCGCCGAGTTCGATGCGGAAGCCGCGGATCTTGACCTGTTCGTCCGCCCTGCCGACGAAGTGGAGTTCGCCGGAGTTCGTCCAGCGCACGACGTCGCCGGTGCGGTACATGCGCGCACCCGGCTCGAAGGGGTTGGCCACGAACCGTTCCGCGGTCAGGCCGGGGCGGTCGAGGTAGCCCCGGGCCAGGCTGTCTCCGGCGACGTACAGCTCACCGGGCACGCCGATCGGGACCGGGTTGAGCGCGGCGTCGAGCACGTAGACCCGGGTGTTGGGGATGGGGCGGCCGATCGGCGGGAGCACACCGGGGACCAGGGGCTCGCTCCACGTCGTGACCACCGTGGACTCCGTCGGCCCGTACGCGTTGATCATGTGGCGGCCCGGCGCCCACTTGGTGGTCAGGTCGGCCGAGCAGGCATCTCCACCGACGACCAGCGTCTTCAGCGACGGCAGCTCGGTGTCCACAGTGGCCAGTGCGACCGGTGGGATCAGCGCGTGCGTCACGCCGTGCGTGTTGATCACCTCGGCGAGCTGGTCACCGAGGAGCGGGCCGGGCGGCGGCACCACCAGCGAGGCGCCCACCGGCAACGACATGCACAGCTCCAGCACGGAAGCGTCGAAGCTGGGGGAGGAGAACTCCAGCACCCGGTCGCCCGCGCGCACGTCGAAGTGCTCCGCCTCGGCGGCCGAGAAGCCGGCCAGCCCTCGGTGCGAGACCACGACGCCCTTGGGGCGCCCCGTCGATCCTGACGTGTAGATGACGTAGGCCGCGGCGTCCACGGGCGGACGAATGTCCAAATCGGACTCATCCAAGGTGGACGTGTCCGGGATCTCGCTGATCACGAACACGGGGTTCGCGTCGGCGAGCATGAACTCGATCCGCTCGGCCGGGTAAGCCGGGTCGACGGGCAGGAACGCGGCACCGGTCTTCGCGACGGCCAGCTCCGCGACGATGATGTCCACCGAGCGCGGCAGCGCGACCGCGACGAGCCGCTCCGGCTCGGCACCTTGAGCGATCAGGTACCTGGCGAGGCGGTTCGCCCGCGCGTTGAGGTCGGAGAAGCTCATCCAGCCGCCGTCGAACACCAGCGCGGGTTCGTCGGGCGTCCTGTCGACCTGTGCTTCCACCAGCTCCGCGAAGGTCGCAGGCGCGATCTCGCGCCCGGTGTCGTTCCAGGTGGTGAGGAGGCGGTGCCCCTCGTCCTGGGTGAGCACCGGGAGCTGCGACAGCGGTCGATCCGGGTTCGTGGCGATGCCTTGCAGCACAACGGAGAGCTGGTCGGCCATGCGCCGCACCGTCGCGTGGTCGAACAGGTCGGCGTTGTAGTTGATCACGCCGCTGAGGCCGGGCTCGGAGAACTCCACGGTGAGGTCGAAGCTCGCCGACGTCACCGGCAGCTCGACGTCCTCGGCCTCCAGCCCGAGCAGGCCCTCGGCGTGGCCCGGCAGGTTCTGCAACACCACCATCGCCTGGAACAGCGGCGTCCGGCTCGTGTCCCGGTCGGGCTGCACGGCGTCGACCACGCGCTCGAACGGCACGTCCTGGTTGGCGAAAGCGTCGAGCACGGTGCCCTTGACGTCGCCGAGGAAGTCCGTGAACGTCCGCTCCGAGTCCACAGTGGATCGGAGCGTGAGGGTGTTGACGAAGAACCCGACCAAGCGCTCCAACTCCGCGCGCTCGCGACCGGAGGCGACGGTGCCCACCGCGACGTCGCGTTGGCCGGACCAGCGATGGAACAACACCTTGCACGCGGCGACGAGCACCATGAACAGCGTGCCGTCCTGCCGCCGCGCCAGGTCCCGGAGCTGATCCGCCGCGGGCACGACGAACTCCACGTTGCCACCGTTGGTCGTGTGCACGGCGGGGCGGGGGCGGTCGGTCGGCAGCTCCAGCGGCGCGACACCCTCCAGCTGCCGCTTCCAGTACCCGAGCTGGCTGTCCAGCACATCGGTCCTGCCGCGCTGCCAAGCGGCGAAGTCCGCGTACTGCACGGGAAGCTCAGGCAGCTCGGCCCGCACGCCCAGCAGTTCGGACCGGTACAGCTCGGCCAGATCACCCATGATCACGCCACCGGACCAGCCGTCGGTCACGATGTGGTGCATGGTCAGCGCGAGCACGTGCTCCCGCGGATCGGTCCGGAACAGCACCGCCCGCAGGAGCGGTCCGGTGGTGAGGTCGAACGGCCTGGTGCTCTCCTCGGCCAGCGCCCCGTCGAGGTCGTCGGTGTCGATCACCGGGATCCGGACGGGCTCAGGCGGGTGGATTCGCTGGACACCACGTCCGTCCACGGCCTCGAAGGTCGTGCGCAGCGACTCGTGCCGGGTGACCAGCCTGGACATCGCGCGGCTCAACGCGGCGACGTCGAGATCACCGCGCAGGCGCACGGCGAGCGGCGTCAAGTACTCAGTGCTGTCCGGGTCGAAGTCGTTGAGGAACCACAACCGCTGCTGCGCGAAGGAAAGCGGCAGATCCGCGTCGCGGGGCACGACCGGGATCGCCTCCGCCGCGCTGTGCCCCGTGATCGCCGCGGTCAGTTCGGCGACCGTGGGGTTGCTGAACAGCTCACGCGGCGAGATCTCCACGTCGAAGGCCGCGCGCACGCGTGACGTGACGCGAATGCTCAGGATCGAGTCGCCACCGAGGGTGAAGAAGTTGTCGTGCACCCCGACCGTCGTGCCCAGCACCTCGGCCCAGATCCCGGCCATCGTGCGCTCTTCGTCGGTACGCGGCGCCACTCCGCCGGTCGCTTCCCACTCTGGCGCCGGCAGTGCTCTCCGGTCCAGCTTCCCGTTCACCGTTCGCGGCATCTCGTCGAGCACCACGATGGCCGACGGCACCATGTACTCCGGCAGCGCGCGCTTCACGTGCTGTCGGAGTTCTCCGGCGATCGTCCTGAATGACTCATTCGGTGTGTTTGGTGGAGCAATCGCGTCGTTGATGTTGGGGATGACGTAGGCGACGAGGCGTTTCACCCCCGCAGAGGATTCGTCGGCGATGACGGCGGCCTGGGTGACCGCGGGGTGGGTGAGGAGGGCTGCCTCGATCTCGCCGAGTTCGATGCGGAAGCCGCGGATCTTGACCTGGTCGTCGGCGCGGCCCACGAAGTGCAGCTCGCCGGAGGCAGACCAGCGGACGACGTCGCCGGTGCGGTACATCCGCTCGCCCGGCTCGAAGGGGTTGGCGACGAAGCGCGTAGCGGTGAGGCCCGGCCGGGAGAGGTAACCGCGGGCGAGACCGGCACCGGCCACGTACAGCTCACCGGCGACGCCGGGCGGCACCGGCCGGAGCGCGGAGTCCAGCACGTACACGCGGGTGTTGCGGATCGGGCCGCCGATCGCGGGCGTGGAGCCGGGTACGAGCGGGGAACTCCACGTCGACACCACGGTCGCCTCGGTCGGCCCGTACGCGTTGATCATGCGACGTCCCGGGGCCCACCGCGAGACAAGCTCCGCGGAGCAAGCGTCACCGCCGACCACCAACGTCTTCAACGACGCCAGCTCGGTGTCCACAGTGGCCAGTGCCACCGGCGGGATGAGCGCGTGCGTGACGCCGAGATCGTTCACGACGTCGGCGAGCTGGGACCCGACGAGGGGGCCTGGCGGCGGCACGACGAGGGCAGCGCCCGCGGTCAGCGACATGCACAGCTCCAGCACCGACGCGTCGAAGCTCGGCGACGAGAACTCCAGCACGCGGTCGCCCGGCGCGACCTCGAAGTGCTCGACCTCGGCGGAGGCGAAGCTCGCCAGGCCCGCGTGCGAGACCACGACCCCCTTCGGCCTGCCGGTCGAACCGGACGTGTAGATCACGTAAGCCGCGTTCGACGGCCGCACGTCCACGACGGGGTCGGTGGAGTCCTCGGCGACCATGTCGACGAAGAGCACGTTCGCGGAGTCCGGAAGGCCGCCGACCAGGTCCCGGCGGGTCAGCACCACCAAGGGGCAGGAGTCCTCCAGCATGAACGCGATGCGCTCGGCCGGGTAGGCGGGATCGACGGGCAGGTAGGCCGCGCCGGCCTTCATGACGGCGAGCTGGGCGACGATGATGTCCACCGAGCGCGGCAAGGCGAGCGCGATCACCTTCTCCGGTCCGGCACCGAGCGAGATCAGCTTGTGCGCCAACCGGTTCGCCCGCGCATTGAGGTCCGAATAGGACAGAGCGGAATCGCCGAGCACCGCGGTCGCGGAAGGCGTCCGCGAGACCTGGGCGCGGAACAGCTCCGGGAACGTCGCGGGGGCGACGTCGTGGGAGGTGGAGTTCCACTCGACCAGCACGCGCGCGTGCTCCTCGGCCGACACCCACGGCAGCTCGCCGAGGGCGCGTTCAGGATTCTCCGCGATCCCGGTCAGCAGCAGCTCCAGCCTCGCCGCCAAAGCGTCCATGGTGGACCGATCGAAGAGCTTCGGGTCGTACGCCAGCTCGACCCGGAGCACCGGGTTGTCGTCGTCGAGGTGGGCCGCGACGCTGAGCGGGAAGTTGGTGGTGTCCAGACCCTCCGCGTCGCCGATACGAGGAGCGCCGTCCAGATCGTCGTCGCCCATCGGGTAGTTCTCGAACGCCACCATGCTGTCGAACAGCCGCATGCCACCGGCCATGCCCTGGAGCTGGGCGAGAGAGACGAAGTCGAACCGCCGTGAATCGCTCTGCTCCACCTGCAACGCCCGCAGCCACGCGAGCGTGTTCTCGTTGTCCCGAACGCGAACGCGGGTCGGCACGGTGTTGATGAACATGCCGACGATCGACTCCGCACCCGGAAGCTCGGCGGGCCGTCCGGACACCGTCGTGCCGAACACCACGTCCTTCTCGCCGCTGTAGCGCGCCAGCAACAGCGCCCATGCGCCCTGCACCAGCGTGTTCACGGTCAGCCCGCCGGAGCGCGCGACCGCGTTGAGCTTGCCGGCCGGGATGGACAGCTGCACCGAGGCCGACGACTCCGATCGGTGCGCATCCAACGGAGCACGGTCGAACGGCAGTGGGGTCGGCGTCTCGAAGCCCGCCAGCACGCCACGCCAGTGCTCAGTCGCCGCATCCGTGGACTGTTCGCCGAGCCAGCGGAGGTAGTCGGAGAACGGCCGGCGCGGCGTCCGCGAGGGCTTGCCGACGTACTCCTCGATGACCTCGCCGAAGACCTGCGACGTGCTCCACCCGTCCAACAGGATGTGGTGGGAGGTCCACAGCAGATCGACCTCGTCATCGGAGACGCGGTCGATCGTCAGCCGCATCAACGGCGCGACCGTCATGTCCATCCCGGCGGCGCGATCGGCCTCGACGTCGACCGGCGCGTAGCTGATCGGCAGCGTCACATCGGGATGCACGACCTGCAGTGGCTCGTCGACGCCTTCCCAGACCACCGATGTGCGCAAGATCGGGGTGCGGTCGACGACGCGCTGCCAAGCCTCGCCGAGCAACCGCGGGTCGGACACCCCGGACAGCCGCATCCTGGTCTGGTTGAAGTAGGCGGTGGTGTCCGTGTCCACCAGGCTGTGGAACAGCATCCCCGCCTGCAACGGCGTCAGCGGATAGATGTCCTCGACGTCGCCGATGGCGTCGACCTGCTCCTGCGTGAGCCTTGCGAGCGGGAAGTCCGACGGAGTGCGGCCACCTGCACCGGGCTGGGCACAGTGCTCGATGATCTCCCGCAGCGCCCTCACCATCGCCTCGGCGAGACGTCGCACCGTGGCTTCGTCGTGCACCTCGGCGGAGTACTCCCAGTCGAGCTTGAGCACGCCGTCCTCGACCCCGCCGGTGATGTCGAGCAGGTGCCCGCGCTCGGCGTCGTCGGGCTGGTTCTGCCCGATCTCGGTGCAATGAGCGCGAATAAGCCCGTCTGCTTCCTCGCCTACCCCGAAGGAGCCGTGGTAGTTGAAGCAGATCTCCGGCAGCTCGTGCTTGTTGAGACCGCCCCGGATGTAGCGCAACGCCTCGAAGCTGACGCCGCGGTGCGGAATGGCTCGCAGCTGCTCCTTGACGGACTTCAGCGTCGAACCCCATTCCTTGGACGGCATGTCCAGCGCCACAGGGAACTGGCTGGTGAACCAGCCGACAGTGCGCGAGAGATCCACACCGTCGATCAGGTCCTCGCGACCGTGGCCCTCCAAGGTGATCCACGCCGTGCGCGAGCCCGTCCAGTCCGCGACCGCCCGGCCGAGCGCGCTCAGCAGCACGTCGTTCACCTGCGTCCGGTAGACGCCGGGAACTTTGTGCAGCAACGCGTCTGTCTCATCCTTGTTCAGGCCGACCGAGACGCTTCGCGCCGAGCCGACCGTGTTACCGCCGCTGTGGTCGACCGGGATCGCCTCGGCCACCGGGAGCGCCGACCAGTAGGACAGCGCGTCGTCGAAGCATCCACTGTGGACACTCTCGGTGAGGAGCTTGGCCCAGGTGCGGAAGCTCGTGCTCTTGACGCCGAGATCGACGGGCTTGCCCTCGACGGCCTGCGCGTAGGCCGTCTCCAGGTCCTCCAGCAGGATTCGCCATGACACGCCGTCCACCACCAGGTGGTGTGCCGCAATGAACAGACGCGGCGCCGGTTCGCGGAACAGGATCGCGCGCACCAGCTGACCGGCTTCGATGTCCATAGTGGACTGTGCGGTGTACGCCTCACCGCCGACGGACAGCACCTCGTAGTCCTCGCCGACGTCCTGGCTCAGCCCGTTGAACCGGCTGCGAAGTGTTTCGTGGTGGTGCACCACCGCCGTCAACGCGGTCCGCAGCGCGTCCTCGTCGACGTCCGGGGCGAGCTCCACGTGCATGGACATCGTGTAGTGCTTGGCCGGATCCTGGGTCGCGAAGAACCACCGCTGGATCGGCGTCAGCGGGACCGGCCCGGTGATCACCTCGTCGACGCGTTCGACCACCACGTCCGGGGTGAGCCCGACCGCGAGTTCGGCGACGGTCTGCCGGAGGAAGATGTCCTTCGAGGTGACGCGCAACCCCGCCTGCCGCGCCCGCGACACCACCTGCATGCTCAGGATGGAGTCGCCGCCGAGCGCGAAGAAGTTGTCCCGCGCGCCGACCCGCTCGATCCCGAGCACGTCCGCCCAGATCGCCGCGAGCTGAGCCTCGATCCCGGCCGCGGGCTCGACGAAGCCGGCATCGGACTGCGCCTCCACCTCGGGGAGCGCACGCCGGTCGACCTTCCCGCTCGGCGTGAGCGGCATCGTCTCCAGCGCGACGAAGGTGCTGGGGATCATGTACTCCGGCAGGGAGCGCGCGAGATGATCACGCAGGTCGCTCGCCTCGGAGACGACGTAGGCGACGAGGCGGTTGTCGCGGACGACGACCGCGGCTTCGGTGACGTCGGGGTGGGAGAGGAGTGCGGTCTCGATCTCGCCCAGCTCGATGCGGTGGCCGCGGATCTTGACCTGGTTGTCGGTGCGGCCCAGGTACTCCAGGTTCCCCGAAGCTGTCCAGCGAACGCGGTCGCCGGTGGCGTACATGCGCGCACCGGGCTCGAAGGGGTTGGCGACGAAGCGCGACGCGGTGAGGCCCGGGCGGTTGAGATAGCCGCGAGCCAGCTGGACGCCGGACAGGTACAGCTCGCCCGGGACTCCGATCGGGCTCGGGCGCAGCGAACTGTCGAGCACGTACGCGCGCAGGTTGCGGAGTGGCCGTCCGATCAGTGGACGATCACCGGTCAGCCGAGTGGACACGGCATCCACGGTGACTTCTGTGGGACCGTAGTAGTTGTACGTGGAGGTTGAGTCCATAGTGGACAGCTCGCGCCACAGCGGTTCGCTGACCGCCTCGCCGCCGAGCGACAGGACCTTCGGCCTGTGCGGCCCCGACAGCAAGCCTGCCGGGATCAGCTGCTGCGCGTACGACGAGGTGAGGTCCAGGAAGTCGATCTCGTGCTGCTGGACGTACTCGGCGAACAGGTGCGGTTCCATGCGCACGGCGTCTGAGATGACGTGCAGTTCGTGGCCGTCCGCGAGGAGCACAAGCCCCTCGAGCGAGGTGTCGAAGGAGAACACCGCCGACAGCGCGACGCGCAGCCTGTCCCCGCCCGCATCGGCGACGAAGTCGTTGCGGTGGCTGACGAGCAGGTTCACCAGACCCTCGTGCGCGACCACCACGCCCTTCGGCTTGCCGGTCGAGCCCGAGGTGTAGATGACGTAGGCGGCGTGCCCGGGAAGCGGCCCGACCGGTGGCGTGTCCGGCTCGTCGGGGCAGGGTGGCAGCGCCGTCAGCACCAGTTCGGGCCGGGCGTCGGCAAGCATGAACTCGATGCGTTCCGCAGGCAGCTTCGGATCGATCGGCAGGTACGCCGCGCCGGCCTTCTGCACCGCGATGATCGCGATCACCATGTCCGCCGAGCGCGCCAGGCGCAGCGCGACGATCTTCTCCGGGCCCGCGCCCTCCGCGATGAGCCGGTGGGCCAGGCGGTTGGTGAGCGCGTCCAGCTCCGCGAAGCTGTAGCGGTGCTCCTCGAACACCAGCGCTGTGGCGCTCGGGGTGCGTGCGGCCTGAGCCTGGAACATCGCGGGCAACGTCGACGACGGCACGTCGAGAGCCGTGTCGTTCCACGCCGTCACGACGCGCCTGCGCTCCGCCTCGGTCGTCAGTGGCAGCTCGGCGAGCGTGCGTCCGGGGTCGGCGGCGATCGCGGTCAGCAGCACGACGAGGTGCTCGGTGAACCGAGCGATGGTCGGCTCGTCGAACAGGTCGGTGCTGTACTCGATGGCGCCCAGCAGGACAGCCCCGGCTTCCTGGAACTCGACGGTGATGTCGCATGTGGACGTCACGACGGGCAGCTGAACCGGAGAGACGTCGAGTCCGGCGATGTCGGGAACCTCGCTGGCGGTGTTCTGCAGCAGCACCATGACGTCGAACAGCGGGTTGCGACTCGGGTCGCGGTTGAGCTGGAGTGCGTCGACGACGCGTTCGAAGGGCACGTCCTGACGCGCGAAGGAGTCGAGCACCGTGCGGCGGACTTCACCGAGGAAATCGGTGAACGTGGTCGAACGGTCCACAGTGGAGCGGATGACGAGTGTGTTGATGAAGAGACCGATGACGCGTTCCAGCTCGGCGCGTTCCCGGCCGGAGGCGACAGTGCCCACCGCGATGTCGTTCTGCCCGGAGTAGCGGGCGAACAACACCTTGCACGCGGCGAGCAAGGTCATGAACAGCGTGCCGTCCTGTGCCGTTCCGAGCTGCTTGAGCCGTGTCAGCACTTCGGCGGGCACCACGAACTCGTACATCGCGCCTGCCGCCCCGCGCACTGCGGGCCGCGGGTGATCAGTCGGCAGGTCAAGGGGTTCGACGCCGGTGAGCTGCGTCTTCCAGTAGTCGAGCTGGTCGGCCGCGAGCAGCTGCTCCCGTTGCCACTGCGTGAAGTCGACGTACTGGATCGGCGGCTCCGGCAGCTCGTCGCCCGCGTACAAGCTGCTCAGCTCGTCGGTGAGCACCGCGCCCGACCAACCATCGGTGATGATGTGGTGCAGCACGAGGAGGAGCACGTGGTCGTCGTCGGCGAGGCGCAGCAGCCGCGTCCGGATCAGCGGACCTCGGCGCAGGTCGAACGGAGTGCTGTTCTCCTCGGTGAGGATCGCTTCGAGTTCCCCGGCAGCGATGCCCTGCACCGGGACCTGGATCTTGAAGGGCTTCCGCACGATCTGGACGCCGTCGTCGAAGACCGTGCGCAGCGACTCGTGCCTCGCGACGAGCTTCGTCAGCGCGTCGTTGAGCGCCTCCACGTCGAGCTTCCCGCGCAGCCGGAGAGCGGTCGGCGAGACGTAGTCGGTGCTGTCCGGCTCGAACTGGTCGAGGAACCACAACCGTTGCTGTGCGAAGGACTGCGGCGCCCTGCCGTCCTCGGCGCGATCGACGACGGGGATCGAGGTGGCCTTGGTCTTCGGCAGCGCGGCGGCCAGCTCCGCGACGGTGGGGTTGCGGAACACCGCTCGCGGGGACAGGTGCACGCCGAAGGCTTCGCGCAGCTTGGAGATCACGCGAATGCTCAGGATGGAGTCGCCACCGAGGGAGAAGAAGTTGTCCTCGGCCCCGACCCGCGGCACGCCGAGCACTTCGGCCCACGCGTCGGCGATGACTCGCTCGCTCTCGTTGCGAGGCTCGACGTATTCGGTGTCCGACCGCACTTCGACATCGGGCAGTGCGCGCCGGTCGATCTTCCCGCTCGGCGTGAGCGGCATCTTCTCCAGTGCGACGAAGGCACTGGGGATCATGTACTCCGGGAGTGACCGCGCGAGGTGATCACGGAGCGCGGTTGTGTCGCTGGAGACCGCGTAGGCGATGAGGCGGTTGTCGCGGACCGTGACGACGGCCTCGGTGACGGAGGGGTGGGTGAGCAGAGCGGTCTCGATCTCGCCCAGCTCGATGCGGTGGCCGCGGATCTTGACCTGGTTGTCGGTGCGGCCCAGGTATTCGAGAGCCCCCGTGGAAGTCCAGCGAACGCGGTCGCCAGTGGCGTACATGCGCGCACCGGGCTCGAAGGGGTTGGCGACGAAGCGCGACGCGGTGAGGCCCGGGCGGTCGAGGTAGCCGCGCGCCACCTGCGGCCCGGCGAGGTACAGCTCGCCTGGTACGCCTGGCGGAACCGGGCGCAGCACGGAGTCGAGCACGTATGCGCGGACGTTCCGGATGGGCGCACCGATGACCGGCGAGTCGTGAGCAGCCAGCGGAGCGCAGACGGCGTCCACAGTGGTCTCAGTGGGACCGTAGTAGTTGTACCCGACGACATCCGACTCCCGAACCTCGCGCCACAGCGGCGCATTGGTCGCCTCGCCACCGAGCATCAGTGCGCGCAGCCCGGAGTGCAACAGTCCTGCCGCGATCAGCTGCTGTGCGTAGGACGGGGTGAGGTCCATGAAGTCGATGCCGTGCTCGGCGACGTAGCTGACCAGCGCCGGAGGATCGAGACGCAGCTCGTCGTCGATGATGTGCAGCTCCTGGCCCGCGGCGAGGAAGATCGGGCCCTCCCACGACGTGTCGAAGGAGAACACCGCCGTGACCGCCGCCTTCACGCGCTCCGACCGCGCGAGCGGCGTGATCAGATCGCGGACGTGCCCGTGGTAGAGCGTGGCCAGGTTGCGGTGGGAGACGACGACACCCTTGGGCGTGCCGGTCGAACCCGAGGTGTAGATGACGTACGCGGCGTTGTCCGGGCTGATCGCCACTCCGGGGTTGCCGGAAGGCTGGTCGGAGACATCCGGCAGCGAGTCGAGGACCAGCACGGGCGCGGCGTCGTCCACCAGGAAAGCGATGCGCGAAGCGGGTAGCTCGCGGTCGAGCGGCAGGTGCGCCGCTCCAGCCTTGAGCACACCCAGAATGCCGATGATCATGTCCGTCGTGCGGGGCAGCTTGAGCCCGACAACCTTCTCCGGACCCACGCCCAATGCGATCAGCCTGTGCGCCAACCGGTTCGCACGCTCGTTCAGCTCGGCGTACGTCAGCTTCGAATCACGGAAGACCACAGCGACCGCGTCCGGCGTCTGCGCGGCCTGGCGTTCGAAGACCTCAGGGAAGAGGGCGGTGGGTGCCTCCCACGCGGTGTCGTTCCAGTCCGTCACGACGCGGCGGTGCTCGTCGGCGGAGAGCCAGTTGAGCCGGGCCAGCGGACGGTCCGCGTCGGCTGCGATCTCACGCAGCAGCAGCCTCAGCCAGTGTGCGATCCGCTCAGCCGTCTCGGTGTCGAACAGCCGGGGGTCGTAGGCGAGGTCGAAGTTCAGCCGGTCGACGAGGTGCGCGGTCAACGTCAGCGGGAGGTTCGTGGTGTCCAAAGCGGACACGCTGGCCACCCGGACGCCCTCGCCCGCGGAGGAGTCGAAGGGGTAGTTCTCGAAGACCAACACGCTCTCGAAGAGCGTGCTGCCGCCGACGAAACCCTGGAGCTGTGCCAGGGAAACGAAGTCGTAGCGGCGCGACTCGCTCTGCGCAGCCTGGAGCTCACGGAGCCATGCGGCGGTGTTGCGAGCACTGTCCACAGTGGTCCGCGTCGGCACGGTGTTGATGAACATGCCGACCATCGACTCAACACCGACAAGCTCTTCGGGACGACCCGAGACGGTGCTGCCGAACGTCACGTCGGACTCGCCGCTGCACCGCGACAGCAGCAGCGCCCATGCGCCCGAGACGACAGTGTTGACGGTGAGACCGTTGCTCTGCGCGATGGTGCGCAGCCGCGTGGACTCTTCCAGCGAAAGCGAGACGCGAACCGCTTCGGTGCCTTCAGCGCGGTGGGCCTCGGTGGGCTGGCGATCATAGGGAAGCGGGGTGGGGGACTCGAATCCCTCCAAGACGCGCCGCCAATGCGCAGCAGCTTCCTCAGCGGACCGTGCGCCGAGCCACCGCAGGTAGTCGCGGAACGGGCGACGAGCAGGGGGAGTGCGCTTGCCCGCGTACACATCGCAGACCTCGGCGAACACCTGCGCGGTGCTCCACCCGTCCAACAAGACGTGGTGGGAGGACCAGATCAGCATGACGCGGTCGTCGGTGCAGCGGGCGATCGCCACCCGCATCAGCACGTCGGCGGTGAGGTCCATGCCTTCGGCGCGGTCGTCGGCCAGGACGCGCGCCAACTCGCGTTCACGTTCCTCTTCGGACAGCCCACGCCAGTCGAAGTGCTTGACCGGCAAGGTGACATCGCGGCGAACGACCTGAACGGGCTCGTCGACCCCGTCCCAGACGACACCGCTGCGCAGGATCGGGTTGCGGTCCACGACCGTCTGCCAGGCTTCACCGAGCGCATGCGGATCGGAGACGCCGTCCAGGGTCAACCGGATCTGGTCCACGTAGACACCGGAGGCGGAGTCGACCAGGCTGTGGAACAGCATGCCCGCCTGCAACGGCGTCAGCGGGTAGATGTCCTCGACGTTCGCCCCGGTCCCGGCGATGCGGTCGACCTGGCCCTGGGAGAGCTTCGCCAGGGGGAAGTCCGACGGTGTCCGCCCACCCGCGCCGGGACGTCCACAGTGGACGACGATCTCCCGGAGCGCGGACATCGTCTGCTCGGCCACACGCCGGACCGTTCGCTCCTCGTGCACGTTCTCCGAGTAGATCCAGGTCAGCTCCAGCTCGCCGTTCTCGACCACCCCGGCGATGTCGAGCAGGAACGTGCGCTTCTCGGTCGGGGCGAGGTCCTGGCCCACCGGCCCGTGCCGCTCGCGGAACAGCCCTTCGGATCCCACGTCGAACTGGCCGTGGTAATTGAAGCTCACCGCGGGCAGCTCGTGCTCGTCGAGCCCACCGCGAAGGTAGCGCAGCGCCTCGTAGCTGAGCCCGCGGTGCGGAACCGCGCGGAGCTGTTCCTTGACGGACTTGAGCACCGTGCCCCAGTCATCGGCGGGCATGCTCAGGGCGACCGGGAACTGCGTGGTGAACCAGCCGATCGTGCGGGAGAGGTCGACGCCGTCGATGATCTCCTCTCGCCCGTGGCCTTCGAGCGCGATCGAGACAGTGCCCTCCCCGGTCCAGGACGACAGTGCCCGGCCGAGCGCGCTGAGCAGGACGTCATTGACCTGGGTCCGGTACACGCCGGGTACCAGGTGGAGCAACGCGTCGGTCTCTGTCCTGGTGAGGCGCAAGGACACGCTGTGCGTGGAGCCCGCGGTGTTCGCACCGTCTCGGTCCACCGGCAGGCTGCTGCTCGTCGGCAGGCTCGTCCAGTGGGCGAGGGCGCCGTCGAGGGCGCCGCTCTCGACGTGCGCGGCAAGGGCGTGCGACCACTGGCCGAACGAGGTGCCCGCCGGCTCCAGGCTGACGGGTTTACCGGCGCGGAGCTGGTCGTAGGCGGTTTCCAGGTCGGAAAGCAGGATGCGCCAGGACACCCCGTCCATGGCGAAGTGGTGCACGGTGAGGAACAGCCTCGGGCCGTCCAGGAGAACCGCCCTGATCAGCGGCCCGTGTTCGAGGGAGAGCCCGGTCTGCGCGGCGAGCGGGTCCGTGCCGCGCTCCAGCGTGATCTCACTGTCCACAGGGGACTGCGTGCGGCCGGTGAGGCGCAGCCGGAGCGCTTCGTGGTGCCGGACGACCGCGTTCAACGCCTGTTCGAGCGCGCGCTCGTCCACGTCGGGCGCGAGGCCGAACAGCGCGGACATCGTGAAGTGGTCGATCGGCCCGTGCTCGGCGAGGAACCAGTGCTGGATCGGTGTGAGGGGCGCTGGCCAGGACGGGCGGTCCACCGCGTCCGCGGTGCCGGTAGGGGTGACCGCAACGGCCAGTTCGGCGATGGTCTGGTGCAGGAAGACCTCTCGCGACGCGAGCTTGAGCCCGGCCCGCCGCGCCCGCGAGACGATCTGGATGCTGACGATCGAATCACCGCCGAGGCCGAAGAAGTTGTCATTCACCCCGACCCGCTCGACCCCGAGCGCGGCGGCCCAGATCTCCGCCAGCTTCGCCTCGGTCTCCGTGCGCGGGGCCACGTAGTCGTCGCCGTCCCACTCCGGAGCCGGGAGGGCCTTGCGGTCCACCTTCCCGTTCTTCGTCAACGGGATCTCGTCGAGCACCACGATCGCCGATGGCACCATGTACTCGGGCAGCACGCGCTTGACGTGCTCACGCAGCTCTGCGCTGTCGCCGACCACGTACGCCACGAGGCGCTTGGCACCAGGAGTGTCCTCGCGGGCGACGACAACGGCCTGGGTGACCGCGGGGTGGGAGAGGAGGGCGGCCTCGATCTCGCCGAGTTCGATGCGGAAGCCGCGGATCTTGACCTGGTCGTCGACTCGACCCAGGTACTCCAAGGTCCCCGAAGCGGTCCAGCGCACGAGGTCGCCGGTTGCGTACATCCGCGAGCCGGAACCGAAGGGGTTGGCGACGAACCGCGACGCGGTCAGCCCGCGACGGTTGAGATAGCCGCGGGCGACCTGAGCACCGGCCAGGTACAGCTCGCCCGCGACACCGGGCGGAACGGGCTGGAGCCGCTGGTCGAGCACATAGGCCTGGAGGTTGCGCAGGGGACGGCCGATCACGGGACGCGAGCCGGAGATCCGCGTGGACACGGCGTCGACGGTGACCTCGGTGGGGCCGTAGAAGTTGTAGCTGGCCGTCTCGGGAACTGCCGCCAGGGATCGCCACAGGGACTCGCTCAGCGCCTCACCGCCGAGCATCAGCACCTTCGGTTTGTGCGCACCGGACAGCAGGCCCGCGGAGATGAGCTGCCCGGCGTACGACGGGCTCAGGTCGAGGAAGTCGATGCGCCGCGACCGGACGTAGGAGACCAGCGCGTCGGCGTCGAGCCGGACGGAGTCGGCGAGCAGGTGCAGCTCGTGCCCGTCCGCCAGCAGGACCGGACCCTCCCACGACGTGTCGAAGGAGAACACCGCGGACAGAGCCACCCGCAGCCGCCCACCGCACTCGGCCACGAAGTCGTTTCGGTGGTTGAAGAGCAGGTTCACCAGGTGGCGGTGCTCGACGACGACTCCTTTGGGCAACCCCGTCGACCCCGAGGTGAAGATGACGTACGCGCCCTGCTCGGGCCGGATCGCCACACCGGGGTTCGTCGCCGGGAATCCGTCCACATCGGACGAACTGGTGACGACGAGCACGGGGTTCGCGTCGGCGAGCATCGCCTTCTGCCGCGCCGCGGGCAGCGAGGGGTCGACCGGCAGGTACACCGATCCCGTCTTGAGCACCGCGAGGATCGCGACGACCATCTCGGTCGACCGGGGCAGGCTCAGCGCGACGACCTTCTCCGGGCCGGCGCCCGACGCGATCAGCTTGTGCGCCAGGCGGTTCACCCGCTCGTTGAGCTCCTTGTACGTCAACTCCTCCGTGCCGAACACGAGCGCCGTCTCGTGCGGCCGCCGAGCCACCTGCGATTCGAACAGGTCCACGTAGGTGCACCTGGGGACGTCCAGCGACGTGTCGTTCCACTCGGAGGTGACCCGCGCCAGTTCGCCCGCGTCCAGCAACGTCAGCTGATCGAGCCGGGTGCCGGCGTCGACGGAGGTCAGGAGAGCGGTCAGGTGCGCCGCCATCCTCTCCATCGTGGAGGCGTCGAACAGGTCGGTGCTGTACTCGAAGGTGACTTCAAGGACCTCCCGGCTGTTCTGATGCTCGGACCCGCAAGCGGTCCTTCGGACGGTGAACTCCACGCTGAGATCGAAGTTCGCCGCCCACCGGTTCAGGCTCACCTCGGAAGCCTGGAGCCCGGCGAAGTCCGGGAGACCGCGCTGCGCGTTCTGCAGCAGCACCATCACGTCGAACAGCGGGTTGCGGCTCGGGTCCCGCGCGACACCCACGGACTCGACCAGCCGGTCGAAAGGCAGCTCGTCATGGGCGAACGCGTCCAGCGCCGTCGAATCGACCTCGCGCAGAAACGAGCCGAAGGTCTGCGAGAAGTCCACAGTGGAGCGAAGCACGACGGTGTTGATGAAGAAGCCGACGACTTCAGCCAGCTCCGGCCGGTTGCGCCCCGAACTGACCGTGCCCAGGGCGATGTCGGGCTGCCCGGAGTAGCGCGCGAAGAGCACCTTGCAGGCCGCCATCAGGACCGTGAACAGCGTCGTCTCGCACTCACGGGCCAGCGAGCCCAGCCTCGCGGTCACCTCGGGGGAGAGCGTGAACTCGTGCGCCGCACCGGCCGAGGTGCGCACAGCCGGACGCGGCCGGTCTGTCGGCAGGCTCAACGGCTCGATCCCGTCGAGCTGCTTCTTCCAGTAGACGAGGTGGTCGTCCATCGCGGTCAACCGACCGCGCTGCCACACCGCGAAGTCCGCGTACTGCAGCGACGGTGCGGGCAAGGAGGAGTCCGCGTAGAGCTGGCTCAGCTCGGTGGCCAGAACGCCCATCGACCAGCCGTCGACCACGATGTGGTGCGAGCTGAGCAGCAGCACGTGCTCCTGCTCGCTCACCCGCGCGATCATCGCCCGGAACAGCGGACCGCTGCGCAGGTCGAAGGTCCACGAGAACTCCCTCTCCAGCAAGGAGTCCAGCTCTTCGCGAGTGCAGTCCACCACCGGAACCGGCAGCTCCGCCGCCGGGTGTACGACCTGCACGGGTGAGCCGTCCACCTCGGTGAAGGTCGTGCGCAGCGACTCGTGTCTACTGTGGACCTCTCGCACGGCCGCGACCAGCCGGGGCACGTCCAGGGCACCGGTCAACCGCACCGCCAAGGCGCTGTTGTACTCGTTGTCCTCGGGGTGGAGCTCGTGCAGGACCCACAACCGCTGCTGAGCCAGCGACAGCGGCAACGGCTCGTCGCGCGGAGCAGGCGGGATGACGTCGGCGCTCTTCGCCTTGCCCGCCAACCGCTGCTTCAGCTTCTCCTGGAGGTGCGCGGGCAGCGCGGAGACACGGCTCTGCTTCGACGACATCAGCTTTCTTCCTCAGCAGCGAGAGCTTCCAGCTCCCGCAAGATCGTTTCCTCGACGAGTGCGGCGAAGGCGGCGACAGTGCGGCTGGTCAGCACGTCGCGCGGGGTGAGCGCGATGTCGAAGACCTCCTTGGTCCTCGACGTGATCCGCAGGCTCAGGATCGAGTCCCCGCCGAGGTCGAAGAAGTTGTCCTCGACGCCGACCTTCTCCACACCGAGCACCTCGGCCCAGATCTCGGCCAGCAGCTCCTCCGTCTCGGTCTCCGGCGCCACGTAGCCGACCGGTCCCGGGGTGAGGCGCTGGACGGCCTCCTCGCTCGCGACGGCGAAAGCAGGCAGCGAACCCTCGCTGGTCAAGCCGACCAACAGCGTCCGCAGGTCCTCGCCAAGACCGCTGATGGTGGAGGCGTCGAACAGCTTCGGATCGAAGCCGAGCACGAACGCGAGTTGCTTGCCGGGGTAGACGGTGGCGCTGAGCGGGAAGTTCGTCGTCTCCACCGCCCGCAGCTCGCGCAGCCGCAGCCCGTGCGCGCTCGCCGCCTCGTCGTCGATCGGGTAGTTCTCGAACACCAGAAGGCTGTCGAACAGCGCCTGACCACCGGGAACCCCGCTCCACGCCTGCATCTGCGTCAGCGACACGTGCTCGAAACCGCGGGCCTCCGCCTGCGCGGCCTGGAGTTCGCGCAGCCACTCGGACGTATCGGCGCCGGGCTGGACCGACACGCGCACCGGCAGCGTGTTGATGAAGATGCCGGTGATCGCGTCCACTCCGGCCAGATCGACCGGACGCCCCGAGACGGTGGAGCCGAAGCACACCTCGTTCCGTCCACTGTGGCGGGAGAGCAGCAGTGCCCAAGCGCCCTGCACGACCGCGCTCGGCGTGAGGTGGTGCTCCTTGGCGAACGCGTAGAGACGAGCAGAGTCCTCAAGGGATAACCCGAAGGACTGCTGCTCCGAAGCCGCAGTGGTGTGCAGGTCCGCGTTCTCCCGGTCCTGGGGCAGCGGAGTCGGATCGGTGAAGTCGCCGAGTACCCTGCGCCAGTGCGCCTCGGCCGCGTCGTTGTCCTGCTCCTGCAACCACTGCACGTAGTCGCGGAACGGCCGCCGCTCCAGCGGCGCGTCCCCGCCGGCGAACACGTCCGAGAGGACCTGGAAGACGCTCCAACCGTCCAGCAGCACGTGGTGGAAGGTCCACAGGACCTGAACCTCGGTCTTCGACAACCGAGCCAGGGCGATGCGCATCAGCGGAGCAGTGGCCAGATCGAATCCCTCAGCGCGGTCGCGCTCCAGCAGCTCCGCCAAACGGGCCTGGCGCTCCTCTTCGGAAACACCCGTCCAGTCCAGGTGGGCAACGGGGAGCCGCACCGACTTGTGCACGATCTGCACAGGCTCGCTGACGCCCTCCCACACCACCGAGCTGCGCAGCACGGGAGTGCGGTCGACGACGCGCTGCCAGGCTTCGGCGAACCGCGCGCTGTCCCGCACGCCGTCCAGGACGAAGCTGGTCTGCTGGAAGTAGGCGCCCTGATCGCCCTGCGAGAGGCCGTGGAAGACCATGCCGGCCTGCATCGACGTCAGCGGGTAAATGTCCTCTGTGGACTCCGAGGCCAGCCGGTCGACCTGGTCCTGCGTCAGCCGTGCGAGAGGGAAGTCCGACGGCGTCCAGCCACCGGCACCGGGCGTCGCGCAATGGGCGATGATCTCGCGCAAGGCCACGAGCATTTCGTCCGCCAGCCCGCGGATCGTGTCGTCGTCGTGCAGCGCGTCCGAGTAGTACCAGGTGAAGGCGAGAGCGCCCTTCTCCACCACGCCGACCACGTCGAGCATGTGCGCACGCGGCGCGGAGGGGTCCGTGTCGAGCGCGAGAGCGCCCTGGCTGTCGTCGAAGCGACCCAGGTAGTTGAAGCTCACCTGTGGTGCGGCGTCGAGCCCCGTGTCCCCGCCCAGGTACCGCAGCGCCCCGTACCCGATGCCGCGCTGCGGAACGGCGCGCAGCTGCTCCTTGACGGACTTCAGAACCTCACCCCACCCGGAGCCGGGGAGATGCAGGGAGACGGGGAACATCGTGGTGAACCACCCGACGGTGCGCGACAGGTCCACGCCGTCGAAGATCTCCTCGCGCCCGTGCCCTTCGAGGTTGAGCAGCACCCGGTCGGTCCTCGCCCACCTGCCGAGAACCATGCCGAGCGCGGCCAGCAGCACGTCGTTGGCCTGCGTCCGGTATGCCTCGGGCACCTCCCTGAGCAGTGCGTTGGTTTCCGCGATGGAAAGCCGAACACGGACCTCGCGCATCGACGAGGTGCTGTTCGCGCCCGTGCGATCAGTCGGGAGCTCGAACTCCGCGGAGTCGCTCCAGTAGCGCCGCTCGTCGGCGAAGCCGCCGTTCGCGGTGTGCTCCCCGAGCCTGCGGGACCACTCGCGGAACGAGGTGGTCTTCGGTCCGATGTGGATGGACGAGCCCCGGAGTGCCTGTCGGTAGGCCGCTTCCAGGTCCTCGGCGATGACCCGCCAGGACACGCCGTCCACCACGAGGTGGTGCGCGGTCAGCAGCACCGTCCGCGCGTCCAGCAGCTTCGCGCGCAGCAACTGCCCGGAACCGAGGTCGAAAGCCTCGTCCGGCGCGGCATCGCTGAACGGCTCGACCTCGCCGACCGGCGCGTTGTCCTGCACCCACTCGCCGTCCACCACGCGGAAGCGCATGCGCAGCGCGTCGTGGTGCTCGATCACCGCCACCAGCGCCGCGCGCAGCGCCGTGACGTCGGCCTTCTCGTCGAGCATGATCCGCATCGACTGGTTGAACCGCGCGGGGGAAACGGTGTCGATGCTCGATCCCGCAAGCGGATCTTCGGTGTTGATGCTCGATCCCGCAAGCGGATCTTCGGTGTTGATGCTCGATCCCGCAAGCGGATCTTCGGTGTTGATGCTCGATCCCGCAAGCGGATCTTCGGCGTGACCGGTCAGGAACCACCGCTGGATCGGCGTGAGCGCGACCTCGCCGGTGATCTGGCCCTGCTCGCTGTGCTGCTGCTCCCGCGCCTCGGCGACGTGCGGGGCCAGCGCGGCGATGCTCTGGTGGACGAAGATGTCCTTGGAGGTCAGCACGAGCCCGGCCCGGCGCGCCCTGGTCACGACCTGGATGCACAGGATGGAGTCGCCGCCGAGGGAGAAGAAGTTGTCCCGCACGCCGACCCTCGGCACCCCGAGGACGTCGGAGTAGATCTCCGCGAGCGTGGCCTCGATCGGCGTCCGGGGCGCCACGTACTTGGACTCCAGACGGGATTCGGCCGGCACCTCCGGCAACGCACCGCGGTCGAGGGAGTCGACGAAGACGAACGTGGTCGGCACCATGTAATCGGGCAGCACCTGCGCCAGGAAGGACCGCAGGACACCGGCATCGTGACTGCGCGCCTGCACGAACGCCACGAGCCGCCCGCGCCCGGAGTCGGTGTTCACCACGGCCACCGCATCGTCCACATCGGAGTGTCGCCGCAGCACGGTCTCCACCGCCGCCACATCCACCCGGAAGCCGCGCACGCGCACGATCTCCTCGGTGTCGGTGACGACCTCCTCGGGGCCGCGCATGGGAAGCTCGCCGACGGCACTGTCCGGATTGGACACGATGCCGCTCAACAGCACCTCAAGGTGCTCGCTCATCCGCGCGATCGTGTCGGCGTCGAACAGATCCGTGTTGTACTCGATCACCATGGACAACGAGGCTGCGCCATTGCTCGAACCCGCAAGCGGTTCTTCGACGCCCGGCCAGAACTCCACGACGACGTCGAAGCGCGCGGACGGGCGGGGCAGGTCGTACTCGCTGACCCGCAACGGCCCCATGCGGTTGCGCCGAACCAGGGGCTGCTGCAGCGCGACCATGGCCTGCACGAGCGGGGTCCGGCTGGGGTCGCGCTCCGGCTGGAGGTGTTCCACGAGCCGGTCGAAGGGCACCTCGTCGTGGGCGAACGCCTCCAGCACGGTCTCGCGGACCTCCGCAAGGAACTCGGGGAACTCCAGCGAGGGGTCCACGTAGGACCGAAGCACGAGTGTGTTGACGAAGAAGCCCGCGATGCCTTCGAGCTCCGTGCGGCTGCGACCGGAGTTCACCGTGCCGACGGAGACGTCCCGCTGCCGCGAGTAGCGGGACAGCATGATCTTCACCGCCGCCGTCAAGGTCATGAACAGCGTCGCGTCGTGTGCTCTGGCCACTGTGGACAGCCGCTCGACGAGACCTGTCGGCAGCGCGCGGCGGTGCACCGCGCCCGCCGAAGTGCGCACCGGGGGCCGGATGCGATCGGTCGGCAGGTCGAGCGGTTCGAGCCCGTCGAGCTTGTGCCGCCAGTACGCCAGGTGCCCGTGGGAGACACCGCCGCCCAGCACGTCTTTCGAGCGTTCCCGCTGCCACACCGCGTAGTCCGCGTACGAGATCGGCAGCTCGGTCAGCATCGCGGGCAGGCCCTGCACCGCCGCCGCGTACAGCTCGGCCAGCTCCTCCAGCAGCAAGGCGACCGACCAGCCATCGGTGATGATGTGGTGCTGCGCCAACAGGAGCACGTGCTCCTCGGCGCTCACCTCGATCAGCAGAACGCGGGTCAGCGCGCTCGAGAGGAGGTACGGGCGGCTCAGCTCGCGCTCCAGCTCCGCGTCCACGTCGACTCCGGCGACGACACGGACGGGGATCGTCCCCTCCTCGGCGATGATCTGGAACGGTTGTCCGTCAACGGAGTCGAAGGTCGTGCGCAGCGCCTCGTGCCGCTGCGCCAGCTCGTCGAGCGCGGACCGCAACGCCACCAGGTCGAGTGGTCCGCTGAGGCGCAAAGCGACGCCGGTGTTGTGGTCGATGCCACCAGGAGCAAGATCCTCGACGAGCCAAAGGCGTTGCTGCGCCGGAGAAAGCGGCAACCTGCGGCTGCGGTCGGCGCGCGGGATCCACTCCGCCGCGGTGGTGGTGGACGGCAGCGATGCGGCCAGCTTCGCGACGGTCGGCGCGTCGAACACGGCACGCGGGGAGACCGCGCTGCCGTACTTCTCCCGCAGGCGCGCCAGGACCTTCACGGCGAGCACCGAGTCCCCACCGAGGCCGAAGAAGTCGTCGTGGATGCCGAACTGGTCGGTGCCGAGCGCGTCGGAGAACAGACGCGCGACGAACGCCTCCCGCTCCGTGCGGGGCGCGCTCTCACCTGTGGTCGACCGCGTGGGAGCCGGAAGCGCCTTCCGGTCGAGCTTTCCGTTGGGACTCAGGGGGAAGGCGTCGAGCTTGACGAACGCGGCAGGCACCATGTAGTTCGGCATGCTCGCCGAAAGGGACTCGCGGACGCGCACCGGGTCGGCCGAGCCGGTGAGGTAGGCGACCAGCCGCTTGTCACCCGGCCGGTCCTCCCGGACGAGCGCGACGGCCTGCCGCACTCCGGGAACGGCCTGCATGGCGGCCTCGATCTCGCCCAGCTCGATGCGGAAGCCACGCAGCTTGACCTGGTGGTCGGCGCGCCCGACGAACTCAAGGACACCGGTCGAGGTCCGCCGCACCACGTCACCGGTGCGGTACATCCGGCTGCCGGGCGGGCCGAACGGGTCCGGGACGAAGCGCGTCGCCGTCAGCCCGGGGCGGCGCAGGTACCCTCGCGCCAAGCCGACACCGGCGACGTAGAGCTCACCGACGTCGACCTGGCGAAGTGCGCTGTCGAGCACGTAGGCCGAGGTGTTCCAGATCGGGCCGCCGATGGGCGGCGGCGCGTCGGCGGGCACCAGCGGGCGGCTCCACGTCGAGACGACCGTCGCCTCCGTCGGCCCGTAGGCGTTGATCATCCGGCGGCCCGGGGCCCACCGCTGCACCAGCTCCGGCGGGCACGCGTCGCCGCCCACCACGAGGGTCCGGAACTCCGGGAGCTCCACCCCGTCCGGCACGGTGGCCAGCGCCACCGGCGGGATCAGCGCGTGGCTGATCCGGCTCCGCCGCAGGACCTCCGCCAGCTGCTCACCCAGCAGCGGCCCCTCCGGCGGCACCACGAGCGTGGCGCCGACCGGCAGCGACATGCACAGCTCCAGCACCGACGCGTCGAAGCTCGGCGAGGAGAACTGCAGCACGCGGTCGCCCGGCCGCACGTCGAAGCGCTCGGCCTCGGCCGCGGAGAAGTTCGCCAGACCCCGGTGCGACACCACGACACCCTTGGGGCGCCCGGTGGAACCGGAGGTGTAGATGACGTACGCGGCGTTGTCCGGCGACAGCTGCACCACCGGATCGGTCTCCGGCAGCCCGCCGGTTTCGACCGTTTTGTCCAGTACCAGCAGGGGTTTCGCGTCATCGATCATGTAGGCGATGCGCTCGCGGGGGTAGCCGGGGTCGACCGGGAGGTAGGCGGCACCGGCCTTCAGCACCGCCAGCTGCGCGACGATGATCTCCACCGACCTCGGCAGCACCAGCGCGACGATCTCCTCCGGCCCGGCGCCCGCGGCGATCAGCTTGTGCGCCAGCCGGTTCGCCCGGGCGTTCAGCTCGGCGTAGGTCAGCCGGAGATCGCCGTCGAGGACGGCGAGGGCGTTGGGCGATCGCGCGACCTGCGCCTCGAACAGCTCGGGGAAGGTCCGCGCGGGAACGGCGCGCGCGGTCTGCTCCCACTCGTGCCTGGACAGTGCGGCGAACAACGGTGTCGGGGCCGTCTCAGCGGTCATCTGTGGTCGACCCTTTCGGGGATAGGTCGGCATGCGTCAAGGCCGGGAGGGACCCGGCGGGGTACGGGGCGGCGGGGTCAGGCGTGGGTCAACGCCCGACGCCGGCGGGCCAGTCGGCCGCCGACCTGGATCCGGTCGATCCCGCCACCGGGGCCGGTGAGGAACCGCCCGGTCTGGCTGGTGTCGCCGGTGTCCACGTCACGCATCGCGAACAGCAGGCCGTCGAGCGGGGTCAGCTCGGCGTAGGGATCCCCGTCGACGGCGAGGGCGAGCCGCCCGTCACCGGCCTCGGTGACGGAGTACTCCAGATCGCCGTTGAGGTAGTCGCCGAGGCAGTCCCGGGGCGGGGGCACTCGCCCGGCCCGCGGCGGGGCGCCGGGACAGCCGAGACCGAACTCCGCGGCGAACTCCTGCCACAGGTGGAAGCCGGTGCTGCCGTTGGTCGTCAGCGCGATCACGGTGCCTGATGCGGGGTGCACCCGCAGGTGCGCGGAGGTGCCGTCGGCGGTGCCGTCGTGGCCGAACCACTCGCCGTACACCGCGACGCCGAGGCCCCAGCCGTCCGCCATGCCGAAGGGCTCGGCGCCCGCGACCGGCGTCCTCGCCTCCAGCACCAGGTCCTCGTCGATCAGGTCCGGGGACCCGAGGAACACCCCGCCGACGGCGAGCAGGTCCAGCGCGCTCGCGGCGATGGCGCCCGCGGGCGCGTCCAGCGCACCCAACGATTGCCGTACGGGCCGGGCGGGCCGCGGGCTCCGCACCGCGTGGCCGGTCACGACCTCGCCCGCCGCGTCATCGGTCACGTAGCGCAGGCGCAGGCCGAGCGGGGTGCTCAGCACCGCGTCGACGGCCTCCCGCCAGCTCATCCCGGTCACGGACTCGACGACGCCGCCGACGACCACGTAACCGATGTTGGAGTAGGAGAAACCCGCGCCGGGCGCGCCGACCGGGGTGAGCGTGCTGCACGCCGTGACCACGTGCCTGCGCGGCGAGCTCGCGCCGAGGTCGGTGGCATCCGACGGCAGGCCCGCCGTGTGGCTGAGCAGCTGCCGCGTCGTCACCCGGCCGAACTCCGCGTCCCGCCCCAGCTCCGGCAGGTACTCCGAGATCGGCTCGTCCAGCTCCAGGTCCTCCTCGGTGGCCAGCGCCAGCGCGACCGCGGCGGTACAGGTCTTCGTCACCGAGCCCACCGGGACCTTCGCGTCCTCGGTGAGCGGTGTCCCGCTGCCCTGCCGGGCCGTGCCGAAGACGGCCGAGGACTTCCGGCCGTTCAGCAGCGCGGCGAACTGGGCGCCGGGCACGCCCCGGCTCCCGACCAGCTCACCGAGCCGTCGCGACATCTGGGCGACATTCATCGATCCTCGCTCATCGACTTCCCAGGGGCACGGCTGACCGTGTCCGGTTCACCACGCCCGTGAACCATCTCGGTGTACGACCTGAGAATGTGACCCAAAAGACATCTTGGGCCGGTACCGCAACTCCGTGTGCCCCGCACGGAGTTATGTCGCACTTGGTGCAGGGCAACGGTGTCAAGTCGCTCCGATTTCAGCGACCGCCAAACGGAGCATTCGCGGAAGTATTACCAATGCGATGGTGCGCATCGGCGGAGATGTAACCCGAGGTTTGACGAGAAGCACGCTTATTCACCCTATCGGAGACGTTTTACCTGTAACGGGCTGCTCCACTGGGTGACGAGGGACATATTCGAGTGACCTTACCGGTGAGTAGTCAGGCTCCGTCCGACTCGTTGCGGATGAATTATTTGAATCGCCGGACTCGTCGGTGGTACCAAAGTACCAGCCGTCGTCTGACTTTAGTACCAGTTTTGCGGCGAGTTGTACGGACACATTCACCCTCGGAGTGCCATTCGGTTCGGGTCGTTTCCGAAACGTCCCCGTAGCTCGATTGGGTGGTGCGGCGGGTCTCGCGGTGCGCGGAAAAGCGAAGCCAGTCGCATTCGTCCTGGCAATTGTCAATGAAAGAGGTGATATCGATCGACTCCCGTCGCGACTACGGAACGATCACAAGTCGCCCGCGCCCGGCGTGTGCCGGTCAGCGGGAAGATCACGCTTGCGATTAGGGATGAACTTGGTCACGGCTTGGCCGGGGCGTTGATCGGGTACCGCGCCCGGAGGTAAGACAGCGGCAGGCGAGCGAGGGAGAGCGCGTGGACTCGGCGCAGCAGCTGTTCGGAACCGCCGTCGACCGGGAAGCCGCCGGAGATCTTCGCGGCGCGAAAGCGTTGTACGGCAAGGTGATCGAGACCGAAGACGAGGAGTACGCGCCGGCGGCGGCGGTGCGGCTGGCCCGGTTGCTGGAGGCCATGGGCGATCTGGCGGGCGCGCGTTCGGCCTACCGCGTCGCGGCCGACTCGGCACATCCGTTGCACTCCAGGCTCGCCGCGCGCAGGCTGGCAGGCGCCGCGACGCCGCGTTACGCCGCCGAGCCGAAGCTGCTGGCACCCGTGGCGAACCCGGATCTGTACCGCCGCAACGCTTTTCGGCTCAGCGGCCTTCCCGTCGACGCCACCGCGCGGGACCTGCGGCGCCGCGCGGAACAGCTGCGGGCGGCCGAACGGCTGGGCGCCCCGGCGGACGCGGCGGACCCGGGTGCCGTCAGGGAAGCGCTCACGCTGCTGCGCGATCCGGTGCGGCGGATCGTGGAGGAACTGTTCTGGCTCTGGGAGAACCAGTCTTCGGCTGCGATCGGCGGCGGTCCAGCCCTGCACGACGCCGCCGTACTGGCACATGCCCAAGCCCTCGACGCCGGGCACGACGCGGACCCCGCCCAGTGGCGGCGCGCCTACGAGTACTGGGCCGCGGTCGTCGAGGAAACCGAGTGCTGGCAATGGTTGGCGGAACGGGTCGGCCAGCTCGCCGACCGCAGGCTCAGCGCTCAGACGGTGGAAGCCGTGCGGGCCGAGCTGCCGAGAACGGTCCTGGCGCCCCAGGCCGCCCTCGCGGTCCGCGCGGCGGAAGGCGGAGCCGAGGACATCGCGCGTGCGCACGTGCGATCGCTGCGATTATCCGGCTTCCCGGCCGATGTCGTCGGCGAAGCCCTTGGTGCTGCGACGAAACACATCACCGCGCGGATCAGGGCCGCGTGCCAGAACGCCGAACGCCTCACCGCCGCCGACCCCGAGGACGGCGCTGAAGCCGTCGACGCGCTGTTGGACCAGGCGGACCCGCTGCTGAGGGTGCTGCGCCTGGTGCTCGGGGAGGACTCCAGCGCGTACGCGGCGGCGGCCGACGCGGTCGGCTTGTCGGTCAACACCTGTGTGATCCGGTACGTCAACGAGGGCCACGACTTCGACGACGCGTTCGAGCAGCTGGAAGACGTCCTGGACATCACGGTGAGCCCGCAGGCGCGCGCCGCGATCGAACCGAGCTTCGTCGCCGCGGGCTCCAACGTGCTCGGAGAACTCTGCGAGGACGCCGCCGACCGCGCCACGGTATTGCCCGAGGAGGGCGCGCGGATCGCCGAGGACCTGCTCAGGGAACTGCAGCCGACGTTGGCGGCCCTGGCCGCGCGGGCCGATCCGGAGAACCCGTTCTACCGCGAATGCCTCGACGGCGTGGCGCTGTGCGTGGTCAGCTGCCTCGGCTCGTTCCACGGCGCGACCGGGGACGACGAGGCCACCCTCGCGGGGCTGTCCACCGCGCTCGACCTGGCCGTCGGCGGGGAAGCTCGGTCCGCCATCGAGCAGGCGATCGAGGTCGTGCGCGGCGGGCTCCAGCCGGTCTGCTGGTTCTGCCAGGCCGAGGACGGCAAGGCCGCGGTCTACGAGGCGGCCCTGCACGGCGAGGTCGACCACTCCGAGCTGCCCAGGGTGACCTGGAAGACGGCAGGCGTCGTGGTGCCCAGGTGCACCGGCTGCCGCGCCGCGCACCACCGCCGCGACTGGCTGGACTCCGGCTGGGTCGCCGCGCCGATCCCGTTGCTCGGGGTGCCGTTGGTAGTCACCGGTGTCGTCGCCCTGTTCGACGCGGAGCTCGGTCCTTTCGCTGTGCTGTTGTTCATCTTCGTGTCTGTCTTCCTCCTGTTCGCCGTTTACGGCGCGTTGATCAACGCACGCCGGCGCCGGGCGACGGAGCGGCAGGCGCACCTCGACGCGGCCCTGTCCCGGTTCCCGCCGATCCAGCAGTTGCAGCTGCTCGGCTGGCGGCTCGGCGCACGCCCGCCCGGCCTGTAGAGGAGAAGCATGTCCGTCCACGTCCAGGTGGAGTCCCGCTCGCTCGCCGACGTCGCCACGGCGGTGTGGCGGCTGCGGGCCAAGCTCGCCGACCAGGACTCGCCCGTCCACCGGCACGCGCAGACCGCGATGGACGCGCTCGCCGAAGCCGGGATCGAGGTGCAGTCCTACCGCGACCAGGGCTACGACCCCGGTTTGGCGATCCGCGTGCTGGCCTTCCAGCCGCGCCCCGGACTGACCAGGGAGATCATCGTGGAGACGATCCGGCCCACCGTCTACCTGCACGGGAAGGTGATCAGCATGGGTGAGGTCATCGTCGGCACACCCGTGGAGGACGAGCGGTGAGCGGCACGGTCGACGTCGGCATCGACCTCGGTACCACCAACAGCGCGGTCGCGTTGCTGCGCGGCGTGGACACGGAGGTGCTGAAGAACAACGACGGTGACGAGACCACGCCGTCCGCGGTGTGGGTGGACCGCCGCGAGCGCTTGTACGTCGGGCGTGCGGCGCGGGATCGCGCCGAGGCGGACCCGGACAACACGTGCATGGAGTTCAAGCTGCGCATGGGCACCGCCGGCGTGGCGAAGCGTTTCGCGGCCAGCGGACGGGAGATGTCTGCGGAGGAGTTGTCCGCGGAGGTGCTGAAGTCGCTGCGGGCCGATGTCCGCCAGCGCATCGGTTCGGAGATCGGCGCGGCGGTCGTCACCGTCCCCGCGGCCTTCGACATCCACTCGTGCGACGCGACCCGCCGCGCCGCGGAACTCGCCGGGCTGACGTTCTCGCCCCTGTTGCAGGAGCCGACCGCCGCCGCGCTCGCCTACGGTTTCCAAGCCTCCGAGGAGAACGCGCTGTGGCTGGTCTACGACCTCGGTGGTGGAACGTTCGACGCGGCCGTCATCCAGTTGCGGGACGGGGAGTTCTCCGTGGTCAACGACCGCGGGGACAACTTCCTCGGCGGCAAGCTGATCGACTGGAAGATCGTCGAGGAGCTGTTGATCCCGGAGGCGGTGCGGCAGGCTCCCGCGCTGGCCGGGCTCCGACGCGGTGACCCGCGGTGGTTCGCCGCGGTGAACAAGCTGAAACTGGCGGCGGAGACGGCGAAGATCCGACTGTCCAGAGTGGACACGGCGGACATCCTCGTTGAGCTGGACGACGGCGCGGGCGGGCGGTTCGAGATCGACTTCGAACTGGGCAGGGCCGATGTGGAGCGCATGGCGGAGCCGCTGCTCGTGCGCTCGATCAACCTGTGCCACAAGGCGTTGCGCGAACGCTCGCTCACTCCGGCGGACATCGAGAAGGTCATCCTGGTCGGCGGCCCGACGTTGACACCGTACCTGCGCGAGCGCTTGGCCGACCCCGTGCACGGTCTCGGCATCCCGTTGGACCACAGCCAGGACCCGATGACCGTCGTGGCCAGGGGAGCGGCCGTTTTCGCCGGTACGCAGAGGCTTCCCGCCACTCCTGTCGTCGCCGCGGACGGCTTCGCGGTGCGCTTCGAGTACCAGCCCGTCGGGCCCGACACGGAGCCCTTGGTGGCAGGCAGGATCTCACCCGCTTCGCCGGGCTTGTCGGTGGAGTTCGTCAACGCCGGCACCAGACCGCCGTGGCGCAGCGGGCGGATCAGCGTCTCGGACGCGGGCCTGTTCGCGTCGTCGCTGTGGGCCGAACCGGGGCGGCTCAACACGTTCGCCGTCGAGCTGACCGACGCCACCGGATCACGCCGCGAGGTCGACCCCGACCACATCACCTACACGGTCGGCGCCGTGGAGACCGAGCCGCCGCTCACCCACTCCATCGGCGTCGGCCTCGACGGCAACGAGGCGATGTGGTTGCTGGAGCGCGGAACCGGCCTGCCCGCCCGGCGCTCGGTCACCCTGCGGACCACAGTGGACGGTCTGATCCGCATTCCCGTGCTCGAAGGCGAGTACCACCGCGCCGACCGCAACCGCCGCATCGGCCGCCTGGAGTTCGACACCGGCCGGGCGCTTCCGTCCGGGAGCGAGGTCGTCTTCACCATCGAGATCGACGCCTCCCGCCTCATCAGGGCGAGCGCCTACGTGCCGATGCTCGACGAGGAGTTCCAGGACACCCTCAACCTCCGCACCGAGGTCGCGCCCTCGCAGCCCGCGCTCGTCCGCGCCTTCGACGTCGAACGCTCACGCCTCGCGGAGGTGCGCGAACGCCAACGCGTGCTCGGCAACCCCGTCGCCGAAGTGCTCATCGGCCGCATCGACAGCGAACGCATGCTCCACGACGTCGACACCCTTGTGTCAGCTGCGAAATCCGACCCCGACGCGGCAACGGCAGCCGAGCGGCGGCTGCTCGACCTGCGCGTCGCCATCGACGACGCCGAGGACGAGCTCGCCTGGCCGTCCCTGGTCAACGAGGCGCGCGGCATGATCGCCGAGGCACGTGACCTGGCGGGTGGTCCCGATCTGCCGCTGTACGAGACCGCGATCAACGACGCTATTGAGGCACGAGAAGCTGATTTGCTGCGACAGCGCATGGAGGAGTTGCGGCTGCACGTGATGCGCGAGTTGGACCGCAGTGGCGTGTTGCAGCTGCACTTCTTCCACGCGTTGCGGGAGATGCGCGGGGAGATGCGGAACGGGGTGCACGCCGATCGGTTGATCGCGGAAGGGGATCGGGCGGTCGAGGCGGGGGAGTTCACGCGGTTGCGGGGGGTGAACATGCAGTTGCGGGATTTGTTGCCGGAGCCGCCTTTGCCGCCTGATCCGTTCAGCACCGTGGATCGGGCTCGGTGATCGTGGCTGTTCCTGGTCACCGATCGCGGAACCCGCACCCTTCTGGCGGTTCACGTAGCGTGGCTGAGTGATCGTCATCCCTGACGCGTTCGCGCGAAGCACTGTGGAGCGTGAAGGAAAGCCCGGGGCGGCATGGCTCGCCGAGCTGCCCGGGATCGTGGACGAGCTGCTGGAGCGCTGGCGATGCGTGCCGGATGGCGACGTCGTGCACGGGGGAGTCGGGGTGATCGTGCCGGTGCGGCACGCCGAAGGGGCGGCTGTGCTGAAGGTGTCGTTCCCGCATCCGGGCAACGTCCACGAGCCGGACGCCTTCGCGGCGTGGGGTGGGCGAGGGGCGGTGCAGCTGTACGAGCGCGAGGACGGGCGTTTCGCGATGTTGCTGGAGCGGGCGCGGTCGACGAACCTCGCGGAGGTCGAAGACCTCGATGAGATCGCGACGGTGGCAGGGCGGATGAGCCGACGGCTGGCGATACCCGCGCCGCCAGGCATTCCGGGGCTGCGAGAGCAAGCCGACGCGTGGGAGAAGCAGCTGCGCAGCGATGCCGAGGAGTTGGCGCACGCACTGCCGCAGCACGTGGTGGACGCTGCGGTGGCGACCCTTGACGAGCTGGGGCGCGCGGAGTCGGAAATCCTGATCCACGGCGATCTTCACCCCGGGAACATCCTGTGTGGTGACCGTGAGCCGTGGCTCGCCGTCGACCCCAAGGGGCGTACGGGCGATCGGGCGTACGACGGTGGCACGTTGCTGAAGTCGCTGGCGGTGCGGTTGCTGGAAGCGGACGACTTCGCGAAGGCGGTTGGTCGCACTGTGGCGGTCTTTGCCGAGGCGGCGGAACTCGATCGCGGACGCGTGCGGCGCTGGGTCCAGTTCCACGCCGTCGAAGGTGCGCTCTGGGCTCGGCGGAATGGACTGGGGATCGCGGACTTCGCGGAGCACGTAGCGGGGTTGCTCACGGAACGCGCGTAGGCGGGGACCGGTGTGGTCCCCGCCGGAACGACGTCAGTTCAGCGCGGCGTCGAGGGTGATCGTGGTGCCGGAGAGGGCCTTGGTCACGGGGCAGGTGCTCTCGGCGAGCTTGGCCAGCTCCACGAACTTGTCGTTGTCGACGCCGGGGACGGTGGCGCGGACGGTGAGCGCGATACCGCTGATCCGGAAGCCGCCGCCGGACTCCGGGCCGAGGGTGACCTCGGCGCTGACGTCGATGGCGTCGGCGACCAGGTCGTTGGCGCCGAGGACGCCGGAGAGGTTCATCGCCAGACAGGACGAGTGGGCCGCCGCGATCAGCTCTTCGGGGCTGGTCTGGCCGTCCGGGTTGCCCGCGCGGGTCGGGAACGACACGTCGAACTGGCCCGCGTTGGACGAGTCGAAGGTGACGGTGCCCTTGCCGTTCTGGAGTCCGCCTTCCCAGTGGGTGGTGGCGTCGCGGCTCGGCATGGGGTGCCTCCCTGGAGGTGAGTCGGTCGGTACGAGAGAAAACATAGCGGGCATTTACATCGCGCGCAATGTAAGTCTGGGAGACCCACGTCACGCGGTCGGGCGAGCGGCTGACAACCGCATGATTGGACTTACCCCCACCGCGGCGGTCCAGGCATACGGTCGCGGCGTGAAGATCCACGGAACACGCCTGTCGGCGAACGGGTACGAGTACGACGCGATCACCGCCGGACCCGAGGACGGCGACCTCGTCCTGTTGCTGCACGGCTGGCCGGAGTTCGCCGACTGCTGGACCCAGGAGATGACCGCGCTCGCCGAAGCGGGGTATCGCGCCGTGGCGGTGGACCAGCGCGGGTACTCACCGGGTGCCAGGCCCACCGACATCGCCGACTACCACGTCGACCACCTCGTCAGCGATGTGATCGGGTTCGCGGACGCCCTTGGCGCGCAACGATTCCACCTGGTGGCGCACGACTGGGGCGGCATCGTCGCGTGGGCGGTCGCGGGGGCGCACCCGGATCGGCTGAAGACGCTTTCGGTGCTCGCGACGCCGCACCCGCGGGCGCTGAGCAAGGCGATCGCGGAGGACGAGGACCAGTCCCGGCGCGTCGACTACGTCCGGTTCTTCCAGCGGCCCGGCGGAGTCGCGGAGCAGTCGTTGCTCGCCGACGACGCCGCGCGGCTGCGCGACGCCTATGCCGGGAAGGTCCCCGAGGAGCTGGTCGAGGAGAACGTGCGGCGGCTGTCCGAGCCGGGCGCGCTGACCGCGACGCTCAACTGGTACCGGGCGGTCGGCGAGGGGTTGGGCATCCCGGCCGAGCCGAGCCCGGTGCCGACGCTGTACGTGTGGGGCAGCGAGGACGTGGCGCTCGGGCCGGTCGCGGCCTACCGCACGGCGGACTTCGTGGACGGGCCGTTCCGCTTCGTCGAGCTGACCGGGGCGAGCCACTGGCTGCCCGAGGAGGCGCCGACCGAGGTAAGCGCTCTCATCCTCTCCCACCTGGCCGGTTGATCCGTCCGGAGCCGGTTCCGCCGAAGGTCTTGCCGTAGGCGGAACCGGCCCGACATACTCCCCGCCACACCCGCTACCGCTGGCCGCCTCAGTGGTCCCTGCAGTGAGAGGCGAGCGTGATGTCCTGCAAACTTCGCGCCGGCGCGGCCATGGTCGCGGTCCTGGCGCTGGTCCTCGGCGGCACCGCACAGGCGGAGGCCCCTGCCGACCCCACCGTGATGGCGACGACGTTCGCCGACGAGTTCAACGCGCCCGCGGGCACCCCGGTCGACGGCTCGAAGTGGCAGCTGGAGACCGGCGACAACGTCAACAACCACGAGCGGCAGTACTACACCACCAGCACGAGCAACGCGGTGCACGACGGCGCGGGCAACCTGGTGATCACCGCGCGCCGGGAGAACCCGGGCAACTACCAGTGCTGGTACGGGCGGTGCGAGTACACCTCGGCGCGGCTGAACACCGCGGGGCGCTTCACCCAGGCGTACGGCCGCTTCGAGGCGCGCATGAAGCTCCCGCGCGGCAAGGGCATGTGGCCCGCGTTCTGGATGCTGGGCGACAACATGGGCCAGGTCGGCTGGCCGCAGGCGGGCGAGATCGACATCATGGAGAACGTCGGTCACCTGATGAACACCGTGCACGGCACCCTGCACGGGCCCGGCTACTCCGGCTCCGGTGGCATCGGCGCGGCCTACAACGGGCCGAACTTCGGCGACGGCTTCCACACCTTCGCGGTGGACTGGGCGCCGAACCGGATCACCTGGTACGTCGACGGAAACGCCTACCAGACCCGCACTCCGGCCGACCTCGGCGGTCGGCAGTGGGTGTTCGACCACCCGTTCTTCCTGATCCTCAACCTGGCGGTCGGCGGGTACTGGCCCGGTGACCCCGACGGCAGCACGGTGTTCCCGCAGCAGCTCGTGGTCGACTACGTTCGCGTCACCACCAACAGCGGCGGGGCTCCGAGCGGTCAGATCACCGGCCTCGCGGGCAAGTGCGTGGACGTCGCGAACGCGAGCACCGCCAACGGAACGCCCATCCAGCTGCACGACTGCAACGGCAACGCCGCGCAGAACTGGACCATCGGCGGTGACGGCACGATCCGCGCGCTCGGCAAGTGCCTCGACGTCAACAACAACGGCGCGAACGACGGCGCGGCAGTGGTGCTGTGGGACTGCCACGGGGGAGCGAACCAGAAGTGGGCGACGCCCGCGGCCGGGGACATCGTGAGCATCTCCGGCAACCGGTGCCTGGACGTCACGGGCAACAACCCGGCCAACGGGACGCGGCTGCAGGTGTGGACCTGCGCGGGCACCGCGAACCAGAAGTGGAACGTTCCGCGCTAGGTCCGAAAGGGCGCAATCCGCCGCTTTTTCTTCTATCCGCAAAGGGAAAGCGGCGGATTTCTTTTGGGTAACATGCGATGGTGCTGAAAAGATCAACTGCCCTGGGCGTGGCGACGGTGATCGCATTGACCGCCAGCCCGGCGCTGGCCGCTCCCGCCGTTGTCTGGGGCGCCTGTCCCGGACTTCCCGGCGACGTGGAATGCGCCAAGCTCGACGTTCCCATTGATCATCGGAATCCCGCCGCGGGCACGCTGGTGATCGATGTGAGCAGGCTCAAGGCGACCGGTGGCAAGGGCAGGGAGCTGTTGCTGCTCAACCCGGGCGGGCCGGGTGGGGAGGGCATCGGGCTGCCGCTGGCGTTCAAGGACAACGCGATCGCGGCGAAGTTCGAGGTCGTCGGCTTCAACCCGAGGGGAACGGGCAGCTCACTGCTGAACTGCGGCCTGCCGCCGGAGCCGGGGCTGCCGGTGACCAGGCCGACCGAGCAGCAGATCCGCGACCACATCCTCGACGCGCAGCGCCGCGAGCGCGCGTGCCAGCAGGCCGGTTCCGCCGTTCGGCCGCATCTCAGCACCGCGAATACCGCCAGGGACATGGATGTCATCCGTTCGGCCCTTGGCGGGAAGAAAATCAACTATCTCGGGTTCTCCTACGGAACGTATCTGGGCGCGGTGTACGGCTCGTTGTTCCCGCACCGGATGAACCGCAGCGTCTTCGATTCTTCGATGAACCCGGAGTGGCTGTATTACGAGCAGGCGAAGCAGCAGGCCGTCTCCGCGCGGCAGAACTACCGCACCTGGTCGGGCTGGGTCGCCGAGCACCACGCGCACTACGGCTTCGGTCGCACGGCCGTCGAGGTCCAGGCCTCCCTGGACGCGCTCGGCACGGCGCTCGGCGCGAAGCCCTTGGTCGTCCAGGGTGCGCCGTACCCGATCGACCGCAACGCGCTGGACATCGTGCTCGGAGCGCAGACCCCGAACCGCAAGGGCTGGGCCGACTTCGCCGCCACGATCAAGAAGGTCCGCGAGGCTTCGGTGTCCGGAACCCTCGACCTCGACACCGCCAAGGCCGTCGGTGCGATGCTCGACGATCTGAAGCTGGGCCTCGAACTGCTGCACTCCGGCGCGTTCGCGACGGTGACCTGCGAGGCGGAGTGGTCGCGCGACACCCGCCTCTACGCCTCGGAGATGCGCCGCTTCGCCGCGGAGTACCCCGTCGGTCGTGGTGCCCACGCGGCGGCGGCCTCGGAGTGCGCCTTCCGGTCGTTCACCCCGGCCGAGCCGATGGTCCCGTTGCGCCGCTTCGGTTTCCCGGCCGGGCTCGTGGTGCAGGGCGATCACGACCCGGTGACCGGCTACGCGGGCGGACCGGTCATGGCCTCGCGGATGGGCTACCGTCTTCTGTCCGTTGTGGACAGTGGGGTGCACGGGCACTACGGCCGCAACGACTGCGTCACCAAGGCGATCGACTCCTACCTGATCGACGGAGTCCTGCCCCCGCGGGGCACCACCTGCGCAGGCGACCCCCGCCCCAAGCCCTGACGTTCACGCACCGAATGAGTCATTCGGTGCGTTAGGGCCTAGAAGACCGACCAGCCGGTGAGAGTGGTGAAGCGGTCGAGGGCGGCGACACCGGCGACGGAGTTGCCGCGCGCGTCCAGGCCGGGGCTCCACACGCACACGGTGCACCGGCCGGGCACGACGGCGAGGATCGCGCCGCTGACACCGCTCTTGCCGGGCAGGCCGACGCGGTAGGCGAACTGGCCCGCCGCGTCGTAGGTGCCGCACGTGAGCATGACGGCGTTGATCCGCTTGGCCTGGCTGCGCTCCAACAGGCGGGTCCCGTCGTTGCGGATGCCGTGCCGCGCGAGGAACAACCCCGACAACGCCAGCTCGGCGCAGTTCATCGCGATCGAGCACTGCCGCACGTACTGCGCGAGCACGTCCGGCACGGACGCGCGCATGTTGCCGTAGGAGGCCATGAAGTACGCCAGCGCCCGGTTGCGGTCGGCGTGGGCGGCCTCGGAAGCGGCGACCTCCTCGTCGACGGTGATCCCGGGGGAGCTGCTTTCCTTGCGCAGGAAGGAAAGCAGCTCCCCCGTCACATCACTGCCGCGCGCGGCCAGCTCGTCGGTGACCACCAGGGCGCCGGCGTTGATGAACGGGTTGCGCGGGATGCCGTCCTCGTGTTCGAGCTGGACGAGCGAGTTGAACGGATCACCGGAGGGTTCCCGGCCCACGCGGTCCCAGACCTGGTCCCCGCCGGGCTGGGCGAGGACCAGGGCCAGGGTGAACACCTTCGACACGCTCTGCACCGAGAACCGCTGCCGCCAGTCGCCGGTGCCGTGCACGGTTCCGTCCAGCTCGGCGACGGCCATGCCGAACCGGCCGGTGTCGACGCGGGCCAGCGCCGGGATGTAGTCGGCGGCCGAGCCCCTGCCGACCTCGTCGGCGACCTCGGCGGAGATCCGCGCGAGCAGGTCGGGGATGTGCACGCGGCTACTCCACCGTGACGCTCTTGGCCAGGTTGCGCGGCCGGTCGATGTCGCGGCCCAGCTTCGCCGCCAGGTGGTAGGCGAACAGCTGCAACGGGATGGTGAACAGGATCGGGTCCAGCTCGGTCTCGTTGCGCGGCACCCGCAGCTCCGCGTCGGCCAGGCCCTCGGGCAGCTCGGCGTTGGTCACCGCGATCACCGCGCCGTTGCGGGCCTTGATCTCCTCGATGGTGCCGATGTTCTTCGACAGCAGCTCGTCGTCAGGGACGATGATCACCGTCGGCATGGTGTTGTCGATCAGCGCGAGCGGGCCGTGCTTGAGCTCGGAGGCCTGGTACGCCTCGGCGTGCACGTAGGAGATCTCCTTGAGCTTCTGCGCGCCCTCGCGGGCCACCGGCCAGCCCCGGACGCGGCCGACGAAGAACATGCTCCTGGTGTCGGCGAAGCGCGCGGCGACCTCGGCCACCGCCTGCTCCTGGGCCAGGATCTCCGCGACCTGGTCGGGCAGCCTGCGCAGGCCGGCCACGATCCGCTTGCCGTCCGCGGTGGACAGGTCGCGCACGCGGCCCAGCAGCAGGGCGAGCATGGCCAGCGAGGTCGCGGTGTTGGTCAGCGCCTTGGTCGAGGCCACCGACACCTCCGGCCCGGCGTGCAGGAAGATGCCGCTGCCGCACTCGCGGGCGATGGCGCTGCCGACCACGTTCACCACGCCGAGCAGCTGACCGCCCTTGCGCTTGAGCTCCTGGGCCGCCGCGAGGGTGTCCAGGGTCTCGCCGGACTGGCTCAGCGCCACGTAGAGGGTGTCCGCCTCCACCACCGGGTTGCGGTAGCGGAACTCCGACGCGGGCTCGGCGTCGGCGGGGATGCGGGCCAGCTCCTCGACCAGCTGCGCGCCCATCTGGCCCGCGTAGTAGGAGGAACCGCAGCCGAGGAACTTCACCCGGCGGATCGCGCGCAGCTCGCGCGGGTCCATGTTGATGCCGCCGAGGTGGGCGGTGGCGAAGCGCTCGTTGAGCCTGCCGCTGAGCGCCCGGCTCAGCGCGGTGGGCTGCTCGTGGATCTCCTTGCTCATGAAGTCCGCCGAGCCGCCCAGCTCGTAGTCGTCGACCACCAGGTCCACCGTGGTCGGGGACTTCACCACCGGGCTGGCCTCCACGGCCAGGGTGCTGGTGTGGAACTCGTCGGCGCGCACCACGGCCAGCTCGCCGTCGTCGAGGTAGACCACCTGCTGGGTGTGCCGGACCAGGGCGGCGACGTCGGAGGCGACGAACATCTCGCTCTCGCCGATGCCGAGCACGATGGGGCTGCCGTTGCGGGCCACCACCAGCTGGCCGGGGTTGTCCAGGTCCAGCACGACGATGCCGTAGGTGCCCTCGACCCGGCTCAGCGCCTCGCGGACCTTCTCCTCCAGCGTGGCGGCCTCGCTGCGGCCGATCAGGTGGGCCAGCGCCTCGGTGTCGGTCTCGGAGGCGAAGACCACGCCGTCGGCGGTCAGCTGCGCCCGGAGCCGGTCGGCGTTCTCGATGATGCCGTTGTGCACCAAGGCGATCCGGCCACTGGCGTCCAGGTGCGGGTGCGCGTTGGCGTCGCTGGGCTCACCGTGCGTCGCCCACCGCGTGTGCGCGATGCCGATGGTGGCCGGGATCTCCTCCTTGATCAGGTTCCGCAGCTGCTGGACGCGCCCCTCGGTCTTGATGACCCGGAAGCCGTCCGCCTCGGGGGTCGCCAGCCCGGCGGAGTCGTAGCCGCGGTACTCCAGCCGGTGCAGACCCTCCACGAGGATGGGCGCGGCCTGCCGCCTGCCGATGTATCCAACGATGCCGCACACGCCTGTCGGTTTCCCTTCACCCGTACACGATGCGCCGCAGCTGCCGCTCGCTGAACGCGGGAGCGGCCACCGGCCGCCGCCGCAGCTCAGCCGCGAGCACGCCCCAGATCTCGGCGTTGCGCAGCTGCTGGCGCTGGAGCTCGGAGTGCCGTCGCCGTACGTAGTCCTCGGCGCTCTCGCCGAAGTACGCCACGACGTCGGCGACCACCCTGGCCGCCGTCGACGGGGGCAGGCCGGTGGTGGCCGACACGTGCCGGACCAGATCGCCCGCCCCGTCTTCACTCACGAGGGGCGAGCGTGTCAGACCGCGGCTCCCGACTCAAGTTCCGTGCCCGATTTCGGGCACGCCGCTCATCCGTGCTGGTGAGGGCGCTCCACGAACCACTCTCGGCCGAAGAGTGCGCCGAAGAGGGGTACCGGCATCCGCACCATCGCCCTGAACAGCGCCGCCGACCTGCCGTTGCCGGAGAGCGGCGTGCGGTGCGCGGCGAGCGCGGCCTGCTTCTGCCGGGCGTAGCGCCGCACGTCGTAACGGTGAGTGATCGCGCTGCGGGGGCTGTACCGGTTCCTCTTCTCCGAGCCCGGCACCGGGACCGTGCCCTCCAGTACGCGCACCCCGGTCAGCGCCGCCGCCCGTGCGCCGACGTGGTGCACCTTCACGTGGTCGCGGTGGCCGTAGCCGCCGTTGGGGTCGTAGCTCAGCAGCAGGTCGGCGTGCTCCTGGCGCAGCACCTCGGCGAGCCTGCCCGCGGCCTCGTCCACGTCGGCGCGGGCGAACCGCGTCCGGTCGGCGGGATCGTCGTAGAGCAGTGGACCGTGCCCGCTGTCGGCGTACCCGAGGTGGACAACCCGTTGCGCGCCAAGCACTTCCGCGCTCGTGCACAGCTCGTCCAGCCGCACGCCGTCGGCCTCGCCCATGCACCCGTCGGTGGCGACGACGATCACCACGCGGTGCCCCTCGTCGGCCAGGCGGGCCAGGGTTCCGCCGGTCAGCAACGCCTCGTCGTCCGGATGCGCGTGGAACGCGACCACGTTTCCCATGCCCCCCGACCCTACGGAAAACCGAGGTGCCGCGTCAGGCGGGTGATCGCCTCGTTGAGCCTGCGGAAGTACGTGGCGCGGCTCAGCGCCAGACCGCGGGCGATCTTGTCGTGGCTCTCCCGCCCGTCGAGGAACCGGCGGGTGAGCGCGGCGCGGAGCTGCTGTTCGTGCGGGCTCGTGCCGAACTCCAGGTCCACCGCCGTGCGCAGCACCGTGCGCACGTGGTCGGCCCGTTCGCGGATGTCCGCACCCTGGGCCAGCGGGCTCTCCGCCAGCTCCCCGCTCGACGCGAAGCTGTCCAGCGCGGCGCGGACGTCGGCCGCGGTGAACCCCGTCGCCGGCGCGAGGCCGAGCTCGCGGTAGACGACGTCGCGCTGCGTCACGTACAGCCCGCCGGGGCCGTAGTCGATGAGGTAGACGACCACGCGCCGCCCGTCGAACTCCGTCTCCAGCTCGGGAACCGGCCGCCCACCGGTCGCCTCGCAGAACGCGTGCACGCGGTCGTTGTGGCCGAACGCGGACACGAGGGCGTAGCGCGGGTTGCGGACCTCCATGCGCAGCACCGCCGACAGGTTCAGCATCGCCAGCACGTGCGAGCCTTCGCCGGTCAGGTCGACGGTGTCGCGCCACACGACCGCCTGGCCCTCCGGGCTGAGGCGCCGGGCGTGGCGGAGCAGCCGTGCGCCGAAGGGATCGGTTCGCGCGCAGGCCGGAAGTGCTGACGGCGTGAGGAAAATCGCGTGCCCGACGGGGGAGCCCGCCGCGTCCCGGGCGATGGTGACGTTCCCCGGACGCCCCGTGTAGTAGGGCTCGCTGGCCGCCCACCACTCGCGGTAGCCACGGGCGGTGAGCGCCTGGCCGACCACCTCCGCGTCCCCCGCGCGGACGCGGTCGGTCTGGAAGCGGGAACTGCCTTCCCAGCGGTAGCCCCAGCGGATCTCCGGCGACTCGATCAGGTGCGCGAGATCGACCAGCGCGCCCGCGTCACCGCTCGCCGCCCGTGCGTAGAAGTGGTCGCACAGCACGCGTTTGAGCCCCATGACCCGATCCGGGCGGCGATGGCGGACTCGGGCCAGCACCGCCATGCGCACCACGTCGTGCAGTGTCAACGCGTCGCCGTAACTGTCCACAAAGGACCGCTTGGCGAGCCAGTCGAAAGCCGCCTGCGCGGAGTCGCCGAGGGTGTGCGCGAGCAGCCCCACGGTGACCTCGCGCGCGATCGCGCAGACGGTGAGCGCGTCGTGGAAAGCCGGGTCCAGCTCGGTCTCCGTGACGACTTCGAACAAGGCGCTGATCGTGGTCGGCCGTGGGCTCGTCGCGCCCGTCGCCAGGTAGACGCCCGCGGCGAGGGTCAACGCGAGCGGGGAGCCCTCCGACCACGCGCGCAGCCGCCCGGCCGCCGTGCTGTCGGTGACCCCGTGCGCGGCGAGCAGGCGCTCCGCCTCGACCGGGGTGAGCGCGCCCAGAGGCAACTCCGCCACCACCTGGTCCCAGCCGTCCAGGCGCCAGCCGCTGTCCGGGGGCCGCCGCCCGCTGATCACCACGACGGAGTTGTCGTCGAGCTTCGGCAGCACGTCCTGGCGCAAGGTCCGCCCGCACGCGCCGATCCGCTCGAAGGAGTCGATGAAGACGACCGGGGCGCGTTCCCCGTCGTGCGAGGTGGCCTCGGCGAGCGCGTCCACCACCGCGTCCGGCACGGGGGCCAGCGCGCGGGCGTCCACCCAGTAGCAGCGGTGCCCGGCCTCGGCCGCCAGCAGCCGCATCATCCGCAGCAGGCTCGTCTTGCCCAGCCCACCCGGTCCGTGCACGAACAGCACGTTGCGGTCCAGGGCGCCCGCGAGCGCCTGCCGGAACACGCCGATCTCCGCGTCCCGGCCGACGAACCGGGAGAGCTGCCTGCGCACGAGGCTGTCTCCGATGGTTGCCATGCCGCCAGCATGCGCGAGCCCGCGCGGCCGGACATGAGTAGGCGTTGCTCATTCTCAACTTCGTCTCACGGGGCTTCCTGCGCTTCGCGGCGTCTCTCTACCGTGCGAAATCCCTGCGAAACAAGGAGAAACCATGCGAGCTGCGGCAGTGGTGCTGTCCCTGTTCGTCGCTTCCGGCGTGGCCGTGGCCGGACCCCCGGCGGGCGTGGACGCGGTCGCGCACGATCTCGCCGCGTCCCCTGGGGTGCTGGCCCAGGTGCACGCGCGCCTGGCCGCCACGTCGAAGGTCGACCTGGCTCCGCTGACCGAGGGTGCGCTGCGTCGGCGGGTCGACCAGGTCGGCGCCCGGGTGCGCGCCTCGAAGCAGCTGCCCGCCGACCTCGGGCCGCTGCTCCAGGTCCGGGCGGGCAACCGCGCCGCCCTGACCACCACGGCGAACGCGCTCGTCGTGGCCGAGCCCGCGTCGGACGAGATCACTTCCGTGACCGCCTACTCCCGCACTGGCGCGCACCGGCTCTCGGTCGATGCGCTGCCCACTGATCGTCCGCTGTTCGTCGTCGCGGTGGACCGCCAGCGCGTGCTCGCCGCGAACCTGGCCAAGCTGCGTGCTTCCCTGCGTGCCCTCGGTGTCCGCGCCGACGAGCCTTCGGGCGCCGGTGGCTACGACGCCGCGAAGATCACGTCGCTCCGGCTGGCCGAGGACCACGAGCCGGACCTGCGCGGCGACGCGGAGATCTACACCCTGGTGGCCGGTGTCGGGCCGGACGACAAGCCCGTTGTGGACACGGTCCAGATGCCCTACCTCGACCACGACAAGACCACCTACACGCCGAACCAGGTGCTCGTGAACTGGTCGCACTTCAAGTACGCCGCCGCGGACGCGGTGATGATGGAGGAGGACGACAACTTCAGCTACGGGGAGCTGGCCCGGGCCGCGGCGAAGGCGATCCTCGCGGTGGCGGGCGCGGGCGAGTACATCCCGGTTGTCGACGCGATCCTGGCGGCCGTGCCGGACTCCTTCTGGACCAACGACGCCGACTACGTGGACTCCTGCTACACCATCCGCAAGCAGCCCCTCGGCGCCACGGCCACACTGAACGGCGCCAGGGGCAACGGCGTGCTCGGCCTGAGCACGATTCACGTTCCGGCGACCTGACCTGGTCAGCGATTGTTACCGGCTGGTAGGGTACCGGCCGGTAACAACGGTGGGTGGAGGGAAGTCGAAGGTGGCTGAGATGGAGTACCCGGCGCTGTTCAACCCGGTCACCTACGACCCGGAGCACCTCGACACCGAGTCGCGGGCGAAGCTGCGGGCGCTGATCGACTGGTTCGAATCGCGCGGCAAGCAGCGGCTGATCGCCGACCACCTCGACCGCGTCTGGTACACCGACTTCCTCGACTTCATCAAGCGCGAGAAGCTGTTCGCCACCTTCAACACCCCGGCAGCCGAGGCGGGCGGCGACCCGGGCAAGCGGTGGGACGCGACCCGCAACGCCGCGCTGAGCGAGATCCTCGGTTTCTACGGGCTGTCCTACTGGTACGCCTGGCAGGTCACCGTCCTGGGCCTGGGGCCGATCTGGATGAGCGACAACGCCGAAGCCCGTGCCCGCGCGGCGGCCCTGCTCGACAGCGGCGCGGTGTTCGCGTTCGGGCTGTCGGAGAAGGAGCACGGGGCCGACGTCTACTCCACCGACATGGTCCTCACGCCGCGCCCGGACGGCGGCTTCACGGCGACGGGCGACAAGTACTACATCGGCAACGGCAACATCGCGGGGATGGTGTCGGTGTTCGGGCGCCGCGCGGACGTCGAGGGCGCGGACGGCTACGTGTTCTTCGCCGTGGACAGCCAGCACCCGAGCTTCAAGCTCATCAAGAACGTCGTGAACTCCCAGATGTTCGTCAGCGCGTTCCGGCTGGAGGACTACCCGGTCACCGACGCCGACATCCTGCACACCGGCACCGACGCGTTCAGCGCCGCGCTCAACACCGTCAACGTCGGCAAGTTCAACCTCTGCACGGCGTCGATCGGCATCGCGGAGCACTCCTTCTACGAGGCGATCACCCACGCGCACAACAGGGTTCTCTACGGCAACCGGGTCACCGAGTTCGGCCACGTGCGGCAGTCCTTTGTGGACGCGTACGCCCGACTGGCCGCCATGAAGCTGTTCAGCGACCGCGCGGTGGACTACTTCCGCTCCGCGACCGCCGAGGACCGCCGCTACCTGTTGTTCAACCCCATCACCAAGATGAAGGTGACCAGCGAGGGCGAGCGCGTCATCGACCTGCTGTGGGACGTGATCGCGGCCAAGGGCTTCGAGAAGGACACCTACTTCAACACCGCGACCGGTCACATCCGCGCGCTGCCGAAGCTCGAAGGCACCGTGCACGTCAACCTCGCGCTCGTGCTGAAGTTCATGCCGAACTACCTGTTCAACCCGCAGGAGTTCGAGCCGGTGCCGACCCGCCACGACGCCGCGGACGACGCTTTCCTGTTCGAGCAGGGGCCGGCGCGCGGACTCGGCAAGATCACCTTCCACGACTGGGAGCGGGTGTACACCGCCTTCGCGCACGTGCCCAACGTCGCGCTCTTCCACGAGCAGGCCAGGGGGCTGAAGCGGCTGCTCACCACGGCCGCCCCCGATGCCGCCCAGCAGCGGGACCTGGACTTCCTGCTCAACCTCGGGCACCTGTTCACGCTCGTCGTCTACGGCCAGCTGGTGCTGGAGCAGGCGGAGCTGACCGGCTGCCACCCGGACGTGCTCGGCCAGATCTTCGACGTGCTGGTCCGCGACTTCTCGGAGTACGCGGTCGGCCTGCACGGGAAGGCCTCGGCCACCGAGGCCCAGCAGGCGTGGGCGGTGGAGCAGATCCGCAAGCCGGTGCCGGACGCCGAGCGCTTCGGCCGCGTGTGGGCCCACGTCGCGGCTCTTTCGGGCAGTTACGACATGCGCGCATAACTCTTGCGCACAAAGGCGGGCCGGTGGTTCACCCCGCGTGCCAGAATCGGCTTCATGATCGATCCTGCCTCCGTGGTGGACCGCCAGCTGGCCGCGTACAACGCGCACGACCTGGAGGCCTTCCTGGCGACCTACGCCGAGGACGTCCACCTCGCGCTGCACGAGGGGCAGAGCATTCGGGGGCGCGACGAGATGCGCGGCCTCTACGCCGAGCAGTTCGCCCAGCGGCTGTGCCGCGCCGAGGTGGTCGGCAGGTTGATCGAGCGCGGGTGGGTGGTGGACCACGAGGTGGCGCACGGGCTCGACGACGAGCCGCGGCGCGTGCTCGTGGCGTACCGCGTGCGCGACGGCCTGATCGACCGCGTCCGCTTCCTGACCTGACGCCCGCGCCCCGCCGGGTTCGGTGGCCGTGGTGAATGCGCACGTTGAGGTGAACGAGAGCACTCTGATGGCCGCGTGCGACCGGCGGGCGGCATCCGGGGCGGCGGTGCCGGACCTGGTTGTTGTCCGGACGGGTGCGTCTCCGGGGAGCGATGCCCGCCACGGGGGGTGACGATCGGCGGTCGCTCGTTCGGGACGGACATCGCTCAGCTGGCCGATGTCCGCGCGTTGGGCCGAATGCGAGGGTCGAACGCGTCAGGCAGCCGAGCCCGAAGAGAGTAGGCGCGCACGATGCAGCAGCAGTCCTTCACGCTGCCCGAGTTCTATGTCCCGTACCCCGCCAGGATCAACCCGCACCTGGAGCGGACGCGGCGGCACAGCGCGGAGTGGGCGGAACGGATGGGCATGCTCGACTCGCGGACGCCGGACGGCGGGCTGGTGTGGACCGCCGAGCGGCTCGCCAGGATGGACTACGGCCTGATGTGCGCCTACACCCACCCGGACTGCGACGGCGACGTCCTCGACGTGATCACCGACTGGTACGTGTGGGTGTTCTTCTTCGACGACCACTTCCTGGAGGAGTTCAAGTACTCGCGGGACATCAAGGGCGGCCAGGCGTACCTGGACCGCCTGGAGAAGTTCATGACGATGGACGGCGAGGTCGCCCCCGAGGTGACGAACCCTGCCGAGGCCGGGCTGAAGGACCTGTGGGAGCGCACCGTCCCGTCGATGACCGTCGACTGGCGCAGGCGGTTCATCACCAGCACGCACAACCTGATGGTGGAGTCCATCTGGGAGCTCAAGAACATCGAGCTGGGCCGGATCGCCAACCCCATCGAGTACATCCAGATGCGGCGCCGGGTCGGCGGGGCGCCGTGGTCGGCGAACCTGGTCGAGTACGCGGTCGGCGCCGAGGTGCCGGACAAGGTCGCGTACTCCCGGCCGCTGGAGGTCCTGCGGGACACCTTCTCCGACGCCGTGCACCTGCGCAACGACCTGTTCTCCTACCAGCGCGAGGTGGAGGAGGAGGGCGAGAACTCCAACGCGGTGCTGGTGTTCGAGCGCTTCCTGGGCAACTCCACGCAGGAAGCGGCCGAGCTGACCAACGACCTGCTGACCTCGCGGCTGCGGCAGTTCGAGAACACCGCGCTGGTCGAGGTTCCCGCGCTGGCCGCCCAGCACAACCTCCTGCCGCACGAACAGCTCGCCATCGCCGCGTACGTGAAGGGACTGCAGGACTGGCAGTCCGGCGGGCACGAGTGGCACGCGCGCTCCAGCCGTTACATGAACCAGGCGATGGACAACGACGCGCCGCCGAACCCGTTGCTCGCGGGGCCGGTCGGGCTCGGCACCTCGGCGGCCCGGCTGGAGTTCCGGCCGGGCGTGCGCAGGGCTCTGCGTGAGCACACGTACACGCCGGAGCGACCCGTGGGCCACCTGCCGTTGCCCGAGCTGTACATGCCGTACGCCGTCCGCACCAGCCCGCACATCGAGGCCGCCCGCGAGCACACCATCGACTGGCAGCGCGCCATGGGCTTCTACGAGGTGGTGCCCGGCGTCGAACGCGGCGCGATCTGGGACGAGGCGCGCGGGCGGGGCATCGACCTGGCGCACTGCGCGGCGATGATCCACGCCGACGCGGACCCGGAGGAGCTGAACCTCTCCTCGGACTGGTTGTCGTGGGGGACCTACGGCGACGACTACTTCCCGTTGGTCTTCGGCATCGCCCGCAACAAGGCCGCGGCGCGCGCGTGCGCCGAGCGGCTGAAGCAGTTCATGCCCCTGGACGGCAAGGCACCGGCGCCGGCCAGTCCGATCGAGCGCGGGCTCGACGACCTGTGGAGGCGCACCGCGGGACCGCTGTCCCCGGGCGGGCGCGCGGAGTTCCGCAAGGCCGTCGACGACATGGTCGACAGCTGGGTCTGGGAGGTGGACAACCAGGCGCAGAACCGGATTCCCGACCCGATCGACTACGTGGAGATGCGCCGCAGGACCTTCGGCTCGGACATGACCATCCGGCTGGCCCGGGTGAAGGCGCTGGACCTGGTGCCGCCGGAGCTGTACCAGACGCGGACGCTGCACGAGCTGGTCACCGCGGCGATGGACTACGCCTGCTTCACCAACGACCTGTTCTCCTACCAGAAGGAGGTCGAGTTCGAGGGCGAGGTGCACAACATGGTCGTCGTCGTGGAGAACTTCCTCGGCACCGATCGGCTCACCGCGCGGGACGTCGTCGCCAAGCTGATGAACGCGCGCATGCGGCAGTTCGAGCACATCCTCGCCAACGACCTCGCCGACCTGTTCGAGGAGTTCGACCTCGACGAGAGGACCCGCGCCGTGGTGACCCGGCAGGCCGAGGACCTCAAGGAGTGGATGTCGGGGATCATGGAGTGGCACGTGAAGTGCGTGCGCTACCAGGACGCCGAACTCCGCCGGATGTACGGCGTCGAGCAGGTCAAGAGGGTTTTCTCTTTCCTGCCAACCGGTTTGGGCACATCGGCGGCGCGGTTGTCACGCGTTCGGTAGCTCGAAGCCGGGATCCTCGGCGACCGACCGCAGCGCGGTGATCGTCGGGTGCCCCGCGGCGAGCAGCGCGGCGTCGGAGTCCGGCTCCGGTCGCGCGTCGTCCACGTCGACCGCGACGACCTCGATGCTGTCGTCGTCGAGCTGCCGCACCCGGCTCTGCACGGTACCGAAGCGGGCGAGCCGGGCGTGGCGCAACGGACCGAGCCGGTCCGCCGCCACGTCCGGCACGTTCACGTTGAGCACCGTCCCGGCGGGGGAGTTCCGCAGCAGCTCGACCGCCTGCTCGACGATGCCCGCAGCGCTCTCCCAGTGGGGTTGCTCCGAACCCGCGAGCCCGACGTCGAGCGACACGGCGAGACCGCGCAGGTCGTTGATGGACGCGGTGAGGGTCGCGCCGACGGTTCCGGAGTGCAGCACGGCCCGGCCGACGTTGGCACCGCGGTTGATCCCGGACAGCACGAGGTCCGGCTTGGCGCCGAACGCGCCCTGGGCCGCGAGGAAGGCGATCAGGCCGGGATGCCCGGCGATCGCGTAGGCGGGGACATCCGGCAGGCCCGGGAGTTCTTTGCGCGCCAACGCGATCCGGCGGTCGTCCTTGGCCGCGGTCAGCCCGGCGCTGGTACCGCTGGACTCCTCCGCGGGCGCGGCCACCACCACGGACAGTCCACAGTGGACGGCCATGCGGGCGAGCGCCGCGAGGCCGGGGGAGTCGATGCCGTCGTCGTTCGTGATCAGCGCGATCATGACCAGCTTTCCGATAGGGGACGCAGTTCCACGCGGTCGGCCAGGGTGCGGATGGCCTCGCCGCCGCCGGTGCCGAGGCCGCGCCGGGTGATGTTGAGGGCTCCCGCCGCCGCGCCGATCCGCAGCGCGTCCGTCATGGGTTCGTCCTTGGCGAGGCAGGCAGCGACGCCCGCGGTCATCGAGTCGCCGCCGCCGCGGGTGTCCACCGGGCTCAGGTCCGGAACGTGCAGCGTGAACAGCTCGTCCTCGACCAGGGCCAGCGCGGGCTCGGCGGCCCGGGAGACCACCACGGTGCCCGGCCCGCGCTTCGCGATCTCCTTGATCGCCGCCACCAGGTCCGGCAGGTCGCCGCTGTCCGCGCGGCCGTCCTCGATCAGCTCCTCGTGGCTGACCTTCACGAAGGACGGCCCGCCTTCGAGCACCTGCGCCAGTCGCCCTCCGGCCAGGTCGGCCAGCACGCGGCAGCCGTTGGCGGAGAGGTCCTCGGTGAGCCTGCGGTAGAGCGAGTGCGGCAGGACGCGGTCGTTGCCCGGACCGCTGAGCAGGGCGATCCCGGTGTCCAGCGCGTGGGTCAGGGTCAGCTCGTAGAGGTCGTCGAGGTCGTGCCGGGACAGCTCGCCCGCGGGCATGTCCACCAGCTCGTCCCGGCTGCCGTCGCGGCGGTCGTGCACGTAGGCGCCGTTGCGGGCGTCCACGTCGAGCAGCTGCGGCTCGATCAGGGGGTCGCTGATCAGGTGCTTGAGCACGTGCCCGGTCTCGCCGCCGACGGTTCCGCACAGCACGACCCCGGTACCGAGCGAGGTGATCATCCGGGCCTGCCAGACGCCCTGGCCGCCGGGGTGCACGTGGATGTCGGGTTCGCCGTTGAGGTCCTCGACGGTCACCGTGAGCTGCGGCGAGGGCGCGAAGACGACGACGCGTCCGTTCTGTCCGGTCACGTCGGGGGCATTCCCCTGCCGGGCTCAATCCATGCCCGAGACCCGCAGCGTGATGTTGAGCCGTCCGCCTCCGCGCAGGCCGATCTCCGGCCCCGTACCCGGGAACGTCCTGGTCACACCGTGGTAGGCCAGCCGCGACGGCCCGCCGAAGACGAACAGGTCGCCGGAGCGCAGCTCGACGTCGGTCCACGGGCGACCGCGGTCGTCGGTGTTGCCGAAGCGGAACACGCACGCGTCGCCGAGGCTCAGCGAGACCACCGGCTCCGGGCTGCGCTCGTCGGCGTCGCGGTGCATGCCCATCCGCGCTCCGGCGTCGTAGTAGTTGACCAGGGCGATGTCCGGGCGGTAGTCCGCGCCCGCGGCCCGCCGCCCCAGTTCGCCGAGCCAGTCCGGGAACGGCTTCACCGGCGAACCGTCCTCGGTGGAACGCGAGTACCGGTACGGCGTCCAGTGCCACCCCAGGCACACCGAGCGCACCGACATCACCGAGCCGTTCGGCATCCGGGTCGCGCGCAGCCCGGCGGGCGGGCGGGACCACTCGCGGCACGCCTCGACCAGCCTCCGCTGCTCGTCGAGGCCGAGCCAGTCCGGCACGTGCACCGCGCCCGGCGCGATCTCGGCGCGCTCGCGGGGAAACAAGCCCATGGGACCATAATGACCACCATGCCGAAGATCGAGTTGAGCGAGGGCGGCCACGCCTTCTGGACGGAACGCCACCTCTGCACGCTGAGCACGATCAGGAAGGACGGCACCCCGCACGTCGTCCCCGTCGGCGTCACCCTCGACGCCGAGGCGGGCATCGCGCGCGTGATCACCTTCTCCCACTCGCAGAAGGTCAAGCACGTCCGTGCCGCGGGCTCCGACGGCGCCCGGGTCGCGGTGTGCCAGGTCGACGGCGGGCGCTGGTCCACCCTCGAAGGCCGCGCCGTCGTGCGCGAGGACGCCGCGTCGGTTGCCGACGCCGAGGCGCGCTACGCCGCCCGCTACCGGACTCCCAAACCCAACCCGGCCCGCGTGGTCATCGAGATCGCCATCACCCGCGTCCTCGGAAACGTCTAGCTCGCCCTAACCCGATCGGCTGGTGGTGGAGAGGGCGTCGGCGAGCAGGTCGGCGGAGATGTTCGCCCCGCACGAGATCACTGCGACCCGCCGTCCGCCCAGCTCGTCCCGCTTCGCGAGGGCCGCGGCGAACGCCATGGCGGCCGCACCCTCGACGAGGTGGTGCTCGGTGTCGACGATCATGCGCAGCGCCGCGGCGATCGCGCCCTCGTCGACGAGCACCCAGTCGTCGACCAGCGAACGGCAGAGCTCCACCGTGATCGCGCCGGGCTCGATGTTGCCCGAAGTGCCCTCGGACAGCGTCGGCTCGGCGTCGACCCACACGACCTCCCCGGCCCGGACCGAGGCGATCATGCCCGCGTCGTTGGCCGGAGAAGCGCCGATGATCCGAACGCCCGGCCAGCGCCGCTTGAGGACCGACGCGACACCGCTGATCAACCCGCCGCCCCCGACCGCGACCACGACCGCGTCGAGTTCTCCGGTCTGTTCCAGCATTTCCACCGCGACCGTGCCCTGTCCCGCGATCACCTCCGGGTCGTTGTACGGCGGGATGTAGACCATGTCGTGGTCGGCCGCGTGCTCGCGCGCGAGCCGTTCGAGCACGCCGACGTCCGTGCCGTGGCGCTGGATCCGCGCCCCGAGGCGTTCGATCGCCGCGACCTTGACCGGGGAGGCGTTTTCCGGCACGAACACGACGCCCTGGCCGCCGAGTGCGGCGAGCGCGTTGGCCACTCCGAGGCCGTGATTGCCGGAGGACGCGGTGACAACGCCGCGCCGCCGCTGCTCCGAGGTGAAGGTCAGGGTCTTCGCGAGCGCACCGCGGGCTTTGAAGGAGCCGGTGCGTTGGAGGTGTTCGCACTTGACCAGCAGGTCGGCGCCGAGGTGTGCGCCCAACGCGGAGAACGGCAGGAGCGGCGTGACGGTGAGATGTTCGAGCAGCTTCGGTGCGATCTCCTGCGAGCGTCGTGCGATGTCCCGCGCCTTCTCCAGCATGGGCCCGAGCGTAAGCGACTCCGCGGGAGTAGAGGTGAGTGCGGACGACGGGGTCGTGTTCGAGGACGTGGTACCCGAACGTCATGTGGTCGGAGTGGTCTTGGGTGCCCCCGGCGTTGTCCGTCTCCAGGGGCATGTCGGTCAGCCCACCTTCGGCCTTTCCCCGAATTCTGCGAGGGTTTCAAGGTCGTCTCGCCGCGGGTATGCCGAAGGTGCCTAGACAACGGAGGCGGAGATGGCCACGCGCGAGAACGAAGAAGACGCGAAGATGCCCTCGGACGTTTCGGGGAGGCTGTCGGTTTTCGACAGGTTCGCCACGCACACCAGCAATTTCGTTTCCCGGGCGTGGTTCTTCGTGCTGTGCGTGCTGCTCGTGATCATCTGGGCGCCGTCGTACTTCCTGCTGGACAGCACCGACACCTGGCAGCTGATCATCAACACGATGACGACGATCGTCACGTTCCTGTTGGTGGCGTTGCTGCAGAACACGCAGAAGCGTGCGGACGACGCCGTGCAGCACAAGCTCAACGCGCTCGCGGACGGGCTCTCCGACATCATGGCGCACCTGTCGAAGAACTACCCCGACCTGGACCACGACCGCGAGGAGCTGCGCGACGCGGTCGGCCTGGAGAACCGGGAAAACACACGGTGAAACACGCCCGCGAGGCTTTCTCGCGCGTGGCCGACGCTGTCGCAACGGCCGCGGGATCGCCTTGGATGAGCGGGCTCAGCATCATCGTCGTGATCGCGTTGCTGTTGGCCGGTGTGCTCAGTGGATTTCCCGCGCACTGGCAGACGATCGTGTACTCGCTGGGCGCTCTGGTCAGCCTGTTGCTGTTGTTCAGCATCCAGCACAGCACGAACCGCCAGACCGAGGCGATCCTGCTCAAGCTGGACGAGCTGATCAAGGCGACGCGGGACGCCAGCGACGACGTGATCGCGGTGGAGGAGCGCGACCTGCACGAGCAGGAACGGCTGCACTCCCGCCAGCACGACCGGCACCAACGGCACTGAATCGTTGACGAAGGCCCCGAACCGTTGCTACAACTTCGCGAGAGCGCTCTCACCATCGAGCTCCGCCGCTGCTCGACGACCACGCTCAAAGGAGAGCTGTCCATGGGCCAACGCAGCGGGTTCAGACTCGGCTTGATCGCGACAACAGCACTGCTCCTGGCCACTCCCGCGCTGCCCGCGGCCGCGGAGCCGGTCGGCGCGGGCAGCTACACCACGGCGTTGCCCGCGGGGGCGGCGCTGCCGACCGCGTGCTCCGACCTGGCCACCAACCCCCGGCGCCACCTGACCGCGAACGCGCCCGCCGGAGCGGTTCCGACGAACGACTGGTGGTCCTCGCTGGTCTACAAGCGCACGGAATGCGCCTTCTCCGACAACCTCATGGCGCACCCGCTGTCCTTCGACACCGTGGCGGGCGGCCTCGGCGTCGACTACGCGACCACGCCGACGATCACCGGAACGGCGACCGGCGTCGGCGAGTACCACTACCAGTACGGCGCGGACTTCACCCTCGGTGTGACCGGGCTGAACGCGTCGGAGGCGAAGGTCGACGGCTGGACGGACTGGACCGTCAGCCCGTTCTGGTCGGACGGGGCCCGCACGCTGCGCGCCACGATCGGCCACGGTTCCCCGTTCGTCTACGCCAAAGTGACCGGCGGAGACGCGCGGCTGAGCTTCTCCGCAGCGCCCACCGTGTGGTTGAACAGCGGCTCCCGCATCGGTTTCTCGGTCGACGGTCATGACTACGTCGCCTATGCGCCGAGCGGAGCGACGTGGAGTTCCGGCGGTACGGCGATCACATCGAACCTGGCGGGCAAGGGATTCTTCTCCGTCGCGGTTCTGCCCGGGAACTCCGATCGCGTCGCGCTGGCCAACGCCTACGGCACCTATGCGCACGCGCACATCACGGGCACACGCGTGTCGTGGAACTACGACCAGGCCGCGAGCACGGTTCGCGCGACCTACGCGTTCACCACCCAGGCGCTGGAGGGCTCCGCGACCGGAACCGTCGTTTCCCTTTATCCGCACCAATGGCAGCACCTCAGCGGCGGTGGCACTCCGATCGCCAACACCTACATCTCCCCGCGTGGACCGATGAAGACGCTCGTCGGCACTTCGTCGTTCACCACCACCATGCGCTACAACGGCGTTCTGCCGGAGTTGCCTTCGGTGGCCATGACGGGCGCGGATCTCGCCACCCTCAACGGTTTCCTCGACCAGGCCGCACAGGGTGACCCGCTGGCCGGGTTCAACAACGACACCTACTGGACGGGCAAGGCGCTCGGGCGCGCGGCTCGGCTCGCGGAGATCGCCGACCAGGTCAACCGGACCGATGTGCGCGACAAGATGCTGAACGCGATCCGAGCGCGGCTGACCGACTGGTTCACCGCGTCGCCCGGCAAGTCGCAGCGCGTCTTCTACTACGACCGCAACTGGGGAACGCTCATCGGCTACCCGGCCTCCTACGGCTCCGACACCGATCTCAACGACCACCACTTCCACTACGGCTACTACATCGCCGCGGCCGCGACCCTGGCGAAGTTCGACCGCGACTGGGCCTCCGGTGGCCAGTACGGCGGCATGGTCGACCTGCTGGTCCGAGACGCCAACAACTACGACCGCAACGACACGAGGTTCCCGTTCCTGCGCGACTTCGACATCTTCGCCGGGCACGACTGGGCGGCCGGGCACGGCGCCTTCTTCGCGGGCAACAACCAGGAGTCCTCGTCGGAGGGCATGAACTTCGCCAACGCGCTGATCCAGTGGGGCCAGGTCACCGGCAACAACGCCATCCGCGACGCGGGCCTCTACATCTACACGACCCAGGCCAGCGCCATCCAGAACTACTGGTTCGACCCGCAGGACCAGGCGTTCCCGGCGGCCTTCGAGCACTCCACCGTCGGCATGGTGTGGGGCGACGGCGGCGCGTACTCCACCTGGTTCACCGCGGAGCCTGAGAAGATCCACGGCATCAACATGCTGCCGATCACCGGCGGCTCGCTCTACCTCGGCCACAACCCCGGCTACATCGACCGCAACGTGGCCGAGATCGTCCGCAACAGCGGCAGCCAGCCGAAGGTGTGGCAGGACATCATCTGGTCCTTCCAAGCACTGTCCAAACCGGACGAAGCGCTGAACGCCTTCCGCGGCACCAACTACACCCCCGAAGAGGGCGAGAGCCGAGCGCACACCTTCCACTGGCTGCGCAACCTGAGCGCCCTCGGGCAGGTCGACACGAGCATCACCGCGAACCACCCGCTGCACGCCGTGTTCAGCAAGGGCGGCACCAGGACCTACGTCGCCGGCAACACCGGGACCGCCCCGATCACCGTGACCTTCTCCAACGGCACCACGCTGAACGTGCCCGCGGGCAAGACCGCGACGACCGGAGGGGGAACGGTGACGCCGCCGCCGACCTCCGCGACGCTGCACGTGACGAGCCCGAACACGCTTTCCGCCACGAGCGGTTCCGGTGCCCGTGACGATGCTGTCACGAGCGCCGGTGGGCGGAACTTCGACGGCGTGCCGACCAACGCCCGGGTCTACACCGCGTGCGGGCTCACCGGGAGCATCGACCCGGCGAAGCAGACCCAGTTCTCGCTCAACGTGGACTCCGCGACCGCGGTCGGCAACGGAGTGCAGGCGCGGATCTCATACGACCCCAACGGTTCCGGGAACTACACGCGCACGGAGACCTACCGCTACTTCGCCACGGACCCGGTGACCGGATGGGAGAACTACACGCAGTCGGCCGGACTCCAAACGCAGACCGGCACGCTGTCCAGCCTCGCCAACGGATGCGTGAAGCTGGAGGTCTGGAGCGCCATCGGCAGCGGGACCACTTCGCTGCGCGCCAGCGCCACCGCCACGGAAGGTCGGCAGTCCACAGTGGTCGTTCCGTTCACGATGGGCTGATCAGGTCCGTGCACCGCTGAGCGGCCGCGAGCGCATCGGGGGTTCCCTTGTGCGCGAACGTGTCCATGGCGGTGTCGGCGAACTTGATCGCGTGTGAGTCACCGGTCGCGACGGCCCGCTCAAGTACCTCGTCCACCGCCAGATCCGCGCCTTCCTCAACCGGGGCCGGCTGTGAAGGGGCGTAGATCGAGGTGACGGCGGCCGTCGCGATCCACGCGGCGCACAGGCTCGGCACCCACAGCTTCTCCGGGAGCGCCGGAAGCGTGCGGAGGACCGCGTTCGGCGCTGTCGCCCCGTGCACGGACATGATCGCGGCCCCGTGCCCGTGCGTGCGGTAGCGCAGCACAGCCACATCGACGAGATCGGCGAGCATGTCGTACGCCTGCGCCGAGTTCGAGGGGCAGCGCAGCGCGGCAAGGGACTCGGACCACCCGGCGAGATCGGCCAGCCGGGCCAGGCGTGCCTGGATGCCGCCGGTCCGCTCGGGCAGCACGGGAACGCCGAGGATCGCCTCGTGCGGCGGCAGCGTTCCCTCCGGGCAGGCCGCGCCGGGGACCGACTCCCACCGCGCGGCCCAGTAGCCGAGCCCGTGCGCCAGCTCGTCCAGCCGCGGCGCCGTCTGCTCGCCCTCCAGCAGGACGCGCACGGCGTGGCCGACCCGGATCACGCCGTGCGTCGCGCCCGCGGCGACCCCGGGGAGCAGCCGCGGCCACCACGTCGCCAGCACCTCCCGCCACGGCCGCTCGGCCAGCTCCACCCGGAAGTGCGCGATCCAGTCGCCGATCCGGCGCTCGTCGCCCATCGCCGCCAGCCATTCGGAACCGATCCGGTGCGTCGCGGCGGGCAACTCGTCGAGTTGGTCGCTGTAGGCGTCGACCCACCGGTGCACCAGCTCCGGGCGCCCGGCGCGGACCATCGCCTCCACGGTCATCGGCGCGTGGTTGGACAACCAGCCGTCGAACTCGGGGCCGGTGCGGTGCAGGCGCTGGTACGCCTCGTCGAGCACGCCGGTGCGGTCGGGCATCAACTGACTCCATTCACCTCGGACGGGGTGGCAGCCAGTGTCGAACCTCCAGCTAACTGGAGGTCAAGGGGTTGGCTACGACAGCGTCACGACTGCGTCGCGAACTGTCGGCCAAATCCGCCCACAGCGAGCGGACCAGCGAAAACGGACGTAGCGTAGCCACTTTCCCGCCCCAGGAAGGGCGCGCGGCGGGAGGGACGTGAGGTGGCGTGGTGGAGTACTTCGTGGTCACCGTCGACGGCGCTCAGCAGATCGCCGAGAGCGGTGAGTTGTTGCGGGAGTGGCACGGGCACCAGCTCTACGAGCTGCTGGTCTACGCGGGGTACCCACTGACCCGCAGCGACTCCGAACTGGACGGCATCGAGGTCGGCGGTTGCGCGGACTGGTTCGACCTCGCGGTGGACGCGTCCACCGGCGACGTGGTGGCGCACACCCACGGCGCCGACCCGCGGGCGCACCCGATGGGCGAGGCCGGGCGGGTCCTGGTGGAGTGGTACCTGCGCGAGGTCGACACCTGCTGAGTTAATCGGTTGCGGCCGTCGTAGACTCGACTCAGAGAGACACCGGTGGAACAGGCGCCCGCCGGCGTTGGGGCTCGGAGAGTCCCGGACAGCTGAGTCGCGCCTCTACTTCCGATTGGCCACACCGTGTTTCTCTCTGCTTATGCGCGATTCCGCAAGCGAATCGTCGTTCCCACGGCGCTCGTCGCCGCGCTCATGACCCCCACCACGCCCGCGCCCCACTGCTCGCCGCAGAGCACCGAAGCGGGCGTGGCGACCTGGTTCTGCCGACCCGCGCGGATCACCCCGCGGACGCCCGTCCAGCTCCTCGTGCACGGCGCGACCTACGACCACCACTACTGGGACGCGTACTCGCGTGAGGCAGTCCGGCGCGGCTACGCCACCCTCGCGGTCGACCGGCTCGGCTTCGGCCGCAGTGCTCACCCGGACCCCACCAAGCTCACCCTCGCCGCGCAGGGCCGCGTACTGCACGAGCTGGCGATGGGACTGCGCCGGAAGGGATTCCGCACGATCGTCCTCAACGGACACTCGCTCGGAGCGCTGGCGGGCCGTCACGCCGCCGCGCTCGGCGGCATC